>DASYGV010000060.1:0-4535 GCA_035999335.1 Thermoanaerobaculia bacterium | reverse complement strand
GCAGGGAGGGAAGCGCGGCAGGTTCGCGCTGAAGGGGAGCAACTGGTTCGCGTCACCGGCGCGCGCGGACGCCGACGCGTGGCGCGCGCTGGTGAGGTTGCTCGACGAGGAGCACCGTCTCCTTCGCGCCGCAATCGCGTCGCTGTCGGACGCGGACCTGCGCGACGCGAAGAAGGTGCGGATGGTGTACGGCGTGGCCGCGCACGATCTGTATCACACGGGACAGATCCAGATCATCAAGCGGCTCGCGCCGGGATGACTCACTGCTTCGTGCAGGTCTCTTCACCGATCTTGACCCACTTGCCGTTCTGTTCGAGCTCGCCGGTGTGCGACATGCGGCCGTTGCCGAGTTTGCGGAAGGTGTCGCGGCTGTTCACGGTCTTCCCGTGCATGTGCCACGGGCCGGTGAAGACCAGCGTGTCGCCGCGCGTGCCGTCGCTGGTTCCGCTGGAGTAGCCGCCCATGTTGTCGACGCCGCCGACGATGAGCTTCTTGATCTCGGGGTCGTATCCGAAGAAGCCGGTGAAGCGGAACGGCTTCGGGTTCTCGGCGGACTTCTTCTCGGCGTAGGTGGCGGCCAGCCAGTATCCGCTCTCGTCCCACTTGCCCGTGACCTCGGCGGAGGTGGCATGTTGCGGCATGTCCGGCGTCGCGAACGCGGTTCCGCTGCACCGGAACGTGCCGGCCATGAAGTCGAGTTGGCGGAGCATCGGATCGAGCTTCGCGTCGTCGTGATGGTCGGCCAACGCCGCCATCGGGAAGAGGAGCAGGAGGCAGATCAGCGCTGTTTTCTTCATGTCCCAAAGTACGCGCGGCGCCAGGCAACGGATTGGCCCGCCAGGCAATAACGTGCACGGTCGTTGCGTTCGGTGTACCCGTGGTTGACAGGACCGGAAGCGGTCGGTATCGTCGGCCACCTTCGCGAGCCGGAGCGCTCGCACGAATCGTTGAAGCAGCGGGCCCGTAGCTCAGTGGTAGAGCAGTTGGCTTTTAACCAATTGGTCGTAGGTTCGATCCCTACCGGGCTCACCAACCGCTCATCGCGGCGCCTGCGGTTTCAACGAGTTGCAGCGAACAGCACGTCCCCATCGTCTAGAGGCCTAGGACAGCGCCCTTTCACGGCGCCAACACGGGTTCGAATCCCGTTGGGGACGCCAACCTTAAACTATCATCAAATCAGCTGTTTAGCTCTAAACGCCGAGATCGCTCGGTGCCTCAGGTACGTGCTTTCCGCTATATCGTCGCGAAGCAGTTCCTCGGCTGATCGGCAAAGAAGTATCCGCTTCAGGCGCTACGCGTTGGCCGGCGGTGACGGGGGTCCAGCAGCTTCGCGGATGCGGATCCGGCAGGCACTCACGGCTGATAGTCGATCGTGTCGTAGTGCGCGCGGATCTCGATCCCACTATACGTGAACGGCCCGAGCCACAAGTTGGCCGCGGTCGTTCCCGCCCAGAGGTTCGTCACGATGCGGCCGGGAAGAATCGGCCACTCCTCGCCCGGATCGCGTGTCTCGGTGTGAACGTGCTGGTTGTCGACAAACCACTGGATGTCGTTCGGCGACCACTCGAAGCGGTACGTGTGATTCTGAGCCGACGCGTCGAAGCCGAGGCAGATCTTCTGCTCCGGGCCGCTGATGCCCTTCGCGTAATAGTGCGTCTGGAGGATGCTGTGCGTAGCCGCGCACGGCGGATCCGATGAATTGGGAGCGCGTCCGAAGATCTCGACGTCGATCTCGTCGTGCCACGAGCTGCCGTCCGACGGATGTGCCAGCGTGAAGAACGTCGTCAGCAGACCGCTGCCCGCAGCTGTGCGGAACGTCGCCTCGTACTTGCCGTAGCCGTAGAAGCAGTGCGTGCGGGACTCGCCCGAGGCGTACGGCATCCCCGAGCACTCGGAGGGCGTCGTGCATTGGTTGCCGACGGCGCCGTAGTCGCTGAGCATCAGCGTCATCTCGCCGCTCGCGAACGACACGTGGTCCTGGTGCCAGCCGACGTTGAAATTGGGATCGCCCGTGTTGTTCGTCCAGTTGTGCGCGGCCCAGAAGTCCGGGCCGAGCGTGTTCAGATCATCATGGAGCGCGGCATTCTCCCCGAGGTGTGCCGAGAGCTCGAGCGGGCATTGCGTGACGCTCGCGCAGTCGGCGGCGCTCGCGACGTGGTTCGGCGTCGCCAGCTCGACCGGCTCGATCTCGCGGCCGCCGAGCGTCGCCGTGATCGTCACGCGCGCGTTGCGTTTCACCGACAGACAGATCTCGCCGCTCGGATCGGTGATGATGCCCTGCGAAAAGCCGGAGTAGTCGGCGCCGGTGGCTGCTACGAGCGCGTTCACGGCCGGCGTCGCGTTGTCGCAGGCGAGGATGCGGACTTTGATGCAGGTCGTGAGGAGGACCTGATCCGCGTTCCATGTGCCGAGCGTCCTGAGAGATGAAATGAGCACCTTCTCGGTCGCCGTGCTCGACATCGTTCCCTGCTCAACCCACAGTCCGGTCGCCGGCTCGAAGCTGAAGAGGCCGACCTCGCGCGGCGGACGTACGCGGGGCGGCACGCGGATCGCGACGGTCGCGCTCCGGTCGCGCGCGAGCTCCACGCGCTGTTCGCTCGGCGTCTCGGCGATCACCTCGAAGACGCCGAACGTCTCGAGGGGGCGGATCGCGCCGTCGCGCATCCGTGCGCGAAAGTCCCCGGGCGCATTGCGCACCTGCCGCGGATCGGAGACATCGAGCAGCGTCATCGCGATCTGAACCTCACCGTCGACGCGGCGCCCGCTCGCCTCGACGAACGCATTCGGCGGGAACTCGACCGTTCCGCCGGGAAACGTGAGCGTGCCGCCGACGGCGGTCTTCAACGATTGCGCCGCCGCGCGCGGCCACACGACGACGACGTTGATGACGCGGTCGTTCAGAAAGCGCGTCGTGTCTATGAATCCCGTGGCGCGCACTGACACCGGGACGGTGCCGCGGCGGCCGCGGATCGCGAACCTGCCGTTCGTGTTCGTCCGCACCGATTTCGCGCCCGACGCACTCACCTCCGCGCCGACCACGGCGACGCCATTCGCGTCGACGACACGTCCTTCGAGAGCCGGCCGGCCGTCACCTCCCGAGTGCGCACAGCTGATGGAAAGGAGAAGAGCGAGCGCAGCCTGAATGAGTCGGTTCATACCATTTAGTGTCGCGGCGCGCGAAAACGTTTCATGTAAACACACGCCCCCTCCTCTCCATACAGGAGAGCCGCATGAGACATTCTCCCTTCGTCCTCGCCTTCGTCCCCCCCTCCTAGTCGAGCCGTTCGAGAGTGAGTGTTTCCAGTAACTTGATGAACGATCGGCCAGAAACCCGCGCGGCCCAAGGTACGTCGGAATCGACCCCCCCGTCTCGGTCTCGAAGCGTCGCCAAGTGCAGACTGTTCGAGAATTGCGAGTCGCCTCGTTCATAAGGGCGGACGAGGCTCGATCATGTTCACCGCTAAAAACGCGATGCTATCTTCCTGTTCGCGCGGCATTCGTGTACTCAATACGTACTTCCGATGGACTATTTGAGAGTTTTGTGAAATTGTAGCGCCTAGCATTTACAGTAACTTACAGAATCTAAAGGGGCCGTCGAAGTTCGAATCCCGTTGGGGACGCCAACCTAAACTGCTTTAGTATCAATAGTTTGGTTTTGAGCGGTTTGAGCGTGTCACCGATATGTACCGTTCGACCTTTCGACGGCAGAATCGGAGGCAGACATGCTCACGATCTTCCGCCGCTATCGAACGGGTTGCCCGCACAAGTCGCGACGCTATCGTCGCTGCAAGTGCGCCATTGCAAATGCGCGAGCGAAGGTCAGGTCTTCCGTCGCTTCGAAGGTCGGGTCTTGAGGATTTGATCGAGGACCGCGCGCACGGTTTTGCCGCTTGCCTTCTCGATCTGCTTCCGCACGGTGGCGAGGTCGCGGCGCAGGGTCGCGGACTTGGCGCGCGGCGCCACGGCGTCGATGAGGGCGAGGGCGCGCTTCGCATCCTTCGCACTGACGGTCGCCTTCTCGTTCGCCAGCAGTTTGGTGGCCCGCTCGACGAGGTCCATCGCCCGGCGCGTCAGGGACTGGTCCGCCAAGATCAGGCCGAGGAGCGGGGTCTGGATGCGCTCGAAGAGCGCGATGGCCTGGCGGCCGCCGGCCGTGGTCTGGAGCTTTTGGTCCCGCACGGCCCGGATCGACGTCACTGATGCACCGAGGAGCGATCCGCCGATGAATTCGATCGCACAGATCGACTGCTGCATCAGCGAGATCATCCCGGCCTTCGCGTCGCGCTTGATAGGCGCCGGGTCGGGCGGATGGAACGACGTCGGCGTGTCGACGACGAAGGGACCGGTCTCGAAGGCAAAGCCATAGGTCTTGTGCAGCGACCCGTCGGCGATGTGCCGGCTGTAGACGTAGTCCGAGCTGCTGCCGGTGGTGGCGTAGACCACGTCGATGACCGACCCTGCCGTGTAGTTGCGGCCGCGCACCGCCCGGATGTCGTCGACGATCTTTGTCGACACCCGCTGAAAACGCAGCTGGT
>DASYGV010000055.1:0-30528 GCA_035999335.1 Thermoanaerobaculia bacterium | reverse complement strand
CGGGCGGGTGGGCAGCCACCGCTCTGGTACGTCCGGAGCGCCGAATCACCGCCCCCAGAGCGGTGGCTTCCCGCCCGCCCGCACCCCACGCCACCGCACTCCTAGAAGGATGCCCACATCAATACACGTTTGTACGTGTAGAAGAATGGCCTCGATTCGCCGATCACACCGCGCAGCCGCGTGCGGTATTCGGCGAGGAACTCTTCGAACCGCTCGGCCGACAGCTGCGATTGATAGTGCGTGAGCAGCGCGCCGCGCACCCACTCCACCACGTCGTCGCTCGACGGGAGCTCGTGCCCGTACACGTGCAGGCGCACGTGCTGGCGTTTGTAGCCGAGGCCGTACAGCAGCTCCGCGTACTTCTCGACGGGCAGCACGAAATCCGCGCGCGGCGCGACGCCGAATTCCTTTGCCGCCTCGGCCGCGACGCTGTGCGACGGATGGGAATCGTTCGCCGGCATCTGCACGGCGATCTGTCCGTCCATCGCGAGCAAGTTCGTCAAACGCACGAACAGCTGCTCGTGATCCGGCACCCAGTGCAGCGCGGCGTTGGAGAAGATCAGGTCGTACGGACGCTCGGTGACGAAGGCCTCGATGTCGCCCTTTTCGAAGCGGAGCATCTTGCCGTCGAAGTGCCCGGCCTTGAGCAGCATGGTCTCCGAGGAGTCGACGCCGACGGTCTCCTCGGCGGACAGCGTCGCGTGCAGCTCGCGTGTCAGCTCGCCGGTGCCGCAGCCGAGGTCGACAATGCGCATGCCTGCGCGAGGCTCGACGAGCGAGAGGAGGTCGACGAACGGCTGGCGGCGCTCGGCGGCGAAGCGTTCGTATTGCTCCGGAGACCACATGATTTGTCGTGTGAACGAGTGATGAGAGATGAGAGATGAGTGATGAACCTTGCGCCGAGGTTCATCACTCATCTCTCATCATTCATCACTCATTTCACCCGTCACTATAAATCCAGACCGGTCGCGCGCCGCACCCGGGACCGGAACCGTCTGCTCATCGCGAGCTGTGTGCCGTCGTGGAGCACGACCGTCGTGTCGTCGCGGATCTCGGCGACGCGGCGGAGGTTTACGATCGTGCTGCGGTGGATGCGCACGAAGAGGCGGCGGTCGAGGCGCTGCTCGACGGCGGCGATCGCGTCGCGCACGAGGTACGACTGCTCGCGCACGTGCAGTCTCACGTACTTCCCTTCGGCCTCGATCCAGTCGACGTCGCGCACCGGGACGATGATCGTGCGGTCGCGCTTCTTCACCGGAAAGAACGACGCCCGCAGATCGCGCGGTGCGTTCTTCTTCGCACGCTCGATCGCGGCGTCGAAGCGGCGGCGGTCGAACGGCTTGAGGAGATAGTCCACCGCGGCGACTTCGAAGGCCTGGATCGCGTAGTCGTCGTGGGCGGTGATGAAGACGATGGCCGGCGTGTGTCCCGCCGGGAGCGCGCGCACGACGTCGAAGCCGTCGCCGCCGGGCATCTGGATGTCGAGCAGGACGAGGTCGGGCCGGGTGCTGGCGACGAGCTTGATCGCGTCGTCGACGTTCGCGGCCTCGCCGGCGATGGCGACGTCGTTTCGCGCCTCGAGAAACGTGCGGACCTTCTGGCGCGCTAGGCGTTCGTCGTCGACGATCAGCGCGCGGAGCATGGGATCGCGATCTCCACTTCGAATCCGTTTGTTTTTGCGCCGTACTCGAGACGGTATTGGCCGCCATACAGCGCCTGGAGGCGCGCGCGCGTGTTGGTGAGTCCGATCCGCTCGCGCACTGCGCCCGCGCTCCCTCCGTCGTCGCGAACGACGAGGTGCAGCCAGCGCTCCTCTTGTCGCGCGCGGATGACGATCGTGCCTCCCTCCTTGCGATTCGCGATGCCGTGATGGATGGAGTTCTCGACGAGCGGTTGGAGGATGAGCGCGGGAACGAGCGCGTCCTCGGCGCTCCGCTCGACGTCGATCGTCACGCGCAACCGCTCCTCGAAGCGGATGCGCTCGATCTCGAGGTACTGCTGCACGAAGTCGATCTCCTCGCGCAGCGGGATCTGCGGCGCGATCGGGCGCTCCAGCGTCAGGCGCAGGAATTCGGAGAGCCGCGTCAGCATCGCATCCGCGGCGTCGACGTCGACGTACATCAGCGACGAGACGGAGTTCAGCGTGTTGAAGAGGAAGTGCGGGTTGAGCTGCATCTTCAGCGCGTCGAGCTGCGCATGCGCGAGTTGCGTTTCCAGGCGCGACGCGTTACGTGCGTAGGTCCAGGCCAGATAGGCGGCGAGGATCAGCCAGTACGTCGGCAGGCTCCCATGGAAGTTCGCCGTGGCTGCGATCTTCAGGCTGGAGAGGAATGCTTCGCCGCGAAAGCGGGCGATGGAGATGTTCCTGAGGAGCGCCTCGGCGATGAGGAGCTGGACCGCGGTGAGGACGATGCTCGCGAGGACGTGCACGCCGAACGCGCGAACGCTGCGCAGCGGAAAGCGCCGCGCGAGCCAGGCCACGATGGGAGTGGTCAGGCCCCAGAGGTAGTAGTACGTGAGGTTGACGGTCAGGACGTCGCGCCACGGCGGCCGTATGTCGAAGGCGGGATTGAGATACGCCTGTGTGGCGAAGTACAGCGCGACCAGCGTCCACGCGAGAATCGCGAGCAGGATCACGCGCCGGTTCACGAAGGTGATGATACGCGGACGACCACTCGCGCCGTCGGGGCAACCGCTCGTGCCCTACGTCTTCTTGATTCCGAGGATCTCCAGCACGCGAACGATGTCCTTCTTGTTCCCGCGCATCTTCATCTTCCCGCGCGCGACCGCGTCCTCGGCGACCGCGCGATCCTTTGATGCGCGCGCGAGCGTCTCCACGTCGCCGGCGAAGACGACGTCCGGCGATTCGGCGAAACCGTTCGCGGTCTCGATCTTCCCGTCGGCGATACGCGCGTGGAACGCCTCGCCGCCGCTCTCGAACTGCACGACCAGCGGCGGGCCGGCGGCGCGCTCGGGGCGGAACATTGTGCGCACCGGTAGCGCGAGCCAGTGGATTCGGAAGGCCTCGCCTTTGCGCTTGCCGAGGAGCTCGAGGCCCCACTTGCCGAGCTCGCGCAGGACCGGCTCCAGGCGATGCCCGACCTCGGTCAGCTCGTACACGGTCGACGCCGCGGGGGGAGGGAGCACGCGGCGCAGCGCGACCTCGTTCTCCTCCAGCGTTTTCAAACGCGCGGCGAGCATGTCCGTCGAGATCCCGGGGATGCCGGCGAGGAGGTCGGTGTAGCGCTTCGGGCCGCTGTACAGCTCGCGAACGACGAGCAGCGTCCAGCGCTCGCCGATGACGTCGAGCGCGCGCGCGACCGCGCAGTACTGCTCGTAACTCTTCCCCGCGGCTTTACCGGTCACGGCGGAATGGTAGCACCGCGCTTGAGTTCGTGGATCTAGTACTTGACTTTTCCAAGTTCAAGACCGAGATTACCAAGCGTGATGGACGCACGACGTGTCGTACTCGCTCCGAAGGCCCGCTCCGCAGCCGATGTGTTGTTGCCATTGCTTCGCCTCGGCTTCCGGTCTCTCTCCGCGGTTTCCGTTGGACTCGCCGCCAGGGCCGCGGAGCGAGTGTGGTTCACGCCACCGCGTTCGCGGCTCTCGCCCGCGTCGGCCGCGTTCCTCGGGACAGGAACGCGCGCCGACATCCACGTGAACGGACGCGCCGTCGCGACGTGGAGCTGGGGCGAAGGCCCGGCGGTGATCCTCATGCACGGATGGGGTGGACTGGCCGCGCAGCTCGAGAGTTTCGTCGAGCCGCTCGTGCGCGCCGGCTACCGAGCCGTGGCGTTCGACGCGCCCTCGCACGGCGCCTCGGGTCCGAGCAGCCGCGGCAAGCGGCAGGTGACTCTGTTCGATTTCTCCGACGCGCTTGTCGAGGTTGCACGTTTGCAGGAATCGGTTGCGGGTGTGATCGCGCACTCCGGCGGATGCACGTCCGTCGGCTGGGCGCTGCGCAAGGGTTGGACCGTGCCGGTCGCCGTGTTCCTCGCGCCGATGACCAGTCCGATCACCTATCGCAAGGTCTTCGGACAGGCCCTCGGCGTCAGCCAGACGGTGCTCGACCGATTCGCGTCGAACGTCGAGCGCGACTTGAATTTCCGCTGGGAGGATCTCGTGATCACGAGCGTGAGCCGCGAGGTCGATACGCCGCCGCTGCTCGTCGTGCACGACCGCGACGACCGCGAGACGTTCTGGCGCGAGAGCCAGGACATCGTTGCCGCATGGCCGGACGCGACGCTGCGCACGACGACGGGGCTCGGCCACCGCCGGATTCTTCGCGAGCCGAGCATCGTCGGCGAGGTGGTGGACTTCGTCATTGCCCGAACGCAGGACACGGAGCGCGTGTTGTTGCAAGCATGAACCTGCAGCTCCTCAGCGCTCCCACGAATCTGGGCAATCGTCCGTACGAATCGGACGGCACCGCGCGGCACACGGACCGGGGTCCCGCGCGTCTGCGCGAGCACGGCATCGTCGAGCGTCTCGGCGCGCGCGATCTCGGCGACGTCGCGGCCGCGCCGTATCGCGATTTCGTCCGGCCCCACAGGGGTGTGCGGAACGAGGATCTCGTGCTCGATCACGTGCAGCGCATCGCACGCGCGATCCCGCGTGAAGGCTTCACGCTCGTCCTTGGCGGCGACTGCAGCACGCTGCTCGGCTGTCTGCTCGCGACTGGCGCCGAGGGGCTGGTGTTCTTCGACGGACACTCGGATTTCAACACGCCGGCGACTTCGGAAACGGGAGGTGTCGCGGGGATGGATCTTGCGCTCGTCACGGGTCGCGGCGATACGCCGCTGGCGCGGCGTTTCATCGAGGACGAGCACGTCGTCACCGTGGGCATCCGCGACGTTGGAGACGCGAAGTTCCGCAGCGCGACGACCGCGGACGAGATCCTCGCTCACCTCGGCGATCGGAATTTCTTCATTCACGTCGACGCCGACGTGCTCGATCCCACGTACATGCCATTCGTCGATTCGCCAGAGCCGGGCGGATTGTCGCCGGACGAGCTGACGTCGCTGCTCACGCCGCTCGTGCATCATCCGCGCGCCGTGGGCATGGAGCTGACGATCTACGATCCGCGCGACGACCACGACGGTCGCGGCGCGAAGCTGCTCGTGGACATCCTCGCGAACGCGTTCGCGACGTAACTCGCGCCGCTCGTGACAAAGCGCGTTGCGCTTCGTCGCGCGAGCGGCGACATTGACGCGCATGTTCGTTCTCGCGCTCGTCCTCTCACTCTGGGGAGACCTTCAGCCCGGCCCGCACGCGGTCGGCGTCCGGCAGACGGATCATTACGATCAGTCGCGTCCCTTCCGCACCGCGCGCACGCTCGACGGACGTCCGCGCACCGGTGAGCGCGCGCGCCCGATTCGCGTGACGGTCTGGTATCCCGCGCAAGCTTCAACGGCGACGGCATCGACAATACCAATGACGTTCGCCGACTACGCGCGCGGCGAAGAGGCCGCGATCTTCGCGTTGCTGCAGAACAGCGCGCCGCTCGATGAAGCGCAACGCGCGAAGATGCTTGCTCTCGGCGGACGTGCGGTGCGCGATGCGAAACCGGCGAGCGGGAAGTTCCCGCTCATCCTCTACTCGCTCGGCTCGCCGTCGCCGGTGTACGCGACGGCGGAGTATCTCGCGAGCCACGGCTACGTCGTCGTGCAGGCGCCGCGGCTCGGCGCGTCCGCGGGATTCCCGCAGGACGGCGGCGACGGGCTCGATCTCGAGACGAAGCTGCGCGACATGGATTTCACGATCAACGTCATGCGCGACTTCCCGTCCGCGGACCTCGGCAACATGGGCTCGATCGGCTTCAGCGCCGGCGGCCGTTGGACGCTGGCCGCGGCGATGAAATATCCGGACGTGCACGCGTTGGTCTCGCTCGATTCGGTGATGCTCTACGACGATCCGATCGGCGCCGCGTGGCGGACGATGCCGCACTTCAATCTCGACGCCGTGCGCGCGCCGGTGCTGCATCTCCAGAGCGCCGCGTTCGCGAAGCGGGACGACCTCGCGATGTGGGACAAGCTTCGCTACGCCGACCGCACGTACATCGTGTACGACGAGCCGTCGCTCGTGCACTGGGACTTTCAGTCGCTCGGCTACGCGAGCGCGCTCGTCGGCGCGCGCGGCGCGGCCGCGCCGAAGATCGCCGACGCGTTTCACGCGTGGAACCGCGAGACGCTCGCGTTCCTCGACGCGAATCTAAAAGGCGGGACGTACAAGCCGGCGTCCGGCAAGCGCACCGCCGCGCTGCCCGCACCGATCAGCCTCGCGGAGTTCCTGAACGCTCTCGCCGAAGACAGCGCCGACACCGCGATCTCCGCGTATCGCGCGGCGTGGAAAGAGCGGGGTGAGCCGCCGGTCCCGGAGGCGGTCGTGAACCTCGCCGGCTACAACCTCCTCTTCGGCGGACGCGGCCCCGAAGGCGTGAAGCTCCTCGCTCTCAACGCCGAGGCCTGGCCGAATTCGGCCAACACGTGGGACAGCCTCGCCGACGCCTACGTCGCCATCGGCGACCGCGCGAAAGCGCTCGAGCTGACGAAAAAAGCGAACACGCTGCTCGCGGAGGAGAAAGGCCTCACCCCCGAACGCCGCACCGCGATCCAGGGTTCGATCGACGCGAAGTTGAAGCAGCTGCAATGAAAGCAGTTTATCCCGCGCGCAGACGCGGGATCT
This sequence comes from Thermoanaerobaculia bacterium, assembly GCA_035999335.1. GTDB lineage: Bacteria > Acidobacteriota > Thermoanaerobaculia > Gp7-AA8 > Gp7-AA8 > QHVT01. The sequence continues at coordinate 23,841 of DASYGV010000055.1, read as the reverse complement.
CCAGCGCGGCCGCGACCGCAGTTTCCTTTTGCACGACATTCGTGAGGGCACCCAAGATCCCGCGTCTACGCGCGGGATAAACTTGTGCTCACTCGCCGACCAGTACTTCAGGATCGAGTCGCTGCTTCGAACGTCGTACCGTGAGCACGGAGATGCGATTCGACTCGCGGAGGTAGATCACGCGGTGCGACTTGTAGATGATTTCGCGAAATTGGGGGAGGCCGATCTCCGCGACGATGCGCCCGGAGTCGGGAAACTCTGCGAGGCGGTCCGTCGATTCGAACAACCCATCGAGCCATCGCAAGGCGGCCTCGGGTTTGTCCTTCGCGATGTAACGGGCTTGTTCGTACGCGCGCTCGACAGAGCGCGGCGACCAGACCACCTTCACCGGCTGAAACGTCTCCGCAACTCCGCTTTAGCCTCGCGATTTGAAATGGCTTTGCCGGACTCGATCTCCTGAACGGCTGTGCGCACGTCGCGGAGGAGCTCCAGCTCATCGATCATGTTTTCGTAGTCCGCGACGTCGAGCACGACCGCCGTGGAGTGACCGCGCTGCGTGAGAACGAGCGGACGTCCGCTCTCCTTCACTTGCTCGATGAGCTCCGCCGCGTTGGCGCGGAACTCGGAAACCGGTTTGATGTCTGTGTCGAGTTTGATACGCCCCATGGTATGTCAGATCGTACCATAGGACGTACGCCCGCAGTTTATCCCGCGCGCAGACGCGGGATCTCCGGTGGGGCCGCGACCGCAGCTCCTTCGCACGATACTCGTGAGGGCACCCAAGATCCCGCGTCTACGCGCGGGATAAACTGACCGCTACTCCGCCATCCCCGCCGCGTTCATCACTAGCGCGTAGAGTCCTGGTGTGTTCATTCGCCACATCGGGTTCGTCGACATCAGGATCACGTGGCCTTTGCCGCGGGGGACGTCGATCACGGCGGGCTTGCCGGAGATCTCGTCGGCGCCTTCGAGCATTCCCGAGAGGAGCAGGTCTTTCTCCGCGAAAGAGATCACGACACGCGGACGGTCCTCGGGGCGCGGCATGATCGCTTCGACGCTCCACGGCGCGTCCTCGGGGAGTTGGAAGCCGGCTTCGCCGGGCGCGGGTTTCGCGCGCTCGGGTAGCGGAACGAACGGGCGGCCTTGCGGCACATCGGGATCGTCCTTGCCTCCGCGTCCGCTCGGACGCGTCTCCGCCTCGCGCTCTTCGCGGAAGCCCACGCGGAACACCGGACCTCGCGAGAAGTAGAGCGGGATCATCTCGTCGTACCCCTTCGCGATCGGGTGCGTCTTGTCCGTCACCGTGCCGCGCACGATCGTGCCCGGCGCCTTGAGCTTGCTCGTGTCGACCACCTGCACCCAGCGCGCGAGGCCGTATTCGACCGCCCACACTGACGTGTCGCGCGCGGTGACGAGCACGCCGCCATCCTCGACGAAGCGCTGCAGGTTCTGCACGCCAGTCAGTCCGAGGCCGGGACGGATGTCGTCGGTCTCATCGACGCCGCCGAGGTTTGGGGTGAGTGCGGTCGTCTTCCAGGGCAGCGGCGGGCCGGGCGGGTAGCCGTTCACGATGTCCTGCGGCGTCGTGCGCTGGCCGCCGATCGGCGGGAAGAGAATGACGTCGAACTTCTCGCGCAGATTCGGCATTGCCGACGCATCCTGCACGGAGATGTACGCGTACGGCACGTTCATCGACTCCAGGCCGAGGCGCCACCAGCCCTCGTCCTGCGTCGAGATCCAGGAGTGCATCAATGCGATGCGCGGCTTCTTCGCCGCGGGATCGGCGAAATGCTGGCGCACGAACGCGGCCTCGGCGTGATTCGACGTCACGGATGGAGCGGCGGACGACGCGCGTGGACTCATCTTCACCTTCAGCACGTCCGGGTTCGCGACGCGCGCGACGTCGACGTTGAAGAGATAGCCGAGGGTCCAGCCGGTGTCGTCGTAGACGCGCTCGTCGCCGCGGACGAACTGGACGTCGAGCAGCGTATCGGCCAGACGCGAATACGGCTGATCCATGCGGATGATGTACGAGCCCTTCGCGAACTTCACCGGCTCGGGCTTCTTCGGCTCCTTCGCTTTTGCATCCTTCGGATCTTTCGCGTCCTTTTCGTCTTTCTTCTCGTCCTTCTTTTCGGTGGGGGCCTTCGGCGGCGGCCAGTTCGTCAACATCGAGAACGCGGCATCCGCGACGTGGATCTCGATGCCGTGCCGATCGAGGAGCGTGAGCAGGTCGTGGAGCTGTCCCTGCCGCTTCTGTCCCGCGTCGAGCACCCACGCGGCCGGTCCTTCGTTCTCTGCTTTGGCGACCGCGCGCTTGCCCATCGTCCAGAAGCGCTCCAGGAAGCGCTCGCGGTTCTCGGCCATGTCGTGCAGCGCGAACAGCACGCCCGACTGCTGATAGTTGATGTTGTTCCGCAGCGACCAGCGCACCTCGGGGAGCGGCGGATTCTGGCGGAACCACGCGCGATCGGACGTGCCGCGCACGACGCGCTTCTCCGTCGTCGGCCAGCGGTTGCCGAAGGTCTCGTAGAAACGCGCGACCGTGTTCCGTCCCGCGCCGAGCCAGAACATGTAGTTCGGCGCCCAGCCGTCCCAGAACCCGTGCACCCACACGCCGGGCAAGCCGCGGCGCGTCAGCTCGTCCATCTCATGGAAGCCCATGCGATGCCACTCGTCCACCATCAATGGATCGAGTGCGGGATTGAACGGCCCTGTGCCGGTGGAGATGTAGAGGAACGGCACCGACTCGTGCAGGTCGTGCATGACCTGCGGGTGGAACCGGTAGTACGTCTTCATCGCGTTCTGACTGAGCGCGAGGGCCATCCCGATCTGATCGCGGTTGTTGTCGTGCGCGACGTATTTGCCCCAGTACATGAGCGGCGGCGTCGGCAGCGTCGGATTGGCCTCGCGGTAGCGCCAGAGGTCGACCTGGCGATTGCGGCCGTCGACTTCGAGCACCGGCGTGAGCAGCGTGATCACGTTGTCGCGAATCGCGCGGATGAACGGCGTCTCCTCGACCGCGAGGCGGAACGCCAGCTCCATCAGCATCTCCGGACTGCCGGTCTCGGGCGAGTGCATCGCGCCGGTCGCGTAGTAAAACGGCTTGCCGCTGGCGATCAGAGCTCGCGCTTCGTCGTCGGTGATCTTTCGCGGATCGGCGAGCTTGCGCGTGATCTCGGCGTAGCGATCGAGTCCGGCGATGGTCTCCTCGTTGGCGATGGCGACTACGATGAACTCGCGCCCCTCCTCGGTCTGCCCGATCGAGAACACCTTCACGCGTTTCGACGCCGCTTCGAGCGCGCGCATGTAGCGATACACGTCCTCCGCGTACGTGAGCTTCCCTTCCGCGCCGGCGATGTAGCCGTGGAACTCGAGCGGCGAGGGAACGGTCTCGGATGCCGGAAGGTGATCGACGAGCTCGGTCATGAACCGCGGCTCGGTGGTGTGTTTGCGGATCTCGTCGGTGTAGGTCTGGTCGGTCTGCGCGAAGGCTGTGGATGCGGCGAGAAGAAGTGCAAGCGCAAGTCGCATGCGCGGAATCTACCGCAACTTGCAACTACCTCGCGCACACTCCGTTGCGAATGATGTCCGCGATCTCCTCGACGACTGCCCGGGAGTCTTTCCCGAGCGGCGCATCGACGCCGAAGAGGATTTCCACCGAGAAGTAGTTGAAGAACATGCGCGCCGTCAGCAGCACCGCGGACGTGGGAGTGACGTTCGGGCGCAGGCGGGACTTGATCTCTTCGAGCGTTCCCTGCTCTTGAAAGAAGCGCGTGTAGCGATCGGCCACCTCGCTGTAGAACTTCTGAATGTGCGTGCCGCCGAACTCGATCACGTCGACGTAGATCAGGAGGTGGTACTGGCGGAACTGGCGGATGCTCTCGCGCGCGGCGTAGCCGAGCTGCTCGATGTTGTCGGGGAACTGCTGGGAACCGTAGAGCGCGCGGCGGAACGGGAAACGCTGCGTATCGGCGATTGCGAAGTATTCGTCGATCAGCTCCCGGAAGATGGCCTCTTTGTCGGGAAAGTGATGGTAGACGTTTCCCGTCGAGACCTTCGCCTTATCGGCGATCTCGCGCATGGTCGTCGCGCGATAGCCCTGATGCGAGAAGTGGTACAGCGCTGCATCGAGGACTGCGCGACGGCTTCGCTCGGACTTTTCTTCGCGCAGCATGGAAGCGGACGGCGCAGTGAACCGCATTTCCTTAGGAAGGTCAATCAGAGCGCTCCGTCCCGGCTACAATCGTCCATGCAGCTCTCGCCCGCGGACACCGCCTGGCTTCTCATCTCCACCGCGCTCGTCCTCGTCATGACTCCCGCCCTCGGCTTCTTCTACGGCGGGATGGTGCGCGCGAAGAACGCGCTCAACACGCTCATGATGAGCTTCTCCGCGCTCGGGTTCGTTGGACTCGCGTGGGCGATGCTCGGCTACTCGCTCGCGTTCGGGAAGACGCCGCTCGCGCACGTCTTTCTGCGCGGCATCGGTCTCGAGCCGCAGGGGACGATCCCGCACCTGCTCTTTTTCGCGTTCCAGGGAACGTTCGCGATCATCACCGCGGCGCTGATCTCCGGCGCGATCGTCGAGCGGATGCGCTTCGGTCCGTACGTCGCGTTCATCACGCTTTGGTCTCTCGCGGTGTACGCGCCGGTGGCGAAGTGGGTGTGGGGTGGCGGCTGGCTGGCGAAGATCGGCGCGCTCGATTTCGCGGGAGGGACGGTCGTGCACGTAAACGCGGCGGCGGCCGCGCTGGTCTGCGCGTTGATGGTGGGCGCGCGCAAAGACTACGCGCGACAGGCCATCCTGCCGCAGAACGTGCCGTTCACGCTCCTCGGCGCGGGACTGCTCTGGCTCGGATGGTTCGGCTTCAACGCCGGCAGCGCGCTCGGCGCGAATCAAACGGCCGCACTCGCGTTCGTGAACACGATGCTCGCGCCGACGGCGACGCTCGTGGTCTGGACGCTGCTCGATCTGATGCGGACGAGGAAGGCGACGGCGATCGGCGCGGCGACGGGCATCGTCGTCGGACTGGTCGCGATCACGCCCGCGGCGGGATTCGTCTCGCCGCTGTCGGCGATCTTCATCGGCGCGATCGCGGCGGCGCCGAGTTACTACGCGCTGCTGTATCGCGCGCGCACGCGGCTCGACGACTCGCTCGACGTCGTCGCCGCGCACGGCGTCGGCGGCATCACCGGCGCGCTGCTGACGGGCGTGTTTGCGGAAAAAGCGTGGAGCGGTGCCGCGGAGGGACTGCTGTCCGGCAACGTGCGCCAGATCGGCGTGCAGGCGCTGGCGATCGTCGCAACGCTCGCGTACAGCGCGGTGGTGACGTTCGCGATCGTGAAGGTCATCGCGCTGGCAATGCGCCTCCGCACCAACGCCCGCGAGGAAGGCCTCGGCCTCGACTTCACGCAGCACGGCGAAGAGGCTTACTCGCGCGGCGAAGGCGCAATTTTGATGAGCCCCGACGCCCTGAGCGAGCGGTAGCGAGTCGAAGGGCCAACTTAGCACCTGCGGCATGCTTCGCGTAGGTGCTAACTCGACCCTTCGACTCGCTCACGCTCGCTCAGGGTTAAAGACCTAAGGAGAAATCGATGAAGCTCGTGGTCGCGGTGATCCGTCCGGAGAAACTGAACGACGTACTCGAGGAGCTGTTCCGCGCGAACGTGGCCGGCCTCACGATCAGCCGCGTGTCCGGCCACGGCGGCGAGACCGAACGCGTGGAAACGTATCGCGGCACGACGGTGAAGATGGAGCTGTCGGAAAAGATCCGCATCGACATCGGCGTGTCCGATCATTTCGTCGAGCCAACCGTGAACGCGATCATCGCCGGAGCCCGCACCGGCGAAGTCGGCGATGGCAAGATCTTCGTGCTGCCGGTGGATCGCGTGATCCGCATCCGCACCGCGGAGGAGGATCGGGCGGCGGTGACTCCGGTGGGCGTGCCCAGGGGGTAGTTTCTTCAGTTCATCCCGCGCGTAGACGCGGGATCTCCGGTGCCCCCGCGCTGCTGTCTCCGATGTGCGATTTGCGTGAGGGCACTCGAGATCCCGCGTCTACGCGCGGGATAAACTGAACTCACCGTGTCGTCGCCGTACGAATCTCTCAAGATCCCCGACTTCCGCAAGCTCCTCCTCTCCCACGGCACGCTCACACTCGCTCGCGAGGCGCAGATCGTCGTCGTCGGGTGGCAGATGTACGAGCTGACGCGAGACCCGCTCACGCTCGGACTCATCGGGCTCGCCGAGGCGCTGCCGTACATCGCCATCGCGTTGTACGCGGGGCATGTCGCCGATCGCGCGGAGCGGCGGACGCTCGCCGTCGCGGGCACGTTTGCGATGGTGCTCTCCGCGATCGCGCTGCTGTTGCTGACCACGATCCCGGGTGCGATTCACGCGCAGCGGATCTGGCCCGTGTACGTCGTCGTCGCGCTGAGCGCGACCGCGCGCAGCTTCATGCGTCCCGCGGTGTTCGCGCTCTCCGCGTCGGTCGTGCCTCGCGAGCTCTATCCGAGCTCCGTCGCCTGGCGCACGTCGTCGTGGCATCTCGCAGCGGTCGCCGGTCCGGCCGCGGGCGGCATCTTGTACGGATTCTCCGGACCGACGCCCGCGTACGCGGCGGTAGTCGTGGTGATGGCGTTTTCGCTCGCCGCCATCGCGTCGGTATCGCATCGCGCGAAACCGGTGCCGCGCGACGAGCCGCTGGGCGAGAGTCTCCGCAGCGGGATCCGCTTCGTCTGGCGCGAGCCGGTGCTGCTCGCCGCAATGACGCTCGATCTCTTCGCGGTCCTGTTCGGCGGCGCGGTGGCGTTGCTTCCCGCGTTCGCAACGTTGCTCGATGCTGGCCCCGAGGGACTGGGGATGTTGCGTGCGGCGCCGGCGGCGGGATCGATCCTCATCGGGATGTGGATCGCGCACCGCCCGCCGATGAAGCGCGCGGGTTTCGCGTTGCTCGCGTCCGTCGCGGCGTTCGGCGTCTGCATGATCGGCTTCGCGCTTTCGCGCGAGCTCTGGGTGTCGTTCGCGTTGCTGTTCGCGAGCGGCGTGTTCGACAACGTGAGCGTCGTCATCCGCTCGACACTCCTCCAAACGCGCACGCCGCAGGAGCTCCTCGGCCGCGTGTCGGCGGTGAATCAGATTTTCATCGGCTCGTCGAACGAGATCGGCGCCTTCGAGTCCGGCCTCGCCGCGCGTCTTCTCGGCGTCGTGCCGTCGGTGATCTTCGGCGGCTGCATGACCCTCATCGTCGTTGCCGTGACCGCGTGGCGGGCACCCGGCCTGCGGCGATTGCGGGAGATCTGACCGGGACCACCTCGCGTACCATGCTCTCAGTTCGTCGCACGTGAGGATGAATGGACAAACCGCGCATCTTCCTGGGGTCGTCGGGGAAACAGGAAAAACTGGTGCAGGCGCTGACGCGCGGCCTCGAAAACGTCGCGCACGTCGAGCCGTGGACGACATCGTTCAATCCCGGGATGACCACGCTGGAGCGGCTCGTCGAGCTCGCGCATGAAGTGGACTTCGCGGCGTTCGTGTTCGCCCGGGACGACTGGACGACCGCAAATGCGTCGGGCGCACCGCCCGTGGATTCCGGCGAGGCCTCTCCAAGAGACAACGTCGTTTTCGAAGCAGGACTGTTCGGCGGTCTCCTCGGACTGCGCCGCACGTTCGTGCTTCATGCGCACGGCTCCAAACTTCCGACCGATCTCGTCGGACTCACGGCCGTGCGCTACGAGGACGCATCCAATGCCGCCGAGATGCGGGCCATTAATCAGAAGTTGCGGAAGGCGATCGAGAGCGAGGGCCGTCTCGCGCGCATTGAAGGTCTCTGGTGGCAGTTCTCGCTCACCGAGCGCAGCGCCCGCGAGCCTTCTGCCGTGAGTCTCCTGCGCATTGCACGCGACCGCAATGGAGCCCTCGAATTGGCCGGCCGCTCCTGGGGAGTGGACGGGAGCTTGTCCGCGCGCTATTGGAGCGAAGCAGCCAAGGAGAAGGCCGAGCCCGCGGGGATCTTCTATTACTGGAGGGGCGAACGGCCGCGGGACCCTCATGCGCCGCAGCTGGAAGGCACGGGAGAGATCCGGCTCGAATCCGCGGATCGCGCCGCCGGGTACTGGATTACGCGTTCGGACACTCCGCCCAAAGTCAACACGCGGACGTCGGGGGTCTACCTGCGCGCGGACGCGGCGGACATGAACATTCTCGACGGACGCGACGACCGCCAGCGCGCCGCGTTGATCGCAGAACGGCTGCAGAACTGGAAGGCGATCACGAGCGCGTGACCGGCAAAGCCGCCGTAGGCGGCAGTAGCTCATAGCACCCGGCTTCAGCCGGGTGGGCAGATACGGTCAAGAATCGAGCCCGCGTAAGCGGGCGACAGGAAGGTGAACCCCTGAATCTGTCGACCGCTACGCGGGCTAGATTCCTACCGACCATTTTCACCCGGCTGAAGCCGGGTGCTATGTTCTGATGCCGCCTCGCGAACGCGGCCTTGAGCGCTCTACGGAGCGGAGAGGTGGAGGGAACGGCTATTCTGAAAATGTAGGGCCACGCCCTACGTTCCGATCATCATGAAAGGCCGCGGCGCCACCTGGAATCCGCAGAACCGCTTCGAGACTCTCGAGTATGTTCGAGACGACGAAGCGCCGCCCGACGATTCGTCGCCGCGAACGATCTACCTGCGCGATCCGACGCGCACGATCATCGCCACGAACGACAGTCCGGACATCGGCTTCGACGCGAGCATCAATCCCTACCGCGGCTGCGAGCACGGCTGCATCTATTGCTACGCACGCCCCACGCACGAATTCCTCGGCATGTCGGCGGGGCTCGATTTCGAGACGCGCATCCTCGTGAAGGAAGACGCGCCGGCGCTGCTGCGCGAGGAATTGAACGCGAAGAAATGGGAGCCGAAGGTGCTGGTCATGAGCGGCGTGACCGATCCCTACCAGCCGATCGAGAAGCGCCTCGGCATCACGCGCGGATGCCTGGAAGTGCTCGCCGACTTCCGCAATCCCGTCGGCGTGATCACGAAGAATCACCTCATCACGCGCGACGTGGACGTGCTCGCGGAGCTGGCGAAGTACAACTGCGCGTTTGCGACGATCTCGATCACGACGCTCGACGCGTCGCTGGCGCGGACGATGGAGCCGCGCACGTCGACGCCGGAGCTGCGCCTCGACGCGGTCGCCACGCTCGCCGCGGCGGGCATCCCGGTCAGCGTGAACGTCGCGCCGGTCGTGCCCGCGCTCACCGATCACGAGATGCCGGCGATTCTCGCCGCGGCGAAGAAGGCCGGCGCGAAGTGGGCGAACTACGTCGCGCTGCGACTGCCGTGGGCCGTCGCGCCGCTCTTCGAGCAATGGCTCACGGAGAACTTCCCCGACCGCAAGGACAAGGTCCTGAACCGCATCCGCGAGCTCCGCAACGGCAAGCTCTACGACGCGACCTGGGGCCTCCGCGGCCGCGGCACCGGCATCTTCGCCGAACAGACCGAGGCGCTGTTCGACGTGACGTGCAGGAGGCTGGGGCTGAATGAGGAAGAGCGGGAGTTGTCTACGGCCCATTTTCGAAGACGGACGGCGCAGGCGTCTCTGTTCTAGTTGCGAGTTGCGAGTTGCGAGGGATCATGAAAATAGTGTTCGAAGGCGACCACGTTTACGTTCTCGAGCGCGACCACTGGCAATACGTGGAGCGGAAAAAGGGCAAGGAAGCCGCAGCGGTTCTGGCGGAGACGGAGGATGGCGAGATCGTTCTCACCGAGCAATTTCGGCGTCCGGTCAACGCGCGCGTCATCGATTTTCCGGCGGGACTCATCGGCGATGAAGATCCGAGCGTCGACGGCGCGGAGACCGCGCGGCGAGAACTGGAGGAAGAAACGGGGTACGCGTGCGACTCCGTCGAGTTGCTCGCGCGCGGTCCTAGCTCGCCCGGGATCACCTCCGAGATCGTGAGCCTCTACCGCGCGCACGGCGTGCGGAAGATCGGGAAAGGCGGGGGCGTGGGTGACGAGGACATCACCGTGCACGTCGTTTCGCGCGCGCGTCTGCGCTCGTTCCTGCTCGAGAAAAACGCGCAGGGCGTGCTGACGGACCTGAAAGTGGCGCTCTGCTTTTTAATGCAAAGCTCTTGACGAATCGCCCGGCAGGGTGCAGATTGAGGACATGAGAATGTTTACGCTCGCGCTCCTGCTCGTCGCCTGCTCCGTCCGCCACAACGGATTCACGCCGCTCGCGAACGCCGCGAGGGAGGGCGATGCGGACGGCATCCGCCAGCTCTGCGCGCGCGGTGCGGACCCGGATCAGGCGAGCGGCGAGAACGTCTGGACGCCGCTGCTTCACGCCGTACACAAGAACCAGTTGGACAGCGTTCGTGCGCTGCTCGACGCCGGTGCGAGCGCGGACAGTGCCGCTCCGAACGGAACGACGCCGCTCATGATGGCCGCTGGCTACGGCAACCGTCCGATGGTCGCACTTCTCCTCGAGCGCGGCGCGGATGCGGATATCCGCGATCGCTCCGGCGCCGTCGCGCTCGATTACGCGCTCACGGGCATGACCGACGTCGATGCCTTCACGTTCTTCCGCTGTCAGAACGACACGGCCCGTGTGCTTGCGAGCGTCAGTCCGGAACCGCAGCGTTCTTCGCAGCGATGGGCGAGAATGAAGGGGTGCGCGTAGCCCCATCGTTCGCCCTCGTTCTCCTTCTCGCGGCTCCCCTCTACGCCGATCGCGTTCGCGTGGTGGTCGTCACGCAGCCGCAGAGCAACATTCGCGCGAACGTCATCTCCGCACTCGATCGCGCGACAGACGTCGAGCCGTGGGGCGACGGCGCCGCGTTCGCGGCGGAGATCGATCGCGAAGACCTCGACGCGCTCCGCAACGACTCGCACGTGCGCGCGATCGCGATCGATGATGGTGGTGGCGCCGGGCTGACCGAGAGTCTTCCGCACATCGGCGCCGACGCCGTGCACCTGCAGGGCATCGACGGCCGCGGAACGACGGTCGCGGTGCTCGACAGCGGCATCGACACCGATCACCCGGCATTCACCGGACGCATCACCGGCGAGGCGTGTTTCTGCGACAACCTCAATGGCACCGGCTGCTGCCCCGGCGGCGTCACCGTCCGCATCGGCACTGGCTCCGCCGAGGATGACCAGGGCCACGGGACGCACGTCGCGGGGATCGTGTCCGGAGTCGCGCCCTCGACCTACCTCGTTGCGGTGAAAGTGCTCGACTCGGCGAACCGCTTCAACAGTTTCACGCAGATCTACCGCGCACTGGAGTGGATCGCGGACCACCGTCCCGAGGTCGATGCGATCAACATGAGCCTCGGATCGGACGCGCTGGTGACCGACGCCGACTGCGGCTCGCACGCGGTCGCGTTGGGCCTGCAGCCTGTGATCTCGCGTCTCCGCGAGCGCGGCGTGCTCATCGCCGCGTCGAGCGGCAACAACGGCGCGACGGATCGCATGTGGCTGCCCGCCTGCATGAGCGAAGTCCTCGGCGTCGGCGCAACGTTCGACAACGCGGACAACGTCGCCACCTTCACGAACAGCAGCGTGTCGCTCGATCTCCTCGCGCCCGGGGTCTCGATTACGTCGACCGCACGCGGCGGCGGGACGACGACGCTTTCCGGCACGTCGATGGCCGCGCCGCACGTCGCGGGTCTCATCGCGCTGATGAAGCAAGTCGGCGGACGCGCGTTTCCCTCGAGCTCGATTCAGACGATCCTGGAGAACAGCGGCAAGCCGGTCGTCGATCCACGCAACAGTCTGACGGTCCCGCGCATCGACGCGCTCGTGACGATCGCCGCGACGCCGCCGAAGCCACCCGCACCGCGGCGGCGCGCCGTGCGGCATTGAAATGGGGGCGCGGGCTTCCAGCCCGTCGCCAGGTCAGTGCGGGCTGAAAGCCCGCACCCCCAGCACGATCTTGCCGAAGTGCTCGCTCGCTTCCATCAGATCGTGCGCGTCGTCGGCCTGTTCGAGCGGGAGCACCGTGTGAATCACGGGGCGAATGCGCCCCGCTTCGAGGTCCGCGCCGAAGCGAGTAAGGAACGCGTCGACGATCGCCGCCTTTTCCACGGCGCTTCGCGAGCGTAGCGTCGAGCCGAGGATCTGCGCGCGTTTGCCCAGGAGCTTCATGACGTCCAGTTCGGCCGTGCGCTCGCCGCCCATCGAGCCGATGATCACGATGCGGCCGTCGGTCACGAGCGCCTCGAGATCGCGCGGGAGATAACGCGCGCCGATGTGATCGAGGATCACGTTCGCGCCGCGCGCCTTCTCGACGAAGTCTTCCTCGCGATAGTTGATGGCCACGTCCGCGCCGTGCGCGAGGCAACGCTCGCACTTCTCCGGCGATCCCGCGGTGACGATCACGCGCGCGCCGGCCAGCTTCGCGAGCGTCGTCGCGGCCGTGCCGACTCCGCTGCCTCCGCCGTGGATGAGCACCGTCTCGCCTTCGCGAAGCCGCGCGAGCAGGAAGACATTGAGGAACGCGGTGAGAAACACTTCCGGCAGCGCGGCCGCTTCTTCATCGCTGAGCGCGTCGGGCACGTGCATCGCCGAGCCCGCGTCGACGGCCACTTCCTCCGCGTAACCGCCGCCCGGCAACAACGCCATCGCACGATCGCCAATGCTCCACCCGCGCACATCGGCGCCGACTTCCGCGACCACGCCCGCGCATTCGAGTCCGAGGATCTCCGACGCGCCCGCGGGCGGCGGGTAGCGGCCGACGCGCTGAAGGAGATCCGCGCGATTGACCGCCGTCGCACGAACTACGATGCGTAGATCGCGCGTGCCGAGAGCGGGGCGGGGAGCGTTGCCGAGTGTGAGAGCGTGGTGATCTGTAACGAGAATGGCGCGCATCGGGTCGTCGGGTCTTCGAGTCGTCGAGTCTTCGAGTGAAGCCTCATAGGCTCATAGGCGCATAGTCTCATAGGACTTCTATGAGACTGTGAGCCTCTGAGACTGTGAGCCTCTCGACGACTCGTAGACTCGTAGACTCGACGACTCGTCTCGAATATCGTTCGCCGCGCGTGACTGACAACCTGGCCATCTCCTGCAAGGGCTTGCGCAAGCTCTACCCCGACGTCAAAGCCGTCGACGGCCTCGACCTCGACGTCGCGCGCGGGGAGTGTTTCGGCCTCCTCGGCCCGAACGGCGCGGGCAAGACGACGACCATCGAGATCCTCGAAGGACTCAACACTCCCGACGCGGGCGAAGTGCGCGTGCTCGGCCTTTCGTGGAAGGACAGCGAACGCGACATCCGCGAGCGGATCGGCGTCTCGCTGCAGGAGACACAGCTCAGCGAAAAAATCACGGTCTACGAGACGCTGCGGCTCTTTCGCTCGTTCTATCGTCGCGGGCGCGATCCGGAGGAATTACTGACCGGGTTGTCGCTGGAGGAGAAACGCAACTCGCGTGTCGGCAAGTTGTCGGGCGGACAGAAGCAGCGGCTCGCGGTCGCGTGCGCGCTCGTCGGCGAGCCGGAGATCCTCTTCCTCGACGAGCCGACGACCGGCCTCGATCCGCAGTCGCGTTTGCAGCTGTGGGAGATCGTCACCGGTTACCGCCAGCGCGGCGGAACGATCCTCCTCACCACGCACTACATGGAAGAAGCGGAGCGTCTCTGCGACCGCATCGCCATCATCGATCACGGCCAGCGCATCGCCCTCGGCACGCCGAAGGAGTTGATTGCGACGCTCGAAGCGCCGCACATCATCGAGCTGACCACGGAGCCCGCGCTCGAGGAGTCCGATTTCAAAACGATCAGCGGATTCCACGGCGCGACGCGACGCGATAAAGGATGGCAGCTCCGCGTCGACTCGCTCGCCACCGCGGTGCCGCAGCTCATCGCCGCGGTCGACGCGCGCGGCACGAAGCTCGAGACGCTCTCGACGCACGCGGCGACGCTCGAGGACCTCTTCGTCGCCATGACCGGAAGGGAATTGCGCGATGCCTGAGACGCGCCACACGAAGTCGCCGCTCTACGAGCTGACGATCTACCGGCTCAAGGAATTCGTCCGCGAGCCCGACGCCGTGTTCTGGGTGCTGATCTTCCCGCTCCTGCTGACGCTCGCCCTCGGCTTCGCGTTCCGCGAGAAACCGCCCGATCGCATTCCGGTCGGCGTGAGCGAGGGGCCGTTCGCGCAGCGGCATCTGACGGCGCTCAAAAAATCGCCGGCGCTGCAGCCGCGTCTCTATCCGGAGCGGGAGGGACGCGAAGAGCTGCGCCGCGGAAACATCTCGCTGCTCGTGGACGGAGGGCAGCAGCCGGTGTATCGCTTCGATCCGACGCGTCCTGAATCGCGAGCCGCGCGCGTCGAAGTGGACAACGCGCTGCAGGCTTCCGCCGGACGTCGCAACGCGTTTGCGGCCAAGGAAGAGCACGTCACCGAGCAGGGCTCGCGCTACATCGACTTCCTCGTGCCCGGCCTCATCGCGATGAACCTGATGGGCACGGGCATGTGGAGCATCTCGTTCGCGGTCGTGAACGCGCGGCTCAAGAAACTGCTGAAGCGATTCCTCGCGACGCCGATGCGCAAGTCAACGTTCCTCACCGCGCAGTTCCTGTCGCGGCTCGTGTTCCTCGTGGTGGAAGTCGCGGTGGTTGCGATCTTCGCGTGGCTCGTGTTCGACGTCGAGATCCGCGGCCCCGTCGCTCTGTTCTGTCTGCTGTGTCTCCTCGGCGGCGCCGCGTTCGCGGGCATCGGCATTCTCGTGTCGTCGCGCGCGAAGACGCTGGAGGCGGTGAGCGGTCTGATGAACCTGGTGATGATGCCGATGTGGATCTGCTCGGGTGTGTTCTTTTCGTACGAGCGATTCCCGGACGCGGTGAAGCCGATCATCCGCGCGTTGCCGCTGACCGCGCTCGCGGACGCGCTGCGCGCGGTGATGAACGACGGCTTCGGCACGGCGGCGGTGATGCCGCAGATCATCAACCTGGTGGCGTGGACGCTGGTGAGCTTCGTGGTGGGGTTGAAGATTTTCCGGTGGAGCTAGTCTTAGCCCCGAGCGAAGTCGAGGGGCCAATTTAGCAGCAACGATGAGCGATCACGCAGCGCAACGCAGGTGCAGTCGCCAGTCGGATCGCGCAGCGTAGGTGCTCAGTCGGCCCCTCGACTTCGCTCGGGGCTAAATACAAAAAGCTCGCGATCGTTCGTCATCCACAACTTGAATCCGCGCTCGTTCGACAGGTAGCGGAGGATGGTCGGGCGAAATCCGCAGCGGCACGGCAGCTCGGCGTCGAGATCCTCGAGCCGCGCGGGATAGCCGTCATGCTGAGCGTGGTGACGCACGAGCGCGTCGCGCACTTCGTAGCCGCGGATGACGCATTCGTCCCACGCGCGCGCGAACTGGCGCTGGCCGAGGAGGAGGCCGGCGAACATCGCGACTCCGGTGAGGAGGACGTTCGGGCGGGAGGCGGGCTTGGTGACGAGAGCCAGGATGAACGTCGCGAACGGGATCACGTACAAGAAGATCTGCTGCACGAATCCGAGCTCTCCTCGCTCGCCGAGGACCACGCCAAACAAAAACGCCGCGCCGGCATAAGCCAGCGCGGCGATGAGACGACTCAGCAGGATCACGTCAGAACGAGAATACCAGACCGGCGTTGACCTCTCCCTGGTAGAAATCCTCGTTGTAGCGGTAGTCGCAGAAGGTGCAGTCGTCGTTCCTCTCTTCGAGCGACGTGAAGTAGCCGCGGCCTTCGAAGCGGAAGCTGAGCACGCGGCTCATCGGCACCTTCACGCCGACGCCCGCGGACGCGGAGAAGCGCTGTTCGGCGTCGACGCCCGTCAGCTGCGGATCGAGGTTCGCGATGCCCACGCTGGCGACGACGTACGGCGTCGCATTGCGAGAGCGCGCGAACGGGACCTGCAGCCCAGCCTGCAGATAGGTGATGTCGATGTTCGCGACCTGATCCTCGGGCTCGAACAGACCGCCGCCGGTCTCGAGCTCGGATTCCTGCCGGTTCGCCATCAGCTCGAGCTTCATGCCGGTATCGCCGAGGGGGATGCCGAAGCTCACGCCGAAATCGGCGCTCGATGCGACGTCGACGTCCTCGCCGAAGATGAACGTCTGGTCCGCGAAGATCGTCCCGCCCCAGCGATAGCCAACGAACGGCGTCAGCTCGAAGGACGAATCGCGCGGCGTGTCGCGATAGCCGCGGCGCCGGCGCCAATCATCGTCATCGTCCTGGGCGAGCATTGGGAGGGCAGTGAGGAGAAGGAGGAGAGCGAGGGCGGCTTTGCGCATGAAGCCTCCGCATACAATCCTCGGACCATGAAGATCGCTACCTGGAATGTGAACGGGATTCGGGCGCGGCACGAGCAGTTTCCGGCGTGGGTGGCGGAGGAACAGCCCGACGTCATCTGCCTGCAGGAGATCAAAGCCAGGCTCGACCAGATCCCGGAAAGCTCTTCGATTGAAGGATATACGTGCTACTGGCATGGCGCGGGCGGGTACTCGGGAGTGGCGCTGCATGTGCGTGCCGGGTTCGCTCAAAACGTCGACTTCTCGCACCCCGGGTTCGATCAGGAGACGCGGATCGTACAGGCACTGATCGAGGACACTGTGTTCACCAGCGTGTACGTTCCGAACGGCGGGAAGGACTTCGAGGCGAAGATGGCCTTCATCCACTCGCTGATCGCCTATGCCGCGGACATCCGCGAGATGGGGCTGAAGCTCGTCCTTTGCGGCGACATGAACATCGCCCGGACGGAGATGGACGTGCACCGGAAGGAGCGCAAGCCGAACGCAATCGGACAGCTGCCGGTCGAGCGCGAGCTCCTCGAACAGCTGATCCGCGACGGAGGCCTCGTCGACGTCGGACGGATGCTCTATCCCGACGACGAGAACTACTTCTCGTGGTGGCCACCGTGGCGGAGCATGAAGGAGCGCAACATCGGCTGGCGCCTGGACTACGTCCTCGCAAGCGAGGAGCTCGCAAAGCGCGCCATTTCCTGTCCTTCGCAACGCGAGATCGGGACGAGCGATCACGCGCCGGTGGTGGCCACGTTTTCATAGGACAAATAGGACGAATAGGACCGATACGTCCCATTCGTCCTATCTGTCCTATCGGGTCGCTACCGACGACCCCAAAAAACAAAAGCCGGCGTGGATACGCCGGCTTTTCGTGACGCGAGTGCGTGATGGTCTATTCGAGCACGACCAGCACCACGCGGCGGTTGGCAGCGCGACCCGCGCGGGTCTTGTTCGACTCGAGCGGAAGGGTGTCGCCGTAAGAGATCGTCGACATACGGTTCAGCGGAAGCTTATGCTCGCGCGAGAGGTACCGGCGCACCGAGTCCGCGCGGCGCTGGCCGAGCTCCTCGTTGTAGGCCTCGCCGCCCGTGTCGTCCGTGTGTCCCTGGATCTCGATGAAATACTGCACCTCGAGGGCCTTGGCCTTGCCCGCGAACTCGTCGAGCGCGACCTTGGCCTCGTCCGACAGTTCGTACGAATCCAGCTTGAACTTCACGCGATCCTCGGAGAAGGTCTGCTCGAATATGACCTTGCCCTTGGCCAGCACGCCGGCTTCCTGCGCGCGCTGAAGCGCTTCCGCCGCGGACTGGCTGAGCTGCTCGACGCGGGCATCCGTCGCCGTCTGCTTCTGCTGCAGGTCCTCGACCTGCGAGGAGACCGACTCGATCTTCTGGTTCGTCGTCGCCTGCGAGGCGGCGATTTTTTCGTCGACCGATTTCGACGTGGCGCACGCGCCGAGAACTACCGGAATCGCGATCGCCAAAAGAGCTCTGGAAAACTTCATCATCGACTCTTTTTCCTTTCGTTGCGCTTGGCTTTCTCGCGAGAGGTGGAAACGCTCTGTACCGGAGGCTCGGTACCGCGGTAGCCGGCACGAACCCGGACGGAGCGAACCCGCCCTGCGAGCTCCAGCGAAATGCGGCGGTACTTTACACCGCCTTTTCCCGTGGGCGGAAAGCCAAGCAGATATTGCGCCCGAAGGATGCTTTCGATCGCATTCATCGCCTGCGCAAGCTCCTCCGGGCGGTTGCTGACGAAGAGTCTGCCGCCCGTTGCGACGGCGAGCTCTTCCAGCACGTCGATGTTCGCCATCTCCTCGCTGATCGGCGCTGTAACGCGCTTCGCGCGCTGTTCGCCCGGTTCGCGTAAACCAAAGGCATAGATGGGGATGGACACTCCTTCGAGGCGCTTCTCGATGGTGGCCCGGGTCATCCGCGAAGCGTTGTCGATGCCGTCGCTGAGGAGGATGATCGCGCGCGACGGATTGCGCCCGAGCTCGCTCCGTTCGGGCATTTCGGCGAGAGCATCAAAAAAAGCGGTTTTGCCCCACGGTTTGACGACGTCGACCGCTCTCGTGATCGCCGCGGGGTTCTCCGTGAAAGGGACCAGCTCGTTCGCGCGGCCCTCGGAATCGAACGCGTAGAGCGCAAAGTCATCGCCCGGTCTGCGTCGCGCGGTGAGCGCGTTGATGACCGCTTTCGCTGCGTCGAGCTTGCCCGCGAGTGCCATCGAGCCCGAGCCGTCGAGCAGGATTGTCCACGACACCGGCGCATTGCGCGACTGCTCGAAGAGATCGGTCATGACCTTCTTCCCGTCGACGAGCAGCGACACTTCCTTCTCTTTCAGGTCGAGGATCGGGAGGCCCTTCCCGCTGAGGACCGTGAAGGGAACCATGACGTAGGAGACCGAGACTTGCTCGGAGAAGTGGTCTTCCTGCGCCGCGAGGGAAAACGCGGCGAGCAGGAGCGTGAGAAATGTCGTAAGGCGGCGAAGCATGCAGCGGAGAACGACGGCGAGGCCGCCTGTCATCCCATCTTCAACGGAATGAAATCCTCGTCCTCCTGATGCTTGCGCTCCCATCGAAGGAAGTCGTAGTAGCCGCAGCGAGGCTTGTCGGGGTATTCGTGGCAGACGCCGGGGCGGGCGTCGTAGATCGTGCAGCGGCGTGTTTTCGTGTCGAGGAACATGCACACCGAGCCGTAGATCTTGTCCTTCTGATGCCGCAGGACCCGCTCGCCGTCGCGGATCTTCGTGAAGCGGCGGCGCGCGGTCTCGAGGTCGACATCGAAGTGTTTCGCGAGACGGCGAAGGTCTTTCGGCTCGACGACGATCCGTTCGTAGCTGCAGCAGTACGCGGGGCACTTGGAGCAGTCATAACTCAGTTTTCGCGCGGGGGTGACGGAGTCGTCGGCGGCCATGCAGGTTGCGAGCAGTGTAACGGCACGAGCGACGGTTGGCCACGCTTCTGCTAAGGCTCTCGACCATGGACCATGCCGTCGCGCTCGTTCAGGCGTACCTGCAGCTCAACGGTTACTTCACCTCGGCCGAGTATCCGATCATCGCCGGAGCGGGGCGCGGGTTCCGCACGATCACGGACATCGACATCCTCGCGTTCCGCTTTCCTTCGGGCGAGCCGATGGCGAAGAAGACGCGCAAGGCGCCGAAGGGACTCGACGTTTCCGGATTGGATTCCGGTCTGGGCGTGCCGGTCGATTCGATCGACATGATCATCGGTGAGGTCAAGGAAGGGCGGGTGAACATGAACACCGGCATCCGCGATCCGGAGGTGCTGAACACGGTGATCAACCGCTTCGGCCAGGTGGGCGATCCGAACCGCGTCGTGCAGCAACTGCTGCGCACGGGTACGGCGGAGATCCCGCCTGCGTATTCAGTGCGCCTGATTGCCTTCGGCTCGTTTCCTCCCGGCGCGCCGGTACCGCCCTGCCGCATCGTGAGCCTGGGACATGTGCTGCAGTTTCTGCAGAGCTACGTGCGTAAGCACTGGACCATGCTCCGGCACCTGCAGTTCAAGGATCCGGCATTCGGATTTCTGATGACGATGGAGAAAGCGCGGCGCGGCGGCGCGGGAAGACGCGGACAGCAGGGAGTGGAGATCGTGCCGCCGGACGAACAGCCGCGGCGAGATGACCGGAGGAAGTAGATCCTGTCATCCTGAAGCCGCGCAGACGGCGAAGGATCTCCTGCGGTAGAACGTGTCACTCGCTATCGGCAGGGGTTCCTTCGCCGTCTATGCGGCTTCAGGATGACAGGTCACATCACGACGCGATTGCGTCCCTGCCGCTTCGCGTCGTACAGCGCCGCGTCCGCGACGCGCACGAAGTCGCCCGAGCCGCTGCCGTCGCGCGGCGGGACCACGCACGTCACTCCGATGCTCACCGTCACGTGTCCGAGGGGCGAGGAGGGATGCGGCAACTGCAGCTCCTCGACGCGCTCGCGCAGGCGCGTCGCGATCTGCAGCGCGTGCTCGGCGTCGGTCTCCGGCAGCAGCAGCGCGAACTCCTCGCCGCCGTAGCGCGCGACGAGATCTCCCGCGCGTTGAATCGAATCGCGCAGCGTCTGCGCCACATTGCGCAGGCAATCGTCTCCGGCCTGATGGCCCGCCGTGTCGTTGAACGACTTGAAGTAGTCGATGTCGAGCATCAGCAGCGACAACACGGCGCGGGCGCGCGCGGCGCGGCGCCATTCGAGCGCCAGCGTCTCGTCGAAGTGCCGGCGATTCGCGACGCCGGTGAGTCCGTCCTGCGCGGAGATGTGATGCAGCGTCTCGATGGCCTTGGCGAGATGCTCGTTCGCGTCCTCGAGCGCATGGGTCTTCGTTTCGAGCTGCCGCGTCGCGTCGGCGAGCCGCTCGTTCACCTGCGCGAGATGGATCGCTCCCGCCACCTGGTCGGCGAAAGCCTCGAACGCGAGCACGTTCGCCGGCGTGAAGATCGGCCCCGCGCTTTCGAGATTCATCACGCCCAGGACCTCGTCGTCGAACCGGATCGGCACGACGAGCTCGCAGGTCACGCGCGAGTTCACCATCACGTATTCGGGATCGGCGGTGACGTCGGGGATGAACTGCGTCGCGCCCGAACGGATGCAGCGGCCGATGGCGCCGAGGTCGACCGGCCAGCGCTGCGCGGGCGCGACGAATGCGTCGCCGGTGGTGATCATGTTCACGAACTCGTTGCGGCCGGGGTCGTACATGACGATCGATACCAGCTCGAGCGGGAAGTGCTCGTGGATGTAGCGCGTCACGCGCTCGAGAAGTTCTTCGAGGTCGGTGGCCTGGAGCGCGGTGCGCGAGACCTCGCTCATCATCTGCATCAGCCGCGCGCGCTGCTTGAGCTCCTCGTACATCTGCGCGCTGGCGACCGCCCCCGCGATCTGGTCCGCGACGGTCACGAGGAGCCCGAGCTGTCCGTGAAACGCAGCCGGGCGCGTGCTCTCGAGGTTCAGCACGGCGACCATCCGGCCGTGATGCTTCACCGGCACGCAGATCTCGGAGCGCGCGCCGGGCATCGTCTCGACGTAGTTCGGCCACGTGTTGACGTCGTCGATCACCACCGGCTGGCCGGTGGCCGCGACTTCGCCGACGACGCCGCTGCCGAGGTCGCGGCTGTAGCCGACGTGGACGGACGTGTCGACGCTCGACGTGAGCGCCTCGCATTCAAAGATGCCCTGCTCCAGGTCGAGCGAAGCCAGAGCGACGAACTGCCAATCGAACTTGCTCGCGAGGGTGTCCGTGATGCGCTGGAGCATCGGCCGCAATTCGAGATCGAGCGTCGCGATGCGCGCGACTTCGTTCAGCACCTCGAGGGAGCGGTCGTCCGAGGCGGTCGGCATGCCTATGCAAGAGTACGCCCGTATGGGCGTTGCCGGATCGGTGGAGGGATGGGGCGGGCAAGTGCCCGCCCCTCAGTTGATTACTTCTTGGCGGACTTAATGGCTGCTTCGACGGTGGCACGGACGTCGGGACGATCGGCGCGCTCGAGCCCTTCCTGCAGCGCGCGGTTCGCGGTGGGTCCGCCGATCTGCGACAACGCCTGCGCCGCGCGAGTCTTGTACTGCGCGTGCAGGTTGCCGATGTACATCGCGACGAACTCCTCTTTCGACGACGCGACCTTCGCTTCGGGATGGGTCTCGGCGTAGCGAACGAGTTCGTCGTAGCGCGACTCGAGATCGCGGCGGAGGAGCTCCTCGCTCGCCGGCGCCGCGCCTTCGAGCAGCGACGCGCGCAGTGACGGGACCATGCGCTCGCCGTATTTGACGACGGCCGCCAACTGGCCTTCTTCACATTCTTCGCATTCGAACCATTCGACGAGCGCCTGCCGCGCAACCTCGGTCTCCTCGACGGACATCGTCGAGGACACGGGCTCGCGTTTTTCGGGTGCAGTACAGGCCATCAGCAGAAGCATCAGGATACAGAGGAAAGGACGGCTGAATTTTACGTTCATGATCATTCTCCTTTCCGGTCAGTGCGGCAGCGAGTCGAGCGCGAGCGCCGGACAGATGTTGCTGGTCGTGAGCGGCGCGCACGCGCGAGTCGTTCCGACGCGGGTGCCGTTGACGTTGAGCTGCGAGATGTCGGACACGTTGATGCGGAACGCCTGCCCGACGGAGAAATGGTTGCGCGTGCCCGGTCCGCCTGCGAACATGATGTTGTTGTTGCCGAAGCCGGCCAGAGTGTTCGTGTGGCCACCTGCGTCGGAAGGACGAAGCGCGTAGGCGTGGGCGATCTCGTGCGGCAGCGATCCTAGGTTGGAGGTCGTGCCGATGAAGGAGACGTTGCGGTTCGCGCCGCAGTTCACGCCGGTGAAGGCGCCATTGACGTAGTAGATGTTGATGCGTCCCACGGTATGGAACGCTGTGCCTGCGAGGGCACCGGCGGTTGCGCAACCGCCATTCGTGCCGCCGATCGTGGTCACAGCGTTGGCGTTTCCGGAGACGTCGTTGAAGGTCGCGTTGAATCGCACGCCCACGTTGTTCTGGTTGTACAGAAGGTTCGCGTTCGCGACGTCGTTCTGCGCGCGCGGAGTCGCGCCGGCCATCGCAATCCAGACCGTCACGGGAGCGGTGAGCATCGCCCGGAGATTGACGGTGTGGATGTCGCCGGCCGTGTTCGTCCAGGTGGTCACGTTGGGCTCGAACGACATCGCGTTGTCGTCGGAGAAGACGCTCACGTCGGAGTTACACGTGCCGTTGGTGAGAGCGTTGCCGATGAAAACCTCGGTCATCGTGCGATGGATGAGGTCATTGCGGCAGGCGGCCTGCCGGTAGTCCGCGAGAATCACCGCGTTGTCGTTTGAAGTGTTGTTCGTGAGCCGAATGCGGTCTTCGCGCAACGGTGGCGGCGGATGACACGGAAGGATTTGCAGCCGCGAGCGGAATTTGTTGACGACGTACTTTCCGGCGAGCTGGTAGATCTCGACTCCGGAATTGGAGTCCGGCTCGTCTTTCGCCTCGGCGTCCGCATCCGGCGCGCTGAGCGCCCGGATCTGCTCGGCGTTCGGCATCACCTTGACCACGCCGACCGCAACGCTTCCCTTGCGCGCGTTCGGAAGTCCGGTGACGAAGCTCTCGCCGGGGCCGGCCGTGAGCACGTTACCTTTTCGCGTGACGTTCCCGCGGAGCTTCATGCCGGACATCACGAGCTCGTCGACGCCTTCCAGCCGGATCTCGACGGAGCGCGCGTTCTTATCCACGAGGATGCGCCATTCGAGGTAGTCCGGCGGTCCGGGACATCCGGGACAGCAGTCGACGACTTCACATCCAACCGGAACGGGAATCTCCGGGATCTCCTCGATCACGAGGAGATCCTCGAAGCAGAGCTTCAGGAACCGGTCCCAATGCGTCGCCTGGGCCGGAGTCGCCAGGAAGAGGACGAGAACAACAAGGCCTGCGATTACTTGCCTCATTCACCACCTCCAAAGTTGTGTATGAGGTAGTGCAGCAGGCCGGCGAATCGTTTCAACGAATCATTCGATCTTCACCTCGACGCGCTGTCCGAGCTTCAGCGGCGTCGGCTCCGCGAAGGCGACTTTCACGAGCAGCACGCGCGTGTCGATCGGCTT
>DASYGV010000012.1:0-10354 GCA_035999335.1 Thermoanaerobaculia bacterium | reverse complement strand
GGGGGCCAGCGGTACGGCCGGCGGGGCGCCGGCCCCCCAGAAGAAACCCGCAACTCGCACCGAGCCGCGCGAGTCGCTCACGCTGCGCGTCGCTGTATTCACGAGCGAGGAAGACGCGAAAGCGCAAGTCGCGAGCCTCACCGCGCAGGGACTGAAGCCGACGATCATCCAGATGCCGACGTCCGCCGGCGTCATGCTGCACAACGTCTGCGTAGGCCAGTTCGAGACTCGTTCCGCCGCGAACGCCGCGGCCAAGGAACTGCAGAGGCGGCTTGGTTATTTACCGGTCGTCATACCCGCTCCGCCCCCTTCGAACCTATAATTTCCGTCACTCATGGTCCGGTCCATCGGTGGTGCCCTTACGGCGGCAGGGCTTTGCCTTCTCGTCGCGTGCGACTCTGGAAATCCCGTTGCGCCCGCGCCGCCCGGAAACAATCCGCCTGCCGGGCTCACGGTGACGCTCGGCGCGAATCCGACGACCATCGAGACCAGCTCGTCGACGCCGTCGATGATCACGGTGACGGCGAAGAATGCCGACGGACAGGCAGTCGACGACGGTGCGCAAGTCACGGTCACCACGACCCTCGGCAGCTTCACGCAGAGCGCGGAGCCGCAGCGCTCGATCACCCAGCTCCTGAACAAAGGCAGCGTGCAGATCCCACTCTACGCGGGCACCGAGACCGGCACGGCCAACATCCTCGCGCAGGTCGGCTCGAGCGTCGGCCGCGGCAGCGTGAAGATCGAGAAGCCGCCGGAGCCGGTGCCCGCGCCGGTCGCCGAGTTCACGTTCGTCGCGAACGATCTCTCCGTCACTTTCACCGACACATCGACGGGCGATCCGACGAAGTGGAAGTGGGATTTCGGCGACAACGCGCAATCGACCGAGCGCCATCCGGTGCATCGATACAGTCTCGCGAGCACGTACACGGTCACGCTCGAGGTCGAGAGCACCGGCGGAAAGAGCACGCGCCAGAAGTTCGTCAGTCTCTCGACCGGTCCGCCGATCGCGGCGTCGTTCGATTTCGAGCAGGACCCGAACGACTCGATGAAGGTGCAGTTCTTCGATCGCTCGACCGGCGATCCAACCGCGTGGAGCTGGACCTTCGGCGACCAGAAGACCAGCAACGCGCGCAACCCGGCGCACACGTACACGGCCGCGGGCACGTACACGGTCACCCTCGTCGCGTCGAACACGTTCAGCAACGGCACGGTCAGCCGCTTCGTCAACACCGCACCTGCGGCGCCGACGGCGGACTTCGATTGGGATGCGTCCGGACGTGAGATTCAATTCGTGAACAAGTCGACGAATGCCACGACGCTGCTGTGGGATTTCGGCGATGACACGACGTCTTCGGACGCGAACCCGCGTCACACGTACGCGCAGGCGGGCAGCTATCCGGTGACGCTCACGGCCTCGAATGCGGGCGGCCAGGCCACGGCGGGCAAGATCGTCGAGACCGACCCGATCCCCGCCGCGGACTTCACGTTCTCGATCGACGGGACGAGCGTGTCGTTCACGGACAAGTCGACGAACTCACCCACCGCCTGGAAGTGGCGCTTCGGCGACGGCTCCCTCGGATTCGACCAGAATCCCGTGCACACCTACCCTGAGACGACGCGCACGTACGCGGTCACGCTCGAGGCAACGAACCCCTCGGGCACGGGAACGGTCACCAAGGAAGTGAAGATCGAGCTGCAGTGATGACAAGTCACTTCGTCGCGGTGATCGCCACGGTCCAGGCGTTCTGCCGGAAGTTTCCGTTCATCCCGTCGAGGCTGTTGTCGATGATGCGCTGCTCGTAGGTCGTCCAGGCGAAGCCGACGTTGAGCCAGTCGAGTCCGAAGCCCGCACTGATCGTGCTGCGGGCGGCGTCGGGAAGAAACGCGCCGACGGTCTCGTCGGGCTGCGGGCTCTCTTCCAGCGCGTAGCCGAAGCGCAGCTCCGGGCCGGTAGGGAAGCGGAAGCTCAGACCCGCGCGGTAAGTCAGAGTGTCTTCGAAGTGCAGCGGGTACAAGGTGTCGAGCTCCGGGTTTCCGGGAAACGCGAACGCGATCTCCTGCACGTCCTTCCAGTCGGTCTGCGAGGCGTCGAGCTCGAGAAGGAACGGCTGGCCGGAGCCGATGGCGATGCCGAACGTCGCCTGCGCGGGCATCGACAGCGTCGACGCGAGCGCGAGATCTTCGTCGAACGTGAACTGCGTGCGCACCAACTCGTCGAGCTGGGTGTCACCCGTCGCGATCTGCGTCAGCTTTCCGACTCCGTTGTAGTCGGTCTCGTGACCGGCGCGATACGACGCTCCCCACGAGAAGCTGTTGCCGATGCGATGGAGCACGCCCGCACTCCACGTGTACGACTTCTCGGTGTCGGTCTTCATCGTCAGCGTGGCGATGTCGCGCAACACGTTGCCGTCGAGGATGGTCACGTTCCGTGACGCGCCGAAGTCGGTGGTGCGGAAGATGACCGAGCCGCCGATTCCGAAGCTCTGACCAAGCGCGATCCCGGCGCTGGTGGCGATGTCGAGGGAGTTCAGCTCGGACTCGTACGCACTGCGGCGCCGGAAGAACACATCGGGATCGGCCCACTCGGTGCGCATGCGGAACGGGGAGTAGACGCCGACGCCGGTGACGATCTTCGCGCCGAACGGGATCGTCCCGAAGACGTGCGGCACGGTCGCGAGCGGAGTCTCCTGCTCGGCCACCTGGCCGGCCGCGATGCCGCCGAGGCCCTGATAGAGCGACTCGTTGAACTTCGAGGTGGTGACGCCGAGGGAGGCGCCTTTCTTCTTGGCCAGAAGACCGAGACCGCCGGGGTTGTAATAGACCGCGGTCGGATCGTTGGCTTGCGCCACGAACGTGCCGCCCATGGCGAGCGCCTTTGCGCTCTGGGTCGGGAAATCGAAGCCCGCGGCGAGAGCGGGCGCGGCGACGAGGATCGAGAGGAGGACCGCGGTAGTGGCTCGCATGCGAGCCAGCATGTTACCGCGTCGCGTTTACGTTCCCGCGTAGAGAACGAACGGTGCCCAGTACAGCGGGCGGCGATGGGCGCCCGTGCCGCGCACGAGCTGCAGCTTCGCGTCGCGGAGCGCGACCGCCGGGTCTTTGCCGGCGCGGATGCCGGCGTACATGCGGTCCATCAGCTGCGGGGTCGCGGCGTCGTTCACTTCCCACAGCGCGGCGACGACCTGATCGGCGCCGGCGCGCAGGAACGCCCACGCCAGGCCGACCACGCCTTCACCCGCGTACGTGC
This sequence comes from Thermoanaerobaculia bacterium, assembly GCA_035999335.1. Lineage (GTDB taxonomy): Bacteria > Acidobacteriota > Thermoanaerobaculia > Gp7-AA8 > Gp7-AA8 > QHVT01. Next base: position 7,107 of record DASYGV010000012.1, on the reverse strand, counting down.
GCGTGCCCGCGCCGTGGCAGCTCGAGATCGTGACGAGGCGCGCGGTGAGCGGCTCGGCGATGACGTCGCGCGCGAGGAGCTTGTAGCGCGACGACGCATCGCGCGCGAGGATGACCGCGGAGTCGAGCGGCCGTTTGCGCGTCGCGACGCCGTGCGCGACGAAATGGACGAAATCGAACTTGCCGGGAGATGCCGCCTTGTACGCCGCGGGCGTCGCCTTCGATCCCTCGAGCACCGCGCGGCGGGTGAAGCGCTTTTCGATCGCGCGCATCTCCTCGCCTGCATGCGGCAGCGGCGGGAACGACGGATCCGGCGACGGCGCGTTGCCCACGAGCAGCATCGTGTCTCCACCTTTGCGCGCCGTGCGCAAGAGGAGCTGCAGCGAGGCCGCGTTCATCACCACGACGTCCTCGATCCAGTAGCGTTGCGGCGACGGCGCGACCAGCGTCTCGAAGTTGAGCGTGTGCAGCTTGCCGTCGGCGACGACGATCACGCGGGACCCCTTCGCGATCGCGGACGCCGCGGGCTGCACGAGCATCTGGTACAGCGCCTGTCCCCGCGCGCCGGTCCACTGCATCGATCCGCGCGGGCCGAGGAGCTCGCGCCGATAAGCGTCGACTGCTTTTTCGATCGTCGTATCGGGCGGGAGGGCGTGCAACTTCACTTGTTCTTTCGTGATGGCCCAGAGATACGAGCGATCGCGTCCGAGCCAGTAGCTGAGAATCGTGGCGTCGTTCTGCCGCGCAACCGCGCGGCCGTCGAGCTTCGCCGGCACTTGCAACCCTTCCTCGAGCGTCTGCGCGCGCCGCGTCTCCGTCGCCGCGAGCGCGTCCTCGACGCGGTTGCCGCGCGCGAGAAAGTCGACGTATTCGCCGAAGATCTCCGCGGTGTTGTTGAAGAGCGAAAACTTGAGATCGCGATCCTTCACCTCGTCGCGCGCCTGACCCGCGGCGGCGATGGCGCGCTGGAAGTGCGTCTCGGCGAGATCGCGGCGGTTCATGCGCACGTGCAGTTGCGCGAGCCGTCCCTCCGCCTCCGCGCGCGTCATCGCGCGCTTCGTCTCGCGGATCACATCCTCGAGGAGCTTCTGCGCGCGAGCGTACTTCGTTTCCGCGGAGACGATCCGCGCCTCGATGATGTACGAGGTCAGCTCGGCTTCTTCGTCGTTCTGAGTGCGCTTGGCCTCGAGCGCTTCCGCGTTCAGGCGCCGCGCCTCAGGGAATCGCCCGAGCTCGATCATCGCCCGTGCGATGTTTGCGAGCGCAAAGCCGAGCTGCGGATGCGCGATCTCTCGCGCAATCGGCGCAGCCTGCTGGTTGTAGCGCGCGGCTCCCGCCCAGTCGCGCATCTGGAGACGAATGTTGCCGAGCTGAATGAGCCACGCCACGCGGTCCCGCTTCGCATCGATGCGCGCCGCCGTGGCCTCGGCGCGCGTAAACAGCTCTGCGGCCGTTTCGTAGTCGCCGATCTCGAAGTACTGCCAGCCGAGGTTTCCTTCGATCGATCCGGTCGTCTTCTCGATGTGCAGCGCGCGCGAGCGCGGAAGCGCCTGCTCGCCCCACTGAATCGACTCCGCGATCTCCTGCTTGCCTGCGTGCACGAGCGCGAGCGCCGCCATGGCTTTGACTTCGACGACCGTGCGTCCGTGCTTGCGTGCGAGATGGATGGCATCGCGCGCGTGCTGCTCGTTGCCGCTCGCGGCGATGCCGGCGAGCGCCAGGTGGACTTCCGCCAGCGCCGCGGGCTGGTGCGTTGACGCCAATGTTTTGGCGGAATCGAGCAACGCGCGCGCCTCCTGCGACTGCCTCATGCGATTCAGCGCGAATGCGCGCATCACCATGTGCCGGACCGCGGCCTCGCTTTTCCGGAGATTCGCCGGCAGCTCGAACGCGAGGGTTTTGCTCGCTGCCGCCGCGTCGCCGCGCGCCAGGAGAACTTCACCGCGCATCACGCGCAGCGCCCATACATCTTCGTTGTTGCGCGCGCCGAAGCGCGTCAGCGCGTCATCGATGATCTTATCCGCGGCGGCGTATTGAGCGCGGTCGATCGCGGTTCGCGCCGCACGTGCCGCGCCGCGCTCCGGAGTTTGCGCCGCCGCCGACGCCCCGAGAAAAAGGAGCGCCAGCAGCGACACGAGATAGTGTCTAGGGTTCGATCGGGGTCCCATTCCCCTCCCCGGAGCCGAGCGTCATCGAGCCGCCCGTCGGTCCGCCTGACTGCGGACCTTCCTCCGCCATCATGAACGGCTGATCGCGATCATGCTCGTTCTTTCTTGGGCCGAACATGATGCGGATGAGATTCAGACGACGCCGTCCGGGCTTGAGCATCAGCTCGGCAAAGCGGACGGTCCCTAGGCCGGGAACGAAGATCGTCGGAGCACACGGCTTCGGCTCATACCCTTCCACCGTTTCCACGAGCGATCCCTGGACCGGCTTCTTCTGACCGATCACCCGCGCCAGCTCATCCGGTGAGCTCGCGTTGAAACGCTTCGCGAGCCCTTGTGGATCTCGCGCGGCGTTGCGGCCGCCGAGGAGCTCTCCGAGCTGCTCGTACGTGCGCAGTTGCGAGAGAACGACGTCGATGTGCGGAATGACCTTGCGGTTGCCCACGCGCACGTCATCGTACGAAGCCTCGACCTCGAAGGCATGGTCGTCGCCACCCGTCATTCCGCGCTCCGAAGTCACCACCGCGCGCATCTCGCCGACGGCCAGCTTGTTGAGAACGCGAAGGTTCTTGATGAGGACGTACGAGGACGTGGTGAACGTGTCTTTGCTGGTCTCGCGGCCGAAGACGCGCGTCTCCGCGTGCGAGAACGACAGCTCCTCGGAGAAGTAATTCGAAACGACCGTCCGCCCCTCGCCGCCCGTCGGCGCGAGGGCGACCGATCCGAGACTCGGGATGGTGTAAGTGACGTTGCCGCGCTCGATGACCCCTCCGGCACCGAGAGCACTCGCATTGAATGTGAAATCAGGCATGTTCCCCTCCTTGCGTGGACCCAGTTAACGACGGACGATGAATCGATGTCTGGCGATCTCGGCATGCTGGCCGGCCGGGTCCGTGCCTACGATCACCAGTTCATGAGAGCCCGCACCCAATCCGCGGACCGTCAATGGCGTTGCTTCACCGTTCGGATCGGGAGTGAACGGAAGCGCGAGCACCTGGCCGCCGGGCTGGTGCAGCCGCGCTTCGTAGCGCGAGTAGGTCGGCTCCGACGGAACGTCCGCCCAGAGCACGATCGGCGCGTTGCCGTTCAGCGTCGGGACCGTGCCCGCGCTTCGCGATTCGGAGAGAAGAAAGGAGTGCTGGCTTGCGACTTCGAACGACGGCGCGCCTGCGGTGCGCTGCTTCATCAGCAGCGGCGTCCCGATTGCGAGGACGAGCGCCGCGGCAACAGCGGCCGGAATCCACGTCATGCGACGGGAGCGGCGCTCGGCGATCGGCACGACCGGAGCGATCGCAGGCTCGGGCGCGTTTTCTTCGCGCGCCAGCTTGCGTCCTCCGTCCATGAACTGCATGCCGTTGCGGAGCTCTTCCGCGCACTGGGCGCAGTCGAAATAGTGCTCCTCAAACGCGTCTGCTTCGGCGGCATTGAGCTCGCCGAGCAGGTATCGGTCGGTGGCGTGAGTGTCTTTAGCTTCGGCGTGCTCCATACCTTCTCTCACAGGGATAGTGACGTATGCCCGCCAAACGTTTCAAAAACCGACATCCGGCCGCTCTTCCTGCGCAAAAAAGATGCGCGGAACTTCTCCTTGGCCCGGTGCAGGAGCACGCGCAGATAGTCCCGCTCGATGCCGAAGCGGCGGCAGATCTCGTCCTTGTCCGCCTCTTCGAGGAACACCGCGCGGAGGATCTCGGCGTCGCGCGGCGGGAGCGTTTCGAGCACGCGGCGGACCCGCGCGGTGTTGCGGGCGCTGTCGAACGCGGCGTCGATGCTGCCGGTGTCGGCGATGTCCGATTGTTCCTCGAGCGACTCTGTCCTTCCCTCGGCGCGGTAGTACTCCATCAGCACGCGGTTGCAGATCGAATTCACGAACGCGCCCAGCTTGCGGGGGTCGTTCAGCCGGCCGAGGTTTCCGATGCAGCGGGCGAAAACTTCCTGGCGCACCTCGTCGATCGCCTCGAGAGTCCGCAGACGCCGGCGGAGCTTGAGCAGCAGGAGCTCCCGGAAGTATGCGTGGAAGTGAGCCGCGGTGTCCCGATCCCCCTCTCGCAAACGTCGAACGTAGTCTTCGCCGAAGACGAAAAGTTCCATTTTGGTGTCTTTGTACTTTACTGCAAATCTTCGGCGAGGGATGGCGGCCTAGGCGGAAGGAAGGAGACGCTGCAGTATTTTACGGATCGCGGCGTGGCCGGCGGCGACGTCGATGTCTCGCTGGAGCACGGGGATGTAGCGCTCCGCGAACGCGGCATCGGCGGCGCTGCCGAAGTGGCGCTCGAGACGCGCTGCGACGGCGTCGACGTCGGAGCGCTCGAAGTCGGTGCGCGACATGGTGTCGAGATCGACGATCAGCGACGTCAGTGGCCGCAGCCATTCGAAGAACGGGTCGTCCTGGAGGAGCCGCAAGAGATGGGTCGGGCCGCTGACCGGAGCGATGGTCGCGGAGTATTCGGCGCTCGCGTCGTCGATGAGCGCGCGATGCAGCGGCATCAGCTGTTTCCACGCTTCGCGCAACGCGGCCCGGAGCTCTGCGCGCACCGGATCATCCGGCGTGTGCATCATTCGCGCGTAAAGATCTTCCTTCTTCATGCGGGGAAAAATCACGCCTCCACGGTTGGCTGGGGAAGGGTTGGGTAGGCAGTGAGCCAACCGTAGAGGCCGTGAAAGCTGTGAGTGTGCTGCAGCCCGGGAGCAACAAGGATACGCCGCAAGGTACATACCCGCAATAGAGTTGCGGCTCTCGAGCGGGGTGAGTACAATCCGCCGCCGCGGAATGAACGGTTCGGCATGCCCGTTCCAGACCAGTGCTCGCACCCATGGCTCAATTGGATAGAGCATCTGACTACGGATCAGAAGGTTGGAGGTTCGAGTCCTCCTGGGTGCACCAACCCGAATTTGACCTGCGGCGGGCTTCGGCCCGCCGTCGTACTCTTTGACAGATGAATCAGGTGCAGTGGATGGAAACTGCCTTTGCGCTCGCCGAGGAATCCGCGGCCGAAGGGGAGATCCCGGTCGGTGCGGTGATCGTCGATCGCGAAAGGCGGATCATCGGGCGCGGACGCAACCGGCGCGAGTCGGGCGACCCGCTCGGCCACGCCGAGCTCTACGCGATCGCGGAAGCGGCGCGTGCGATCGGCGACTGGCGTCTGGAAGGGACGACGATGTTCGTGACCCTCGAGCCTTGCGCGATGTGCGCGGGCGCGCTGGTGAACGCGCGCGTCGAGCGACTCGTCTTCGCGGCGTACGATCCGAAAGCGGGCTTCTGCGGCTCGCTCGGCAACCTGGTGCAGGACGCGCGGCTCAACCATCGCCTGGAAGTGGAAGGCGGGTTCATGGAAGAGCGCGCGAGGATGATGCTCCAGGAGTTTTTCCGCCAACTGCGGCAGCGCGATCGAACGGAGAGGTGGCAGAGTGGTTGAACGCGGCGGTCTCGAAAACCGTTATACCTTCACGGGTATCGAGGGTTCGAATCCCTCCCTCTCCGCCATTTTGTCGTGCTGAATAGATGTTGATCATTAGCGTGCAACATTTGCGGAGAGATGGCCGAGTGGCTTAAGGCGCACGCTTGGAAAGCGTGTGTACGTTAATCGCGTACCGTGGGTTCGAATCCCACTCTCTCCGCCACCCGGCACGACACTGATTCATTGCAAGCCCGTTGAGATGAGCCCGGGTCCTGTGCAGCAGGAGCACCGAACCGCGTCAGGACCGGAAGGTAGCAGCGCTAAGGTGCCTACCCTGTGTGACACAGTACGGCCTGGGCTCTTCTCAGCGGGCTTTCGTTTTTCTCCATTAAACTTCGCCCCGCATGTCCTACCAGGCGCTCGCGCGTAAGTATCGTCCTCAAACCTTCCACGACATCGTCGGCCAGGAGACCGCGGTGCGGACGCTGCACAACGCGATCGAGGGCAACCGGATCCATCATGCCTACCTCTTCTCCGGCGTCCGCGGCATCGGGAAGACGACCACGGCGCGCATCCTGGCCAAGGCGCTGAACTGCATCAAGGGTCCGACGGCCGAGCCGGACAACGAGTGCACGATGTGCCGCGAGATCACGGAAGGGATCGACATGGACGTGCGCGAGATCGACGCCGCGACGTACACCGGCGTCGACAACGTCCGCGAGCTCCGCGACGTCTCGCAGTTCCAGCCCGCGCGCGACCGCTACCGCATCTTCATCATCGACGAGGCGCACATGCTGTCCACCGCCTCGTGGAACGCGCTCCTCAAGCTCATCGAAGAGCCGCCCCCGCACGTGGTTTTCATGTTCGCGACGACCGAGATGCACAAGGTCCCGCAAACCATTCTCTCGAGAGTCCAGAAGTTCCTGCTGCGCAAGATCACGCTCGAGGACCTGATCGGCCGTCTCGACGAGATCTGCAAGGCGGAAGGAATCACCGCAGACCGCGCGGCGCTCGAGATCATTGCCCGCCGCGGCGAAGGCAGCGTGCGCGACTCGCTCTCGCTCCTCGATCAGATCATCGCCTTCAGCGGCCGCACCGTGACCTCCGCGGACGTCGCGACGATCCTCGGCCTCTCCGAGACGAACTTCTTCGCGCGCGTGGTGGCGCTCATCGGCGAAGGCGATCACGCCGGCATCCTCGAAGCGCTGCAAGAAGCCTCGGACACGGGACGCGATTTCAAGATGCTGTTCCGCGACTTGCTGAATTTCGTGCGCAATCTCCTTTTGCTCGCCGGCGGCGCGAACGTGTCGATGCTCGCCGGCCTGTCGCCCGAGGACTTGTCGACGATGCAGTCGGTCGCGGAGAAGTTTTCGTACACGGACCTGCTGCGCATCGCGAACCTGTTGCTGCGCGACGACGAGACGGTGAACCGCGCGGAACATCAGCGGCTTGCGGTGGAGATCGCGCTGCTGAAGGCAGCAACGTTTCCGCGTCTGAAAAGCGTGGAGCAGGTGATCGCGGGAGATCGCTCGGAAGGGGCGCGGGGTT
>DASYGV010000186.1:0-26093 GCA_035999335.1 Thermoanaerobaculia bacterium | reverse complement strand
CGTAAGCATTCACGGCCGTCCTCTTCGGGTCGGAATGGGCTGATTGCAAGGGGGACGACGAAAAAGCAATCAGTGAGGGAGAGAACCGTCCTTGACAATCGCTTTCATAGAACTTGGCCCCTCGACTTCGCTCGGGGCTTTGCCTTCCGCCCTACTCTCGCACGATCCTCCCTTCGATCTCCGTATCCACCGTCCCCTTCGCTTTCAGGTATGCCTCCACCGTCTTCCGGAAGTCGGCCTCGAGCGACTCGTTCACTTTCGGGGGGCGCGTGGCCGCGGCGAAGAGGGTGTAGCCGTCGTCGGAGCCGTTCGTGTAAAGGTAGTCGAGCGACGCGACGGTGTAGCTCGCGCTCACGTCCAGCGGCTTGCCGCCGATGTTGACGTCCTCCGCGTTCACCACGAACGAGCCGCCGCGCGGGTGATACGCAAACGAAAGCCCCGACACCTGCAGGAAGCGGCCGTCGCCCGCGTCGACGCGAGAGACGGAGTTGCGGAGCATGTCCAGCAGCTGCTGCCCGGTCACGCGAAACGCGACCAGCGTGTTCGTGTAATAGAAGATCCCTTCCATGTCGTACGTCGTGATCGGCCCGGGGACGATGTTGTCGTTGATGCGGACGCTCCCGCCGTTCAGCACCGCGACGTCCGTCTGCATGTGCTCGCGGGCGGCGTCCGTGAGCAGGTTGCCGAGCGCGCTCTCGCGCCCTCGGATCACAGGCTCCACCCCTTCGAGCAGGTTCTCGGTCCTGCCGATCGTCTGATTGCCGCCGAGCTTCACCGACAGCTCCCCGAGCCACTGCTGCACACGCGCGTCGACTTCCGCGTCCTTCGGGATCGACGTGTCGAGCGCGATGCGAAGAGGTGTCGTGCGGATCGCGGCCCCCGGTGGAATGGTGATGTCGTACACGATCGCGCTCTTCGCGTCCGCGTCCGCCTTCGTGATCCACTTCCCGTTCACCTGCTGCTGCATGTACAGATGATCGTGCCCGCCGACGATCAGGTCGATGCCCGGCACCTGCTGCATCAGCTTCTCGTCGTCAGGCATGTCTTGATGCGTGATGGCGATGACGACGCGTGCCCCTTCACCGCGCAGCGCCGCCACAGCATCGCGCGCCGAGGCGATGACGTCGGTCGATTTCACGTACGACTTCTGCAACGGATAGATCGCCCCGAACAGCCCCACCCTCAGCCCATCGAGATCGATCGTGAGCAGATCCGTCTGCTTCGGGAACCGCTGATCGCAATTCGGATTGCACCAGCGCACGTTCGTCGAGACCCACTGGAATGCCGACTCGTTCAGCCGCGCCAGCAGGATCTTCGCGTCCTTGTTGTCGAACTCGTGATTGCCGAACGTGACGATGAGCCGTGCATCCTCCTTCGCCGCGTCGCCATCGAGCAGGTTCATGACGTCGACCATCGGCCGCGCGTCGAGGTACTTGCTCATCACCGACGGGTACAACGCGTCGCCGCCATGCAGCACGAGCACCGGCGTGCCGTCGCTCTCGAGGTGCTCGCGCAGCGTGCGCACGCGCGCAAGACCGCCGGTGTTGCCGCTCTCCAGTCCCTCGATCTTGTAGACGTCGTTGATCTGCAGGATCTTGAAGCGCGCGGGCTGGGCGGGCGGCGGGACCGTGGCGCAGGCGGCGGTGAGGACAAGGAGCGCGGCAACGAAAATGCGACGAATCATGTCCGCATTCTAAGTGGGGGCGGGCAGGATGCCCGCCCCCCCGATGGCCGAAAATCAGATGCGGAAGTGGACGAAGCGCGGCTGGATGTTGTTGCGGCTCGCGCCGCCCTGCAGCGTGTAGCCCGCGGCGATCCAGCTCGTGTTGTCCGTCGAGTGACGGCGACAGGTCACGTAGTCGCCCCACTTGCTGTCGCTCGGGCCGTTCGTGCCGTTCTTCGTCGTGAGCAGCTTCCACACACCCGCGTCGAGGATGCCGATCATATGACTCGGGAAGCCACCCCCGAAAAGTGTGATCCCGGGAACGCCGTTCAGGTTCGGGCAGACGTCCGGATACGCGTAGGCGATCGCCGAGTTCCAGATGTCCGGCTGCGCGATGACCGCTTTCGTCGATTCACTGATGCGCACCACCCGCACGAACGGCTTCGGCCGCTGGGCGGTCTTGTTCGACGTCCAGGCGAAGCCAATCTCGCCCGCGCCTGTCCAGGCCGCGGTGATGCGTCCATCCGTGCGCGACAGCCACTCGTTGCCGTCCGGACCCTTCGCGCTGTATGGCTGCGACTGACTCCACGCCGACACGTTGATGTTTTGCGTCGTCACCGATCCCGAGCTCTCCGGCCAGGAGAACAGGCGGATCTGCGATGACGAGTTGTGGCCGCCGAAATACATGATGCTCTTCGCGCCGAGGGTGCAGCGCAGCGAGCCGTTCTGCGTCGTGGAGAACGACTGGAACGGCAGCGAGCCGGTCCCGAGGAGATCCTGCAGCCTGATGCGAAGGACGACGGCGCGCGTCCATTGATTGGTGTTCGTCGTGAACACGTTGTTCGTGATGTAGAGGAAGTTGTCCGACAGCGCGGCGCTGTTGTAGTCGAACCACTGGTTCGTCCACGTCGCGTTCACGTTCGTCGGGCGGATGTTCCAAAACTTCCAGTTCCCGCCCGGCGCACGAACCGCGATGCGCATCACGTTCGACGTCGCACTCTTGATGTACTGCAGGATCCAGACGGTCAGATTCACCTGCGGAACATAGATGCAGGTCTGGTCGCAGCAGAAGCCTCCGTCGACCGGCGGAAGCGTGTTGAACGGATTCACATGCGCCCAGGTCGCGCCGTGGTCCGACGACTGCGCGGCGTACCAGTTGCCGCTGAAGAAGATGTTGTTGCCGGCGTTGGCCAGGCTCGGCTCGCCGACGGTCGACCTCTGCACGGCGGCCGCGTTCGGAATGGCGAGGTTTTGAAGTACGGTGATCGTGGCCATCGTCACACCCCCTCGCTTTCGGGCACTTCTTCTCCGGGCTCGGTCTCAGGGACGTCCGGCGCCTCGAGACCTTCGATGCCGAACATCTCGGCATCGTCCTGCAACGGCGGCCCGGCGGGCTTCCGCCTCTTGCCCAGGTCGTCCTGCTTCTTGTCGAACACGGACTCCGGAATCTCGTCGAATCCGATGCTCTCTTCGCCCGACGCCTCCCCCGCTTCGGGGGCTTCGCCCTCGTTCACATCAATGGTCCCTTCTTCAGGATCGCGAGGCATATGTTCCTCCTTTACTTATAGAGTGCCCTCAAAGGGGAGTTCCCCTACCCCCAATAGTGACGCGAAGGGCCATTTCGTTTCATCGGAGCGGACGCGACCGGCGATGCCATAATCGCGCGCCATGCTTCGAGCCTTACGCCTGTCTGCACTTCTGCTTGTCACGATTTCTGCCGCCGCGCAGATCCAAACGCCATCGCAATTCCTGAAGCTCGACATCGGCAAGGACAAGACGCTCGCCGATTACAAGCAGATCCGCGCGTACTTCCAGGCGCTCGACAAGGCCTCGCCGCGAGTCGAAGTCGAAGTCCTCGGCAAGACCACTCTCGGCGAGGAGCTGATCATGGCGGTCATCTCCTCGGAGGAGAACATCCGCAACAAGGCGCGGATCAAAGAGATGGCGAAACGCCTCGCCGATCCGCGCGGGCTCGCCGACGCCGAGGCCGACCGACTCGTGCGCGAAGGCAAGTCGGTCGTGCTGGTCACGTGCAACATCCACTCGACCGAGATCGGCTCGAGCCAGATGGCGATGGAGTGGGCGCACGCGCTCGCGACCGCGAACGACGCGGAGACGAAGCGCCGCCTCGACAACGTCGTGCTGCTGGTCGTTCCGTCGCTGAATCCCGACGGGCAGCAGATGATCGTCGACTACTACAAGAAGTACGCGGGCACGCCGTACGAAGGCGGGCGGCTGCCGTGGCTCTACCATCACTACGTCGGCCACGACAACAACCGCGACTGGTACATGCTCACGCAGCTCGAAACGCGTGCGCTGAACCGCGCCGTGTACCACGAGTGGAATCCGCAGGTGTTCGTCGACGAACATCAGATGGGCTCCGAAGGGCCGCGGATGTTCATCCCGCCGTTCGCGGATCCGGTCGACCCCGACGTGCATCCGCTGATCTGGCGCGAAGTCAACATGATCGGCGCGAACATGGCCCTCCGCCTCGAGCAGCAGAACAAGAGCGGTCTGATCTACGGCTTTTCGTTCGACGCGTATTGGATCGGCGGAACGCGCAACACCGGTTGGTGGAAGAACGTGACCGGGCTGCTGCTGGAGATCGCGTCGGCGCGCATCGCGTCGCCGGTGTACATCGAGCCGAACGAGCTTCGCGGCGGCAGCAAGGGGCTGGTCGAGTACAAGCCAACGATCAATCATCCGAACCCGTGGAAAGGCGGATGGTGGCGTCTCCGCGACATCATGGACTACGGCCGCATCGCCTCGGACGCACTGCACGAGCTGGCGGCCGACCGCCGCGAGGATCTGCTGCGCAATCTGCTCGTGCGCTCGCGCGCGGCGATCGCGCATGCCGCGCCGAATGACGCGTACCGGATTCCGCGCGAGCAGCGCGACTGGCCGACGGCGCAGCATCTGGCGTGGCTCATGGCGGAGCACAACGTCGAAGTGCGTCAGGCCGCAAACGGCGACTACTGGATCCCGCTTGCGCAGCCGTACTCGCGGTTCGTGCTGGAGATGATGGAGCCGCAGCGCTACCCCGAGGTGCGGCTGCAGCCCGGGCGCGACATCCTGCGTCCGTATGACGTCGCGACGTGGTCGCTGCCGCTGCAGATGGGCGTGCGCGTGGAACGTGCGGCGATGCCGGCAGGGACGACTCGCGCGACGGAGATCAAGCCGGAGACGAAGGAAGTGATCGCGCGCGGCGCGAAGCTCGCGCGCAAGCCGCGGGTAGCGACGTACAAACCATGGCAAGCGTCGATGGACGAAGGATGGACGCGCTGGCTGCTCGAGACGTACGGCGTGCCGGTGAAAGGTCTGTCATCGCAGGAAGTGCAGAAGGGGCTGAGCGGCTTCGACGCCGTGATCCTCCCGGATGTTCCCAAGGACCTCCTGGCGACGGGCCGCCGCCGCGGCGAAGGGGTGATGCGCTACGAGGAAGAGATGCCGCCGGAGTATCGCGGCGCGCTCGAAGCCGCGGGCGCGGCCGCTCTGAAGAAGTTCGTCGAGGAAGGCGGCACGCTAATCGCGTTCGGCGACGCGTGCGAGTACGTGATCGAAGAGTTCAACGTTCCCGTGCGCAATGCGCTCGCGGGTGTTCGCGCGGAGGACTACGTGAATCCCGGCTCGCTCGTGCGCCTTCGCCTGCGCAGAGATCATCCCGTGACCGCGGGGATGCCGGCGGAGACGCCCGCGTTCCTCGACTCCGCGATGGCGTTCGATACGACCGCTCCCGCCACGAACATGCAGCGATGGGTCCTCGCGACGTATCCGGAAGACGAGAAGGACATCCTGCTCTCAGGCTGGATCCACGGCGCGGAGCGCCTCACGCGCAAGGCCGCCGCGGTGGCGATGACGTACGGCAAGGGAAAGATCGTGTTGTTCGGGTTTCGCCCGCAGCACCGCGGCCAAACGCACGCGACGTTCCCGCTGGTGTTCAACGCGCTGTGGTGGAGCGTGGGAGGTTCTTGACAGCCGGTCATTCTGGCACGATATTGAGGTGCCAGATGGATACACAGACCGCGTCCGATACCAGAGACGTCGAGCGCTACCGGACGTTCATGAAGCATGGATTGCCCGGGCCGCACGCGTACACGGTGCTGCTCGGCCTCGAGTACTTCGACCTCCCAAACGTCCTGAAGGCCGTCGAGAAAGGCTTTCCGTTCAAGGCATTCGAACGTCTCATGCGAAACATGGGCGTCCCGTCTGATCGCCTTGCGGAGATCGTCGGCATCCCGCGGCGGACGCTGGCTCGGCGTAAGGTCGAAAAGCGATTCACATCCGAAGAGTCGGAACGTCTCCTCCGCGGAGCCCGGGTGTTTGCGAGGACACTGTGGTTGTTCGACGGCCACACCGACGCTGCAGTCGAATGGCTCCTGACGCTCGAGATCGCGCTGGGAAAGGCGCCCGCCGATCTCATTCACACTGAAGTCGGTGCACGCGATGTCGAGCGCGTCATTGGCGCACTCGAGCACGGCGTTATCCTGTAGTGATCACCGCGTGGCGCATCGTCAAGAGAGAACACGCACCCAACGCGTTTGATGGCGAGGGTGCGGCGCTTAACGCAGGCCGCTGGCATTCCGAGGGAACTCGCGTCGTCTACACGTCGCAGTCGATATCGCTGGCAACGCTCGAGATCATCGTGCACCTCCGGCGGCGACGGCACATCCCTGAGTACATGCTCATCCCTTGTTACTTCCACGAAGCGCTGGTAGAGACACTCGACGCCGCTGCGCTGCCGAAGAACTGGGCAGCCACGATCGCGCCGACCGAGCTTCGCCGGTTCGGCGACGAATGGGCGCGCAATCGAGTTTCCGCCGTGATGTCGGTTCCGAGTGCGGTGACGCAGGTCGAGCTCAACTACATCCTGAATCCTGAGCATCCCGACTTCCCATCCATCGATCTTGGCGAGCCTCGGGACTTTCACATGGACGTGCGGCTGTACACGTAAGCGATCCCCGCCGTAACCGCGTTCGCCGCGAGCGACAAGACCGCCGCCCTCCGAAACGAGATTGGCAACACGATCCGCCAGAGCAGCGTCTCCACGATCACGACTCCGAGCTCGATCGGCCAGAGCTGGCCCGTGCGCCAGAGGAGCCACTGCGCGATTGGCCAGGTCGTGAGTTGGATGGCGATCGTCTCGAGCCAAGGAATGCGGCGGAGGATCGACGAGGCGATGATCCCTTCGACGACGATCGTCAGCGCGAGCGCGAGTGCGATCACTGCGCGGTGCGTGTTCTGCTGCGGCGTGAGGCAATCAGAATGACCATCGCCACGCCGACCACCGAAATCCACACGACCGGCCACGCGCGCTTGCTCGGCTGCGCCGGCGCCACAGGCGTTGCCTCCGTCGATGGCGTGCTCGTCGTCGCGGTGCTCGTCGCCGTGTCCGTGGGTGCGGAAGGCGGGTCGGGACGCGGCCTCTTCTCGTTCTCCGGAATGACGACATCGGCGAACAGCGGCATCGCCGCCAGCATCAGCACCGCGAGCCTTTTCATGCGGTGAGTATAGCCGCATAAAATGGCGGCACAGCGATGCGACGGAACGCGCTTTACATCCTGCTGTACCTCAGCGGCGCCTACGCGTTTTTCCTCTGGCCGCCGATCACCGCGACCGTGACGACGATCGCCGAACCGCTGAGGCGCATGCTCGCGGACGACATCGATCGCATTCCGTTGCTCGTCCGCTGCGCGCTGGCGTTGATCGCATTCGATCTCCTCGCCTACTGGGTCCACCGCGCCGCGCACGCGAACGCCTTCCTCTGGCGTTTCCACCGCGTCCACCACTCCGATCCCAACCTCGGACCGTGGATCACGTTTCGTTTCCACGTCGTCGAGATCGCCTGGCGGATGGCGATCCAGTTCTTCCCGCTCTACGTCCTCGGCGTCATCGCGGCGATTCCGTCGAGCGCGTACCTCGCGCTGGTCGTCTTCAACCTCGTCGCGCACTCCGATCTCGACTGGCGCTTCGGCCCGCTCGTCGGCCCCGCGTATCACGGCGTGCATCACCGCAACGAGCATGCGAACTTCGGGATGTTCTTCGTCGCATGGGACGTGCTGTTCCGAACACGATCCTAGACGATCCAACCATACTGCGTGTTCGACGGCGCGCCTCCCGCGCTCCGGTACGCCGCCTTCAACTTCGTCAGCGCATCCCCCGGCAGCGCGCGCAGCTTTGCCTCGGCGTCGATGCCGTAGATCTTCGCGGCGGACAGACCGAAGATCTTGCGCTTCACTTCGTCCGTGAGCGGCTTGAAGCCGAAGCGTTGCATGTACTCCTCCGGCATCTGCAGGCGGCGGAACGCTTCGATCTGCCATTGCGGCGAGCCCCACCAGATCGAGTCCGTTCCCCACAACACGTGATCGTCGCCGAACGCGTCGATCATCATGCCGAGGATATACGCGGCCGCGCGCGGGCTCGTCACCGCGACCATCCCGAACGTCGTGCCTAGCTCCATGTACACGTTCGTCATCGCCGGATTCTTCTTGCGTGCCGCGCAGAGGTCCGAGATCCATGGCACGTCCTGCGTCGTCTGGAAATCATCCTCAGCTGCCTTCAGCAAGTCCTGCATGTTGCGGAACGCGGAGTGGTAGATCAGGAAATTGAGATCGGGAAAATCGAGCGCTGCCTTCGGCACGTCGCGTGGACTGCTGTGCTCCAGGTCCCACACCGGCAGCGGCAGTCCCTTGTGCACGCAGATCGTCTTGATGCCGACGCGCCGCGAGTACTCGTACGCCGGATACGCGACCGCCTCGTCGTCCATCCACCACCCCTTCCCGTCCGGCGCGAGCGGCTGCCCGGGATAGCCCTTCCACGCCTCGATCTTCAGTTGCTCGACCTGGCGCTGCATCTCCTCCATGTTGGCGGTGCCGAGGTCGGGAGAGAACAGGCCGTGCGCGATGAGGCGCTTCGATTGCGCGAGCCCGTTCACCTGCGCGCGGGTCTCCACCATGTTCGCCGCGGGAAGAACGTTCTGCTCTTCGGTGCGCGAGGGCAGGCCGGTGATCACCGCGACGACCGTGTCGCTGTCGAGGAAAATCTCCTTCACGTAATTCGCAAGATAGAGATCGTCCCACGCATGCGCGCGGCTTTTCAGCGCCGTGTTGCCCATCACTCCGCCGAACTCGCGGTAGCGCAGCAGCGGCGGCATCTCGATGATTCGTCCGGCCGCGACGTGATGGGTCTGGATGTCGAAGATGAATTCGTTCTTCGGCCACTTCTCCGCCGTCGCCCCCGGCTCCATCACCTCGGACGGATCGACGTCGAACGAGCGGCAGCCGAACACCGCGTTCATCGCCAAGAAAGCCGCGGCCATGCCGCCACTCGATGCCAGAAAGCCGCGACGGCTGACACCGAGCTTCTTCGATGCGTCGTCCGCGATTTCGTTCAGCTTCGCCTCGACTTGCCGCTGCTCGCGCGTCTGCGGAATCGGCACGAACTCCTCGTTCGAGACGATCTGCGTCGGGATCGGGAGGTAGAGATCGCGAACGGCGTCGTAATCGCATTTGCGGATCATGCGCATGAGTGTGCGCGCGCGTCGTTCATGACCAGCGTCACAATTGTGGAACGCCGGCGTCCTCGCCGGCTGGCCCGCAGGCGTCCCGCGCATGCGTTCTGCCAAGGCGGCGAGGACGCCGCCTGGCCAGCCGTCGGGACGACGGCGCTCCTAAAACCGCAGCGCGATCTTCCCAAACTGCGACCCCGAGGCCATGTAGTCGAGCGCGGCTTGTAGCTCGTTGCGCGCGAAGACGCGGTCGATCACCGGCTCGAGACGCCACGCTTCGATGGCCGCGTTCATCTCCTCGAACGCGGCAACCGATCCGACCGAGAGTCCGCGCAGCACGGCCGCGCGAGGGAAGAGCTTCTCGAGATTGATCTCGAGCTTCAACCCGCCGATGAAGCCGACGAGATAGATGCTGCCGCCGGGACGGATCGCCTCCAGCGAGCGGTCGAACGTCGCCGCGCCGCCTATGTCGAGAATGTGATCCGCCCCTTCGCCGCCCGTCAGCGCGACCACTTCGTTCTGCCATTCCGGCGTCGTGTTGTAGCTGATCGTGTGATCGGCGCCGAGGGCGCGTCCGCGCTCCAGCTTCGCGTCGCTGCTCGACGTGAGGATCGTTCGCGCGCCGAGGTGCTTCGCGAACTGCAACGCGAAGAGCGACACGCCGCCCGTGCCCTGCACGACGACCCACTGACCGGGACGCAGACCACCGCCCGTGACCAGCGCCGTCCACGCCGTGACCGCGGCGATCGGCAGCGACGCCGCCTGCTCGTCGGTGAGATGCGACGGCGTGCGCACGAGCTCCGACTCATGACCGACGCGATACTCGGCCAGCACGCCATCGAGCGTCATGCCGAGGGACGTGGTGATCGCCTTGCGCGTCGGCGTGCCTTCCTGCCACAGTGGACGCATCGCGAAGATCACCCGATCGCCGGGATGGAATCGCGTGACGCCGTCGCCGACGCTCACGACCTCGCCCGCTCCGTCCGAGAGCGGCACGAGCGGAAAGCGCGGAGGCTTGCCGTAGTCGCCGCGGATCAGGGCCAGATCGCGATAGTTGATCGACGCCGCGGTGATGCGCACCAGCACCTCGCCCGTGGCTGGTTCCGGCCGTGGCCTTTCGACTTCCACCAGCGCCGCGTCTTTGCCCACTCCCCGAAGCTCGACTGCCCACATGTTCACGCGCTCCAAGCTGCTATCATCCTCGAAATCCGTCCTTAGTCATTGGAGGAACCCATGAAGTTCTACGGGAAGCTCTCTCTCCTGCTTCTTCTCGTCATCGCAGTCCCGGTTTTTGCTCAGGATCCGCCGCCGCCTCCCCAGGAAGAAGACCCGGCGACAGTCACTCCGCACACGATGGTCATCGAGGTCGGTAGCCGCAGTCCCGAGCGCTCGCGCACGGACACGCCGGTGCCGGTCGACGTCGTGCCGATCGAAGAGATCGCCGACGAATCGGGCCAGCTCGACCTCGGCCAGCTCCTCCAGTACGTCGCACCGTCGTTCAACTCCAACCGCCAGTCCGGCTCCGACGGCAGCGATCACATCGACGCCGCGACGCTGCGCGGACTCGGGCCCGATCAGGTGCTCGTGCTGATCAATGGGAAGCGCCGCCACACCTCGTCGCTGGTCTACATCTTCGGCACGCGTGGGCGCGGCAACGTCGGTACGGACCTCAACACGATCCCTGTCAGCGCGATCGAGCGGATCGAGATCCTCCGCGACGGCGCGGCCGCGCAATACGGCTCCGACGCGATCGCCGGCGTGATCAACATCGTCCTGCGCAAGGACGCGGGGCTGAACGTGCTGCTCTCCGCCGGCCAATACACCGCGGGCGACGGACAGAACGAGCAGATCGCGGTCAACTACGGCATCCCCATCGGCCAAACCGGAGCGCTCAGCCTCACCGGCGAGATGCTGAACCGCGACAAGACCAATCGCGCGACGCCGAGCGAGCCGCGCGTCATCGGCGATTCGGCCACCGAGAACCTGACGTTGTTCTACAACCTCGATGTTCCCACCAACGACACCTCGTCGTTCTACGGCCACGGCGGTTACAACGGCCGCGACGGACTCGCGGGCGCGTGGTATCGCGACGGCGTGGGGTCGGACGACATCCCGTCGCGCAACTCCGCGCAGATGTATCCGAGCGGCTTCGTGCCCGACATCGGCACTGACATCCGCGATTTCTCCGCGGCCTTCGGCTACCGCACGCTCGTCGGTCCCTGGTCGATGGACGTCAGCACGACGTACGGCTCGAACCGGATGGAGTTCATCATCAGCAAGACGCTCAACGCGTCGATCGCGACGCTGAACAACGGCGTGTCGCCGGACAGCTTCGATGCCGGCGGGTTCGAGTTCATGCAGCACACGACCAACCTCGACTTCTCGCGCTACTACAAAGACTGGTTGGGCGGCGTGAGCGTCGCGGCAGGCCTCGAGTACCGCCGCGAGAACTACGAGATCTTCGCCGGCGAACCAGGCTCCTACGGCGACTTCGACGGACCGGGCGGCGGCAACGCGGGCTCTCAGGGTTTCCCGGGCTTCCAGCCGGTCGACGAAGTCGACGCGGACCGCAACAGCAAGGCCGCGTATGTCGACCTCGAGTTCCGCACCACGCCGAAGCTCCTCCTCACCGGCGCGCTCCGCGGCGAGGACTACAACGACTTCGGGAACACGGTCAACGGCAAGGTCTCTTTTGCGTACGCGGCGAACACCGCGCTCAATCTGCGCGGCTCCGCGAGCACCGGCTTCCGCGCGCCGTCGCTGCACCAGCGCTACTTCAGCTCCACTTTCACGGACTTCATCGCCGGCGAAGCGGCGGACGTGAAGCTCGCACGCAACGACAGCGAGCTCGCGCGGCTGGTCGGCATCCCGGCGCTGAAGGAAGAGGAGTCCCTGAACTTCTCCCTCGGACTGACGTGGAATCCGCGCACGTCGACGTCGTTGACGTTCGACGTCTACCAGATCGACATCGACGACCGCATCGTGCTGACCGGCGGCTTCACTCCAGACGACGCCGACATCGGCCACATCATCGAAGCCGAGAACCTCGCCGAGGCGCGCTTCTTCACGAACGCGATCGACACTCAGACCCGCGGCGTGGACGTGAGCATCACGAACTCGCGCACGATCGGGACCGCGTCCCTCACGCTCGCCGGCGCGCTCAACCTCAACGAGACCGAGGTCGAGCGGATCAATACGTCTCCGGGGCTGATCGGGAAGGAAGACATCTACTTCAGCCAGCGCGAGCGCATGTTCGTCGAAGGCTCCGCGCCGAAGACCAAGGGAGCGCTCAGCGCGGACTACCGCCAGAGCCGCTGGAACACCGGCGCGCGCGTGAGCTACTTCGGCGAGGTGGAGTCGGGCACGTGGTCGCAGCTCGACGATCCCAACTCGCCGCCGCAACACTACGACGCACGCTTCTCGACGGACGTGCACTTCGGGTACGAGCTGCCGAACAACGTGACGCTGACCGTCGGCGGCGCGAATATCTTCGACGAGCAGCCTACCGCGCAGGACCCGAACGAGACCGAAAACGGCGCGCTGTGGGAAAACGTGCAGATGGGATTCAACGGCGCAGCGTATTTCGTGCGCCTGAACTGGAAGATGCCGGGAAGGTAAAACGAACGTAGGGCGTGGCTTCAGCCCGCCCCCCACGGGGAGGGCGGGCTAAAGCCCACCCTACGTTCTCGGCTTCATGGTCGCGAACTTCGCTTCCAGGAACATGAAGCTGTGATTGCTGTCCTGCTTCTCGCCTTTCGCGTTCTTGATTCTCGACGTCGCCTTGTAGTGGCACGCGAAGCATCCCGTCGCTTTTCCTACCGTCAGATCCTGCACGTACGTTTCGAGCGTGATGTTCGCCACGTGCGGCGGCGTGAACGCCGGACCGAATCCGGTCGCCCACTGCGTCGAGATCAGCCGGTAATTCGCGAACACCGAGCCCGCGAGGAGCTGCTGGTAATACGTGTTTAGCTCCGTCGACGCCGGCACCGGCGTCAGGCGCTTGATCTGCGTCGGCTGATTGACACCCTTACAGCTCGCGTCCAGCTCCATGAACGGCCTCTTTGCGAAGTCCTTGTTCGGCGCCGCGTTACTGGTCGGATCGAAGAACACCGTGTCGTTGTCGTTGTGCTCGAACGTCGACCAGAACATCGTTCCGCCGTCGCTGACCTGATGCACGATGTGCAGCCCGACGAGTCCCATCGTCACCGGCGCCTCGTCGCAGGGCGTGCGCGCGCCGTCCGGCGTGTTGCACACGATGCCCTGAGTCGTGAAGTACTTGTTGAGGCTGATCTCCGTCGACGTCAGGACCTTCCAGGCCGACTTGATCTCGATCGAGCCCTGCGGGATCTGAATGGGCTGGTTGTTGTCGAACATCGCCTGGAGCTGCACCGCGTTCCAGCGGTCGGCAGCGATGTAGTTGTACTCGGTCTCGTTCATCAGTTTTTCGTAGCGCAGCCAGCGCTGGCTCTGATCCGTGACGACGTTGCCGTCCGCCTGCAGCACGCTGCCGCCCGGCTCCGCGATTTTCAGGAACGGGCCGCCGAGCTCCTTCGCGGCGCTGGTCGCCTTCGCCTCATTGTCGAAGACGCGCCGCGCGCCCGCCGCGAGGCTATTGCCGCTGCACCACGCGGCCGGCTTCTGATAGCCGGGATTCACGAACACGTTCTCGGCCGGCATGTACGTCTGCCAGACCACGTACGTGCCGTCGCCGCTCTTCACATTGACAATGGACTTCGACGTGTCGGCCGCACAGTTCGCGGTCGTCGCGGGCCAGTTCATCGCCAGGAAGATGTTCCATGAGTAAATGTCGACGAAGTTCTGCGTCTTGGGACCTGCATCGCCCTGGAACGTGCAGGGGCGCTCGGGAATCGTTGCCTGCGCGGACGTGATCGGCGACGGCGCGCATGGACTCAGGCCCTTGCAGTCCTGCACGGACTCTCCGCACATCTGCGGTTGAATGACGGCCGGCACCGCTTCCGCGCGCGGCGGCGCGGCAGCGGCGGGTGCGGGTTCCTCCGTGGTTTTCTTGCAGACGACGAGACCGAGGATGAGGAGAGAGACGAGGAGCGATCGGACGAACGAACGGGCCATTCGGATTTCCTCCTTCGTAGAAAACGAGTGTCGCGACAACTATATGTGTTCGATCGCCGCCACGTCCTCCTTCGACAGCGTGAAGTCGTCGATCGCGAGATCCTCACGCATGTGCTCGGCGTCCGTCGTTCCCGTCAGCGGCAGCATCCCGACTTGCCGAGCGAAACGGAACACCACCTGCGCGGGCGTTCTCCCTACGCGCGCGACGATCTCGCGAAAGCGCGCGCTCCGCACCTCCGCGAGGTTTGCGGTGAGCAGTGAAAATCCCTGGTAGACGATCCCGGCGCGCCGGCAAAACGCGCGCACCTCGGCGTCCCAACCCGTCCGCGCATAGCAGCGGTTCTGCACGAACATCGGCTGCACCGTCGCGGTCTCGCAGAGCGTCTCGATCTGATCCAAGGCGACATTGCTCACGCCGAGGAAGCGCGTCTTGCCCGACGCGTGGATCTCCTCCATCGCCCGCCACACCTCGCGATCCTCCTCCGTCAGCCCGTGACGCCGCGAAGGTCCGTGCAGCACGTACGAGTCGATCGTCTCCACCTGCAGATGCTCGAGCGAGCTCGCGAACGACTGCCGCACCTGCGTCGCGATGTCCGCGGCCGGGTCGTACGGCAATCGGTGGTCCTGACCGTCGAGATGCGTGAACTTCGTCTGCAGAAACAGGTCCTCGCGACGGACGACGCCGTCCGCGATCGCGCGCGCCACAGCATTACCGACACCCGCTTCGAAGTAGTGCTTGCGCTGATTCGCCGTATCGATCCCCCGAAAGCCCGCCTCGATCGCCAGACGCGTCAGCCGCTCGGTCTGGTCTTCCTTCCAGGCGGTGCCGTAGAGGAATGTCGGGATGTCGGTCATGCGCCGGATCGTACAATGAACCGGTGAACGAACTCACCGGCGCCGTCTCGCGCCAATACGACCTCTTCCAGACCTCGCTCGAATCGCTCGAGAAACCGCGGAAGTACCTCAACTACGGCTACACCGTCACCGGCCGCGAATCGTACGAAGAGCGGCAGGAACGCCTTTGTCTCGAAGTCTTCCGCGCGGCCGCGATCGAGCCTGAGCACGTCCTCGTCGACGTCGGCTTCGGCAGCGGGGAACAGGATTTCCTTCTCGCGCGCACGTTCCCGTTCGCGAGGCTCACGGGATTCAACATCGCGGAACGCCAGGTTCAGTACGCGAGCGAGCGCGCGGCGCGAGAGTCCCTCGACCACAAGCTCGCATTCCGGCATGGCGAGGCCGAGGCGCTGCCGGGGATCGAGAACGCGTCGGTGGATCGGGTGATGGCCATCGAGTGCGCGTTCTACTTCGATCGCCCGCGCTTCTACCAACGCGCCGCCGAAGTGTTGAAGCCCGGCGGCCTGCTCGTGCTGGCGGACATCGCCTTCGCCGACCGATCGCGCCGCTTCATGCGATCGGGAGAAGATCTCAACCGCGTCGGCACGCAATCGTCCAATCGCGCCGAATGGGAGAAACACTTCCGCACGCGTTCCGTCGTCGACATCGCCAAAGAAACGAGACCCGGCGCGCAGATGACCGTGTCCCAGATCCTGAAGACCGTTCCGCGTGCGCGCATGAGCCGCGGAGAGCGCCGCGAGTGGCTCAAGATGGCCATGTACTCGCAACTCGTCGCCCTGGGGCTAGCGACGCGGATGCTCCACTACGACATGGTCGTTCTGGAGAAACCATGACCGGAACACCCGATCCCAAAGGGAGTTGCTGATCCCGAAGTGCGTGTCGGGATGGCGGTGATGCATCTCGTGCCGCCGCAACTGGCGCCGGAAGACGCCCGAGCGCTCCAGCAACTGCGGATGGAAGTGCTGCATGTGGTGCACGACCGCGTAGTAGTAGTAGCCGGCGTAAACGCCGAACGTAAGCAGCGAGGCCACGACGCCCGAAGTGAGCAGCGCCAACACCGTCCAGATCAACGCCATCACGATCGGGATGAACAGCAACGGCGAGGCGATCATCGCACGCGCATCGCGATGATGCTTCGCGTGCTCTCTGCGCGCCACGAGCGGCCCGCCATGCAGCACCCATCGGTGGAGCACATACTCCAGCAGCCCCCACAGCAGAAATCCCGCGACGATGAGAGCGGCCGCAACACCGATTGTCCCCTCGTACCGCGTCAGACCGAACCAGCCGACTGCTGCCGCGGCGCTCGCGTCCGTCACGAACGCGGCGCGATAGTTCAGCGAACTTGACGACATCCGGTCGATGAGCGTGGTCACACGATCCCCATTTGTTCGAGTAGATGTACCACGCGCGGGTCTTTCCTGACCGGCAGAAGCAGCGGCCAGGTCGTCGCGGCGATCAGCAGCGGATCGCGCTGTTCGAACGCAAGCTCGAAATAGCGAATCGCCTCGTCCACCTCTCCGAGCGCGATCGGAATCACCGCGAGAGACATCGGCGAGACGTACGCGACTTGCGAGCGCGCCAAAAGCTCGTCCTGCAGCCGCCTCGCTTCCACGAGATTCCCCGTCGCCGCGTGCACCACGCCGAGCTCGCCCACGAGCCACGGATGCCGCATCGAGAGCTCCGCGCCGCGCTCCGCCGCCGCCGCGGCCTCGTCGTACTTCTTGAGGCAGAGAAGCGCGACCCCCAGAACTCGATAGAGAATCGCCTGCGCGGGATCGCGCGCGAGCATGCGCTCCGCGCACTGCACCGCATCGTCATAGCGGCCGGTGCCGATATACGCGAGCCCCAACGCATACGCGGGAAGCGCCGCGATCGGATCGAGCTCCACCGCGCGCTTCGTTTCGCGCAGGGCCTCCTCTTCCCGCCGCGCGATGAAGAGGTGGCAGAACAATCCCTTCCAATACCGCGACGGAACGAACCTCGGATTGATCTCCAGCGCGCGGTCGAACTCCACGACCGCGCCTGCCCAGTCCCAATCGTGCAGCACGTGGACCAGCGCCATCGCGTTGTGCGCCTCGGCCAACCCGTCGTCGAGCGCGATCGCCTTCTGCGCCGCTCCCTTCGCGCCCGGCATGACCCGTTGCGGATCGGCGGCGCCGTAGACGGCGAGGAGACACAGCGTCTCGGCCATGCCGGCGTAGGCGACGGCGTAGTCGGGATCCGCGGCGATCGCCTGACGGAAGAACTCGAGACCTTTCACCAGCCCTTCGCCGCGCTGCTCGACGTAGAAGCGCGCCTTGAGATAGAGCTCGTACGCATCGAGGTTTCGCGTCGGCGGTTTGACCAGCGGTTCGTCCGCCGGTTTGTCGGCGAGAGCGATGCGCAGCTTCTGCGCGATGTTGACGGCGATGTCGTCCTGAATCGCGAAGACGTCATCGAGCTCGCGGTCGTACCGCTCGGACCAGAGGTGGTAGCCGTCGCCGACGTCGATGAGCTGCGCGGTGATGCGCAGGCGCTTGCCCGACCGACGCACGCTTCCTTCGAGCACGGTGTTCACGCGCAGCGCGGCGCCGATCTCGGAGATCGCGGCCGACTTTCCCTTGAACGCGAAGCACGACGTGCGCGCCGCGACGTAAAGCCCTTCGACCTGCGTCAGCGCGTTGATGATGTCCTCGGTCACGCCATCGCTGAAGTACTCCATGTCCGCATCGGCGCCGATGTTCGTGAACGGGAGCACGGCGATGGACGTCCGCCTGCCGGCGGAGATCCCCGACGGGGACGACCCGCTGCGGAACGCCCGCGGCGTACTGAATACGTCCGATTGCAACTGCGCGTTCTGCAGCGCGGCCAGGAGATCGCGCGTCGACGGATACCGCGCCGCGAGGTTCTTCTCCATGCAGCGGCGGATGATCTCGATCAACGCGACTGGGACGCGCGCCTCGCTCAGCGTTCGCCATTCCGGCTCGGCCTTGAGGATCGCGTGCAGCGTCTCTACCATCGTCGGCTCTTCGAACGGCCGCTTGCCGGTGAGCATCTCGAACAAGACCGCGCCGAAAGTGAAGAGGTCCGCGCGGGAATCGGCGATCTCGCCGCGTACCTGCTCGGGAGCCATGTACCCGATGGTGCCGATCACCGACCCGGGCGTCGTCAACACCGTCGCGCTGGATGACCTCGTCGTCGAGTTGTCGTGCACGCGCACGTTCGCCAGACCGAAATCGACGATCTTCACCCGGCCCGCGCTGGTCACGAAGATGTTCTCGGGCTTGAGATCGCGGTGCGCGATCCCTTTCTCGTGCGCCGCGACGAGGCCGTGTGCGACCTCGATCGCGTAGGCGAGCACCATCGTGTGCGACATCGGTCCGCCTCCGAGCACCTCCCGGAGGTTCTTGCCATCGAGCAGCTCCATCACCACGTAAGGCGTCGTGCCGACGCGGCCGAACTCGTGTATCGACAGGATGTTGGGATGATCGAGAGCGGCGAGCGCCCTCGCTTCGCGCTCGAAACGCGCCACTTCCTCACCGAGAGGCGTCGGGCTCGACAGGACCTTCACTGCCACATGGCGGTCGAGCATCGGATCGCGCGCGAGAAACACGCGCCCCATGCCGCCTTCGCCGATCAGGCGGACGACTTCGTAATTCCCAATGGTTTTGTGATCCACGCTCGACTTTCGGACGACGCACAGTATCGCCTTTGTGGACGAAGACGTGCAATAAGGGCGTCAGGAACGTCGGCGTCCTCGCCGGCTGGCTCGCAGGCGTCCCGCGCCTGCGTTCTGCCGAGGCGGCGAGGACGCCGCCTGGCCAGCCGCCGCGACGGCGGCGTTCCGTGCAGATTCTTTTCTACGAACGGTGGAGTTTGCTCGCCGAACGAGCCGCCGCCTCTTCCGTATCTCTCTCTGTCTCCAGATCTTTACGCCTCGCACCTGCACATCGTTGTACATTTCGCTCCGTCATTATGAAAAAGCGCATGTTTCTGATGCTGGCGGCCGTCATCGCGTTCATTGCGGTGATCGGCGGATTCAAATACTTCCAGATCAAAGCGGCGATGTCGCAGAGCTGGGCGCCGCCTCCCGAGGCCGTGACTACGGTCCTCGCGAGACAGGACACCTGGGCGACGACGCTGAACGCGATCGGCACTGTCGAAGCCGTGCAAGGCGTCACCGTGAGCGCGGACCTCCCGGGCATCGTGCAGCAGATCCTGTTCGCCTCGGGACAATCCGTGTCGAAGGGCGACGTGCTCGTCCGACTCGACACGCGGCAGGAGCGCGCCCAGCTCGAGGCCGCGGACGCGCAACGCGATCTCGCCCGTCTCGCCCTCGAGCGGAACCAGGGACTCGCGAAGGGCGGGATCGTTCCGCAGGCTTCGCTCGATCAGGCGCAGGCGGAGTTCAGGTCCGCCCAGGCCCGCGTCGGCGAGATCAACGCGACGATCGAGCGGAAGACCATCCGTGCGCCGTTCTCCGGCGTCGTCGGGATCCGTGAGGTCGACGTCGGCCAGTACGTTGCCGGCGGCGCACCGATCGTTTCGCTGCAGGCGCTCCGCCCCGCGTACGTCAACCTCTCCGTGCCGCAACAGGAGCTCGCGCGCCTGAAGCCCGGCACGTCGCTCGAGGTGGTCTCCGACGCCCTCACGGCGCCCGAGACCGGGAAGATCGCCTCGGTCGATTCCGTGATCGACGAAACGACGCGCAACGTGCGCGTGCAGGCGATCTTCAGCAATCAATCCGGCCGGCTCCGTCCCGGCATGTACGTCGAGGCGCGGCTCGCGCGCGCCGCCAGCGCATCGTCCCAGGTCGTCATGGTCCCCGTGTCCGCGATCAGCTACGCCCCGTTCGGCGATTCAGTCTTCATCGTCGAAGAGATGAAAGGGCCGGACGGCAAGAGCTACAAGGGCGTGCGCCAGCAGTTCGTGAAGATCGCCGGCTCGCGCGGCGATCAGGTCGCGATCGCCACCGGTCTCAAAGCCGGGGAGGAAGTCGTGACCTCGGGCGCATTCAAGCTCCGCCCCGGCGCGGCCGTGATCGTAAACAACAAGGTGCAGCCGTCGAACAGCCCGGCGCCGAAACCGGAAAACAGCTGAAAAGCGAGCGATGAACGATGAACGATGAACGATGAACAAAAGCAAGCGGTGGCCGTGGTTCATCGTTCATCGCTCATCGTTCATCGTTCGTTTCCACGCCGCACGTTCCTAGCGAGACACCCATGAAATTCACTGACCTGTTCATCCGCCGCCCCGTCCTCGCGATGGTGGTCAACCTCGTGATCCTGATCGCGGGACTGCAGTCCATCCGTTCGCTGGTCGTGCGCCAGTTCCCGCGCAGCGACATGGCCAACGTCGTCGTGACCACCGCCTACGTCGGCGCGAACGCCGATCTCGTGCGCGGCTTCATCACCGCGCCGCTCGAGCGCGTGATCGCCGGCTCGGACGGCATCGACTTCCTCGAGTCGTCGAGCTCGCAGGGCGTCAGCACGATCACCGCGCACCTGAAACTGAACTACGACACGAACGCGGCGCTTACGCAGATCCAGTCGAAGGTCGCGCAGGTCCGCAATCAACTTCCGCCCGAGGCCGAGGCACCGATCATCGATCTGCAGACGACGGACTCGCAGTTCGCCGCCGCGTACCTCGGCTTCGCGTCGAAGGACCTCGACCAGAACCAGATCACCGACTATCTCGTCCGCGTCGTGCAGCCGAAACTGAGCGCGATCGCCGGCGTGCAGCGCGCGGACATCTTCGGCGACCGCACGTTCGCGATGCGGGTCTGGCTCGATCCGCAGCGGATGGCCGCGCGCGGCATCTCGCCGTCGGACGTGCGCACCGCGCTCTCCGAGAACAACTACCTCTCCGCCCTCGGCCGCACCAAGGGCTCCATGACCTCGGTCAACCTCGTCGCGAACACGAACCTGCAGACGGTCGACGAGTTCAAGCAGCTCGTCGTGAAGGAGCAGGACGGCGACCTCGTTCGCCTCGGCGACATCGCCGACGTGGTGATGGGCGCCGAAACGTACGACCAGGAAGTCCGCTTCAACGGCGAGACCGCGGTGTTCATCGGCATCTTCGTGCTGCCCACTGCGAACACGCTCGACGTGATGAATTCCGTGCGCGCCGCGATGCCGGAGATCGAGGCGCAGCTCCCGGCCGGGATGACCGCCGGAGTTCCGTACGACGCGTCGGCGTACATTCAGACTGCCATCGACGAAGTGCTGAAGACGCTCGCCGAGACGCTGCTCATCGTCATCATCGTCATCTTCCTTTTCCTCGGCTCTTTCCGCGGCGTGCTCATTCCCGTCATCGCGATTCCGATCTCGCTCATCGGCGCCGTGCTGCTGATGCTGATCTTCGGCTTCACGATCAACTTGTTGACGCTGCTGGCCATCGTCTTGTCGGTCGGTCTCGTCGTCGACGACGCGATCGTCATGGTCGAAAACATCGAGCGGCATCTGCACATGGGCAAGAAGCCGATGCAGGCGGCGATGGACGCGGCGCGCGAGCTGATCGCGCCGATCATCGCCATGACCATCACCCTCGCAACGGTCTACACGCCGGTCGCGCTGCAGGGCGGTCTCACCGGATCGCTCTTCCGCGAGTTCGCGTTCACGCTCGCCGGCGCGGTGTTCATCTCCGGCATCGTGGCGCTGACGCTGTCGCCGATGATGGGCTCGAAGCTGCTGCGCGAGGGCGACACGGAGAAGGGCTTCGCCGGGTTCATCAACCGGCAGTTCGAGAAGGTGCGCGTCCTCTACATGCGCATGCTCGGGAGCACGCTCGACTACCGTCCCGTCGTGCTGACGTTGTGGCTGATCGTCCTCGCGCTGATCTTTCCCTTCTACATGTTCTCGCAGAAAGAGCTCGCGCCCGCCGAGGATCAGAGCTTCCTCTTCGCGATCCTGCAGGCGTCCGCGAATGCGACCATCGACCAGACCAAGCTCTTCGCGAATCAGCTCGACGAGATCTATCGATCGGTGCCCGAGTTCGTGGCGTCGTTCCAGATCATTTTCCCGAGCGGCGGCTTCGGCGGCATGATCACGAAACCGTTCACCGAACGGGAGCGCGGCATCGACGAGATCGTCCTCGACGTGTCGCAGAAGTCGTCGCAGATCGCCGGGATCCGCATCATTCAGCTCGTGCCGCCTTCGCTTCCTGGAAACCAGGGCTTTCCGGTCGACGTCGCAATCGTCTCGACCGCGGAGCCGGCGCAGCTTGCGGAGCTGGCCAACGGATTGGTGCAGAAGGCGATGCAGAGCGGCATGTTCATGTTCGCCGACACCGACCTGAAGTTCGACCAGCCGCAGGCGCGTGTGGTCTTCAATCGCGACAAGCTGCGCGAGCAGGGCGTGGACATGGCCCAGGCGGGCCGCGATCTCTCGACGCTCTTCGGCGGCAACTACGTGAATCGCTTCAGTATTCAGGGCCGCAGCTACAAGGTCATCCCGCTCGTCCGCCGCGCCGACCGCCTCACGCCCGATCAGCTCTCGCAGATCTACATCACCGGCGCGAACGGGAAACTCGTCCCGCTCTCGACGTTCGCCACGGTGGAGACCACGACCGAGCCGCGCGAGCTGAAGCGCTTCCAGCAGCTCAACGCCGTACGCATTCAGGGAGCGATTCCGCCAGGCGTGTCGCTCGATACCGCGCTGAAATACCTCGAGACCGAGGCGGCGAGGACGCTGCCGCGCGGCTTCACTCTCGACTACGCCGGCGAGTCGCGCCAGCTCCGCACTGAAGGCGCGCGCTTCCTCGGCGTGTTCCTTTTGTCCGCGATCCTCATCTATCTCGTGCTCGCGGCGCAATTCGAAAGCTTCCGCGATCCGTTCATCATCCTCGCCGGCTCCGTCCCCCTCGCACTCGCCGGCTCGCTCCTCTTCTCCTTCTTCGGCGTGACGTCGATCAACATCTACAGCCAGGTCGGCCTGATCACGCTCGTCGGACTCATCTCGCGCAACGGCATCCTCATCGTGCAGTTCGCGAACCATCTGCAGGAGGAAGGCCGCGACAAGCTCTCTGCCGTGCTCGAAGCCTCCGGCACGCGCCTCCGCCCGATCCTGATGACGACCGCGGCGACGGTCATGGGCCACCTCCCTCTCGTCTTCGCCAGCGGCCCCGGCGCCGGCTCCCGCAACAGCATCGGCATCATGCTGGTCAGCGGCATGATCATCGGTACGGCGTTCACGCTGTTCGTCGTGCCGTCGATCTACGTGCTGGTCGCGCGGAAGCGGACGCGGACGGAGATGGTGGAAGAAGTGTCAGGCGACATCGAACCGGCGCCGGTGTAGTTCAGTTGATCCCGCGCGTAGACGCGGGATCTCCGGTGATACCGGCAGCGTCGGCGCCTCAGGCAAGACCGGCGCGGTGCAACCAGAGATCCCGCGTCTACGCGCGGGATCAACTGGGACGCCTACTCCTCCACCGCCCACACGTCGCCTCCCTGGGGCTGGAAGCGGTCGAACAGGATCCACCGGCCGTCGGGCGACCACACCGGATAGTCGATGCGCGACTCCGCGTCGTCGAACTCGAACACCTTGCGCGGTGCGCCGCCTTGCAGCGGCGAGCACCACAACGTGCGGTGTCCGAGGACGTCCATCATCAGCGACTGATCCGGAGAGAGCGACATGTGTGCGCCGCCGATCACCTCCGCCGTCGGTTCCGGCTCGCCGCCGTCCAACGCGATCGTCATCGTCGTGCGCGCGGAAGGACAGCGGAAGAAGATCCGCGCGCCGTCGTGCGTCCAGCGGAGGAAATGCCCGGTCACGCCGCAAGTCGTGAGCTGGCGCACTCCCGAGCCATTTGCGTTCATCACGAAGACCTCCAGCCGGCCGTCGCGATCCGAGAGGAACGCGACGTGGCGGCCATCGGGGGAGAAGAACGGATTGATGTTGATCGCCGCCCCGCGTGTGAGCCGCGTCAGCACCTCGCCGTCGAAGTCGTAGCGCCAGATGTCGATCGCGTTCGCGCGGCCGGAGAAAAACACGAGCGACTGCGCGTCCGGTGACCAGTTCGGCTGATAGTCGCCGCCGGCGCCGCTGGTGAGCCTGCGCGTCCTTCCGTCGCGCAACGACAGCAGCCAGAGATTCATCTCCCCGCCGCGGTCGGACCCGAATGCGATGTGTTCCCCGTCGGGCGACCACGCCCCGCGCGAGCTCTCGCGCGCGCCGGCAACGACCTGCTCAGGCACTCCAGTCGCTTCGCCCGTTTGAGGATCCACCGGCAGCCGCCACAGCTCCGCGTTCTGCTTGAGGATCGCGAAAACGAGGCGATCCGCGCTGCGCGGCACGTCGAGGTCGACGTCATGTCCCGCCCCAGCCGTGATCTGCTGCATCGCGCCCGCCGGCGTGCCGTCAAAGTCGACCGGGATAGACCAGACGTTGATCCCGCCGGTGCGATACGACGAGAAGTAGATTGTCCCGCCGTCGAACGACCACACGGGATGTACGTCCATGACGAAGTCGTCGGTGATCCACTTCGTCGCGCGGGTCTGCACGTCGACGATGCGCACGTCCGACTTCGTCCCTTCGATGTTCTGGAAGACGATCTTCGTCCCGTCCGGCGACCAGCGCGGCCGCACGTGCGACGTTGCCTCCGAGTCGTCCGTCGTCAGCTGCTGCGCGTTGCGGCCGCGCGCGTCCGCGATCCAGATCCGCCGCGGCCCGCTCCATGATGCATCGAACGCGATGCGCGTGCCGTCCGGCGACCAGGCGGGATAGAACGCGTCCTCGATCAATCGCGACTCGCGGCCGCTTTCGGGATCCAGTAGCCAGATGTCGCCGTCGACGTAGCGCCCGAACACGTCGGACGTATCGAAACGCGTACCGGCGGACGTCGCGCGAACGAACAGCAGCGCGCGTCCGTCCGGCGACCACGTCGGCTGAATGTCGTCGAAGTCGCCGCGCGTGAGCTGACGCTCGCTCGATTCCGCGGGCTCGCTGAGGATCAGCTTGCGTACGCGGCCGATCTCGCGGGCGAAGACGAGCTGGCGTCCGTCCGGCGACCGCGCGGGGAACTGCTCGATCGTGCGCGCGAACGTGAGCTGCACGAGCCGGGGGAAGCGCCGAACGGTCTCGCGCATCCGCTCGCGCACGCGCTTCAGTTCCGCGACGACTTCGCGCATCGTCGGGAAGCGCGCCGCCGGCTTTTTGGCCAGGCAGCGGCTGACCACGCGCTGCAGCTCCGGCGGAATGCGCTCGTCGACGCTGCGCAGCGGCGGCGGATCGACGGCGGTGATCTGATGCACGGTCTCCGCGAGCATCGCGCCGCCGAACGCGCGGCGGCCCGACAGCGTCTCGTACGCGACCGACCCGAACGAGAAGATGTCCGAGCGCGGACCGACCTCGGCTCCGTGGAGCTGCTCGGGCGACATGTAGTTCGGCGTCCCCACCAGCGCGCCGGGCACGGTGGTCGGAATGACCGGCGTCGTCTCGTCGCTGTCGACATGACCGGCATCGGTCAGCTTGGCCAGGCCGAAGTCGAGGATCTTCGCGTAGCCGTCGCGCGTGATCATGATGTTGTCCGGCTTCAGATCGCGGTGGACGATCTCCGCTTCGTGCGCCTTGGCCAGTCCTTCGCCGATCTGGATGAGCAGGTCGACGCTCTCGCCGACGTCGTGCTCGGGCCCGATGCGCGCGCGCAGAGTGTCCCCCGAGATGTACTCCATGGCGATGTAGCGCCGCGGCGGCGCCTCCTCGGTCTCGCCGATGTCGTAGATGGTCAGGATGTGCGGATGATTCAGCGCCGACGCGGCCTGGGCCTCGAAGCGAAACCGCGCCACGGCGTTCGCGTCGCTGACCGCGTAGTCCGGCAGGATCTTGATGGCCACGTCGCGGTTCAGCCGCACATCGCGCGCACGGTAGACCACCCCCATCCCACCCTCGCCGATCGGCGCGACGATCTCATACGCGCCGAGGCGCGTGCCGGGAGTGAGGGACATGGAAGGAGAAGATTATAGGCGGAGGAAGACTGTCATCCTGAGCCGCGCAGACGGCGAAG
>DASYGV010000183.1:0-18233 GCA_035999335.1 Thermoanaerobaculia bacterium | reverse complement strand
GCCGTCTTTCACCGAGGTGATGTAGTCGGGGACGAGATCGCTGCCCAGCTCGTCGCGCTCGTTCACCGAGGTCCAGAGCGCACCGCTCTGTGGCTGCCAGGCCAGTCCCACCGGATTGCGAAGCCCCGACGCGAACACGCGCGTGCTCCCGGTGGCGGGATCGATCTCCAAAATCGCCGCGCGATTCTGTTCGATCTCCATCCCTTTGTCCGCGACGTTGCTGTTCGAGCCGACGCCGACATACAGGCGCGAGCCGTCGCGGTTCGCCACGAGACTCTTCGTCCAGTGATGATTGATCCCCGCCGGTAGGTCCGCGACCTTCGTGCCCGGTGCAGTGATGGACGTCTCGCCTTCGCGATACGGAAAACGCACCAACGCGTCCGCGTTCGCGACGTACAGCGTGTCGCCGACGAGCGCCATGCCGAACGGCGAGAAGAGGTTCTCAAGGAACGCCGTCCTCGTCTCCGCGACGCCGTCACCGTCGGCGTCGCGCAGCAGCGTGATGCGGTTCGCGCTCGGCACCGCCGCGCCGGCCTTCTTGAAAAGGCGGCTCTTGAACCACGCCTTGATCCCTTTCGGCTTCGGCTTCGGCGGAGAGTTGGTTTCCGCGACGAGGACGTCGCCGTTCGGGAGGACGTACAGCCAGCGCGGGTGATCGAAGCCGGAGGCGAATGCGTTGACCTTCCAGCCCGCCGCGACGGTGGGCATCGTGCCGGCCGGCCATCCCTTCGCCGGAGCGACCTGAACGGTCGGGATCAGAGTCTTCTTCGGCGGAGGCAGTTGCGGATTCGGCCCCATGCCGGCTTCGACCGGCAGGCGCGCGGACTCGCACGCGACGAGGACGAAGATGGCAACGGCGACGATGAGAAGGGCGAGGATGATGATGAGGCGGCGCATGTGAAATCAAGAAGCGCGCCTGCCTCTGGGGAGCGGGCTTTCAGCCCGCTCCAATGCGCGGGCTGAAAGCCCGCGCCCCTCACCCTTTGAGCCGCCGCAGCATCTCCTTTGCCTCCGTGCCCCACGGATTGAGCGCCTGCGCTTTCTCGTAAGCCGCGATTGCGCGCGGTTTGTCGCCAAGCGCGGCGTAGGCCTCGCCCATGCGCGCGTGGAAGCCCGCTTCCTCCGGATACGCCTCCACCGCCACCGCCAGCAGCGTCAGCGCGTCGGCAAGCTTGCGATGCTGCACGAGCCGGTGGATCAGTGTTCCTAGCTGACCCGGCCCGAAGTTGTAGTCGTCCGGTTTCTGCGCGCGCAGCTCGCGGAACTGCGCGGCCGCCGCTGCCGCGTCGCTCGACTCCAACGTCTTCGCGAGCACCTCGCCGATCGACGGCTTCTCCTTCGATTGAAACCCCCAGCGGTCGTAATTGGGGCGGCTGCCGAGGAGGTCGATCTCGATCTCGACGGCATCCGTGAGCGCCTTTCCCCAGAACTCCGGCCCATCGATGCCGAAGTCGTGGCGGCTGATCGTCACCGCGCCCGTGCCGCCGATGCGGATGTTTCCCCACCCGGCGTCGGGCGTGCGCGGCACCGTGCGCGTCATCGGGATCGTCAGCGCGCGTGTGACGCCTTTCATCGTCAGCTCGCCGTGGACGAGGTAGCGCTCTTTGCCCTTGCGCTCGATCCGCGTCGACTGAAACACGATCCGCGGATGTTTCTCCGTATCGAACCACGGGGCCGCCTGCAGATCGCGGTCCCGCATCTCGCCGTGCGTGTCGATGGACTTCGCCTCGATGACCATGGTGATCGACGAGCGCTCGGGCTTCGCGTCGTCGTAGAGGATCGTCGCGGTGTAGTCGTTGAACGTCCCGCGGACTTTGCTCATGCCGAGAAAGCCGATCGTGAATCCGAGGTGCGAGTGCGACCGGTCGATGCCGAACACCTCGGCATCGATCATCGCGATGCGCGCATCCTGCGCGTGCATCGCGGCGGCGGCGAAGAGCGTGAGAGCGATGAAGAGTCGTGCGATTCGCATGCATCGCAGAGTAGGGACGCGGTGCGCCGCGAAGGCGGGGAGCGCGCAAGCGAAATGTCAGGATTCGGTCAGGAGCGTTGCGCGCGGAGCGGCATTGCGTGATTCTTCTGTTGCATGCGCGACGGAACCCGCACCACCTTCATCGTTGCGCTGCTCATCGGCACCTTCGCCCTCACCGCGTTCATGGCATTGCGCGCGCAACTCTCCGCGACGTATCACCGGACCACCGCCGAGGGCGTGATTCGCGACTGGACCCGCGTCGCCGCGGACGAGCTCGCGCGGCGCGCCGACGCGCAGGCGAATTTTTACGGAACGTATCCAATCCTGCAGCAGATGCTGGCGGGCGAGCCCGCGTCGGGCGAGCTGGTCGCGTCGACCGAGGTGCCGCCGCAAGTCCTCGCGATCGCCGCCGATCCGCCGCCGCCCGAGAAGCGCGTTCCGGTGCACATCGGCGGACGCACGTACGTCTACGCGATCAACGATGGACGCATCGTTGCGTTCCAGGTGAATCGCGCCGCGCTCGCGCGCTTTTTCCAGAGCGTGCTCGACACGCGGCATCTCATGCCACCGTCGCTCGCCGAAGGGCGAGTCACGAACGACGCGATCCGTATTCGCGTGACCGACGGTGCGCGGACGATTTTCGCGACGCCCGTGGATCCGGATCGCGCGGAGAGCGCGCTGCCGCCGGTACGGCTCCCGGTGGAGGAGGGAATGCTGCGCGGGATGGTCGTCGAAGCATCGATCGACTCACGCGTCGCGCCGCTCCTCGTCTTCGGCGGCATCCCTCGGCCGCTGCCGGTATACAGCGTCACGCTCGTCCTCACCGGCGTGCTGTTGTTGATCGCGCTGTTGCAATTGAGAAAGGAGCGCGCGCTGGCGCGTCTCCGTTCCGACTTCGTGGCCAGCGTGTCGCACGAGCTGCGCACGCCACTGACGCAGATCCGTATGTTCGCCGAGACGCTGCTGCTCGACCGCGTGCGCTCCGACGACGAGCGCCGACGCGCACTGACGATCATCGACCAGGAGACGCGCCGTCTGGCGCAGCTCGTCGAGAACGTTCTGCAGTTCTCGCGCGGCGAGCGGGGGACGCTGCGCGTGACGCGCGAGCGCGTCGACATCTCCGCGCTCGTCGCGGAGACGGTCGAAACGTTCCGGCCCATCGCCTCCGCGCGCGGTGTGACGATCACGACGAATCTCGCTCGCGATGCGATGACCGAGGTCGATCGCGACGCGGTGCGGCAGATCGTCCTGAACCTGCTCGACAACGCGGTGAAGTACGGGCCGGCGGGGCAGGAAGTGCGCGTGAGCGTGGAAAAAGGCGTTCGCATGATCGTCGACGATGCGGGGCCGGGGATTCCGCCGAGCGAGCGGAAGCGCATCTGGCGCCGCTACGAGCGGCTGGAGCGCGACCGCGACCGCGCCGTCGCTGGCGCGGGAATCGGACTGGCGCTCGTGCGCGAGCTCGTGCGGCTGCATGGCGGCGAGGTGCGCGTCGAAGAGAGCGCGCGCGGCGGCGCGATGTTCATCGTGGAGTTGCCGGCATGACCCGCGTGCTGATCGTCGAGGACAACGCCGATCTCGCGTACGGGCTGCGCAACAACCTCGAGATCGAGGGCTATGAAGTCGAAGTCGCGGCCGACGGCGCGCGCGGACTCGACCGCGCCCGCGCCGCGCGTCCCGATCTGATGATCCTCGACCTCATGCTGCCGGAGCTCGACGGCTTTCGCGTCCTTCGCGCGCTGCGCGCCGAGGAGCTCGCGATGCCGGTGCTGATCCTCACCGCGCGCGGCGAGGAAGCGGACAAAGTGCGCGGCCTCAAACTCGGTGCCGACGACTACGTGACCAAGCCGTTCGGATTGCTCGAGCTGCTCGCGCGGGTGGAAGCGCTGCTGCGCCGCAACGTCCGTCGCGCGGTCGACGCGTTCGGCGACGTCGAGATCGACCGCGCGACGCGTGCGGTCACCCGCGCGGGCACCGCCGTCGAGCTCGCGCCGAAGGAGTACGACCTCCTGATCGCGCTCTTCGACCGCGACGGCGCCGTCGTGTCGCGCCTCGACCTCATGCGCCGAGTCTGGGGCTACTCCGACGCGGTAGTGACGCGCACGATCGACACACACGTCGCGGAGCTGCGGCGGAAGTTGGAGGTCGACGCCGCGAAGCCGCGGCACATTTTGACGGTGCGGAAGGTGGGCTACCGGCTGAAAAGGTGACTCTGTCATCCTGAAGCCGCGTAGACGGCGAAGGATCCCCTCCGGATGCACGATGAGCGCACGAATCAGGGGGTCCTTCGCCGTCTGCGCGGCTTCAGGATGACAGCGGCACTCACTCCGGCCGCAAGGCCGTAATCGGGTCGACTCTGGTCGCCCTTCGCGCCGGAACATAACTCGCCGCGAGCGCGACAAACGTCAACGTCGCCGCCACCGCCGCGAACACCGTCGGGTCCCACGACTCCACACCGTACAGCAGCGCCGAGAGCACGCGCGTCGCCGGCAACGCAGCCGCCAAGCCGACGACCACACCGATCCCCGCCACCTTCAACCCATCGCGCACCACCAGCCGTAGCACACCGGCCGCGTCCGCGCCGAGGGCCATGCGGATGCCCATCTCCTGCGTGCGTTGCGCGACCGAATACGACAGCACGCCATAGATCCCGATCGACGCGAGCAGCAGTCCGAGCGACGCGAACAGTGTCAGCATCGTCGCGTTGAAGCGCGGGCGCGCGATCGTGCCCGAGACCAGATCGCCGAGCGGCTTCACGTTCGTCACCGGCATCAGCGGATCGAGCGAGCGGAGCACGCGCGTCACCGGCGCCTCCACCGTGCGCGCATCGCCCGACGTCGCGACCGCGAGCGTGAACTGCACGCCTCGGTCGTGCACGTAATTCACGTAGATCGCCGGTGCGGGCTCGCTGCCGAGGCCCGCGGCGCGCACGCTGCTGACGACGCCGACGATTTCGCCCTTCAGATCCTCGAACCATCCGAGGTTCAGGCGCCGGCCGACCGGACTCACGCCCTGAAAGTAGCGCCGCGCGAATGCCTCGTTGACCACGAACTCCGTCCGCTCCGGCGCGATCGCGCGCTCGTCCAGCGTGCGGCCCGCGAGCATCTGCATCCCCATCGCGCGGAAGTAGTCGCCGGCGATCATGCGGATGTCGGCGACCGGCTCCGCTCCCTCCTTCGGCGCCGGCGCGCCCTCGATGGAGAAGTCCGAGTTGCTCAACGAATCCGTGAACGGCATGTTGACGCTGACGATCGCTCCGGCGCGCTCGACGCCCGGCACGTTGTCGACCTGCTCGAGCATCTGCGTGACCATCGCGCGACGCCGCTCGGCCGGCGCGTACGTGCTCGGGAGCACGACGCGCATCGTCAACACTCCGTCCGGCCGCAAGCCGGGATCGACGCGCTCCAGTTTCGCGAAGCTCTTGATCAACAACCCCGCCCCGATCAGCAGCACCGTCGCCAACGCCACCTCGGACACCACGAGCGCATTGCGGAACCGCTTGCCGCGCCGGTCGTGACTCGATCCGCGGTTCGTCGACGTCAGCCCCGACTGCAGGTCCGCGCGCGATGCTTCGAGCGCCGGCGCGAGACCGAAGAAGATCCCCGTCGCGAGGGTAAGCAGCGCGGTGACGGCGAGAACGCGTCCGTCGACGGAGATCTCCGCCGTGCGCGGCATCAGCGCCGACTCGGGAGTGAAGCGGAGGAGCAGCGTTGTCGCGGAGCTCGCGATGACGACGCCGAGGAGTCCGGCGATGATCGCGAGGATGAGGCTTTCCGTGAGCAGTTGCCGGATCAATTGCGCGCGCGATGCGCCGAGCGCCGCGCGGACCGCCATCTCCTTCGAGCGCGACGTCGCTCGGCTCAGGAGCAGGTTCGCGATGTTCACGCACGCGATGAGCAGCAGGAACGCAACCGCCGCGAACACGATGAGCAGCGCGCGGCGCACGCTGCCGACCACTTGTTCATGCACCGGGATCACCGTCGCGCCCATCCGCGCGTTCGATGCCGGGTCGGCGGCCGCGGTGCGTTGCGCGACGACATTCATCCCCGCCTGCGCCTGCTCGACCGTCACCCCCGGCGCAAGCCGCGCGATCGCGGTCAGATAGCGTCCGCGCACCTGCGCGGGAATCGGGTACGGAATCCAGAGATCGGCGCGGCTCTTCGGCACGAGGAACTCGCGCGGCATGACGCCCGAGATCGTATACGTCTCGCCGTCGACTTGAATGTGTTGTCCGAGGACGCGCCGATCGCCGCCGAACTTCCGCTGCCACAGCGCGTAGCTCAACACCGCGTTCGGGTCGTCCGTGTTGTCGATGAAGCGTCCGAGAAGCGGCGTCGCGCCGAGCGTGCGAAAGAGCGTCCCGTTCACGTGCCCCGCGCGGATCACCTCCGGCTCGCCGTGACCGGTGAGGCTCTTCTCCCAATCGAACGCCGCGCTAAGGGAGGAGAAGATCCGCGGCGTCTGCCGTGTCCACTCGGTGAAGTTCGCCGGCGAGATGTGATTCGGCTCCGCCCCCGGCTCATCGAGGCGCTGCTCCCAGACCATGACCAGCCGCGACGGATCCTGCAGCGGCAACGGTTGCAGCAACACGCCATTGACGACGCTGAAGATCGCGGTGGTCGCGCCGATGCCGAGGGCCAGCGTGAGGATCGCGACGAGCGCGAACCCGGGACGCGCGCGCAGGGAGTGAAGGGCGTAGCGGATGTCTTTCCCGAGGAGATCCATGCGAGTTCCCTCGGCAACCGCGCTGCCATGTGGCCGCGCTTGCTCTGTCAACGAGTTAGCGGGCGGCGCGGGCTTCGGCACTGTCCGGTCGTGGGATTCTGCGTGTCAACGGCGAACAGAGTGTTGAGTGCTAATGCTGAGTGGAGCGCTGACGTTCCGCCGGCTGTTGTGGCGGCGTCCCGCGCCGCCACCCTGGGCGGGGGGAGGTCACGACCACTCATCCACCGGCCTTGCCGCTGTTGCCGTGCATCCTTCGATTGGTCGTACTTAGAGACCTCACTGTAATCGCCGAAGAAGCCCGGTTTCTCAGACCGGGCTCGTTCGGTGATGCGAAATAGTTAGCCTTTCGGCGGATGTGGATCTTTACCGTACGAATTGCTGGCACGAATCGGACCGCGCCTACTGTGAATCACGTGTTCGACGCGAGCTTTCCGCGCGATGTTTCGGCCTCGCCTGGCCGCCGCTGCCTGTGTACGGTGGACGGACGAGGCACGCTTGCTGCCCGGTCGAACGTTTGCCCAGCCTTTTCCGTGGCGAACGGTGTGAACGTTTCGTTTAGCCATTTGGTTCATCCTTTAATGAATTCAGGCGATGGCCAACCTTGACGAGACCGAAACTAGTATCTATCGTGCAACAGCCAAACTTTCCCGCAAGGATAGGGTGGTCCTACCGAGAGGCCAGCGGATCTGGAGTTCGCTGGCCTTTCCCATCTCGACCTTTCAGCCCGATGGACCAAACTGAACCTACGCGCTTGTTTTTCCGATGTCAAGGGATCGTTTGTGCTACAAACTGTAGCGCGTCAATGACTTACGGACGGCTGCGATGTTCCGATTGAGATGTCAATAACACTCTCACATCCGCTTGGTGTCCCAAGGTAAGCTACCGGCTGAAGCGCAGTTGACTGGGGCGGCGGTACTCCGGCTTCGTGACAAACCGTCGGACATTCGTCACAATGTCCGACGGTTTGACACGCACGTCAACAAAACGAAAGCCTTCCAGTTCCGTCATCCGAACGAGGGACCTGACCGCGCGTGGACTCTCGCGCCGGGCGGTCCGCCGACTCGCGGCCACTGGCGCTCTTGAACGAGCCACGCGCGGCGTGTATCTCTCCGAAACGGCCGCAAACGCCCAGCATCGCGACCTCCTGATCGTCGCGACCAGAGCGCCGCAGGCGGTCGTGTGCCTCCTGTCCGCGCTCGCCTTTCACCGGCTGACCGCGGAGATGGCTCATGAGGTCTGGATCGCCATCGGCCTGAAGGCGCGTACGCCGGCGATTCACGTTCCGCCGATCCGCGTAGTCCGACTGTCGAGCGGGCCGCTCGAGGCAGGTGTCGAAGTCCACGACATTCACGGCGTGCCGCTGCGCGTGTATTCGGCCGCAAAGACCGTTGCGGACTGCTTCAAGTTCCGCAGCAAGGTCGGCGTCGATGTCGCAGTTTCGGCGCTGCGCGACGGATGGCGGCAGAAACGGTTCACGATGGACGAGCTCTGGCACTTCGCGCAGATCTGCCGCGTGACCAGCGCGATGCGCCCTTACCTGGAAACGCTGGAATGAAGACGCGGCCGAAGAACGTCGCGGCGTCGGGGCGGCAGAGACTCCTCAACGTCTCCAAGGAGCGGAACGAGTCGTTTCAATACGTCCTTTCGCTCTACGCGCGCGAGCGCTTTCTCGCGCGACTTGGCCGCTCTCCACATCGTGGCCGCCTCATTCTCAAAGGCGCGACTGTCTTCGCGCTGTGGCTGCCCTCCGGTCACCGCCCCACACGCGATCTCGACTTCCTCGGCATCGGCGATTTCACACGACCGAACGCGGAAGAACTGATCCGCGACATCTGCCGTGTGCAGGTCGAAGACGATGGTATCGACTTCATCGCCGGCAGCGTGGCCGCCGAGGAGATTCGAATCGCGGAGGAGTATCGCGGCGTGCGCGTCCGCTTCAACGCCACGCTTGCAGGTGCACGCATTCCGATGCAGATCGACATCGGACTCGGAGACATCGTCACTCCTCCCGCGACGATGCAGACGCTTCCGACGATCTTCTCCGATCTCGCGCGCCCGTCCTTGAAGGTCTATCCGCCGGAAACCATCGTCGCCGAGAAACTGCACGCGATCGTGAAGCTCGGAATCGCGAACAGCCGCATGAAGGACTTCTACGACCTCTCGGTTCTCGCGAAACATCGAACCTTCGACCGTGCGCTTCTCGCCAAGGCGGTGACGCGAACGTTCCGGAGAAGAAAGACCGCGATTCCTCTCGATCCGGTCGGTCTGTCGCGCGCGTTCTTCGAAGACGCCGCGAAGCAGAAGCAGTGGCAGGCTTTTCTGCGGAAGACGGGTCTCGAGGCAAATCCGGAATTCGTGCGCGTCGGCGCGACGCTGCGGCGTTTTCTCGTTCCGGTGCTCGAAGCCTGTCGGGACGCCCTGTAGAATTCAACGGAGAACGTGTCCATGAATTGCACAACTCAATTTCTCACCATCTGCGCCGCGGTCCTGGCGGCGAACGTCTTTGCTCAGGTCTCGCCCCAGTACCGGAACTGGGATCACAGCGCCGTCGGATCCCTCATGATGAAGCAGGAGAAGACGGACTGGTCGTCTCTGAGGACGGATGACGCGGCGAAAGCCTTCATCGAGCTCTTCTGGGCCCGCCGGGATCCGACTCCGAATACGCCGGTCAACGAGCTGCGGCAGCAGTTCGAGACACGAATCGCAGAAGCGGACAAGCATTTCGGCCAGGGCAAGACGCCGGGCTCGCAGACTGATCGCGGACTCGCGCACACGCTCCTCGGCAAGCCGACCCAGATCGTGACCGACATTGCCCTGCCGCGTGGGGGGCCGGAGAGCATGTCGCAGTTCAATCGGCCGATCAACGTCGAACGATGGATCTACAGAAATGAAGCCGCCGAGCGCGTGACGGGGACGCAGTCCTTCGACGTCGCGTTCGACTTCGACGACGAAAAATTCGCAATGGAATTCGAGCTCGACGGACCGTCGCAAAAATCGTTCGACTCGACGGCGCTGGTGATCGCGAAGGCCGTGGTCAAGCGGCCGTTCCTGACGGCGGCGGATCTGGCGGCGGGCGGAGAGTCGGATCGCACCGTGCCGTTCCGGCTCATCGTCGTGGCGGACAGCAAGACCGCCTATGAGGTTTTGAGGCGTGCGCAGGAAGGTGAGAATTTCTCCGACCTGGCGCGAAGGTACTCCGCGCATCCGTCGGCACAACAGGGTGGATATGTCGGCAGGATCGCGTTCGCCGATCTGACGGACGACTTCAAGGCGGCGTTGGCAGGCAAAGAGCCAGGGGCTGCGGTCCTGATTGCGCGCAGCCCGCAGTTCGCAATCGTCCGCCTGCTCACCGAAGCGGAAGCGGCCGCCGCCGACGCCGAGATGGCCAAGCCGAAATAAGCGACGAAAACAGAAGGAGTCGTCCCATGGCCCGTTCACTCGTATCGACGATCCACGCGGCGAACACGACCCTCATCGTCGAAGGCAACATGGATGCGGTCGGGGAGTTCTTTACACCGGACTACGTCGCCCATGTTACGAGCAAAGACCTGCCGGGCGGACACGGCGGGATCCGGCGATACCTCCGCATGCTCCGGCATGCGTTCCCCAGTCTCCAGGTCGAGATCGAAATTTTCTTGAAGGGGAAGGACCGCGTTGCCTGGCAGAGGACTCTCCGTGGAGTGCAACGGGGCGACTACGCGGGCTTTCCGGCGACGGGTCGCCGGATCGTTTGGCGCGACATGTTCGCGAGCCGGTTTCGCGAGGGGCTGATCGCGGAGGATTGGGTCGTGACGGATCTCGCGGAGCGTCTCCTGCTCGCGCGGAAACGGTGATCATCGAGTTGGAGGGTGATGTGGGAGTGCGCATTCGCAGCGGTGAGCCCCGAGATGTCGATGCTGTGCTGAATCTCATGCGGCAGTTGGCAGAGCATGAAGGCCTCGGCCAGTTTTTCGAGCTGACGAGCGAAGCGTTGAATCAATTTTGCTTTGGGATGCCTCGCCGCATCGAGCTGATCGTGGCGGAGACCGGAGGCCGGATCGTCGGCTACGCCACGTGCATGCTTCAGCTCTCACCGTGGCTCGGTCGCGACTACCTGTTCCTCGATGATCTCTATGTAAGCGACGAAGTACGCGGCTCAGGGATCGGCTCACGCCTCATGAGAGACGTCGGAGCTCTGGCGCTAGAACGCGGCGTCGATGTCCGATGGCATGTCGAGACGGAGAATCGGTCGGCGCAAAGGTTTTATCGCGCGCTCGGCGCTGAGCTCCGAGACAAATCGATTGCCTATTGGTCGACCGAGTCGATCCGGGCACAGAGCGTCTAGAATCCCCTGTCTTCCTGAAGCCGCGCAGACGGCGAAGGACCCCCTCCGGTGCACGAGGAGCGCACGAATCAGGGTCCTTCGCCGTCTACGCGGCTCAGGATGACAGCGAGCTACGGACGCCGTCGCCGTCGCCGCGCCGCCGAAGGCGTCGACGCCGGCGACGTAGGACGGGCGGGCGCGGAACTCCTCGCACGCGCCGGCGCCGCACTCACTCCCGCCTTCCGCTGCGCCTTCGCCTCCGCGCGCGCGCGATCCTCTTTCTTCCGCGCGCGGATCGCCGCGATCCGCTCCTGGATCGGGATCTCCAGCTTCTCCGCCGGCCTGCGCGTGTAATCGAAGTCGGGCACGGTCACGCGCGGCAGACGCTTCCCGATCGCGCGCTCGATCGCGCGCAGATCGTTCTCCTCGTCCGGCGCGACGAACGTGATCGCGTCGCCGGTTAGCTCCGCGCGCGCCGTGCGGCCGACGCGGTGGATGTAATCCTCCGGGATGTTCGGCACGTCGAAGTTCACCACGTGCGAGAGCGCCTCGACGTCGATGCCGCGCGCGGCGATGTCCGTCGCCACGAGGATCCGATACTTCCCCGACTTGAATCCGGCCAGCGCGTCCGTGCGCTGCATCTGGCTGCGGTTGCCGTGAATGCGGGTCACGTTCACCTTCCGCCGCTCCAGCTGCTCGTA
The DNA here is from genome assembly GCA_035999335.1 of Thermoanaerobaculia bacterium. Taxonomy (GTDB): domain Bacteria; phylum Acidobacteriota; class Thermoanaerobaculia; order Gp7-AA8; family Gp7-AA8; genus QHVT01. The sequence continues at coordinate 6,532 of DASYGV010000183.1, read as the reverse complement.
GACGCGGTTCGCGCGGTGCTTGGTGCGCGTGAAGACGATGGCGCTCTTGATCTCGCCGCGCTCGAGCAGCGCCTCCAGCAGCGACAACTTGAGGTCCTGCGCAACCGGAAAGACCGACTGCGCGATCCCGGACGCCGGCATCGACTTCCGCTCGATCGAGATCATCGCCGGGTTCTTCAGCATCTCCTTCGAGAGCTGCACGATCGGCTGCGGCAGCGTGGCCGAGAAGAAGAGCGTCTGCCTTTTCACCGGAAGATGTTTCAGCACGCGGCGGATGTCGGGGAGGAAGCCCATGTCCAGCATCCGGTCCGCTTCATCGAGCACCAGGATCTCCAGCCCGGCGAGTTTCGCGTAGGGATATTGAAAATGATCGAGCAGACGTCCCGGCGTCGCCACGAGCACGTCCACTCCGCTGCGGAAGGCATGTTCCTGCGGGCCCATGCCGACGCCGCCGTAAATCGCTGCGCCGGAGAGCGGCGTGTGCACGGCCAGGTCGCGCAGATGCTCGTCGATCTGCGCGGCCAGCTCGCGCGTCGGCGTCAGGATCAACGCGCGCGTCGTGCCGCGTTTCTTTCCCATCAGCCGGTGGAGGATGGGGAGCAAAAACGCCGCGGTCTTCCCGCTGCCGGTCATCGCGGCCGCCAGAACGTCCTTCCCGGACATCGCCGGCGGGATGGCGTCGTTCTGAATCGGCGTCGGTCGTTTGAACCCGAGCTCTTTGACGCCGCGCACGAGATCGGGGTGAAGTTCGAATGCTGTAAATGGCATATGGCGCGGATCGTCTCACAGAAACTTCATCCACGCCCGCGGCCGCTCCGCCTTCAGCCGCGCGTACCAGCGGCAGGGGAAGTAGAGCGCGATCACGACCAGCGCGGTTACGAGATACAGCAGCGCGAGACTCCACTGATATCCCGGCGGCACGTCCGGTGGCAGCATCGGATGATTCGCGAACAGCCATCGCGTGCTCTCCGGCGTGCGCACGAGCGAGATCAGCACGGCGATGAGATGGATCAGCGGAATGTGCAGCACGTAATAGAAGAATGGCACCTTTCCGAACACCTCCAGCCACCGCGCCACGCGTCCGCGCGCGTTCTCGAGGAACGGCAGGACGAGGAACATCGGTCCGAGGGTCATCAACAGAAAGAGGAGCGATGCGGGGTACTTTGCAGGATTCAGAAACCGCAATGCGCCGCCGTCCCATGGACGCGGATCGCCGTAGACCGCGGTCGCGCGCAGCACGACGAACAGCGCGATGCACGCGATCCCGAGCGTGAGGCACACGCGCCGATTGCGCACAACCTTTCCGAACGCGTAGCCCGCCGCCATCACGCCGATCCACGGGATCAGCGTGTAGAGCACGACCACGTTGAACGGTCCGGCCGGAAAGCTCCAGCCGGCATAGAGGATTCTCACGAGCCACGACGGCGACTCGCTCACGAGCGGCGCGAACGCGTTGTGCGCGACCATGATCCCGACGCCTATCGCCGCGACGATCGCGGTCGGAAGAAGCACCAGTCCCGCGAGCACGACCATCGACCAGCCGATCACCCAGATCACGCCGGCGAAGGTGAAGTTCGCGTAATCGAAGTTGAACGTCCACCCGAAGCGCAGAATCGTGAGCTCGAGCAGCACGAGCCACAGTCCGCGCACGAGCAGGAACTTCGCGAGCGCGACGCGCGACTGCACCTTCTGTCCGTACAGATACGCCGCCGTCCCCGCGAGAAAGATGAAGATCGGCGCGCAGAAGTGCGTGACCCAGCGCGTGAAGAAGATCGCCGGATCGGGTGAGCCGGCCGGCACGCCGGCGTAGACGCGCACGTGATCGATGGCCATCAGGACCATCACCGCGCCGCGCACGATGTCGAGCGACGGGATGCGTTTCATCGGACGATCAGGATCGCCGTTTTTTCACCGAGTGGCAACGGCGTCTCGCCGAACGGGCCGACTGCCTACCAATACGCGGGGACTCCGTAGTCTTTCATGCGCTTCGCGAGCTTCTGGTCGAAGGTTGCAATGGCGTCGTAGCGGTTGTTCAGGGCGACGGCAGCGATGGCGGCATCTGCGAGTGCCGAGAGCAGGTTCGGCCACACTTCCATGACACGTTTCCATGGGCAGTCGTCGATGAGCTGCACGCCCGGAAAGGCGATGAGGTCGCGAATCAGCGTCGCCAGCCGCTCGCCGGCGAATCCGTATTGGCTGTGCAGGACATATGTGACTTCGAAGATGACGAACTGCGGAACGATCGCGGCGATCTCGCCTGCTTCTGCCTGTTGCAGCAGGGCGTCCGCGGCGTCGCGTTGCTTTGCGTGGCGATCGACGAAGAAGGAGACGAGAACGTTTGCATCGACGATCACGCTCCGCATCTCAGATGCGTCCTCTGGTCTTCCGCGCTTCGGCAACGGCCTGCACCGCATCGGCGGGGCCGTGCTTGATCACGCCTTTCCAGCGGTAGAGCGCCGGCCGTTCGGTCGTAATGGCCACGTGGCCGCCGCTGATTTCCCAGGTGAGTTTGTCTCCGGGCCCGAGGTCGAGCGCATCGCGGACTTCTTTCGGGACGGTTGTCTGGCCTTTGCTGGTGATGGTCGACGTTGGCATGGCGAGCCTCCTTACGAACTATACCGCAGGTAAGGATCAGGCTCGCGATATTCGCTTCTTCTACCGCCTCATGCGACGCCTTCCGATTCCCACGAGCCGTCTATCATGGTGCGTATGACCGCAACGCAGGTTCAGGACGCGCTTTCGTCGCTCGAGCGGATGGCTACGAAGAAGGACTTCGACAACCTCGCGCGGTTCGGCATCGCCGCGCCCAAGGCCTTCGGCGTCTCGATGGCCAACATCCAGAAGCTGGCCAAACGCCTTGGACGCAGTCACGAGCTGGCCGCGAAGCTATGGGACACCGGCTGGTACGAGGCGCGGATGCTCACGGCGTTCGTCGACGAGCCGGAGCGCGTCACGTCCACGCAGATGGACCGCTGGTGCCGCGACTTCGACAACTGGGGGATCGTCGACACCCTTTGCTTCAAGCTCTTCGACCGCACGCCGCACGCCTGGACGAAAGTGGCTCAGTGGCATGACAAGCGCGCCGAGTTCGTGAAGCGCGCGTCCTTCGCGCTGCTCGCCAGTCTCGCGCTGCACGACAAGACCGCCGGCGACGAGCGCTTTCTCGAGAGCCTTTCTTTCATCGAGCGCGCCGCAACCGATGATCGCAACTTCGTGAAGAAAGGTGTGAGCTGGGCGCTGCGCAGCGTCGGCAGGCGCAACGCGAAACTGAAGGCAGCGGCGGTGAAGTTGTCCCGTCGCCTGGTCGTCTCCGCCGAGCCTTCGGCGCGCTGGCTCGGGAAGGAAGCGCTCCGGGAGCTCACGCGTTAGGTGGACTCGATCCCGCGGCTCCGTCTTCACTCCCAGCTCCTCGCCGGCAACGCCCTCGCCACGCCGCACGACGTCGTCTCCCACTTCGGTGCCGTGCAAGCGCAGGACTACCTCGGCGCTCTGTGGGCCGTCGGCATGCGGATGCGCGATGCGGTCGAGAGCGACATCGAGAAAGCGCTCGCGGAACGGAGCCTCGTCCGCTGCTGGCCGATGCGCGGCACGTTGCACTTCGTTGCCGCCGAGGATGTGCGCTGGATGCTCGAGCTCCTCGCGCCGCGCGTGCTCGCGCGCCATCGCATGCGACTGGAACGCGACTTCGAGCTCGACGCGCGCGTGTTGCGTCGCTGCCGCACGCTCGTCGAGCGCGCGTTGCTAGGTGGCAACGCTTTGACGCGCCCGGAGCTCTACGCGATTCTCGAGAACGCGCGCATTCGAACGAGCGCGAGCCGCGGACTGCACGTCCTCTACGCGCTCGCGAGCGAGCGAATGATCTGCTTCGGTGCGCGCCGCGGAAAGCAGCCGACGTTCGTGCTGCTCGACGAATGGCTGCCCGCCTGGAAGCCGAAGCCGCGCGACGAAGCCCTCGCCGAGCTCGCGCGCCGCTACTTCGCCGGACACGGACCCGCGACCGCGGAAGACTTCATGTGGTGGACGGGCCTGACGAAGAAGGAGGCGAATGAGGCGATCACGCTCGCGGGCGCGGCGCCTTCCGCGACTCGCGGTATGACGCGTACCACCGCACACCTTCTCCCGCCCTTCGACGAATACACCGTCGCCTACAAAGACCGTTCGGCGATCCTCGATCCGGCGTTCGCGAAGCGCTTGAACGCGGGCGGCGGCATCCTCAACGCCGTCGTGATCGTGAACGGCATCGTCGCCGGCACCTGGAGGCGCGTGCTGCGCGGAAAGTCCGTCGAGATCGCGATCTCGCCATTCCGCGAGCTGACCGTTCGCGACGCCCGCGCGGTCGACCAGGCCGCCGCGCGTTACGCGCGCTTCCTCGGCCAAACCGTAGTGGACATGCGCCGGAGGCGCTCCAGAGGGTAGCCGGTGGCGAGCGCAACGCGCCGCCACCGGGAACGGGGGCCGTGAGAGATCCGCCCCGGCAGGGGCGATAGACGTTTCTCTGCCACCCCTCCGGGGCGGATGTTGTGCGCGACGTCCTCACCGGTGGCGGCGCATTTGCGCTCGCCACCGGCTACCCTCTGCAGCGCCTCCGGCGCATGCCTGGCGGCGGCGAAGTAAGCGGATGCCGCCTTTCCCTCGCCGCCGATTTGAGAGACGATTCTCCCGTGGACAACAGCCGTCTGCTCCTCCAGCTCACCGATCCCGACGAAGACGTGCGTGCCGAGGCTCGTGAAGAGCTGACCATGCTGATGGACGATGACATCGCGCGCGCGTTCCTCGACGTCGCGTCCAGCGATGCCGCCGAAGACATCCGCTCCGACGCGATCGTCGGCCTCGGACCGATCATCGAAGAAGCGGGGATGGACTTCGACGACGAAGACTCGGGATTCGCATTCGATCCCGATCTCGGTCCCGGCATCTCGCGCGAGACGTTCGACTCCATCATCCGCGAGATCCGCGCGCTCTACACCGACGAACAGCAGCCGAAGCTCATCCGCCGGCGCGCGTTCGAAGTCCTCGTCCGCGACCCGCAACCGTGGCAGAGCTTCGAGATCCGCAGGCACTTCGCGGGGGACGATCCGCTGTGGAAGCTCACCGCCGTCTTCGGGATGGGCTATGTCGCCGGCTTCGACAAGGAGATCGCGGCGACGGTCGAATCCGCCGACGATCAGCTCCTATACGAAGCCATCCGCGCGGCCAGTTCCATGGAAGTCTCCTCGGCGGCGAAGCGCATTCGCGACCTCGCGACGTCCGGGGACACCGAGCACGATCTCCGTCTCGTCTCGATCGAAGCGCTGCCGAACGTCGATCCCGACTGCGAAGACATCCTCGACACGCTGGCCGCGTCGCGCGATCGGGAGATCGCGGAGACCGCGCAGGCCGCGCTCGACGAGTTGATGCTGAACCACCTCCCGGACGACGAGGACGACGATCTCTACGACGAAGACTTCGAAGAGGACGAAGAGGACTGAGCCGCCATCAGGTCGTCGACGCTCCTCGCGAGCTCAACCAGATACGCATCTCCGCGCGGATGGTGCGTGAGGCCGACGAGGATGTAGCGCCGTCCCGGTCCCGTGATCACCGCTGAGTCGTGCAGCCATTCCTGCCACGATCCCCACTTTCGGATGATCTCCACGTCGCGGCCGGCGAGCGCCTTCACAAACTTGTTGTCGTCGTGCGGGATGTCCGGCGACTCGAAGATCTCGCGCATCGTGGTCGACGCCGCGGGCGAGACCAGTTTCTTCTGCTCGAGCAGCAGCCAGAAGCGAAGGAGCTGACGCACGGTCGCGGCGTGCGAATGATCCGCGACCGGATCGCCGATCCGCTCGCTGTTGGGTCCGTAGTGCTTGCCGACCCATATGCCGCCGCCGCGCGACGCGTCGTAGAAGCCGTACGAGTCGAGCACCTTCTGGATCTTTCGCAGCCCCATCGCTCGCGAGTACTTTGCGGCCATCTCGTTGCTCGACGCCTTCGCCATCAGCCCGAGCTCGTGCCGCGTCGTCGCATCGAGCCGTGTCGACGCCTCGGGATGCAACTGAAAGTACGCGAGCAGAATCCCGACCTTCGGCACGCTCGCCGCATATTCGATCCGATCCGGATGCAGCATCGCCACGCGCGAGCGTTGCAGATCGAGCACTCCGACCGCCGTCTGCTCCGTCGTCATGCCGTATTGCTCGCGCAACCGCGCGTCGAGCGCCTCGACGGCGCGCTGCAGCGCCGGATCGACGGGAGTGTCGTAGTCGAGCGTGAAGTCGCGCACCGCGGAGGATCGGCACGAGGTGAAGACGAGCGTCAACAGAACGATCCAGAGGAGCCAGCGAAGCATGCGCGCGAGGATACCTTCCCGAGATGTTTTAGAGTGCGCCGCATGACGAAATCACTCGCAGGCAGAGTCGCGCTGGTCGCCGGAGCAACACGCGGAGCGGGACGCGGGATTGCCGTGGAACTCGGTGCCGCCGGAGCGACCGTCTACTGCACCGGGCGATCGAGCGGTTCCACGCGATCGGAAATGAATCGCCCGGAGACGATCGAAGAG
>DASYGV010000156.1:0-25480 GCA_035999335.1 Thermoanaerobaculia bacterium | reverse complement strand
TCTATCCGGAGGTTGCGCAATGCTGAAGCCCGACTGTTCACCGGTAAGCCGTGTGCGGGAAATCCGCATGCACGGTTTGAAAGGGGGTCTTGTGCCTCCGATTGCATTTTTGCGAAAGGATTAACAGGATCTACCAATGCCTGACATTCGTCACGTCACTCCGCGCAATGGCGACGTCCTCCTGCTCGTCGGCACCATGAAAGGCGCGTTCATTCTTCGTGCGAACAAGGCGCGAAAGAAATGGGACGTCGGAGGTCCGTACTTTCCCGGCAGCGCCGTTTACGCGATGGCGTACGACGGGCGCAATGGAAGGCACCGCATCTGGGCGGGTCCGCAGAGCATGCATTGGGGCGCGGTGCTCCGCTCGAGCGACGACTTCGGACAGAGCTGGACGAATCTCGAGGAAGCGAACGTGAAGTTCCCCGAGAGCGCGGGTGCCGCGCTGAAGAACATCTGGAAGATCGAGCCCGGCCGCGAGAACGAGCAGGACGCGCTCTACTGCGGCGTCGAGCCCGCGGCGCTGTTCGTTTCGCGCGATGCCGGCGACACGTGGCGGTTGACCGAGGGGCTCTGGGACCATCCGCAGCGCCCGAAGTGGCAGCCGGGCGGCGGCGGACTCTGTCTGCACACGATCCTGCTCGATCCCGTCGACTCGCGACGCATCCGCATCGCCGTGTCGACCGCGGGCATGTACGCGACGGAAGACGGCGGCTCCACGTGGAGACCGTCGAACAAAGGCGTGCGCGCGGACTTCCTGCCCGACAAGGATCCGGAGTTCGGGCAGTGCGTGCACAAAGTCGTGCAGGCCGGGTCGAAGCCGGAGCGGATGTTCCTGCAGAACCATTGGGGCCTCTATCGCAGCGACGACCGTGGCGAGAGCTGGACGGACGTCGCCAACGGCGTGCCGTCCGATTTCGGCTTCGGCATGGTCATTCATCCCGAGGATCCGGATAGCGCGTGGATCGTACCGCTGGAGTCGGACGAGTTTCGTTGCACGCCGGAAGGGAAGTTGCGCGTGTACCGGACGCGCGATGCAGGGAAGAGCTGGGAGCCGATGGCGAAGGGGCTGCCGCAGAAGGGCGCGTACGAGACCGTGCTGCGCGATGCGATGGCCGTCGATGCGCTCGACGGCGTTTACTTCGGCACGAGGAGCGGAAAGCTCTTCGGCTCCGCCGACGGCGGGCAGAGCTGGGCCGAACTGCTCGACGGCCTTCCCGCGGTCGTTTCGGTCCAGGCGGCGAACGTGTCGCTGCGGCGCTCTCGAAAGGGCTCGTGATGGCGCTGACCTTCGTGATTCCCGGGCCTCTGCGCGAGCTCGCCGGAAATCGGGGAGAGGTGCGCGTGAGCGGAAACGCGCAATCGGTCTCGGAGGCGCTGACGCTGTTGTGGCGCGAGACGCCGGGCGTACGCGACCGCGTGCTCACCGAGCTCGGCGAAGTGCGCCAGCACATCAACATCTTCGTCGACGGCGAGAGCATCCGCGACCTCGGAGGCCTCGGCGCGCCCGTGGAGGATGGGGCGGAGATCTACATCCTGCCGGCATTGAGCGGAGGATAGGACAGATAGGACTCATAGGACGAATAGGACCTATTCGTCCTATGAGTCGTATTCGTCCTATCGGTAGGCGCTCTTCACCATCATCCCCATGTGCCGCTCCGGCGCATCGAGCGGCGCGAAACCGAACTGCGAGTACAGCCCGTGCGCGTCGCGCGTCACGAGATGCCATCGCCGTAGTCCTTGCAAATCGGGATGACTGATCACCGCGCTCATGATCTGCTTCGAGATCCCTTGGCCGCGATGCGAAGGCATCACGAAGACATCCGCGAGATACGCGAACGTCGCGTAGTCCGTGATCACGCGTGTGAAACCAACTTGCACGTCGCCATCGAACGCGCCGACGCACAATGAATGCGCGATCGCGCGCTCCACGACGTCGCGCGGAATCCCCTTCGCCCAGTACGACTCCTCACTGAGATAGCGGTGGATCGCCGCGACGTCCATCCGCGCGCGGTCGGTGCTGATCTCGATCATTGAGCTCAGTTTATCCCGCGCGTAGACGCGGGATCTCCGGGTGCACCTGCGACACCTGTGGCTCGGGCGCTGCCGGTGCACGGAGAGATCCCGCGTCTGCGCGCGGGATAAACTGGAACGCCGCCAAGCGATCATCAGACGACCGGTTCCTGAAGGCGCTCCTCGCCGATGCCGGCGATGACGTGCAGTGCGGTCTCGAGCTCGCCGATGCCCGACGGCGTGCCGAGACTGATGCGCACCGCGCGCGGCACTTCCGATGTGACGGCGAACGTCGATGCGCTGGCGATGCGCACCCGGCGGCGCCGCGCCTCGTCGACGAACGCGTCCGCGGTCCAGCGCTTCGGCAACTCCATCCAGAAATGCATCGCGCGCGGATCGCCTCCGTCGCGCTCCAGGATGCGCCTCGCGATCCGCTGCCGCAGCGCGACCTCGGCGCGTTTCAGTTCGGCGACGCGCGCCGCGGTGCCGTCCTCGATCCACGTCGTCGCCAGCTCCGCGACCACGGGCGAGGAGAAGAGCACCGTCGCGTTCAGAGCGCTCTGCACGCGCTGCAGGAGCGCGTCGGGCGCGACGAGATAGCCGACGCGCATGGCGGCGCTGATGGCTTTGCCGAGGCCGGAGATGAAGATCGTGCGGTCGGGGGCGAACGCGGAGATCGGTGGCGGTGTTTTGTCGAGCAGGAACCCGGACACGTCGTCTTCGATGATCGTGACGCCGTGGCGCTCGGCTACTGCGGCGATCTCGCGGCGGCGCTTCTCCGGCATCACGATCGTGGTGGGATTGTGCAGCGACGGAATCGTATAGAGGACCTTCCCGGAACGCGCACGTGCGGCGCGCTCGAGCGCGTCCGGCACGAGGCCGTAGCGGTCGAGCGGCAGCGGCTTGAGCTTGAGATGCAGCAGCGCCGCAACGGCTTTCACGCCGTGATACGTGAGCGCCTCGGTGAAGATCGTGTCGCCCGGCTTCGTCGTTGCGGCGAGCGCGAGGAAGAGCGCGTGCTGCGTTCCGGCGGTCACGACGACGCGCGACGGATCCGTTCTTCTTCCAATCCAGGCGGCGCCCGCGGCGCGATGTCGCTCCGTCCCCGAGCCGACGGCGTACGTTCCGTTCACGAGCATCGATCCCGCGCGCTGCAGCATCGCCGGCGACGGTGCGGGAAGCGGCACGCTGACGGTGTTCGTGGAGAGATCGATCTCCTCGCTCACGGCGGCGTCGCGGCGCACCGTGCGGACGAACGTCCCGCGCCCCGTCGACGACTCCACGAGCCCGCGCCGCGCGGCCTCGGAGTAAGCTCGCGTGACGGTGACGGACGTGATCCCGAGCACGCGCGCGAGCTCGCGATGGGTGGGAAGCTGGCTGCCGGGGATGAGCATGCCCGAGCGGACGTCGCGTTCGAGCGCATCGGCGATGCGCCCGTAGATCGGAGCGTCATTCTCCGGAAGTCGTGGTGACCAAATTGTCATAAGCGAAGCGTCATACTTGACGCAAACGGAGTGTATCACTATGTTGCCGCCCATGAGCCGTCTCGAACTGGTCGACGAATCCCTCCTGGACCGCGTACACCACCATGCCGCCGAGTACCTCCGCTCGCTGCCGGAGCGCCACGTCGGCGCCCGCGCCACGCGCGACGAGCTGCTGTCCGCACTCCGCGCGCCGCTCGGCGAGCGCGGCGACGATCCCGCCGCGGTCATCGACTTGCTTGCCGCGCAGGGTGAGCGCGGTGCGATCGCCTGCGCGGGGCCGCGCTACTTCGGCTTCGTGATTGGCGGAAGCTACCCGGTCGCTCTCGCGGCGGACTGGTTGACGAGCACGTGGGACCAGAACCCCGGCATCTACGCGACGTCGCCGATCGTCTCGGTGATCGAAGACGTCGCGCGCGAGTGGCTGCTCGATCTCTTCGATCTTCCGCGCGAATCCGGCCTCGGATTCGTGACCGGATGCCAGATGGCGAACTTCACCTGCCTCGCGGCCGCGCGCCACGGCGTGCTGCGCCGCGTGGGATGGGACGTCGAGGCGGACGGACTGGCCGGCGCGCCGCGCATCAATCTCGTAACCAGCGCGGAGTCGCACGTGACGGTCGACGTCGCGATGCGCTACCTCGGCTTCGGCACGCGCGCGCTCCTGCGCGTCGAGACGGACGGCCAGGGGAGGATGCGTCCGGATCGCCTGCGCCGTCTGCTCGACAATCTCAGCGGCCCGACGATCATCTGCGCGCAGGCCGGCAACGTGAACACGGGCGCGTTCGATCCGCTGCGCGAGATCGCTGAGATCGCGCACGAACATGGCGCGTGGCTGCACGTCGACAGCGCGTTCGGGCTCTGGGTGCGCGCGAGTCGCGAGCTGCGGCATCACGCGGCCGGCATCGAGCTCGCGGACTCGTGGGCGACGGACGCGCACAAGTGGCTCAACGTTCCGTACGACTCCGGAGTCGCGATCGTGCGTCACGCCGAGGATCATCGCGCGGCGATGACGACGACGGCGGCGTATCTCGTTCAGACGCAGGGCGTGGAGCGCGACTCGGTGGACTGGGTGCCGGAGTTCTCGCGCCGCGGACGCGGCATTGCCGTGTACGCCACCCTGCGCGCGCTCGGTCGCACGGGAGTCGAAGACCTCGTCGACCGCTGTTGCGCGCTGGCGCGTCAGATGGCGGATGCGCTTCGCCGCGCGCCGGGCGTCGAAGTGCTGAATGAAGTCGTGTCGAATCAGGTGCTGGTGCGCTTCGGCGGAGACGACGAGGTGACGCGACGCGTGGTGACCGGCGTGCAGCAGGAAGGCACGTGCTGGCTCGGCGGCACGACGTGGCAGGAGAAGGCGGCGATGCGCATCTCCGTGTCGAACTGGGCGACGACGGAGGAAGACGCGGCGCGCAGCGCGGACGCGATCCTGCGCGTCTTCGCGAGCGTCGGCGTACCGGTGAGCTCATGACCGGACGTCCGGAACCGGGTGAATACGCCCCCTACGCCACCGAAGACATCGCGTACGTGCAGGGAGATGACGCGATCGCCGCGTTGCGCGATACCGCGCGCGAGACGCTCGCGTTGTTCGGCGCGCTGCCTGAGGAGCGGATCACATACGCGCCCGGGAAGTGGACGCTGAAGGAGGTTCTCGGGCACCTCATCGACGATGAGCGCATCTTCGCGTACCGCGCGCTGTGCGTCTCGCGCGCCGACGCGCGTCCGCTGCCGGGCTTCGAGGAGAAGGACTACGTCGCGGCGACGAACTTCGAGGCGCGCACGTTCGCGAGTCTGCTGCGCGAGTACGCGATCGTGCGCGAGGCGACGATCGCATTGTTCGAGTCGCTCACGCCGGAGGAGTGGCTGCGCCGCGGCATCGTGAATGGGTACGAGGCCTCGGTGCGCGGCCTCGCGTTTCACATCGCCGGACACGAGCTGCACCACCAGCGCATCGTCCAAGAGCGGTATTTGATCTAATTCTACTTTGTCACATTGGCTAAGCCCTGTTTCGCGTAGGCGGAGTCGATGGCGGCCTTTCGTTTCCTGTGGCGGTCCTGGAGAATGCGATAAAGCTCAGCGTCATCGGTGATTCGCGTACGGGTTCAGGTCATCTCCCAACGGTCGGCCGGCGAGGTACGGCGTGAGTTCGACCACGCGGGCCTGGTGCAGAAAGAGAAGCACTGGCCATTCAGAGCTTGAGCTGGCAAGGGTTTATGACCTGGGCTGTGATCCTCGCGTTCAGCCTTTACGTCATCTGGAGTCTTCTCCGCATCCGCCGTCGGCTGCGCGAAAAAGACTACTGGCGTCCGGATCCCCGCTAGTCCGCGTGTCGGGCGAGCCGTTTCCCTGCACTGCCGCGGTCGACGCGACGCGCATGCTATACTTCCATATTCTCGTAACGTCCTTAATCTGGTCGCGTCGGTCCAGCCGTCATGACGCAGAACTTTATGTATTGGCCTAAGTCCGAGGTTGACATGAGCAGACCTCTCACTCGCGCCGGCCGATACTCGCGCTGGTTCTGCCTCGTTGCCACGGTTATGCTTTTCGCGTTGGTCTGGCGTTATCTGGATCAGGAACCATGGCTTCGCATTGCTCAATCCGGCGTCCTGCTTTTCTGGCTTTGGAGGGTTTTCAGTCTCACAGGTTCCCTTACCGAGCGCTTCGACAAGTCGGCCGGGGCCAGTCTGCACATGGGATACATCCGCACCTACCTGATCTTCAACATCCTGGTGCTCATCGGACTCGGCGACCGGGTCGCCGCGGTGCTGGAGTGGTGAGTGAGCACCTGGCCACGAACGGTCCACCCCGAAAAAGGCGTCGCAGCGTCGACCGGCGCGTCACACGAGCGGCGAATCGTTGACTACTACCTGCAGACCGAAGAGCACTTCCGATCCATGTGGAACATGGACACCGACATGGCTCTGCACTACGGGTTCTGGATCGGCGGAGTGCGCAACCATTCGCAAGCCGTGGCCAGGATGAATCAGGAACTGGCTGATCGGTTGGCGGTCTCCTCGTCCGACCGGGTGCTCGACGCCGGCTGCGGAGTGGGCGGGACTGCGATCTTTCTGGCCAAGAACTACGGCTGCAGCGTCGTAGGAGTCAATATCGTCGACCGCCAGCTGCGAATTGCCGCAGACAACGTCCGCCGGCATGATGCCGTCGACCAAGTCGACCTGATCTGCACAAGCTTCCTGAACCTGGGGCTTGCCGATTCCTCCGTCAGCGCCATTCTCTATATCGAGAGCGCCTGCCATGCGCAGGTGCCGGAGCAACTTCTACGCGAAGCGTATCGCGTTCTGCGTCCCGGAGGCCGCATCGCCGTGACGAGCTACTTCCGTGGCGACCGAATGCTCACGGAGCGAGAAGAGGCTTTTTTGAGGTTCTGGGAAGAGGCATGGTCCATGGCCCCACTGATCACGGTGGAGAGCTTTCTCGATGCCATGCAACGCGTCGGCTTCAGAAATATCTCACAGCGCGACGAGACTCGCGCAATCGCTCCTTCCGCCCGGCGCATGTATTACCTGTCCTATTTCGGACTGGCCATCAAGGCCGTCCGCCGACTATGGCGAAGAAGCACACCGAAGAGGTTCCAGAACGTCCGGGCCGCGAGAATCCAGGATCAGGCGAGACGATCCGGCCTGTGGAGCTATCGCATCATCGTGGGCCAGAAGGAAGCCTGAGCGCAGCGAATGAGGGACGAATCCATGCGGACAGGAAGAAGTCGTCGAGTCGCAAGGCAGACCGAAGTGGTCGCATCGACCGAGCCACTCCCCGTCTCGGCCGACGGCCAGCGCCTGGTCGATCGGATCATGCTCAAAGCCGCCTCCGACGATGTCGTCAATCTTCATGATGCCGCGGCGCGGCGATGAACTGAATGTCGTCGAGCAGGAGGGCATCGACGGAGCGATAGCGGTCGCGGACCTGGGGATCTACGGAGTTCCCAGCATACCCAGTTTCGATCCGGTCACTATCAACCGGAAGATCAACAACTTCGCGCATCAACTGGGAACGGGTAAGGGGCGTTTCGCGGTCACATAATACGACGAAGAGGAGTTCTGGAACCTGATAGACCGGCAGCGCCGTCGAGTAGCTTCGTGCGTTTCCATCACCCCTCGAGCACGCGCGTGATCTCGTCCATCGCCTGATCCTTGTCCACCACGGTGAGCCGCGCGCCGAAATCGCGTTTCACCGCTTCGCGGTCGGAGCTGGTCATGAAGATCACGTTCTGCAGCGCTTCGCCGACTTCCTCGCGCAGGTACGCGAGCACGCCGTAGCCGCTGTGCCGAGGGACGTCCGCGTCGATGACGATGGCGGCGTAGTCGCCGGTCTCGAGCTTCCCGATCGCGTCCCATCCGTCGGTCGCGCAGTCGCAGTTGAAGCGCTCTTCGATCGACCGGCTGATGACGGGGTTGTCTTCGACGACCAGGATCCGTTCGTCTCTCCGCATGACCTGCACTCTAGGTTCGCGAGCGTTAACCATGCAAGCGCGGCTGTATCCTGAATGCATGCACAAAATCATGCTGGCCATCGCGCTGCTTCCGGTATCGCTGTTTGCCGCCGATCCCGCGTGGATCGAGTACGGTCCCGACGGTCCGATCGCCCGCACGATCGTCACCGATGGCAGCGATTGTCCGAAGATCGAGATCGACGGCGTCAAGCTCGAGATGCGTACGCGCGCGCTTCCCGCGAAGCACTACGAGGTCACCTCCTGCGAGCTCGCGCTTCCTCGCGGAATCCGCGCGGCACGCATCGGAAAGAAGGACCTTCCGGTCCACAAGCTCGGCAAAAACGCCAAGGTCGCGCTCCTCGGCGACACCGGCTGCCGCCGCAAGGTCGGCGATCCGGTGCAGGATTGTTCCGACCCGAAGAAATGGCCGTTCGCGACGATCGCGGAGTCGATCGCGAAGTGGGATCCCGATCTGGTGCTGCACGTCGGCGACTACTACTACCGTGACGCCGATTGCGACGGCAACAACTGCACGAAAGCGCCTTTCACGTGGAAGCGCTGGAACGCGGACTTCTTCAAGCCGGCGAAGCCGCTGCTCGAGAACGCGCCGTGGGTTCTCGTCCGCGGCAATCACGAGGAATGCAAGCGCGCCGCGGAAGGATGGTTCCGCTTCCTCGATCCTCGGCCCTACACGTACGAGGGCAAGAAACAGTGCCAGTCGAACCTCGACTTCACGCCGCCGTACGCGCTGCGCGTCGGCTCGATGCAGCTCATCGTCCTCGACTCATCGGCGATCAAAGACGACGACGCCGATCAGGGGGCGATGATCGCCGGCCAGCTGAAGCTCTACGCGAATCTCGAGGACGCGTGGCTGATGCTCCACCATCCGTTTTGGGGCTCGCGCAGCAAGTCGGTCGACACGCCCACGCTCTGGACGGCATGGTCCGAGGCCGGTGCGGCGACGAAGGCGGTGTCCCTGGTGCTCACCGGACACACCCATCTGTTGGAGATGCTCTCGTTCAACGACGGCGGCCCGCCGCAAACGATCGTCGGCAACGGCGGGACGGCGATGGCGAAGCCGGCGAAGGTGCCGGAGAGCATCGGCGGACGCACGATCTCGGCGTTCGCGCAGGACGACGACTTCGGCTACATCGCCGCCACGCCGTCAAGCAGCGGTTGGACGTTCGACGTGCGGGACGTGAACGGGAAAACGAAGACGAAGTGCGCCCTGACGAAGACGGCGATCGTTTGCGATTGATCCTTCAGAGGTGTGGTCCTTTGCCTCGGCTCGTGTGCCAGATCGCGAGGACTTCAAAGAAGGCGCCTTCTTCCGCGACAACATAGTAGAGGTGATATCGAACGCGTCCGAGCAGGACGCGACGCAGGCCGCGGATTCGCGAGTGGGGAACCGATTCGCCGGTGTACGGCAACTCCTCGATCAGGTTGAACGCCGCGTCGAGATCTTCCATGAACGCGGTCGGAGCTTTTCTCGCGATTCTTGACCCACCAGTTGGCGGCCGCGCGAATCTGACGCTCCGCACGCGCCGCGACTTTGAATGTGAAACTCAACGAGGGCCCGAGCTCTTCAACTCTCGCAGCAATTCGCGGCCGTCCACGTAGTTTCCGCGACGGATCTCTTCGAGCGCCGCAACGAGCTCTTCTTCCTCTTCGGCGTTCAACTGAAAACCGCCTTCATCGGCGGCGAGAATGGCGACCGCTGCGCCCTCCTGAAGATCGCCTTTCACCTCGATCCTGCCATCGACGACTCGTCCGGTGATCACTCTCATGCTCGGATTCTACTCCTGGCAACAAGACAACTATTTCATCACCTTCGCCACCCGTGCCAGCAGCACCGAGTTCTTCACCGGCTTGCGGATGAAATCCGCCGCGCCGATCGCGAATGCCCGCACTTCCGGCTCTTCGCCGGGCAGGCCGGAGACGAAGATCGTCGGCACGTCGATGCCTTTCTCGTGCAGCGCTTCGAGCACCTTGTGCCCGTCGATGAACGGCAGGTCGACGTCGAGGAGCATCAGGTCGACGTGCTCGCGGCCGATCAGCATCAGCGCCTCGGCGCCGTCCTTCGCCAGGAGCACGTTGTAGCCGGCGGTCTTGAGCACCGCGTTCGTCAGCTCGCGATTGAGAACGTTGTCCTCGACGATGAGGACGTTCTTGCGGGTGTCGCGCTCGGACGGCTGCGGCGCGTTGCGCTTCTTGCGCAGGTCCAGGATCTCCTGCTGGAGCGCGCGCGTCTCGGCGTCCGGCTCGACGTCGAGCTCGCGGCGGAGGATCTTCGAGCAACTGTCGTACTGCCGGAGGGCGTCGAGCAGGTCGCCGCTCTGCTGGTAGAGCTTCATGAGCGTGCGGTGCATCGACTCCTGCAGCGGATCGACGCGCAGAGATCGTTGTGCGACGGCGACGGCCTCGTCGAGCGATCCATTGCGCGTGAGCTGCTCGACGAGCTGGGCGTGCGCGCGCAGAGCCATGCGATGCAGGCGATCGCGCTCGGCGAGCACCCATTGATCGAATTTCTCCTCGTCGATCAGGAAGCCGTCGAGGAAGTCGCCACTGTACAGCTGCGTCGCCGGATCGAGAGCCTCGGCCGTCCCGGTCGCAACGAGCGACTCGAATTCCAGAACGTCGCAGCGCACGGCGCCGGCGTCGAGCGAAAGAAAGTCGCCTTCCTCGACGAGGATCTTCTGCGACGACGACACGGCGGCGAGCTCTCGCCGAAGCGTCGACAAGGTCTGGCGAAGACTTTGGCGCGCCTGCTCCGGCGCGGTGCTGCTCCAGAGCAATGCGGCCATTTTGTCGCGAGAGACGAGCTGCGACGGTTTCACGCCGAGGTACGCCAGCATCGCCTGCGACTTCTTCGCGG
Source organism: Thermoanaerobaculia bacterium (assembly GCA_035999335.1). GTDB lineage: Bacteria > Acidobacteriota > Thermoanaerobaculia > Gp7-AA8 > Gp7-AA8 > QHVT01. The sequence goes on along the minus strand of DASYGV010000156.1, from coordinate 14,670 downwards.
AGATCGTGATCAGAGAGCCGGACTCGGTGCGGAGACGGAAGTCGCCAAGGAGCTCGAGATGTAAGACCGGCATTTTCGGCAGGGATTATATCGGGAGGGGGAGTTTTCCTTCGAGGAGTCGCAAAGTCACAAAGTCGCAAAGGGTATCCTACCCCGTGGCCACGAGCCGCGTTTCTCGGCCGAGGAATGCGCGAACCTCGGACAGGCGCGTTTCTACGTCCGCCTCGCCCAGCTCGATGATGCGCTTCGTATACTCCGGCGCGAACATCAGCAGCGAGATGAAGTCGGGCGACTCCGTTTCCTTCGCGCCGAGCGCGCGGACGATCAACTTGAGCTTGCGGGGGAGGTAGCGCTCGTACTCGGCGGCGAGCTTGCCGAGATCGACCGACGGGCGAAGGACGAGCAGGTCGATCGGCTTGAGACCGTCGCGCTCGTGCGGCGCCATCTTGCGCAGCAGTTCGTTCATCCGTTCCATTCGCGCGGCGTCTTCTTCGAGCACGTCGATGAAGATCGCGTTGACGAGCTGCCCAAGAACTTGTGCGGCGGGCGGATAGCCGGTGACGACCGGAGTCGACGCTTCGGCGGGCGTGCGCCGGTAGGCGGTCGACATGGCGATGATGCGCTTCGCGCCGAGCTGCACGGCGGGGGAGAGCGGGGCGGCCAGACGGATGCCGCCGTCGCCGTACCATGAGTCGCCGATCCGCACGGCGGGGAAGACGAACGGCAACGCGGCCGAGGCCAGGATGTGGTCGATCGTGAAGTGCGTCAGCGCGACACGGCGGTTCGGACCCTCGAAGCCGCCGTAGTTCCGGCCCTGGACCCAGCGCACGGTCTGCCCCGTCGAGTAGTCGAGCGTCATCATCGCGAGCGCACGCAGGTCGCCTGTGCGGATGTTCTCTTCGATTCCGGGGATGGCTTGCCCGGACGGCACTTTCAGCATGCGGGAGAGGAGGCGCCGCAACGGCGTCGTGTCGACCATTCCGTGCGGCTGCGATTGCGCCCAGCGGATCTTCTTCGGCGAGATCGACGCGATCGCGGAACGGAACGGCAACAGCACCTTCCAGTCGAACTGATAGATCGAGTCGCAAGTCAGCTCGCACCACATCGCCGCGAGCTGGTCGGCCTTCTCCGCCAGCGTTCCTTGGACCGCGGCGAGGTATGCGGCATTGATCCCGCCGGCCGAGACTCCGACGATGATGTCGAAGCGGAGGTCGGGGAAATGCCGCGCCAACCCCTTCAGCAGTCCGACCTGGTAGGCCGCGCGGGCGCCTCCGCCTGTGAGCATGACCGCCAGATCCGAGCTTGCGTCCGGCGCAACATCCAGCGGTTCGATTTCCGCGGCCGCAGACATACTGCTGAGCGCAATTGCAGAGAGGTTGCCAGATTCGGTTGGCGGTTGGCGGTTGACGGTTGGCGGGAGTAATGTCTGGGCAGAATGACTACCGCCAACCGAATCGCCGTCATTGGCGGCGGCATCAACGGATCGGGCGTCGCGTGGGAGCTGGCCCGGCGCGAATACGACGTCACCCTTTTCGACAAGGGGACCTGCGGCGCGCAGACCTCGTCGGCGACGACGAAGATGATCCACGGCGGTCTTCGCTACCTCGAGAACCTCCATTTCGCTCTGGTGCGTGAGTCTCTTCACGAGCGCACGTGGCTGCTCGAGAACCTGCCCGCGCTGGTCAAACCGTTGGAGATCATGCTGCCCGTCTACCAGGACAGCCCGCGCAGCCGCTCGGCCATCAAGACCGGCCTGGTGCTCTACGACCGCCTTGCGGGAGACGACCTCCTTGCCGCGCACCGCTCGCTCGAAGTGCAGGAGCTGATCGAGCGCGCGCCGCTGGTGGAGGAGGGTCTGCGCGGCGGCTTCTCTTACTGGGACGCACAGGTCGACGACTTCGCGCTCGTGCGCACGGTCGTCGCGTCGGCCATCCGCGACGGCGCGACGGTGCGCGAGCGGACGCGCATCGACAGTATGCAGCCCGACGGCGACGAATGGGTTCTGCGCACCGCGCGCGGCGACGAGTCGCGGTTCGATCTCGTCGTGAACGCCGCCGGCCCGTGGATGAACGAGCTTCTCGACGCGAACGACATCAGCGCGTCGTACGTACTCTCGCTCGTGCGCGGATCGCACATCGTGTTGAAGCAGAGGATCAGCGACACGGGCCTGCTGCTGCAGTCGACGACCGATCGGCGGGTGTTCTTCGTGCTGCCGTGGAAGGGCACGACGCTGGTCGGGACGACCGAGGTCGTGCAGAACGACTCGCCCGATCTCGTGCACGCATCGGACGAGGAAGTCGAATATCTGATCCAGCGCTTCAACCGCTATTTCCGCACGCACATCGGGCAGGACGACGTGCAGGCCACGCTCGCGGGCGTGCGTCCGCTGGTCGGCCGCGCGACGAACCCGAGCGCGATCGATCGCGACTCCCGCGTCGTCCGCAGCGGGAACATGATCAACATCTTCGGCGGGAAGATGACCACGTTCATGGCCCTGGCGCGGAAGGTGGCGATGCGCGCGGACAACTACTTCGGCCGCACGCGCGATGCGAAGGAAGCGGTGTTCGAGTTGTCGGCGCTAGAATCCGCCGCATGACGTTCATCCCGACCCTCGATACCGACGGCAAACATCGCCCGCGCATCCCGCGCACGCTCGATCCCGTCGAGGTCCGCGTCCTCGGATCGCTGATGGAGAAGCAGCTCTCGACTCCCGAGTACTACCCGCTGACACTGAACGCACTCGTCGCCGCCGCGAATCAGAAGTCGAATCGCGAGCCGGTGATGGAGTTGAACGAGGACGAGCTGGCGCGCGCGCTCGATCGTCTGCAGGACGAGAAGCTGGTCTGGAAGGTCCTCGGCGGACGCGCCGTCCGCTACGACCACAACCTCGATCACGTGTGGCATCTCGACCGGAAGGAGAAGGCGCTGCTAACGCTCCTCTTTCTGCGCGGGCCGCAAACCGCGGGCGAGCTTCGTGGACGCAGCGACCGCCTCCAGCAGTTCGATACCGTAGCCGAAGCGGAGGAGACCCTGCGTGACATGGCCGCGCACTCCGAGCCGCTCGTGAAGCAGTTGCCGCGGCGCCCGGGACAGAAGGAAGAGCGATGGGCGCATCTCGTCGGAGGCGCGGTGGTGGAGGACGTGGTCGCGCACGAGCCTTCGGAATCGCGAAGCGAGCCGATGTCCGCGCGCGTGCAGAAGCTCGAGGAACAGGTCGCGACGCTGGCAAACGAGCTCCGCGAGCTCAAAGCGAAGCTGGGGGAATTGGGGGGCGGGCTTCCCGCCCGCCCGCGCCAGCGAGAGCGGGCTGGAAGCCCGCTCCCCCTTCTCACACGAAGTTCACTTTGTGCTTCTTGAGGAACGCGTCTGTCGCCAGCTTCCACAGCGGCACCGACACGTTGTCCTTCAGATATTGCCCGCCGAAGTGAAGTGCGATCACGTTCCCCGTCTCCAGGTCGACGACGCACGAGCCGGAGTTGCCGCCGAGGGTCGAGCAGTCGTGGCCGAGGATCTTCGGCGTCTGTTTCAGGCCCGTCGATTTTCCCGGCTGCAGGCGCTTCACGTTGAAGATGTTCTTGAAGATGTCCATCTGCTCGTTGCGGCCGTTGCGTGAGTCGAACGCGGGGTAGCCGATCACCGCCACCTCGCCGTCCTTCGTGGCTTTCGGCCCCTTCGACGAGATGTTCAGCACCGCTGGCGACTTCGCCCCCTTGCCGCCTTTCTTCGAGACGCTGAGCAGCGCGAGGTCGTAGGTCCCGTGGACGCCGAGGACTTTTTCGATCTTGAACTCGCTGGCCTTGTCGCGCTGGAACTCCTCCCGGTAGTCGACGCGCGCCTTCACGCCGGGTGAGAACTTCCACTCCTTCCCCTGCAGTGCGGAGAAGACCGCCGCCACGTGCCGGTTGGTCATGAGGACGCCGTCGCCGACGAGGAAGGCCGTGCCGCACCACTGGAACGTGTGGTGGCCGTCGAGATCCACGCGGCCCACGCTCGGGAGGATGCCCTTCAGCATCGCGCGCTTCCCTTCGAGCTGAGTCCATTCCGCGGGAGGCGTGCCGAAGTCGTCGTCCTGCACGAGGAGCGCCGGACGTCCGAAGAGATGCACGATCGCTTCGAGGCCGAGCTCCTCGCTCGGCGTGAGGTTGGTCTGGCCCTTCTTCATCTTGTCGAGCGCCGCGCCGCCGTCTTGCAGGCGCTTGTCGACGAGCTCCGTCCGCGGCAATCCGAAGATGTCCGCCTCTTCGAGGCCCGGTGCCTCGGCACCCATGGCACCCGGAGGGCTCAACGACTCGAGCCCTGGTGAGCTGAGGTTGCCGGTCGAACGCACGCTCGCCGCCGCGGCTGCCACCTCATCGCGCGCCTTCGCCGGCTTTGGGAACACACGCTTCGCCATCGCCAGCAATTGGTCTTTGTCCATGCGATCTCCTCCGTTGTGATGGAAGGATTGTCGCATGGATGGCAAAAAGCGTTTACACCCGCAAGGTGACTCGGTCGCCGAACGTTTGCGCGACCGCCGCCATCATCGCCTCCGTGGCGGCGTTGATCGTCTCGCCGGTCAGCGCTTCGTCGGAGAGGTACTCGATCTCGAATGTGATCGCCCTCGCATCCGGCAACTCGAACAGGTCGACGATGCGGATCTCGCGTAGGAACGGCGGCGCGACGGAAGCCAGCGCGTCGCGCACCTCGGCAGCGGTGATGCCGCGCGGGATCGCGTACGCGACGTTGCGCACGATCGGCTGGCGCGCCGGCGGGTCGGTGTAAACACGCGGGAGCGGCGGCACGAGCAGCGCGTTGGTCCCGATCTCGAAGTACACCGGCCGCTGGCGCTTGATGTCGAAGCGCGCCACGAGCGCCGGGTGCAGTTCGCCGAAGATGCCGACAATCCGATCTGTGTGCCACACGCCCGCGCGACGTCCCGGATGAAAGAATCGTTCGAGGCGATGTCCGTCACTCGCCCCCACGCGCAGGTCGACGCGCAATTCGAGCCGGATCTGCTCGAGAATCCCCTTCAGATAGATCGAGTCCGCGGGGCGTCCCTTGTCGCCCCAGAACGGACCACGATCACGCCCGTTCGCGAGCGCCCAGAGGATCGGCACTTCGCTCATGTCCGGCAGGTAGATGCGCGCCCACTCGAACACCTTCACATTCGTCAGTTTGTTGTTGACGTTCGTGGCCAGCGCGTCGAGCGCCTGTGCGACGGTGTTGTTGCGCATGAGCGAGTAGTTGCGCTCGATGGAGTTCTGCATCTCCACGTGCGGCCAGAGCGGATCGCTTTCGTCGATGCCGAGGCGGTCGCGGACGCCGCGGCCGTAGAAGCTGTCGGTGAAGATTTCGTAGAAGCCCTCGGCGACGAGGACCTCGTTCACGCGCTCGGCGACGTTCTCCGCGTGCGACGGCAGCGTGCCCATCTCGACGTGCGGAAGGGTGATCGCAGTCGCGTTGTACCCGACGGACTTGAGCACTTCCTCGGCGAGATCGGATTCGAAGTGGACGTCCCACAGGCGATGGGGCGGGATCGTGACGGTCAATATGTTGACTTCCGGTTCCACCGTGAACCCATATCGCGTCAGTCGCTCGGCCATCTCGAGCGCCGGTAGCTCCGGCGCGCTGATGAAGCGCGCGGTTTTCTTCACGTCCACTTCGATCTTCCGCTGCGGATCCTTCCAGTCGCCGGCGGTGTACGCGCTGCCGACGCGATAGCCCGCGTGCTGCTCGAGCAAGTGCGCGACGCGCGCTGCGCCGACGATCGGAAGCGTCGGATCGCCGCCGCGCATGAAGCGCGCCGCCGCGTCGGTGGGCTGATTGAGCTGGCGCGAGGCGATGCGCACCGCCACCGGATCGAAGCATGCGGATTCGAGGAGGATGCGCGTGGTCTTTTCGGTGATGCCTGATTCGACGCAGCCGATCACGCCGGCGATGCCGAGGATCTTCGAGTCGTCGGCGATGACGAGCGTCCCTTCCGGGATCTCCACGGCCTCGGCGGTGAAGAGCATCCACGCTCTTTCGCCCTTGCGCGACAGGCGGATCGTGATCGGCCCATCGATCGTGTCGGCGTCGAACGCGTGCGTCGGCTGGCCGACGTCGAAGTTCGTCAGGTTCGATGCGTCGACGGGCGCGCTGATCGAGTGCACGTCCGCGGCGATGAGCGGTGCGAGGACTTCCGTCGGCAGCACGCCTTTCGCATCGCCGCGGAAGAGCTCTGTCACCGTATACACGAGACAAAGCGGCGACTCGATGCGCACGCGTGTGTCGTCGGCCGGAATCACGTCGAGTTTGTGCAGCTTCGGGAAGCGCAGCGCGCCGCCGGTGCGTCCGCGAACCTCACGCGCGACGCCCTGGTAGCAGTAGTGATCGCCGCGATTCGCGAGCAGCTCGCAGTTGAAGACCGTGCCGACATCCGACGTCTCGACGGACTTCACCTCGATCCCGACTTCGTCGAGCAGCTCCCGCGCCTCGGCCACGGACGCGGGCATGTCGGTGTGCGTGCGCAGGTGTTCGAGAAGGAACCTCACGCGGCACCTCCCGCGGAGCGCCGGCATCCTGCCGGCCGCTCCGCCGGCTTCCAGCCGGCATGCCGGCAAGATGCCGGCGTAGCGGCCACCTGGAAGGTGGCGCTCCGCCTCACATCCCACCCCGGTGCATCGTGCGGTGCACGCGCAAATCCTGCTCGTACATCGGCTTCAGTGCCGTCAGCCCCGCGGCTTGTGCGGCGATGCGCGCGGAGCCGATGCCGAAGGCGATGCCGCTCAGCTTCGTGTGGTCGTAGCCGAACTCGATGAAGACCTTCGGATGGATCATTCCCGAGCCGAGGATCGTGATCCAGCCCGCGCCCTTGCAGGTCGGGCAGTTCGGGTCCTTCGCGCGGCAGACCGTGCACTGCATGTCCATGCCGACCGACGGCTCGGTGTACGGGTAGTACTTCGGCTTGAAGCGGAACTCGTGGTCTTCGCCGTAGATCGACTTCGCGATCTCGAGCAGCGTGCCTTTCAGATCGCCGTAGGTGAGGCCTTCCTCGACCCAGATGCCTTCGAACTGATGGAACATCGCCAGGTGCGTCGCGTCGACCGCTTCGTTGCGATAGACGCGTCCCGCGGCCACGACTTTGATCGGCAGCGGCGGATGCTGCTCGAGCACGCGCGCCTGCACCGTGGTCGTGTGCGAGCGCAAGAGATGATTGTCCGGAAGCCAGAACGTGTCCTGCATGTCGCGCGCGGGATGGTTCTCGGGGATGTTGAGCGCGTCGAAGTTGTAATACGGCGTCTCGATCTCCGGCCCCTCGGCGAGTATGAAGCCGAGGCGGCGCATGACGTCCATGGCCTTCTTGTGGACCTGCGTCAGCGGATGCGTAGAGCCGCGTTCCTGTGCGATCCCGGGCAGCGTGAGGTCCTGCCACTCGGTCTCGATCTGCTTCGCGACCGCGGCCTCGGCGACGCGCGCCGTCGCCTCATCAAGCTCCTGTTCGATGACCTGCGCCGCGTCGTTGATCTCTTTCGCGAACTTCGGCCGCTCCTCGGCGGACATGCCGCCCAGCGATTTCAGCGCTGTTTTGACGTAGCTCTTCTTACCGAGATACGTGGTGCGGATCTCTTGCAGTTGCTCGGGCGTTTGCGCGGCCGCGAGCTCCGCGCGAAAGGCATTCAGTGTGTCGTTTGTGGACATGTCATTCGTTGGCGGCGTCGCTCGCTTCTTCCTGCTCCTCGTCCGTCGCCGGCTTCATGAGCGGGAACCAAACGACATCGCGAAGGTTCGGCGCCTCGGTGAGCAGCGCGACGAAGCGGTCGATTCCCATTCCCCAACCGGAGATCGGCGGCATACCGAACTCCATCGCGGTGAGGTAGTCCTCGTCCGGCGGCATGGCTTCTTCGTCACCCTTCTGGCGCAGCTCGGCCTGTTCCTCGAATCTGCGGCGTTGGTCGATCGGGTCGACGAGCTCGGAGTAGGCGTTGATGACTTCCCACGTGTCGACGACGAGCTGGAAGCGATCCACCGCCTCGGCATTTTCGTCGTTGCGGCGAGCGAGCGGCGAGAGATCCACCGGATGTCCGACGATGAACGTCGGCTGGATGAGCGTCGGACGCGCGGTGCGCTTGTAGAGCTGATCGATGAGCGAGCCGCGTCCGGCGTCCGGATTGTCGAGGTCGACTTTCTCCGCGAAGATCGCCGCGCGCAGCGATGGCGCGTCCTTGTGCGCGTCGATGTCGATGCCGCTGTGCTCGAGGATCACGTCGCGCAGGCGGCGCCGCGGCCACGGCTGCGCGAAGTCGATGGTTTTCCCGCCGCGCTGGATCTGCAGTGTTCCCACCGCTTCCTGGATCGCGTGGCGAAGCAGGTTCTCGGTGAAGGTCATGTTGTCTTCGTAGTTCCAGTAGGCCGCGTAGAACTCCAGCATCGTGAATTCCTGGAGGTGCGACGCCGCGAGCCCTTCGTTGCGGAAGCAGCGCGCGAACTCGTAGACTCGGTCGTAGCCGCCGACGATGAGGCGCTTGAGATACGTCTCCGGCGCGATGCGGAGCACGACTTCCATGTCCAGCGCGTTGTGCTTCGAATAAAACGGACGCGCGAGGGCGCCCGACTGCTGCGTGTTGAGGATCGGCGTTTCGACTTCGACGAAGCCGTTCTGATTGAGGAAATCGCGCAGCGCCGTCGTCGCCTTCGCGCGCACTCGGAAGCGCTCGCGCGTCTCGGGATTCGAGACCAGGTCGAGATAGCGCTTGCGCCAGTTGGTCTCGATGTCCTTCACGCCCTGGTACTTGTTCGGCGGCGGCTGGAGGGTCTTGCCGAGGAACGTCCAGTCGTGGACCCGGATCGTCAGCTCGCCTTTGTCGGTGTGGTACATCTCGCCTTCGACGCCGAGGAAGTCCCAGCGGTCGACGCTCTTCGAGAAGAGCTCGTACTTCTTCTTCGAGACCTCGGGATCGGGATCGAGCTGATCGCGCACGAGTGCGATCTGGATGTGGCCGTCGAAATCTTCGAGCGTGGCGAAAGTGAGCTTGCCGAACTTGCGAAGTTGCCCCACGCGGCCGGCCGTACGGACCTTCGTCCCATCCTGCAGAGACATCGTCTCGCGCAGCGTGTGCGTCCGCTCGAACCGGTCCGGATGGACCTGCACGCCCTCCCGTTCGAGGAGCTGCCGTTTGTCGATTCGGACGTCTCGGAGAGATTGATCGGCCATCGTGGTCGCGGAGGATAGTCGCAAAGTCGCAAAGTCTCAAAGTCGCAAAGAAGGCCGGCGCCACGCTCTTTGAGACTTTGCGACTTTGAGACTTTGCGACTCTAATGCGCGCCGCATGAAGGTAGAAGCCATCCGCTCCCAGTTCCCCGCCTTAGCACGCATCCACAACGGCCTCCCGGTCGCCTACTTCGATGCGCCCGGCGGGACGCAGGTCCCGCGCGTCGTGGCCGACGCGATGACGGACTACCTCTTTCATCACAACGCGAACACGCATTGGGTGTATCCGTCGAGCGAGGAGACGGACGCGATCATCATGAACGCGCGCGAGGCGATGGGTGAATTGCTCAACGCGCGGGCCGAGGAGATCGTGTTCGGCAACAACATGACCACGCTCACCTTCCACCTCGGCCGCGCCTTTGGCCGCATGTGGAGCGAGGGCGACGAGGTCATCGTCACCGAGCTCGATCATCACGCGAACGTGGCGCCATGGCGCGCGCTGGCGGTCGATCGCGGGATCGTCGTGCGTACCGCGCGAATGATTTGCGAGACGGGACAGCTCGACTACGATCATCTCGCCAGCCTCGTCAACGACCGGACGAAGCTCATCGCCGTCGGCGCCGCGTCGAACGCGATCGGCACGATCAACGATCTGCCGCGCGTCGTCGAGATCGCGAGAGACGCGGGCGTGCTTACGTTCGTCGACGCCGTGCATCTCACGCCGCATGAATCGATCGACGTGCAACAGATCCGATGCGATTTTCTTGCGTGCTCTTCGTACAAGTTCTACGGCCCGCACGCCGGCATCCTCTATGGCCGCTACGAGCTCCTCGACACGATCCCGTTTCCGAAGCTTCTCCCCGCGCCGGACCGCGCGCCGGAGCGAGTCGAGACCGGAACTCAGAATCACGAAGGCATCGCCGGCATCGCCGCAACGGTGGACTTCCTCGCGTCCCTCGCCGGCGAAGGCGGAACTCGCCGCGATCGCCTCGGCCGTGCGTATGGATTGCTGCACGACGAAGGTTCGCGCCTCACGCGCATCCTCTGGGACGCGCTGACATCGATGAAGAACGTCCGCGTCTTCGGCCCACCGCCCACCCAGCGGCGCACGCCCACGATCTCGTTCGTGATCGAAGGCATGGATTCCGACGACGTCGCTCGCGCGCTCGCGCAGCACGCGCTCTTCGCCAGCAGCGGCGACTTCTACGCCGCAACCGTCTGCGAGCGCTATGGAATCGAGGCCCTCGTCCGGATCGGCTGCGGGTGCTACACGACCGACGAAGACGTGCGGCGGTTGATCGAGGCGGTCGCCACATTGGCTTCCACAGAGAGGTGGTAGCATCTGGACGCAATGGCGAAATCACGACATCAACCCCAGGAACCAACTTCATCCGGCCCGACCATGATGATCATGGTCGCGGGCGCCCTCGCCGTCGGTGCGCTCGTGGTGTGGGCGCTGACCCGGACGGTCGAACCGTCGGCAGAGCCGGTCGCAGTGACCGATGCTTCGACGGCTGCCTCGACGGCGCCCGTGTCTTCCACGACCACCTTGCCCATCACGACGACCTCGCCGCTCGGCGTGCCGGTGTCCACACAGACTTCTCCGCCTCTGGCGCGTCCCGCGGGCGACCCGAGCTCCGTACAGCGCATCGCGGTCGAAGACCTCCGCGCGAAGATGAACCGCAACGAGGTCACGTTGATCGACGTCCGCGACGCGCGCGCGTACATGCTGAAGCGCATCCCCGGCGCGATCAGCGTCCCGTTCGCGAGCGTCGAGTCGATGCTCGACCAGATCCCGAAGGACAAGCCGATCGTCACGTACTGTACGTGACCCGCCGAAGAATCGAGCGCCGGTGCGGCGCTCATCCTGAAGGAAAAAGGCTTCTCCAACGTGACCGCGCTCTATGGTGGCTTCAACGCCTGGACGAACCTCGGATATCCCACCGAGGGACAGCAGCGATAGTCCTGGCTGTGCTCGCCAAGGGCATGAATCGAGCATACTCTCGCCCGTCGTGTCCCTCGCAAGCGATCTCGGCGGCCGTGCGCCGCGCCATGCCGTTCAGTTTTATGAAGGCGAGGAGTACCTCTACGCGCGAGCGAGCGCGTTCCTCGCGGAAGGCATCGCGTCCGGTGCTTCCGGGCTCGTCGTCGCCACCGACGTCCACCGCCGCGGGATCGCCGACGCCCTCGCGGCGCGAGGCATCGACGCCGTGGCGCTGACGTTCGCCGACGCGCGCGAGACGCTCACGACGTTCATGCGCGACGGCGCGCCCGATTTCGCGCTCTTCCGCACCTCGATCGGCGGCATTCTCGATCGCCTTGGCCCACGCGCCTGCGTTTACGGCGAGATGGTCGATCTCCTCTGGCGCGACGGGCAGCGTCATGCGGCGATTCGCCTCGAAGAGCTCTGGAACGAGCTCGCCGCGACGTACGACTTCACGCTGCTCTGCGCCTATCCGATGACGAACTTCGGCGGCGGCGCGGATGCGAGCCTCTTCGACGACGTCTGTGCCACGCACGCGTCCGTCCTACCGGCCGAGAGCTTCAGCGCGGCCGAGGAGGACGAGCGGCTGCGCGAGATCGCACGGTTGCAGCAGCGCGCCGCCGCGCTCGAGGCGGCGATCGAGGAAAAGTCGCGTCTCTATCGCATCGCCGTCGAAGCGAACCGCACGAAAGACGAGTTCCTCGCGACACTCTCGCACGAGCTCCGCACGCCCCTGACCGCGATTCTCGGCTGGGCGAACATGCTCGCCCTCGGCCTCGATGAAGCGACCACGCGCGTCGCCATCGAGACCATCGAGCGCAGCGCGCGCGCACAGGCGGCTCTCGTCGACAGCCTGCTCGATCTCTCGCGCATCGTCACCGGCAAGCTCCGGCTCGCGAGTGAGCTCGTCGACGTCGCCGAGGCCGTAGCGGGGGCCGTGCAGACGCTGCGTCTCGCGGCGGATGCGAAGGGCGTTCGCCTGGAGCTCGGCACCACGCGCGCGGTCGTCCTCGGAGATCCGACGCGCCTGCAGCAGATCGTCTGGAATCTTCTCTCGAACGCGGTCAAGTTCTCGGAGCCGGGCGGCGTCGTCGAGGTGAACATGGAGCGCGATGACGAGCGTGTGCGCATCGCCGTGCGCGATTCCGGCCGAGGGATCTCGCCGGAGTTCCTCCCGCACGTCTTCGAGGCGTTCCGCCAGGCGGACGGCGCGTCGACGCGCATGCACGGCGGTCTCGGCCTCGGCCTCGCGATCGTGAAGCACCTCGCCGAGCACCACGGCGGGCAGGTCGAAGCGCGGAGCGACGGCGAAGGCTGCGGCGCGACGTTCACCGTCACACTGCCGCTCGCGATGCGCCGCATTCAGTACGTGGATACGCAGCCGGCGGAGATTGTTCCCGATCTGACCGGCAGCATCGTGCTGCTCGTCGACGACGACGCGGATACACGCGAGCTCGTGACCGCGATCCTTCGGCGCTGCGGCGCGACCGTCTGCGCCGCGGAGTCGGTGCTCGCCGCGCGCGCGTCGATCGACGCATCGCGGCCGCATGTCGTAGTCACGGACATCGCCATGCCGGGCGAAGACGGCTACTCCCTCCTCCGTCACCTCGACGGCATCCCGGCGGTCGCGCTCACCGCGTCGCCGGACGCTGAAGAGCGTTTGCACGCGGCGGGCTTCCGCGCGTACGTTCGCAAGCCGATCGATCCCTTGCATTTCGCGCGAGTCGTGGCCGGCTGCCGGAACGCCGTCATCGGATGAGGGGTTGTTTTCGTTCGCGTACCCTCGCAATCGCAATCACACTGGTGCTTGTCGGTTGCTCGACAACCACGAAAACCCAACCCTGCAATCCAGGTGCATCGATGTTGAATGCGACGCTGTGGATACAGAGCTCGGCGGAGTATCGCGCCGTGGCGTTGCAGACTTACGCGCTCGCGCGACGCGCGCTCGATGCCGCGCTCGCCGAGCCCGCGGCGCTTCCGCCGGCGATCATGCTAGACCTCGACGAGACGGCGCTCGACAACACGCGCTACGCCGCGCGATCGATCCGCAAGAACAAGATGTTTCTCTTCGACGACGACTGGACGCGGTGGGTCGCGGAATCCGCGGCGGATGCGGTGCCCGGCGCGGCGGAGTTTCTCGTCTACGCGAAGAGTCGCGGCGTGACGCCGTTCTACATCACGAACCGCGGCACGGACATGGAGGCGGCCACACGCGCCAACCTGCAGAAGCTCGGCTTTCCTGTCGATGAGGACACGCTGCTCGTGCGCCGGGACACATACGACAAAACTTCACGGCGCGACTTCGTCGCCGCGAGTCATCGCGTCCTCCTTCTTTTCGGCGATGACTTGAACGACTTCACCGGCGCGAGTGGCAAGTCCGTCACCGAACGGCAGGCGATCGCCGACGCCGCGGCGCAGGAGTGGGGCACGCGCTGGTTCGTGCTACCGAATCCAATGTACGGCTCATGGAGCGTCCCGCCTTGCCTGGACTGATTTGACTCCTGCTCCGTCTTCTGTTGAACTCTGATCTCCCATGAAAGTGTCGCTGCTGAAGGCCCCCATCGGCGGGATCATCGGCCTGGAGATGATCACGTTCGTCGAGCCTCTCGGACTCGAGTGCGTCGCCGGTGGTCTCGAGCTGGAAGGGCATGTCTGCCAGATCGTCGACATGCGCATCGACGGCGTCGAGCCCGGCTTCGCCAAGGTCCGCGCGTTCGAGCCTCAGATCATCGGCCTGCAGTGCAATTTCACGACGGAGCGCTTTCGCTCTCTGCGCCTCGCGCGCAGGATCAAGCAAGACTTCCCCGACGTTCTGATTGTCCTCGGCGGACACGACGCGTCGCGCGATCCGCGATGGTTCCTCAAGCCGGGGATCGACGTCATCGTCGTCGGCGACGGCGAAGAGGTCATGCCGCAACTCGTCGCCGCGTGGGAAAAGACGCGAGACCTGAGCAAGGTGCCGGGCTTGCTGATCAATGGGCCGACTCCGATCGACACTGGACATGCTCCGGCGCGCCGCAACGTCGACGAGCTTCCGTTCCCCGCGCGCCACCTGATCCGCGAATACCAGAACGAGTACTACATCAACTTCCGCCGTCCGCTCGCGTTGCTGGAGACCGCGCGCGGCTGCCCGTTCAAGTGCAACTTCTGTTCGGTCTGGAAGTTTCACGAGAGCACGTTCCGCGAGAAATCGCCGGAGCGCGTGGTCGCGGAGCTGCGGCAGGTCGAAGCGCCGAACGTGTTCATCACCGACGACATTTTCTGGATGAACGTGAAGCGCGGCCGGGAGATGGCCAAGGCGCTGATCGACTCCGGAATCCGGAAGCACTACACGCTCCAGACCCGCAGCGACATCATCGTCAAGTTCCCGGACCTGGTCGAGATGTGGAAGGACTGCGGCCGGATGACGGTCTTCCTCGGCCTGGAGAAGATCGACGACGCGGGTCTCAGGTCGGTCAACAAGAAGAACACCGCCGACAACAACAACCGCGCCATTAAGATCCTGCAGGATCTGGGC
>DASYGV010000038.1:0-74335 GCA_035999335.1 Thermoanaerobaculia bacterium | reverse complement strand
TCTTGTCGTCGCACACGTATGCCTGCAGCGCCGGGAGTTGCTCGGGGACCCTCGCACGGACGGCGTATCTGAAGTACGGATATGCGCTGGGGTCAGCGCCAGCCACCGGCTATCCCAAGACGATCGATCCGCGCGTCGAGGCGCAGCGCACGGTGTTCAACGGCGATTCCTGCGGCGGCTTGTGCCTACATTACACCGACAGCGCGAGCTCTGATTACGACGGCTACGGCCACTACCGGCAGACCGTTCTCGATGGCAACCTGGGCGGCGCGGCGCGCACGCTCAGAACCGAATACAACCCGGACTCCGGCGCTTGGCTGCTCAATCGCTACACAGCGAGCAGCGTTCTAGAAAACGGCCAGACCACCCAACGGATGACCTATACCTTCGATGGCGCCGGTCTCGAACAGAGCCGGCGTACTCTGAAAGGGACGACTGCAGGAGCGGACGATCTGCTCTCGGTGACCTGTCGCGACGCACGGGGCTTCGTCGTTTCGGAGACGTTCCTCGGCGGCGACGGCCGGACTCCTCCCGACACCCTCTGCGCGGCAGCTTCCCCTGTCGCGCAGGAATACCAGATCGTGCACGAGTACCCGCCCGGCGATGGATTTCGCACATGGCACCGCGCGCGATACTCGGGGAATTCGTTCAACATCGCCGACGAGACCTTTGACCCCAGCACGGGCCAGGTGTCGAGCACGCGGGACAGCGCCGGATTGACGACGACCTATACATATGATGCGATGGCGCGTCTCAAGACCATCAGTCCACCGGGAGCTGCGTCCAGCTCGCTCGTCTACCGCAACGCGTCGTCGTCGGAGCCGGCAAGAGTCACCTCGACCGTGGCTGTCTCTCCAACCATCGAGCATACCTACGACTTCGACGGCGTGGGACGGTTGTTCCGCGAGAAGCGGCGGATGCCGGACGGCTCGTGGGCGCTGCGCAAAACGGATTATCGCGGTGCGGCGACGACGAAATTCACCTCGGAATGGGTCGCGCTCGCGGCAGGAGCGGACGAGAACCTGGTCATACCCACGATCGGCACCACCTTCGAACACGATCAGTTCGGCCGCCTCACGAAGGTGACGGCGCCTGATCTCAAGGTGATGTCGGCGGCCTATTTGAACGGCGGCGTTCGCGAGGTGCAGAGAACGCGAACAGTGGCGACGCCTTCGTCGAGCGATACCTCGGTGACCGTCACTGAAGGTTACGACCTGCACGGAAAGCTGGTCAGCGTCCGCGAGCCGGCCGGACCCACCACGGCGGCCGCGCCGGTCGGCGGCGAGGTGCGGACCGATTATGGCTATGACAGCGGCGGCAAGCTGGTGAGCGTGACCATGAATCCCCCCGCGGGATCGGGCACCCCTGCTCAACAACGCCAGTTCACGTATGACTCGCGCGGCCTTCTGATCTCGGAGACCCATCCGGAAAAGGAGCTTCCGACGACCTATGGTTCTTTCGACGCGCGGGGTCACGCGTGGACGTCAACGGACGCCGATGTGCCGGTGTCGTTTCAGTACGACAGCGCCGAACGTCTGTTTCGGATCTCGAATGCGAGCGGCACTCCTCTGAAAGAGCTCACGTTCGGAACGGCGAACGACTGTACGTACTGCAACGGCAAGCTCCGCAAAGCCGTCCGCCATAATTACCTGCCCGGTCTCGGCGATCATCAGGTGACCGAGACATACACGTACGGCGCGAACGGATTGCCATCCAAACGCGAGACGCTCGTGGAACGTCCCGGCTCGTATCAGATCCAGAAGTTCTCACAGGACTACACGTATGACGAGCTCCTGGCGCTCGATCGGGTCGATTATCCGACGTGCACGCTGAATGGCTGCTCGACCACAAACGGTCTGTTGAACGTCGATCATACGCGGACGCGGGGCCTCCTCACACAGGTCTCCGGGTTCGCGACGATCGGCTATCACTCTTCGGGAATGGTCAGCGAAGTGCAGCGCGCGACGTCGCCGGTCATGACCGATACATACGAGTCGGATCAGGGGATGGCCCGTCCGTCGAAGATCAAATTCACCGGCGCGACGGCCTGCACGATCCCAAACATTCCGGTCATCATGGCGGCGTCGTTCGTCTGTACGGGCTCGACCGGCAATCAGGCCTCGGTCTCGAATCCACAGAGCGGCGTCACGTATACATGGACGATTCAGAATGGGACGCTTGCGTCTACGACCGGAACGTCGGTGTCTTTCACGGCCGGCACGAGCGGGCAGGTCACTCTGAGCGTGACGGCGCAGAATGCATGCGGTACGGCTGCGAGCGCGCCGAAGACGATGATCATTCCACAGGCGACCGTGTCCGGAAGCACAACCATTGACGCTGGCAGTTCGACATACGTCGATGTTGCGCTCACCGGGGTGCCGCCGTGGAGTCTGACGTGGTCGGACGGGACGGTGAGCTCGAATATCACCACTTCGCCATTCCGGCGCTTGGTCTCGCCTGCGGCGACGACGACCTATCAACTGACTGCCGCAACCGATGCGACCTCCTGCAGCCTGGTCCGCACGGGATCGGCAACGATCACGGTAAGGCCCGCGGCGCCGGGATGGATCACCGCGCAGGCGACGGACCGCTCGGTGCAGATCAACTGGCAGGCAGTCAGCGTGCCCGGTGGCGCACGGTATGATCTGGAGCGGGCTGAGAACGTGAACGGACCGTGGACCGCAGTAGCGACGGCGACATCGCAGGGATCGTGGGTCGACACCGCACCGGCCGATCCAACCGGCGCGCGCCGGGCATACGTCTATCGCGTGCACACCGTCGCTGCGGACGGCACGCGATCGCCAGTCGGATCGAGCCCTCGGGACTACGCCGTCACGGCGGCGGCGATGTATCCGACAGGCGGCATTACGGCCGGGGTCACGTTGATCCAGGCGCAGCACGTCGTGGAGCTGAGACGGGGAATCGACGCGCTGCGGAAGCTGGTGAATCTGCCCGAGGTCTTCGTGTCGCAGCCTGCACCTTCTGGTTGGGTGTTGGCGACGTACTTCACCGATCTCCTTACGCCGCTCGATCAGGCCCGAGGCCCGTTCGGATACGGAGCGTTCGTGTACAGCGGGGTCGAACGGCCGAGACCGGGGTTGATCATCAAAGCCGAATACGTCACGCAGTTGCGGGAGGTGTTGAAATGACCCGCGCTGCATGCGTCCTCTTGTCCACATTGCTCACCTTCTGCGCCCTCGGACAGCCGGTGAACTGGAGCCAGGGAGTCGTGTACGAATACGACGGCTCGGGAAACGTCAAGAAGATCGGCACGGACACGTACGTCTACGACACGGCCCAGCGTCTCATCCGAGGGACGGTGACCGGCTCGCAGCAGAGCTACAGCTACGATTCGTTCGGAAACCGCACTGCCTGCCTGCCGGGCGGCGGAGGTGACTGCCAGTACGGCTTCACGGTCAACAGCAGCACGAATCGAATCGCAAACCGCACGTACGACAAGCGCGGGAACATGCTGCAGCTTCCGGAAGGAAACACGCTCGATTACGACGAGCTCGGGATGGTCCGGAAGGAGACCGGCAGCAACCGCGCGGTCTACTACATCTACACGGCCGACGATGAGCGGATCGCCGTCTACGACGCGGACGCGCAACTCGGAACCCACGCGTGGCGATGGACCGTCCGGGGCCTGGACAAGAAACCGCTGCGCGAGTTCACGAGCGAAGGTACGTCAGGCACTGTCAACTTCAAGTGGTCGAAGGATCACATCTGGCGCGACGTCGCGCTGCTGGCCTCGCGCCAGCTAGACGCCACCGCACCAGGCGGCGTAAGCACCTACCACTACCACACCGACCACCTCGGCACGCCGCGCCAAGTCACCACTACGGCGGCTCTCCTCATCGGCCGCCACGACTATCTCCCTTTCGGCCCGGAACTTCCCAACGCAACCGAGCCGCAGCAGCAGAACCTCAAGTTCACGGGTCATGAACGCGATACTCCGCGCGACCACCCACCACTTGATTACATGCATGCGCGGTATTTCGAGCCACGACTGGGACGGTTCTTATCGGTGGATCCCACGTGGAGCAGTGCGGACATGGGTCGGCCGCAGAGTTGGAATCGCTATGCGTACGTCCGTAACAGCCCGATCAATCGGACGGATCCCGATGGTCGCGTGGACGGCAACGGGATGGGCGAGCCTCTGGAGTGGGAGTCTGGAGGTTTGGAACGGTCGCAACAACTTGGGATTTCGAATCGTACCGCAAATGGCACAGCGAAGGGTGCTCTTGTTATCGCATCCCTACCGATTCCGGGTCCTGAAGATGTTCTAATCACTACAGCCGCATTGGCACTTGGTCGACGACTCTTGGGCCGAGCTTTAACACGAATAGCGGCGGCGGCCAGTGACGACGTCGCGGACGCGGTCAAAGTTGAGGTGTCAGCTACGAAATATGGCCCAGCTGTAGAACACATTGGTGATGCACAAGCTGCCGGGCACCCGCGAGTTCTGACTATCGATCGCGGTGCTACAAAAGCACGACGCGCCGAAGCGATGAAAGGGAAGGCAACGGTTCCCGGCAAAGATCGTGACGAGTACCCGCCGGCGATGTTCAAAGAAGGCGGCCAAGGCTCTAGCGTGCGTCCTATTAATCCGAAGGCAAACAGAGGTTGTGGTGCAGCGATCGGGAATCAGTGTCGCGGTCTTCCAGATGGTACGAAAGTCGAGATTGTTCCGAAGCCATGAAGATAGACGATCTGTTAGCTGTCGCGAATGGGCCACTCATCGGCAGTGTTGCACGACTCAATGATGAGGCGCCGTTAGGCGGAGGGTGCTTGGAATCACAATTGCGACAGTTGTTGCATAGCCGCAACGGTTTCTATGCATTTGAATCCGCGCTACATGTGTTCCCGGCAGGCGTAAAAAAAGAGATCATCGATGTCGAGACTTGGAATGCAATCGATCTGTGGCGGTACGAATACGGCGATCTGACCGAGGCTCTATTCTTCTTCGCAGAGGACATTTTCGGCGGTCAGTTCTGCTTGGCAGAGAATGGTATCTATGCGTTCGACCCAGAAACTGCCGAACGTGAATGGATCGCGGACGATATCGAGAATTGGGCAGCGGCAATCCTTGACGATTTCTCAAACCGGACAGGCTATCCGTTGGCGCACGAATGGCAGACTATTCACGGATCAGTCAGTGAGGGAACTCGCCTTGCGCCGCGTCTGCCATTCGTGGCTGGCGGTGCGTTCAGTGTTGAAAACCTATATTGCGCAAGTGCAGTCGACGCAATGCGCTTTAGGGGTAATCTCGCTTGCCAAATTCATAACCTTCCAGACGGTGCCAAAATCCAACTGAAGCCAACGCCATAACGCTCCACATCCACCCGACTCCGTGAACGGGACGTACTCGCTCTGCAAAGTCGTCGCGAGCAGAAGTTCAGGACAACAAGAAGGTCGACGACGCTTTCGGGATGAACTTGCTGCTGAGAGAACTGTTAAAGAAATTGACATGACGATCAGCGCAGAGCAATTCAAGACTTGCGAAGAGTACGGCGCGAGTCCGTTTGATACGCCACTGCATTTGAGGACCGGAGAGGAGTTATCGTCGGCCCGGCATTTTTAGGCCCGTTCATATCGAGCACTTGAGCGAAATGCGACCTGATGTACTTAAATACCTAGCATTGCCGCCCGGTTGGCGATTCCTGACTGCGAGCGACCATGAGGATGTTTGGTATGGCGAATCGCTCCTGAACGTCTAGCATCGCGGCCGGTCGTTTATATCGCCGTTAAGAGCCCACTACTCCACCCGCCCGACACCACAGCGGAACGTGCAATCGCTGCCCGGTGCCGCCCAAGATGCGGCTCATGCAGACGCGGCCCGCTTCGTGCCCCCCCCCGCGTTTCCGCGCGCTCGTTCAGCGTGATCTCGCGCGGGCAGCACTCCGAATCGCGTGAATCGGACCGCGCTGCATAGCCGGGACATACGCGGACGCGCGGCTTCCTCACGCAGGTCGCCGGGTTCGCGACGATCAACTATCACTCGTCGGGAATGGTCAGCGAAGTGCAGCGTGCGACGTCGCCGCTCATGACCGATACCTACGAGTCGGATCAGGGAATGGCCCGTCCGTCGAAGATCAAATTCACAGGCGCGACAACCTGCACGATACCGAACATTCCGGTCATCACGGCATCTCCGTTCGTCTGTACGGGCTCGGCCGGAAATCCGGCCTCGGTCTCGCGACATACGTTGAATCGCCCGTGTCGATGGCCGCGCTTCCCGACACGGTCGCCTGTGGAATGATCATCGTCTTCGGCGTTTGCGCTCACCGGGGTGCCGCCGTGGAGTCTGACGTGGTCGGACGGGACGATGAGTTCGAATATCACCACTTCGCCATTCCGGCAGGCCGGCCGCGCCGGGATGGATCACGGCTCAGGCGACGGACCGCTCGGTCAAATCGAATTGAACCGATACAATCCCTTGGTGAAGCTGCTCAACTCGCGGGTTCTCGACGGATCGCTGCGCCTCGCGTATCGCTGGAAGAAGCGGCTCCAGTCCCAATGAAACTCGTCGTTACGCACTCCCTGCGCCACTGGCGCGCGCTCGCGGGTGCGTTCGCGCTGGCGACGGTCAACCAGATCCTGCTTCTCGCCGATCCGCAGATCCTGCGGATGATCGTCGACCGCTACGTGATGCACATCGCGGAGCTTCCGCGCGACACGTTCATCCGCGGCGTGCTCTGGCTCGTCGCCGCGTCGGTGGGCATCGCGATGCTCGCGCGGATCGCCCGCAATTTTCAGGACTACACCATCAACGTCATTTCCCGCCGCGTCGGCGCACAGCTCTACGCGTCCAGCCTCGCGCACTCGCTGCTGCTGCCCTTCCGGGTGTATGAAGACCGCCGCTCCGGCGAGTTGCTGCACACGATGCAGCGCGCGCGTCTGGATGCCGAGCAGTCGGTCACGTCGGCGGTGCGTCTCTACATCGGCGGCCTGGGCATGACCGCCGTCACCGCGTACGCGTTCTACGTTCATCCGCTCCTCGGCACGCTGCAGATCGCCCTGATCGCGCTCCTGGCGATCTTCACCCTCGTCATCTCCCGCCCGATCCATCGCCATCAGAAACACATCTCCGCCGAGATCGTGTCCGAGGCGGGGGCAACCACCGAGACGATGCGCAACGTCGAGATGGTGAAGAGCTTCGGCATCGAGGAGCAGGAGATCGGGCGGCTGCAGCGCCTGAACGATCAGATCCTGACTCTCGAAGAGCGGAAGCTGCGCCTCGTGCGCCTCTTCACGTTCGTCGAAGGGACGGCCGTGAACGCCGCGCGTGCGACGGTCATGCTCGTGATGCTCTGGCTCGTCTATCAGCGCACGATCAGCGTCGGCGAGTTTCTGACGATGTTCCTCTACCTGTCGACCGCCGCGTTCTCGCCGCTGGTCGAGCTGGGAAACATCGTCACGCGCTATCAGCAAGCGCGCGCGACGTTCGGGCAGCTCGACGAAGTACTGAACATTCCGACCGAGGCGAAGAGCGAAACGGCACTGCGGCTCGAGACCCTGACCAGCATCCGTTTCGATCGCGTGAGCCTCGTCTATCCGACCGGCACGCCGGCGCTGCGTGATGTCAGCTTCGAAATGCACAGCGGTGAGACGATCGCATTCGTCGGCCCGTCCGGATCGGGCAAATCGACCATCGTGAAAGTGCTGGTCGGACTCTATCCGCCGTCCGGCGGCGCGGTGCAGTTCAACGGCATCGACGGCGCGCTCGTCGATCGCGACGATCTTCGCCGCCGAGTCGGCATCGTCACTCACGACACGCATCTGTTCTCGGGCACGGTCCGCGAGAACCTGCACATCGGCGCCCCGGACGCGAGCGATACCGCGTGTCTCGCCGCGATCGAGCGCGCGGCGGCTTCGCCGATCATTGCGCGCGGTGGAAAGGGCCTCGACACGCGCATCGGCGAGGGAGGCCTCAAGCTCTCCGGCGGCGAACGGCAGCGCATCGCGATCGCCCGGGCGCTGCTCCGCGATCCATACGTGCTGATCTTCGACGAGGCAACCAGCAACCTCGACTCGATCACAGAGCGCTCGGTCAGTGAGACGATTCGCCATGTCGCGTCGATCGAGCGTTCGCGGATCATGCTGTTGATCGCGCATCGACTGGGTACCGTCGCGGGCGCCGACCGCATCCACGTGCTCGACCATGGGCAGATCGTGGAGAGCGGCACGCATGTCGAGCTGCTCGCGCAGGCCGGTCTTTACGCGCGGATGTGGCGTGAGCAGAGCGAGGTGACCGAGGTGCCGTCGTGAATCTTTGCATCTTCTGCGCGGACGTCACCCAATCCGGTGAAGTGTTGTCCGAGGACGAGCGGAGCTGGATCGTGCGGCATCCTCAGGGGCAGATCATGATCGTCGCGAAACGGCACGCGGAGAACGTCTCCGATCTCGACGAAGACGAATGGCTGCACCTCGCGCGCGTGTGGCATCGCGCCGAGCGCCGTCTGCGTGAAGAAACAAGAGCGGAGCGGGTCATGGTGATGAAGCTCGGCATCCGGACGCCGCATCTGCACGTGCATCTCTACCCGTTTTCCTCCAATGCCACGCGCGAGGAAGTCTTCGCGGCTTTCGAAGGACGCTTGACTCTGCCGCCCCGCTGAATGACGATTCAGCAGCAACGTAACTTCAACATGGCGCGCCAGCCGATTCCAACCGCTCCCACGACTGAGAGCGACGCATTTCGCGGGACCTCGAAGCGGGAGCGGATCCTCCGCGCCGCCGTCGACGTCTTCGCCGAGCACGGGTACTTCAACGCGAAGGTCGCGCAGATCGCGAAGGCCGCGGGCGTTGCGGACGGGACGATTTATCTCTACTTCGACGGCAAGGAAGACGTGCTCATCACGATCTTCCGCGAACACACGCGCAGCTACCTGCGCACGCTCGAACAGGCGATGGCGAACATCAACCGCGCCGAGGACCGGCTGCGGACCGCGGTGCGCCACCATCTCGAGACCCTCGGACGCGACCGCGCGCTGGCCGTCGTGTCGCAGGTCGAGCTCCGGCACAGTCTGAAGTTCCTCAGCCTCTTTTCGCAGCAGGAGGTCGCCGACTACCTGAACGTGATCCGCAAGATCGTCGAGCACGGACAGGAGGAAGGCGCGTTCCGCCGCAACGTCCACCCGCAACTCGCCGCGAAAGCGATCTTCGGCGTGCTCGACGAGATGGTGACGTCGTGGATGCTGTCCGAGAAGGACTACGATCTCGCCGCGCAGAGCGAGCAGGTGGCGGACCTGATCTTGACGGGACTGTTATAGGAAGTTGCACGTTTCGAGTTGCGGGTAGCGAGGGCGGCCCGGCATGATGCGCACCCAGCGACGATGACGCTCTCCGAGACCGCAACTCCCAACTCGCAACGCCTCACCCGCCGCGACTGGCTCCTCATCGCGATCTGTCTCGCGCTCGCGGCGATCTGCATCGCCGTCGTCGCCCGCTACTTCGATTCCGCGTTTCCCGAGGCGAACATCGACTTCAAGGTCGACCGCAATTCCTCGCGTCCGATCGCGGAGAAGCTGCTCGCCAGCCAGCGTGTGACCGTCGGCGACATGAAACATGCGGTGCGTTTCGACGCGGACTCGCAGGCGCGGATCTTCCTCGAGCGCACCCTCGGCCTCGAGCGCGCGCAACGCGTGCTGCGCGACCACGTGCGGGTCTGGGCCTGGCATCACCGCTGGTTCAAGCCGTTGGTCGAAGAGGAGTTGAGCGTCGACGTCGCGCCGACGGGCGAGATCATCGGCTACTCGCACACGCTTCCCGAGACGCGCGCAGCGTCGGGAAAAGGAAGCCCGCTTCACTTTCTCCAGTCCATCGGCGTTCGCGACCGCCTGGTCCTCGTCTCGACCAGCGAGCGCAAACTGCCGAAGCGCGTCCAGCGCATCTACACGTTCGAATCGCAAACCGTCCGCCCCGCGGGCGCGATGTACCGCCACACCGTCACCATCGACGGCGACGTCGTCACCGGCTACTCGCAGCATTTGAAAGTACCGGACGCGTGGCTCCGCTCGTATCGCGAGCTGCGCTCGAAGAACGCCGCCGCCGGCTCGGTGGACTGGATCCTGATGATCGTCACGATGATCGCGGCGGTCGTGATCTTCGTGGTGCGGCTGTGGCGTGGCGACATTCCGGTCCGCTTCGTTCTCGCGATAGGCATCGCCGCGGTCGTCCTCACCGCATTCGTCGTTCTCAACCAGATGCCGTCGGAGCTGGCCTGGTACGACACCACGGAGTCTTACGCGGCGTTCATCGCACGGATGATTTTCAATCGCGGCGTCATCCCGTGCCTCGGCACGGCGATGCTGTTGATGGTCGTCTGCGGCGCGGGCGAGGTGCTGTACCGCGAGCGCCTGCCGAACCAGCTCGCGATGCCGCGGATCTGGACGCGCAAGGCGCTCGCGTCGAAGCGCGTGTTCCTCTCGCTCGTCCTCGGATACGCGCTCGTGCCGCTGTTCATCGCGTATCAGGTCGTGTTCTATCTCGTCGCGCGCCGCTTCGGCGCGTGGGCGCCGGCCGATGTGCCGTATGACGAGATGCTGAACACGGCGCTGCCCTGGGCGGCGGTGTTGTTCGCCGGGTTCTTCCCCGCGTTCAGCGAAGAGTTCATGTCGCGCGCGTTCACGATCCCGTTCCTCCAGCGCATCCTTCGCTCGCGCATCTTCGCCATCGTGCTCGCGGGCTTCATCTGGGGCTTCGGGCACTCGGGGTATCCGAACCAGCCCTGGTGGATCCGCGGCGTGGAAGTCGGACTGGTCGGAATCGTCGCGGGATTCCTCATGGACCGCTTCGGTCTGCTGCCGCTGCTGATCTGGCACTACACGATCGACGCGGTCTACACGGCCACGCTGCTGTTCGCGTCAGGCAACACGTATTACGTCGTCTCCGCCGCAATCTCGAGTCTCATCTTCGCGGTGCCGCTGGTCGTGTCGATCGTGCTGTACGTGCGGAATCGCGGCTTCATCCCCGACGATGACTTGACCAACGCGACTCTGCCGACGTCCCCTCCGCCGGCGAAGGTCGAGACCAGTGCCGTGACCGCGCAGTTCGGCGATGCGATCACGCTGACGCCCAAGCGCGTGTACTCATGCATCGTGCTCGTCCTGATCGCCGCGGCCGCGATCGTGTTCCGTCCCGGCTCTCCTTCAGACGCGATCGACTACCGCATCACCAAAGAGCAGGCGAAGACGGTCGCGACCTGGCACGTTCAGCGCCCGTTCGCATCGATCATCGCTCTGCCTGTGGAAGGTTTCCGCTCGTGGGATCGCGGAGACGGGCGGGAGGACGGAGGCGCACCTGGCGGTTTCGACGGCATCGCCGCGACGTGGCTCGTACAACAGGGCGTCTCCATTCCCGAGCTCACCACGATCTTCCGCGAGAAGATCGAGGCCGGCACGTGGATGGTCCGCTTCTTCACGCCGATGAAGAAGGAAGAGGTCTTCGTCGAAGTCGATCCGCGGACGTCGCGTGTCGTCGGCTATCACAAGTATCAGAACGAGGAGAACGCCGGCCCATCGCTCGCGCAGCCGCAGGCGCTCGCGCTGGCCAGCCGCGCGTTTCACAGATACGGCCTCGATCCGGCCGCGTTCGAGCTGAAGGAATCGCTCTCGTACCTCCAGCCGCGGCGCCTCGACTGGTTGTTCCATTTCGACGAGCGCAAGGCGCTCGGTTCGTCATCGAACATCCGCGACGCTTTCCGCCGCGTCACCGTGCGCGTTGCGGGCGCCGAGGTGACGCAGTTCAACAAGACCATCAAAGTGCCGGAGCGCGTCTATCGCGACGCCGCGACGGAGACACTGCTCAACGTCGTCATGCTCGTGTTGAAGATCGCCGGCACGGTCGCGCTGGTGGCGGTCGTCATTGCCGGACTGGTGATCGCGAGCCGGAAACAC
Organism: Thermoanaerobaculia bacterium; assembly: GCA_035999335.1. GTDB lineage: Bacteria > Acidobacteriota > Thermoanaerobaculia > Gp7-AA8 > Gp7-AA8 > QHVT01. Next base: position 62,438 of record DASYGV010000038.1, on the reverse strand, counting down.
GGGCTGCCGTGGCGGCGCGCGCTGCGCTGGACGCTCGTGCTGTCGATCATTCCGATTGCGAGCTTCGCCGCGCGCTACGAGTCGCAGCTGTTCGGCTACTCGACGAGCGTGGCGTGGGAGACGTTCCGCGTCAGCCTGATCACGAGCTTCGTGTTCGAGGTCGGGATGCAGGTCGGGATCATCTTCCTCGCACTGGCTGGACTCGAGGCGGCGGTGCCGTATGCGCTCAGCGTCGTGACGGCCGAGGGGCGGGCGCGATTCGGGAAAAGCGCGGTGATCGCGGCGGTCACCGCGATCTCGGTCATCATGATCGCGGACGTCGGCGCGCGCTTCGTCGCGCACGCGGTTCCGTCGGCCGGCGAAGTCGCGATCAGCGTTCCGGGCGAAGTGGGTACGCTGCTGCCGGCGCTGACGGAGGGCGGCGTCGCGCTCATGGCCGCAATCGTGCTCTCGGGCATCGTCGCGTTGTACGCGGTCACGTTGCGCCGATGGGCCGCGGCGATCACGATCGTGGCGGTGTTCTTCGCGACGCTCGATCCGCTAGTGACGATGCAGCAGGCGCCGCTGATGATCGTGCGCGGGCTCGTGGTCGCGCTGATCGTGTGGGTCCTCGCGAAGTACGTGCTCGACGCGAATCCGCTCGCCTGGCCGCTGTTCGTCTTCTTCGGAACGACGCTCCAGACCGCGGCATCGCTGGCGCACAACAGCCGTCCCGATCTGCTCGCAAACGCGCTCGTGCTGGTCTTTTTCGCGGCTGGCGCCGCGGTGTGGGCATGGAGAAGCAATGACCGAATCGTTCGAGTCGCGTCGGCTCCGGTGGAAGTTCAACCTCTTCCCGGCGTATCCGGGGAGCGGAGCTCGGGTAACTAGGACGAATAGGACGGATGGGACCTATAGGTCTTATTCGTCGCATTCGTCCTATTCGTCTTACTCGACGACGCCGAGCTCGACGCCATCCGTTCCGCAACGGCCACAGGCCAACCCGTCGATCGCACCTACAATGTCGATCTCGTCGACGGGGAGGGCGTGGTGCACGCGTCGGTGGAGAAGGTGATTTACGTGAGGAGAGTCGCATCGTCTCTATGAACCTCGGCATCGACGGCTTCGAATACAAAGATCTCCGCGACCTCTCCCGTCTCCGCGATCTGGCCCTCGCGTTCGACCGCTCCGTCGAAGAGCACGACGCGGAGTTGTTCAAGCGTTTCGACGCGTACCGGAACGCGATGCAGAACGGCGTCGCGAGCGGCGGGTTGCCGTCGCCGGAAGAGTCTGCGCTGCTGATCGCCGTCGGGCGGTATCTCTCGCTGTTCGTGACGTGGCTCTTTCATGTCGAGCCGGGCGTCGCGGCGTTGCGCACGCGCGCGGAGCGCGATGCCGAGGTCGCGCGGTTCAAGCGCGATTTCGTGACGAAGCGGGTCGCGAAGGTCACGGCTCCCACACCGGCACCCGTGGCCGAGGTGTTGATCGCGACGATCGCCGCGGGGGCTACGGATTCCGAGCTCGCGCTGGCGATCACCGCCAACCGGTTGCTCGATCTCGAACGCGACTACCCGCGCGGCGCGAAAGAGCTCGCGCCCTCCGCCGACGCTCGCGCGGCGCTCGCACAACTCCGCGAGCGACTCGGATCGGGGTTCAGCGAGACCGTCACAAGACGAGAGCGCATCCCTTCCGCGGAGTCGATCGCGCGCGAGGCCGCGGCGCTGCACGAGCTGACCGACCTGCTCGTGAACTGGACCGCCGCGCGCTGGAAAGAAGGCCGGTTCGACGGGTGGACGTCGTTCCGCCTTCCACAGCCGCTGAATTTCGATCGCCTCGTGCCGACGGAGCGCGTCGACGACGTCCGCTTCGGCGGCGAGCACCACGAATTCCGCCGACGCGACGCTTTCCATCTGACCGATCCGCGCATGACTTCGCGCGAGATCTCCGACGAGGCGCACTACTGCATCTATTGCCACGAGCGGAAGAAAGACTCCTGCTCGAGGGGATTCCCCCAGCCGAACAACACGTACAAGCCGAACCCGCTGGGGATGGCGCTGGAGGGGTGTCCGCTCGACGAGAAGATCGGCGAGATGAATTTCCTGCGCGCGGACGGCGACGCGATCGGCGCGCTGGCGCTGGTCATGATCGACAACCCGATGTGCCCCGGCACGGGACATCGCATCTGCAACGACTGCATGCGCGCGTGCATCTTCCAGAAGCAGGATCCGGTGAACATCCCGCAGATCGAGACCGGTGCGCTGACGGACGTCCTGTTCCTGCCGTACGGCTTCGAGATCTACTCGTTGATGACGATGTGGAATCCGCTGAACGTGCAGCGTCCGGTCGCGCTGCCGTACAACGGGAAGAACGTGCTCGTCGTCGGGCTCGGGCCGGCCGGGTACACGCTTGCGCATTACCTCGCGAATGAGGGCTTCGGCGTGGTCGCGATCGACGGATTGAAGATCGAGCCGATTGATGACAACTGGCTCCACGAGCCCATCCGTGACGCGCGCTCCCTCTGGGAGGACCTCGACGACCGCGTGCTCGCGGGCTTCGGCGGCGTCTCCGAGTACGGCATCACCGTTCGGTGGGACAAGAACTTCCTCAAGGTGATCCGCATCGCGCTCGAACGAAAGCAGAACCTGCGCATGTATGGCGGCGTGCGTTTCGGCGGGACGCTGACGATCGAGGAGGCTTTCGACGAGCTCGGGTTCGATCACATCGCCATCGCCGCCGGCGCAGGGACGCCCACGATCGTACGGATGAAGAACAACCTCGTGCGCGGGATGCGTCAGGCGTCGGACTTCCTGATGGCGCTGCAGCTCACGGGCGCGTTCAAGAAAAATTCGCTCGCGAACCTTCAAGTGCGTCTGCCGGCGATCGTCATCGGCGGCGGGCTCACCGCGATCGACACGGCGACGGAGCTGTTCGCGTACTACCCAGTGCAGGTCGAGAAGGTGCTCGAGCGTTACGAGTCGATGTGCGCGGAATTGTCGGAAGATCGCGTGCGCACTGGGTACGACGCCGAGGAGCTTGCGATCCTCGACGAGTTCCTCGTACACGGACGTGTCGTACGCGAAGAGCGCGCCCGCGCCGCGGCCGCGGGCGAGAAGCCGGACTTCATCCCGCTCGTGCGCGGCTGGGGCGGCGTGACGATCGCGTATCGCAAGACCATGCTCGACTCGCCCGCGTACCGTCTCAACTTCGAAGAGATCGAAAAGGCGTTCGAGGAAGGGATCGCGTACGCCGAGATGATCTCGCCGGTCGAGGCGGTGTCGGACGAGTACGGGCACGTGAAGTCGCTGCTGTTCGAGAAGCAGGTCGTCGAGGATGGGCGGTGGAAGGACTCGGGCGAGATCATCGAGCTTGCCGCGAAGACCGTGATGATTGCCGCGGGCACGGCACCGAACGTGATCTATGAGAAGGAACACCCCGAGACGTTCAAGCTCGACAAGTGGAAGCAGTTCTTCCAGTCGTATTCGCTGGGGCCGAACAACGAGTTGAACCACGAGCTTATAGAGGACGACGAGGCGGCCCGCGACCGCGGCTTCTTCACGTCGTATCAGCATCCGTCGCGGCGCGAGAAGCTGATCTCGTTCTACGGCGACAACCATCCGAAGTACGCGGGCAATGTCGTGAAAGCGATGGCGTCGGCGAAGTTCGGGTATCCGCAGGTCGTGTCGATCTTCGCGAACGAGGCCGCACCTTCGAATGACGACGCATGGAAGGCGCTCGTGGCGAAACTCGACGACGGGCTCGTGGCGCGCGTCGACGAGGTGAATCGCCTGACGCCGACGATCGTCGAAGTCGTCGTGCGTGCACCGTTCGCCGCGCGGCATTTTTTCCCCGGGCAGTTTTTCCGTCTGCAGAACTTCGAGGCGTTCGCGCCGTCGCTGAACGGGACGAAGCTGGCGATGGAGGGACTCGCGCTGACGGGCGCGTCGGTGGATGCCGGGCGCGGCCTGTTGTCGGTGATCGTGTTGGAGATGGGCGGCTCATCGCGTCTCTGCGCGATGCTGCAGAAAGGCGAGCCGGTGGTGTTGATGGGACCGACGGGCGCGCCGACGGACATTCCGCGCGACGAGACGGTGCTGCTCGCGGGCGGAGGTTTGGGCAATGCGGTGCTGTTCTCGATCGCGCGCGCGCTGAAGGACAACGGCTGCCGTGTCATCTACTTCGCCGGCTACAAGAAAGCCGCGGACGTCTTCAAGCGCGACGAGATCGAAGCGGGAACGGAGCAGGTGATCTGGTCCATCGACGCCGGCGATCCGATTCCGCCGCGGCGGCCGCAGGACCTCGCGTTCACCGGCAACATCGTGCAGGCGATGCTCTGGTACGCACAGTCGAACGACCTCAGCGTCGTCCGGCGGATCATCGCGATCGGCTCGGACGGGATGATGCGCGCCGTCAAGGACGCGCGGCACGGCGTGCTCGCGCCGCATCTCGACCCCGCTCACGTCGGCATCGGCTCGATCAACTCGCCGATGCAGTGCATGATGAAACAGGTCTGCGCACAGTGTCTCCAGCGCCACGTCGACCCGAAAACCGGCAAGGAATCGTTCGTTTTTTCGTGCTTCAACCAGGACCAGCCCCTCGACGAAGTCGACTTCACCAACCTCCGCGCCCGCCTGCGGCAGAACACGGTTCTGGAGAAGCTGACCAACCTCTGGCTGACGCGGGAGCTCGCGAAGAACGAGAGTAGGATGGTGGGATGAGCACCGCCCGAAAGAAGCAGGACGAAGAGGAAGAGCACGACCTCACGGAGGAGCAAGAGGCGGAGTTGGAAGAACGGATGGCCGAGATCGAGCACGGCGATTGGGTCGACGGAGATGTCGTCCAGCAGGAACTACGCCGCCGCCGCGGACTTGCGTGAAACGACGCCTCCGCTTCTCGCGACGAGGTTGGCGCGAGATCGAGCGCGCCTCGACGTGGTGGCGCCGTCACCGCGACAAAGCTCCTGACGCATTCGACACGGACGTCGATCAGGCAATCGATCGCATCCGTTCGAATCCGCATGCCGGAATCCCGGTGCGCGCAAAACGAATCGGCATTCGCGCCTTGTGGCTCGATCGGATCGGCTATTTCATCTACTACGTCGAGGCTCCCGATGACGTGATCGAGATCCTCGCTCTGTGGCACGCCTCGCGCGGCACGCGCCCTCGTTTTTGAAGGGTTCTTGGATCCCGCGCTAACTCCGGTGGCGCCCTTCTTCCACCATCAGACAGCGGTCCTGCACCACCTTGATCCCCGCTTCCGCCAGCGCTTGCGCTGCCTCGTCGTTGCGGATTCCGAGTTGGAACCAGACGTACTTCGGCTTTGCCGCGAGGATGTCCTCGACGTGCGCAGGAATGTCCCCCGGACGGCGGAACACGTTCACCATGTCGATCGGACGGCCGATCGCGGCGAGCGTGCGGAAGACCGGGCGGCTGAAAATCGACGTCACCTCGGGGAAGTACGTCGGGACGGGGATGACGTCGTACCCGGCCGAGAGCATGTGCGCGGGAACGTAGTAGGCAGCCTGCGCGGCGTGCGACTCCGGCTTGATGCCGAGGACGGCGATGGTTCTCGTGTCGTCGAGCATTGCGGCGATCCCGCGGGAGTCCGTGATCAGGTTCTCTTTCCAATCAGTCATGGGCGCGTACCTTACCAAACGTTTCCGGAGTGTCGGAATTTGTTATTCAGTAGTAGTCTTTCGTTCGTCCATGCGTATCGGCCTAGGGGCACTCCTCGTTTTGATGACCACGATTTCCTTCGCGGGAGAGACGGAGCGATACTTCATCGCCACTCGCCGCCCCGTTCACGAGATCGGCGTGACCTCCCTCGCGCGCGAGCTCCGCGATCCCGCCGAGCGCCGCGTCTCGACGTTCACCATCGTCAACGGCTTCGCCGCGAACCTCACCGCCGACGAAGCAGCGAGCCTGCGCAAATCAGCCGACGTCCGTTATGTCGAGCGCGTCGTTTCCCGGCACCTCATGGCGAGCGTCACCAAGCCCGGCGAGCAGATGGTGCCGTACGGAGTCGCGCTCGTGAATGCACCGCAGACCTGGGCCGGCCGCGTGTCGGTCGCGGTGAACGTCGCCGTCATCGACTCCGGCGTCGACCACCGGCACTCCGAGCTCCGCGGTGCATGGGTCGGCGGCTACAACGTCCTCGATCCGGATGCGGAATTCGCGATGGACGGCGTCGGACACGGCACCCACGTCGCCGGCACGATCGCGGCGAGTGACAACAGCATCGGTGTCGTCGGCGTCGCGTCGAACGTGCGCCTGTGGGCCGTCAAAGCCGTCGCCGACGACGGCACCGGCACGATGGAAGACGTCGTGAAGGGACTCGAGTGGGTCCTCGAAAAGAAAAAGAGCGAGGGCGGCCGCTGGGTCGTCAACCTCTCCCTCGGCGGAGACGAACCCGCGACACCCGAGCGTGAGGCCTTCGCGCGCGCGATCGCGGACGGCATCATCGCGGTCGCCGCGAGCGGCAATCACTCGGCCGGAACGCCCGCGCCGGTGGCGTATCCGGCGGCCTATCCCGGCGTGATCGCCGTGGGCGCGGTGAACGAAGCCCTCGAGCACTGGGCGACCTCCAACCAGGGGCCGGAGGTCGACTTCGTCGCGCCCGGCGTGAAGGTCATCTCCACCGACTTGCACGACGACAAGTTCCTCTCCTACATCCGCACTGACGAGAACAAGGTCCTCGTCACGCGGCACCTCAACGGCTCGAAAGAGGGAAGCATCACCAGGGAGTACGTCGACTGCGGCCTCGGCACGCCAAACGACTTCACGCCCGCGGTCCAGGGGAAGATCGCGCTCATCCAGCGCGGCGGCGACACGTTCGGCGAGAAGACCCGTCGCGCGCGCGAGGCCGGCGCCGCGGCGGTGGTGATCTACAACAACAACGACACCGGTATCGTCTGGACCCTCTACTCCTCCGGAGATCCCGACGGACAGAATTACCCATGGCCGATCACCGTGGCGATGACCCTCGCCGACGGCGAGGCGCTCGTCGCGAAGGGTGGCGGCCGGATCACCATCGGCTACGACCCGGATGACTACTCGGCCAAGACCGGCACGTCGATGGCGACGCCGCACGTCGCGGGCGCCGTGGCGCTGCTGTGGGGTTTGGCGCCCGACGCGACGCCGGCGCAGATCTACAACGCGCTCGTCAGCACCGCGAAAGACCTCGGCACCGCGGGCAAAGACGACAAGTTCGGCTACGGAATGATCGATCTCTTCGCCGCGGCTAAAATGCTCGCACCAGCAGCGTTCGACGAGAACCCACCGCCGTCCGGAAGGTCCGGCCGCCGCTTCCTCAGACGCCCCTGAAAAGAACCCAGGAGAAACCATGATCCGACGCACGCTCGTCGTCGCTGCTGTTGTTGCACTCATGACCGCATCCGCGTACGCGGCCGATCCGGCGCGCACACGCGAGATCGCACTGCCGCTCGAGGAACGCCCGCTGGAGTTGCGCGCCCTGTTCGACCGCGCACCCGGCGTGATCTCCGAAGGTCCGGACGGCATCACCGTCGGCGCCTTCGCGGTGAACGTGCTCGTCGCCCGCATCGACGCCGACGGCAATCTCGTCAGCGCGTGCGTCGACAACGAAGCGGCCGCTCGCCGCTTCCTCGAAGCGCCGATCGAGAAGGTCGAGACGCGGCAGGCCAAGGAGCACTGATGATGCGCCGAACGATCTTTTTCGCCGCTTCTCTCCTTCTCGCGTCGAACCTGTTCGCCGGAACCGGTCGCGTGACGATCATCAACGCGGACTTCCCCGGCATCGGCTTCAACGATGAGACGCCGGTCGCACCGGTCGGTGGAAACCCGGGTGTGACTCGCGGCCAGCAGCGGTTCAATGTGTACGTCAGGGCGGCGGACCGCTGGTCGGCGGCGCTAGACACGAACGTCGACATCCGCGTGCGGGGCAGCTTCGCCGCCCTCCAGTGCGACGACAGCACGGCGATTCTCGGTCAGACGTCGGTCCTGTCCTGGAGCGCGAACTTCGCGAACGCACCGCGTACGGAGATCTGGTATCCCGCCGCGCTGGCGAACAAGTTCGCCGGCAGTGACCTCACGCCGGGGCAGGACGACATGTTCATCCAGTTCAACTCGGCCGTCGACCTCCCCACCTGCCTCGGCGATCGCTCCTGGTATTACGGCTTCGACGGCAACGAAGGCAGCGACGACTCGCTGTACCACGTCGTTCTGCACGAGATCGCCCACGGCCTCGGCATGTCGAGCCGCGCGTTGACCGATTTCATGAACCGGCCGAGCGTGTTCGATCTGCACACCTTGGACACCACGATCGGTCTGCGCTGGGATCAGATGAGCCTGCAGCAGCGCGAGGTCTCGCTCACGAACTCGGGCAACCTCGCGTGGGACGGCGAGAACGTGACGGAAAAGGCGTCGCAGTTCCTCGGATCCGCGACCATCTTCACGGTGACGCAGCCGACGCCGGTCGCGCGCAACTACCCCTACGGTACGGCGGCGTTCGGACCGGCCGTGGGCGCTACCTCGCTGAGCAGCCGCATCGTTCCGGCCACTGACGATGCCAACGAGGCTGGACTGACAACGACTGACGGGTGCACTGCATTCACGAACGCCGCAGCCATCAACGGCAACATCGCTCTCATCGACCGCGGCACGTGTCCATTCGTCGAGAAAGCGAAAAACGCGCAGGCGGCGGGCGCGATCGGCGTGATCATCGCCGACAACCGCGCTGCGTGCGTGCCGCCGGGCATGGCCGGAACCGCTCCCGAAGTGCTGATCCCCGTGATCAGCATCAGCCAGAACGACGGGATCGCGTTGCGCGCGCAGAGCGAGGAGATCCGCGGAACGCTCCGCGTCGACCCCAGTCGTCTCGCCGGCTCATCGGAACAGGGCTACGTGCTGCTCTACGCACCGTGCGAAGTCTCGGGTGGGTCCTCGAAGCACCACTGGGACGTCTCGGCCTCGCCCAGTCTGCTGATGGAGCCGTTCATCAACGCCGATCTGCAGGACAGTCTCGATCTGTCGATCTTCCAGCTGATGGACATCGGCTGGACACCGCCGCCGGTACGGACGGGGCGCCGCTTCCTGAGGCGATAATGTACAATAACTTCACTTTCGTCCTCACAGGACGCCGATCGGAACCGTAAAAAGCATGTTTCGTAGACTTGTAGTACTTATAGCGCTCGTGCTGGCGATGCCTCTCATCGCCGAGACGCGGCAGCGCTACACCGTCGTCACGAATTCCAACACGCCGCGCGCACACGCGCTGCGCCGGCTCACGTCCGATTCCGCGGAGAAGATCGCGCGCCGCGTCCGCACCTACAAGAACATCTCCGGCTTCGCGCTCGATCTGACCGCCGAAGAAGCTGCGGCGCTGCGAAGCTCCGAAGGCGTCGAAGCAGTGGAGCCGGTGGTCGAGCGCCGGGCTTCGGCCATCGGCCGGATCGCTCCGAACTACGAGCGGTACAACCCGCAAGTCACGCCGTGGGGCGTGCCGGTCGTGCACGCCGCCGAGGTTTGGCCGGTCACTCGCGGCGAAGGACTGAATGTCGCGGTGCTCGACACGGGCGTCGACTGGAACCATCCCGATCTCGAGCACGCCTATGCGGGCGGCGTCAACATCCTCGACGAGACCAAGCTGCCGATCGACGACAACAAACACGGCACGCACGTCGCCGGAATCATCGCGGCCACGCAGAACGACTTCGGCATCGTCGGCGTCGCGCCCGGTGTCAAGCTGTGGAACGTGAAGGTCCTCGACATCGAGGGCAATGGCTTCGACGAGTACACCGCCGCCGGCATCGACTGGGTCGTCGAGCACCAGCGCCTGTTCGGCGGACGCTGGGTCATCAACATGTCCCTCGGCGCGGCCGTCGAAGGTGGAAAGCTGGAGAGAAAGGCCGTCGAGCGCGCGTTCAACGCGGGCATCATCCTCGTCGCGGCGGCGGGCAATCGCAATGCCGACTTCCTCGATTTCCCAGCGGCATACCCGGGCGTGATCGCCGTCGGCGCCGTCGGCGAGGACGGAAAGAAAGCGGAGTTCTCGAGCTACGGCTTCGGGATGCCGATCGTCGCGCCGGGAGTGCGCGTACAGTCGACTTTGATCGAAGGCGTCGAGGTGATCGGAGAAGTGGCGACCGGTCCGACGGGTGCCACGCTCCGAGATGCGCGCGGCCTGAACGGATCGCCGTTCGGTACATTCACCGGCAAGATCGTTCCCTCGGGCACCGGCGCTCCGCAGCACTTCACGTCCGCCGTGGCCGGAAACATCGCGCTCATTCAGCGCGGCGGCGATCTGGCGTTTCGCGAGAAAGCGCGCAACGCGAAGAACGCGGGAGCGTCGGCGGTGATCATCTGGAACCATGAAAACGTCCCCGGCACGCCGCTCTGGACGCTACAGCCGAAGGGCTGCGGTCCCGGCGAGAACGGCTGCGAGGCGGAGTGGAAGGACTACGAGTTCCCGCTCACCGTCGGCATCTCGAACGCGGACGGCCTCGCGTTGGCCGCGCAAGGACAACAGAACGGGACGATCAGTTTTCTCCAGGCGCGCTACGGACGACTCAGCGGCACGTCGATGGCGGCGCCGCACGTCGCGGCAATCGCCGCGCTGTTGCTCTCGCTCGACCCGACCATGAATCCCACCGAAGTCGAGTACGTGCTGCGCCGCACCGCGCGCGACACGGCGGAGCCGGGATGGGACTACGAGACCGGATGGGGCATCGTCGATGCGCTCGCCGCCGCGCACTACGTCGCGCCGCAGCGCTTCAACGTGCCGCAGCCGAGCTATCCGTCGCGGCGCCGATCCACGCGTCCGTAAGCTCTCCCGTTCGGATAAGATTCGCGCCGACTTTTTGACTGGGGAGAGAAACATGCGGATCGGCGTACCGACCGAGATCAAAGACAACGAATATCGCGTGGGCATGACGCCCGCGGGCGCGCGCGACCTGACGGCCGACGGCCATCAGGTGCTCGTGCAGAAGGGCGCCGGCAACGGCAGCGGGTTCAGCGACGAGGAGTATGTAGCCGCCGGCGCGAAGATCCTTCCCGACGCCGACTCGGTCTACAACGAAGCGGACATGATCGTGAAGGTGAAGGAGCCGGTCGGTCCGGACCTTCAGCGGATGAAAGACGGTCAGCTGCTCTTCACCTACCTCCATCTCGCTCCCGTTCCCGACCTCACCGAGACGCTGCTGAAGAAAAAGATCGTCGGCGTAGCGTACGAGACGATCACCGACGACCGGAAGCGCACGCTCCCGCTGCTCACGCCGATGTCCGAAGTCGCGGGCCGCATGTCCGTGCACGTCGGCGCGTATTACCTGCACAAGCCGAACAAAGGCCGCGGCGTGCTTCTCGGCGGCGTGCCGGGCGTGCTGCCCGCGGACGTCGTGATCATCGGCGGCGGCGTGGTCGGCACGAACGCTGCGAAGATGGCCGTGGGCCTCGGCGCGCGCGTGACGATCCTCGATGTGAGTCTCGATCGCCTCCGCCAGCTCGACGACATCTTCCGCGGCGAAGTGCAGACTCTCGCCTCCAGCCGCGCGCATCTCGAAGACGCCGTGCGCCGCGCCGACCTTCTCATCGGCGGCGTGCTCATCCCCGGCGCCGCGGCGCCGAAGCTCGTCACGCGCGACATGATCAGCCAGATGAAGAAGGGCTCGGTGATCGTCGACGTGGCGATCGATCAGGGCGGCTGCGTCGAGACCGCGCATCCGACGACGCACTCCGATCCGGTGTACGAGGTCGACGGCGTCGTCCACTACTGCGTGGCGAACATGCCCGGCGCCGTGCCGCGCACGTCGACGATCGCGCTGACGAACGCCACCCTCCCCTACACACGCATGCTCGCGAACCTCGGCTTCGACCAAGCCGTGCGCGGCAACTCCGGCCTCGCCGAAGGCGTGAACGTGTACCAGGGCGAGATCACGTACGAAGCGGTGGCCACGAGCCAGTCGCGCAAGTACACGGCACTCGCGGATCTGCTTTGAACCAGTTGGCAGTCGGCAGTAAGCAGTTGGCAGGAGCTAAACCGTTTCTCCTGCAAACTGCCAACTGTCAACTGCCAACTTCACTATGACCATCATCCGCGTCTCACTGCTCCAGGGCGACACCCTTCGACAGGGCGACGTATCGCTCATCGACGCGTGGCAGCGCGAGTCCGCCGACAAGCTCTGGGTCGACATCCAGGAGCCGGTGCAGGAAGTGATCGAGCCGCTGCTCGAGGAGCGTTTCGGCTTCCACGAGCTCGCGGCCGAAGACACGCTGTCGCCGACCACGCTGCCGAAGTACGACTCCTTCTCCAACTACGACTTCTTCATCTTCCGCACCGTCGACGTGAACGTCTCCGAACACAAGTCGGAGACGATCAAGATCGCGGCGTTCCTCGGCGAGAACTTTCTCTTCACCGTGCACCGCCAGCCGATGAGGACCGTCGACGACGTCTGCAATCGTCTGAAGAGCGACCGGCGCCTGCTCGAGCGGGGACCGGACTTCCTGCTCTACTCGATCGTGGATGAGATGGTCGATTCGTACTTTCCGCTCGTCGAGACGATCGAGGAAGCTGTCGACGAACTGCAGGACCGCATCTTCGAGCACGCGGACCCCATCCAGCTGGACGAGCTCCTGCATCTCAAACGCGACATCAACGTGCTACGCCGGCAGGCGCTCCCGCAGCGCGAGCTCCTCAACCAGATCTCGCGCGGCGACGCGCGCTTCGTCAAACGAGAGCACCTCATCTACTTCCGCGACGTCTACGACCACATGTTCCGCATCAGCGAGACCATCGACGTCGACCGCGATCAGATGACCGGCACCATGGACGCCTACCTCTCCGTCATCGCCAACCGCACCAACGAGACGATGAAGGTGCTGACCATCTTCTCGGCGATCATGCTGCCGCTCAGCCTCATCGCCGGCATCTACGGCATGAACTTCGAGCACATGCCAGAGCTCAAGTGGCTGCACGGCTATCCGTTCGCGATCGGCCTGATGCTCGGCGTCGCGATCGTGATGCTCTTCTGGTTCTGGCGGAACGGCTGGCTCAGTACGCCTCGAAAGCACCGGCGGCACCGGTTGTGAACGCAGCGATCCTCCTCTTGACAGAATTTTGCGGCCGCACTACTGTTAGCACTCCCGAGGCGTGAGTGCTAGCCGCTCAAGCCCTCTTCAGGCAATCACTCAGTGCGGTCTGTGCCGCAACGCACTCAATCGAAAGGAGATACACATGCCAGCAGTAGCAACCGAAACCAAGCTCCGCCCCCTGTACGATCGGATCGTCGTCCGGCGCAAGGAGTCCAAAGAGCAGATGCGGGGCGGCCTCTACATCCCCGACACCGCCAAGGAAAAGCCCCAGGAAGCCGAGGTCATCGCCGTCGGCGAAGGCAAGTTCAACGATCAGGGCAACCGCATGAAGCTCGACGTCAAGGCGGGCGACACGGTGCTCATCGGAAAGTACTCCGGCACCGAGATCAAGATCGATGACGTCGAGTACACGATTCTTCGCGAAGACGAAGTGCTCGCGATCGTGGAAGGCTGAGCTCCGCGAAGCCTTCCATCCCGAGCGAAGCGAAGGATCTCAACACTAAGGAGAGACACTCACATGGCTAAACGAATTACCTACAGTGAAGACGCCCGCCAGGCGATCCTGCGCGGCGTGAACAAACTCGCCGACGCGGTCAAGGTCACCCTCGGCCCCAAAGGCCGCAACGTCGTCATCGAGAAGAAGTTCGGCTCGCCGACGATCACCAAGGACGGCGTCACCGTCGCCAAGGAGATCGAGCTCAAAGACGAGCTCGAGAACGCCGGCGCGCAGATGGTCCGCGAGGTCGCATCGAAGACCTCCGACATCGCCGGTGACGGCACCACGACGGCCACCGTGCTCGCGCAGGCGATCTTCCGCGAGGGCGTGAAGAACGTCACCGCTGGCGCGAACCCGATGGACATCAAGCGCGGAATCGACGCAGCTTCCCGCGTCGCGGTCGACGCGATCGAGAAGATGGCTCGCCCGGTCGAAGGGAAAGACATCCAGCACATCGGCACGATCTCCGCGAACAACGACGAGGAGATCGGCTCGATCATCGCTCAGGCGATGGAGAAGGTCGGCAAGGACGGCGTCATCACCGTCGAAGAAGCACGCGGTCTCGACACGATCCTCGAGGTCGTGGAAGGCATGCAGTTCGACCGCGGCTACCTCTCGCCGTACTTCGTCACCGATCCCGAGCGGATGGAAGTCGTCCTCGAGAACGCCAAGGTTCTCATCTATGAGAAGAAGATCTCGTCGATGAAAGACCTCCTGCCGATCCTCGAGCAGGTGGCGCGCGGCGGCAAGCCGCTGCTCATCATCGCCGAGGACGTCGAGGGCGAGGCTCTGGCCACGCTCGTCGTCAACAAGCTCCGCGGCACGCTCAACGTCGCTGCGGTCAAGGCTCCGGGCTTCGGCGATCGCCGCAAGGCCATGCTCGAAGACATCGCCATCCTCACCGGTGGCCGCCTGATCTCCGAGGACATCGGTCTCAAGCTCGAGAACGTGAAGCTGGAAGACCTCGGTGATGCGAAGCGCATCGCCATCGACAAAGACAACACCACCCTCGTCACCGATACGGACGACAAGGGCAAGAAGGAACAGATCGCCGGCCGCGTCAAGCAGATCCGCACGCAGGTCGAGGACACCACCTCGGACTACGACCGCGAGAAGCTGCAGGAGCGCCTGGCCAAGCTCGTCGGCGGCGTCGCCGTCATCAAGGTCGGTGCTGCCACCGAGACCGAGATGAAGGAGAAGAAAGCCCGCGTCGAGGATGCGATGCACGCGACCAAGGCCGCCGTCGAAGAAGGCATCGTCGCAGGCGGCGGTGTTGCGCTGCTCCGCGCCATCGATGCAGTCGACGCCGGCATCAAGGCGGGCGAGCTTACCTACACGATCGAAGTGCAGGGCGAGAAGAAGCAGGTCTCCGTCAAGGTCACCGAAGACGTGCGCGTCGGCGCGAATGTCATCAAACGGGCGCTCGAAGAGCCGTTCCGCCAGATCGTCATCAACGCGGGACTAGAAGGATCCGTCAAGCTGAATGACGTTCGCCAGAAAGGCGGCACGTTCGGTTTCGATGCGCGCAATGAAGAGATCGTCGACATGATGGCCGCCGGCATCATCGACCCGGCCAAGGTCACCAAGCAGGCGCTCCTCAACGCCTCCTCCATCGCTGGTCTCATGCTCACCACCGAAGCTCTCATTTCCGAGATCAAGGAAGAAGAGAAGGGCGGCGGGAACCAGGCAGCCGGCATGGGCGGCGGCATGGGCGGCATGTACTAAGACTCACTCCATCGAGTGACGAAGGGCGAGCCGAAAGGCTCGCCCTTTTTTCGTTCAAGCGCGATCGGCTTGGTCCTACGTCGCCGACGATTCGAAACTCGCGGCGTCGTGAAGCGCAGGTCGACCTACATTCCATAATTGGGTAACACAGTAGTGGCGGTCATCCGGAATGCAACCTATATTGAATGCGGGTTCCTCGGGAGAAATCCGCTTTCCACGCCAACCTTGTGCGCTCATTTTCCGTGCAGTTGTCGAGACCCGCCCTCAGCGTTCCCCAAAAAAGGAGGAGGCCCATGAAGTTATGCTTCAAGACTCTCTCTGTCTTTCTGATGTTGCTTGTCCTCGCAGTGCCGGCCGCGCTGGCACAGCCTGCCAAGTGCCCGGTCCCCCTGCCCAACCCTCCGCCTGTCACCATCTCGTCCCAGTTACCGCAGGACGTTTGCCTCCCGGCCAACGTCACGTCCGGCGCTCCCTTCTTTGACGACTTCTCCTGGCGCAGCTTCGTCGCGCTGGTCTGGCCGTCGAAGGCCGGGCAGCGCGGCGTGCCTGATCCGAACGGCGTTCCCGGCGGAAGCGGCACGCCGGTCTTCCAAACGTACAAAGCTGACTGGGAGGTGTTCCAACCCAACGGCGCCAAGCCAACGGAATGGAGCACTTACGAGGTCGGTGCTAATCCCTGTCCTGACGCGCCCACAGGAGCGTTCGTGCTGGCGGCGTTCTCGAAGTACGGCAACCTCGGCCAGGCCGCGCAGGGCTCCTTCGTCGGGCCGCTGGTATCCCAGAACGTTCAGTACACGCGATTTCTGGCCGCATTCAACCAGGTCGAGTTCGACGAGATTCGCGACCTCAATTGGTACCTCCAAAGCGGTTTGACGCAGAACATCACTTTCACTCCGGACGCGTTGCAAAACAATCCCATCGACATCAAGTCCGCGTGGATGGTGATGACGCAGGGATGGGACACCAGCCGTTTCTACACGACGACGGCATATGTCCTCAACCCCTCGGACGGAAGCTGCACTCAGCAGACAGTTGGCCTGGTCGGCCTGCACATTGTGACCAAGACACCTTCCCGCCCACAATGGATCTGGTCGACATTCGAGCAGGTCGATCTCATTCCGCAGCCGGGAGCGAAGAAGCCTTACAGCTACAACGACGACAGCGGGACGCCGATGCCGGGCGCAAACCCGATCCCGTTTCCGCCAAGTCCGGAACCCTGCAAGCCTACGCCGGCGTATCCCTGTCCGTTTAACGTCACCCGAACTCAAAACATCAATCCATTGACGATTACGACGAACGGCAATTATCAGCAGGCTCTGGCCGGCCAGGGCAGCGGCGTCTGGCAGTACTACAAGCTCGCCATGACGCAGTGGCCAAACGACTCGAGCACGACCTATAGCCTTGCGAACACCACGCCGGGAAGCAATACGAATCCGATGACCGCGTTCTCCAACCTCACCATGGAGACCTTCGATCAGGCGAAGGTCCGAAACGGCTGTATGGCCTGCCACAATGCCACCGGTGCGACGTCGGGTGCGACCACGGACTTCAACTGGGCCGTGGCGTTGAACGCATTTCCTTCGCCGCTCGGCACGAACGCCAGCCAGCCCCAGTTCCACCAACTGATGGCGACGCCGCAGTCGGCGGGAGCGAAGAGACTGATCGCGCTGCTGGCCCAGAATCGCAAGGACATGGCGGAGTCGCAGAAGGCCGCGAAACCACCGGCAAAGAAGGACGACCAGCCGAAGCCCAAACCGAAGCAGCCGAAGTGAAAGGAGAATCACAATGGCCATCAACTCGTACAGTGAACTACAGGCATACATGACGAACTGGCTCAAGGACAACAACCAGTACCCGGTCGGGCCCCCTCACCGGTCGTTCTGGGAGACCATGTCGTATGCAGATTTCACGACCGGCAACGTCCCCGGGATCAATCCGCCGGCCAAGGTTCTGATCGTCGGCGACGGCCTCGGATCGAATTTTGTCCAGGCGCTGATGGGCGTCGGACCGCTGTTCGACCCGAACACCGGCAAGTATGGACAGATGCCGGCGTCCGGACCGCCGTTCATGCAGGATGCCGGTCCCGTGGTCGGACCGGTGGTCCAGCCGATCGTCGACTGGATCAACAACAAGTGTCCTGAGTAGCCGACCGCTTCAAGGATGCGCGGCCGGCGTGATTCATCGCCGGCCGCGTCAGGGCTCCGGAGGACGCTGATGAGATTGCGGTTGCTGCTTTCCTTTTCCCTCGTTCTTCTTGTGCTTCTCGTGTCGGTCGACCGAGCTCAGGATCTCGCACCCGTAACGTCCCCGCCAATCTCCATTTCGCCCGTCGTCCCTGACGACGTGCCGGGCGGTGCGGCACAGGCGGACCTCCGCACCGGGGCCCGCTTCGCGTGGCAGCAGTTCATCGCGCTGAATTGGCCCGCCAGCGAAGAAGGCCGCGACACTCCCGACGTGCAACGCAAATTCGGCGAGGTCGGAAAGCGAACGCACATGGTCTGGGAGACGTTTCGCTCGAAGGTCGAGATCTATCCCGGCAACGGCGACGCAGACCACGGGCCGCACGGCTCGAACAAGGGCGCTCCCTCTTATGGCTATGACGATGATCCGCGCTACATCTACGAGAACGGCGAGGTCAAGGCGTGCTCCGACGCGGAGGCCTCCACAACGGCGTGGGTCAATCTCGATGAGATCTCGCAAGTGGGATTCGACTTCATGTACGCCGGCGCCGCCACGCCCGGCCCGCACACGGAGATCGACGCCAACTCGAGACTGATCCGCTTTACGGCCAAAGCGAATCGCAAGCACTACGAATACATCGTCGGCAACAAATACTGGTATGTGACAAAGAAACCGGAGCCGCCGTCTCCCGCCCAGGTCGCGCAGGCGAATTTCGTCGCTGCCGTCTACGCCAATCAGTTTCCTCCGGCGGACCCGTATGTCCGCTTCCCGAACGGGTCGATGGAAGTGAAGGCGGCCTTTCGGCGTTTGACGTCGAAAGAAGCCCTCAGCGGACGTTTCTACATGACCACGGTTCGCTACTACGCGAAGAACGCGGCCGGCCATCCCTGCTACAACGAAGAGGAGTGGGGACTGCTCGGGCTGCACATCATCCAGAAGACGCCAACGGCGCCGTCCTTTACCTGGGCAACATTCGAGCAGGCCGATAACCTGCTGACGGCCGACGGCCACTTCGTGGAAAACGCCAACGGTGCCGTGCTCCGCAAGACGCAGTCGGAGACCACACCTGCGCTGCGATATCAGGATGGTCTGTATCGCGATGAAGTCGCGCCGATCGTCACGGCACAGGGACCGTACTGCAGCGACCCCGGAGCGCGCCTTTTCTATCGCGACGTCGCTGTCGATCCGAACACCGGCGCGAACTACAAGAACACACCGCACGGCTTCGTCTGCGTCAATCGCCGCGCCCACGCGATTCCGGACGCGGTGATCGCGGTCAATCGGGAAGCCCACCAGGCGATCGAGCGCTATGAGATCGCAAACGGAGTCCGAAAATCACCGTGGCATCATTACAAGCTGGTGAATGTCCAGACCTACCCATTCGATAAGTCGTCTATCGCCGCCCCGAATTCGGCACGCGGCGCAGCGACATACTACACGGCCAACATCGTCGTGGAGACCGATTACACCCTGCAGCACAACAGCGGCGGCCCGGCCACGAGAACCGGCGGCGCGCCGAGCGACATGGCCGTCAACTACCTCGGCCGAGCCGGTCAGCCGCCGCCGGAGCTCACGTACAAGAACACCTACGTTCTGAACCAGAACGGAACGCTGCGCGCGCGGTACAACATGGGTGGCTGCACGGGCTGTCACGGCCTCGCGCAGATCATCGCCGGCTGCGACTATTCGTATCTGCTCGTCGGATCTTCGGTGAAGGAGCCTGAAACGCCCGACACGAAGATCGGCGTTCTTGCGAATCGTTACCACGGCAGGCTCGCGGAGTAGCGCACCGCGTTGTGCGCTCCGATCAACGCGCCAACCCCACCAGCGGCCACACGATGCCGCGCAGGAACGGCGGATGGAAGAGGATCGGCAGCGGCGCGATGAGCCAGAACAGCGTCCATGCGCGGCTCACGATGCGCGGCGTCTTTCTTTCCCAGCCGACGAGCGCGCCGTGCAGCAGGAAGTAGAGCGTCGGCAATCCGAAGCCCGCGCCTACGGGGACGCTGATCGCCAGCTCGTGCAATACGCCGGAAGCGAGAAACGACGCGAGCAGTCCCGCGGTCTCACCCGCGTACCGCCGCACGGGACGGTGCACGACGACGGCGATCATCTCGGAGAAGCCGACGTTCCATCTGCGGCTCCAGAACTCGGTGAGACTCCGCGACGCCATCGGATTGCGGAACGGCTCGTTCACTGCCCATCCCGCGCGGCGATAAAGAATGGTGACGACGTCGATGATTCCGAAGTGGAGGATCAGCGAGAGGGCGGGGAGCGCGATCATCGACACGACGATGCGTTTCGCGGTGAGGTCGAGCGCGGACGTCGCGATGAGGCGTGCGATGAAGAGCAGCGCGAGGCCCGTGATGATCGCGAGGAGACCTTGCCGGCAGGATGCCAGCGGAGCGGCCGGCTGGAAGCCGGCGCTCCGCGTGGCGAACACCGCGGGGCGCATGCCGAACCAGCCGAGGAACGCGAGCCACTGCGGGAACGTCAGGCGCGTCCGCGTAGACGCGACGACGACGATCTTCATCGTGACGAAGGTCGCCGCGATGAGCACCAGCATGATCGTGATGGCATTCATCGCACCGCCGTCGCGCCGTACACGAGCACGAGGTACGCAAACGTGCTGACGTACGCCGCTTCCGCGAACCGGAACAGCGGACGTCCGGCGGCCACGCTGCGGTCGAACACGGCGAACTGCAGCGTCAGCCGCACCGTCCAGTAGACGGCGATGAAGCCGCATACCGCGCGGGCGAGCAGCGAGCCGTCGAGCAGGGCCGACGGCGCGAGCAGAGACAGCAATCCAAACGCGACGTGGATGCCGAGGATGTAGCTCGCGTAGGTCCAAAACACCTGCCGGGTCAACGGTGTGAGCCGCGAGGTCTCCTCGCGCCACCCGAGGAACCGGGGGATGAGAAGACTGGAGACGGCGATCCCGAGTTGAGCGATTCCCGCAAGGATCAATGCATTTCTGAACATGTTCAAAACATAAGCTCGCGGCGGCCGAACGTCAAGTGGCTATGATTTCTGAATGGCGTTCACAAGACGGGACTTCCTCATCGCGGGCTCTCTCAGCGCGGGAGCGGCGGCACTTCTTTCCCACGAGTTGCTCACCGAGCCGGCCCCGAAAGCCGAGGCGACGGATGTCAACGACTGGGGCAACGTTCAGCGCCTATTCAACCTGAGTCCAGACTGGACGCATGCCTCGCTCTTCTTCCTCGCATCGCATCCGAAGCCGGTCCGCGACGCAGTCGAACAGAAGCGCAAGGAGCTCGACGCGAATCCGTTCGATACCGTCGAGGAGGGCCTCTTCGGTCCGCTCGAGCACAATCACGCGTCACAGACGCTCATCGCGCTGGCGAAGTACATCGGCGCGGATCCCGAAGACATCGCACTCACCGCCAACACGACCAACGGTCTCGCACTCGCCTATCACGGGCTCGTGCTCCGGCCCGGAGACGAGATCCTGACCACCGTGCACGACCACTTCGTGCATCACGAGTCGGTCCGCCTCTCCATCGAGCGCTCCGGCGCCACCACGCGACAGATCGCTCTCTCCGATCCGCACGATGCGAGCGGTGCGTCCGAGGCAGCGATCGTCGGAAGAATCCGCGACGGCATCTCTCCGAAGACCCGCGTCCTCGGCATTACCTGGGTCCACTCCAGCAGCGGCTTGAAGCTTCCCCTGGCGGCGATCGCCGCGGCCGTGCGCGAGATCAACGCATCCCGCCCCGCCGCCGAGCGCATCGTGACCGTCGTCGACGGCGTTCACGGCCTCGGCGCGGACGATCCCAACATCGTCGCCACCGGCGTCGACATCTTCGTCGCCGGCCTCCACAAATGGATGCTGGCACCGCGCGGCACCGGATTCGTCTGGGCACGACCGGAGGTATGGGCCGCAATGCGGCCGCTCATTCCGACTTTCATGTCCGAGGAGCTCTACGTCGCGGCCACGGAACATCGCGCGCCGCGAGGAACGCCGCGCGCGTCGTGGTTCAGCCCGGGAGGCTTTCAGGCGTTCGAGCACTACTGGGGCGTTCCGGCCGCCGTCGACCTGCACACGAGCCTCGGCTGGCAACGCATCGCGGCGCGCGTCCGCGAGTTGAACGGCGCGGCCAAAGAAGGTCTGGCGAAGATGCCGCACGTGAAACTGCGCACGCCGATGAGCAGCGCGCTCTCCGCGGGAATCATCTGCTTCGAGGTCGACGGGATGCAGCCACACGAAGTCGTCCGCCGTCTGCACGAAAAGAAGATCATCGCCTCGGCCAGTCCGTACAAGATCGCTTACCCGCGGCTGTCGTACGGGATCGCGAACTCCGAGGCCGACGTCGAGCGGTCGCTGAAGGCCGTGCACGCGCTCCGCGCCTGACGCGTCTTTTCCGTTTCGTCACTTGCGCTTCGGCATTGGTAAGCCGATACTTTCGTTAGTGGATACTTACCAACAAACCCTGGCCGCGCTGGCCGACCCGACCCGGCGGGCCATCCTCGAGCTTCTCCGCGATGGACCGCTCACCGTCGGCGAGCTCGCGGACGAGATGCCGGTCAGCCGGCCCGCGGTGTCGCAACACCTCGCCGTCCTGCGCAACGCGCAGCTGGTGTCCGAGGAGCGCGCCGGGACGCGGCATCTGTACAGCGCGAATGCCGAGGGTCTCGCCGCATTGCGTGCCTACCTCGAAGACGTGTGGGGAAGCATCCTCGCCGACTTCACCGCCGAGGCGAAGAAGAAGAGAAAGCGAAAGAGATGACCGAGCCGATCCGGATGAACGCCACCGTTCCGCTCTCCCCTGACGAGGCCTTCGACCTCTTCACCGCGCGGCTGCACACGTGGTGGCCGCTGGCGACGCACTCCGTGTTCGAGAGCGACGTCGAGACGTGCGTCTTCGAGCCGCGCGCCGGCGGACGAATCGTCGAGCGCTCGCGCTCCGGCGAGGAGAGCGTATGGGGCGAGGTGCTCGAGTACGAGCGCCCGCGCCGCTTCGTCGTCTCGTGGCATCCCGGCGGAGGCCCGTCGAGCGTGGTCGAAGTCCACTTCACGCCGTCCGACGACGGCACCTACGTCGAGCTCGAACATCGCGGATGGGAAGCGTTCGAACAGCCCGAGGAAGCGCGCGCGGGCTACGCGCACGGCTGGCCTTTCGTCTTCGGTGAGCGGTTCATCGCCGCGGCCGCGGCACTCGCAGCGGAAAAGGAGAAATGAAAATGATCCGTCGATTCGCTCTGCTCATCGTGATGTTCACCGCCGCCGCCGCATTCGCGAGCGACCAGGAGATCCGTCTCGAAGTCACCGTCCCCGCGAGCCGCGAAGACGTGTGGAAGGCATGGACGACCGTCGAAGGCGTGAAGAGCTTCTTCGCCGGCGGCGCGAACATCGATCTTCGCCCCGACGGCGCGTACGAGATCTTCTTCGCACCCGAGGCGCCGGAAGGACAGCGCGGCGCGGACGGGATGCGCCTCCTCCTCGTCCAGCCCAACGTCGCGCTCGCCTTCACCTGGAACGCGCCGGGGAAGTTCGCGAACGCGCGTCCGCAACGGACGCACGTGATGATCAAGCTTCACTCGATCTCGGAGAAAGTGACGAAGGTCACGCTCGTCCACGACGGCTTCGGTGAAGGTGAGGAATGGCACGAAGTGCGGACGTACTTCGAGGACGCGTGGGGGAACATCGTGCTTCCGCGGCTGGTGCAGAGTTTCGCGAGCAAATAGTCGCAGAACACACCCGTGGCAACCGAGTTCACGGCCGTGGCAACCGAATTCACGACCGTGGCAACCGAGTTCACGGCCGTGGCAACGGAGTTCACGGCCGTGGCAACCGAGTTCACGGCCGTGGCAATCGAGTTCACGACCGTGAAATCGAAGTCCACGCCTGGATCTGAGCCAGCAATTCGGAATAGGCGCCGCCACCGTGGGTTTACAATAACTTCCAAAATGCGCCGGTTTCTGATTCCCTTTCTGCTCTGTCTGCTGACCCTCCCGGTTCTCGCCGATGACCTGACGATTAGCTGGATCAGCCGCCTGCCCGAGCTCGACTACGTCTGGGGTAGCACGAAACCGAAAACCGACGGCTGGCCGCTCGTCGGCTCGCAGGTCACCTGGCGCGCGCATGTGCGGAGCTGGCTGCCGTCGCCGAAATCGGTGACGTACATCTGGCGTGTCGACGATGTCGAGGTCAAACGCGGCTCGACGACGCTCGCGCCGAACGCGGTTACGAACATCGACCTCGCGCGGTTCTGGTCCTTCGACCGCCGGCGCATCGAGTTGGAGCTCGATGGAAAATCGCTGGAGGTCTTCAGCGATGCGATCTCGGTCGGCTTCTGGGTCGAGCAGTCGTTCTACGACGAGTTCCGCGCGAATCAGGACAAGCTCGGCATCGGCTCGACCGGATTCGAGGATTGGGCGCAGCGGACGATCGAACTGTTCAACTCCATGGCCGCGCTGGCGATCTATCCCGAAACGCCGAATGGCGTGATCGATCGCTTCCGCCTGCAGAAGATCGTGATCGTCCCCGACGACTCACTCCCGCTCTCCGGCCTTCCCGCCGAGGCGTCCCTTGGCGCAAGCGGCTCGTCGCATCCGGATCACGAGGATCGTTCCGTCGATCTGATGTGGGGATTCCGCAAGGCGCTGCTCCCCTCGTACGTCGGAGGCTACAAGCCCGATCCGGTGAACCCGTACTACGCCGGAACGGCCGTGCTGCACGAGCTCGGACACGCGCGCTCGCTCGTCGACGTCTACGCGTGGGACGTGCTGCACGATCCACCGGAGTTCGTCATCGACGTAACCGAAGCCGGACAGCGCATCACCGGAAGCCAAACCGGCCGCGTGCATCGCACGGGCGAACA
This sequence comes from Thermoanaerobaculia bacterium, assembly GCA_035999335.1. Taxonomy (GTDB): domain Bacteria; phylum Acidobacteriota; class Thermoanaerobaculia; order Gp7-AA8; family Gp7-AA8; genus QHVT01. The sequence goes on along the minus strand of DASYGV010000038.1, from coordinate 38,157 downwards.
GGGCTTCATGAACAAGCACTACACGCACATCGACCGCTACAGCGCGATGACGATGAACTTCCTCGCGGGCCGGCGCGCGGTGATGGGGAATTACAACGAGCCGCGAAACTTCGCCGCGTACCTGAACGACTTTCCCGCGCAGAACCGCGTGACGATCCGCGATGCGAACGGCGGGGCCATCGCGAACGCGGACGTGTTCCTCTATCAAGCGCAGAAGACCATACCGACGGAGCGCTGGTACGGCGCGCGTTTCGACGACACGCCGGACCTGACGCTGAAGACGGACGCGAACGGTCAGGTGCTCGTCGGACGCTCGCCGTTTTCGCCAAACGGCAAGGTCACGCACGCGGCGGACCAGAACGACGGCGTCGTCATCGTGAAGGTGAAGAAGGGCAACTTCGTCGCGCACGGCTTCCTCGAGTCGCGGCTGTTCAATCTCGAATACTGGCGAGGAAACACGCAACTCGCGGATCACGAGTTGATCGTCGGACGCGAATGCACCGCGGACGGACCGCGCATCCTGGCCGCGTGGAACGCGCAGACCACCGGCGCGTCGACGCTGGAGTGGCTGGGAATGGCCGACGCCACCGGATACCACGTGTACGTCTCGTCGAACCTCGGAAAGCCGTGGATGATCACGACGCGCGAGACGTCGGTGACGCTTCATCTCAACGGACGAATCGACTGGTGGGTGGAAGCAGACCTCGGCCTCTGCGGCACGCGACGCTCCGGCGCGGGACGGCTCCAGGGAACCGCGACGCCAGTGCCGCGCCGACGCAGCGCGCGGCATTGACCGGAACGCTGCCGTCTCGGCGGCTGGCCAGGCGGCGTCCTCGCCGCCTCCGCAGAACGCAGGCGCGGGACGCCTGCGAGCCAGCCGGCGAGGACGCCAGCGTTCCGGTCAAAACTGCGCGAAAACGAGGACGTTGCCTGCCGCATCGCGCAGGAAAGTCTCCGTCGCGCCGTAGAAGGTCGTGCGTCGCTCGATGAAGACGTCCGTCCCGGCGGGGATCTTCGCGACGATCTCGTCCAGGCTGGGCACCTCGATGAACAGCGACGCCGCGCGGATCGGCACGGGCCCCTGGTGAGTCGGTTCCCTCGTGGCGGCAGCGCAAGGGGACCGTCCACCACAGAGCCACGGAGAGCAGAGAGGCTTCGCCGCGGGAATGAGGACCACACGCTACTCGATTTTTTCGAGACCCAGGTACATCACTCTCGGGTCCTTGCGCGAGAACGCGATGGCGTTCACATCATTCTGATCGTTGTGTTGCACCGTCAACGAATCGCTGCTCGCGTCATAGCGAAAGACGTCCGTTCCGTACTGAAACACGTGCGTGCCGAAGACGAAGTACAGCACGTCGCGGTTCGTCGGGTGCGCGGCCATCACCGGGCCGTTGATCAGCTTCACGCCCGGCGCCTCGTCCACCACCGGCCGGTAAGTCGCGCCGCCATCATCCGACAAGTAGATGTGGCGGCCGTGCGCGGCGTCGCTCGTGTTGTCGACGTCGATCCCCATCGCCCACACGCGACTGCCGTCGACCGGCGAGAACGCGAACGTGAAGACATTCGCGTAGCGCTCGCCGAAACCAACCGACTTCGTCCACGTTTTCCCGCCGTCGCGCGAGAAGTACGCGCCATTCGACACCGTTCCCGCGACGACGTGGTCGAGATCCGCGGGATCGAAGATGAAGCGGTAGTAGCCGGGCGCGCCTTCGAGCACGCCGAACGGCGTCCAGGTGTCGCCCGCATCCTCGCTCTCCCACACCATCCCGTCCACGCCGCCGGCCCGGAGATGTTCGCCGTTCTGCGGATCGACGCCGAGGCCCATGAAGTCCACCGGCTGCTTCAGCTTGACCGTGCCGCGCGAGTCGTAGCGAACGAGAAACGAGCGATTCTCCGACCACGCGTACGCGCGACCGCCCGGAGCAGCGGTGATCGTCGGCGGAAAATCTGCGCCGGGGAGGTTCGCGACCACGCGCCACGAACAGCCCGCGTCATTCGAGACCAATAGATCGTCGCGATGCCACGCCATGAACGTGTCGGTTTCTTCGAGCGCGGCCAGGCCGTACGTGTACGCGATCGGTGTGAGCGGCTCCGCGGACGGCACGAGCGTGCGTCCTTGGTCGAGCGTGAACGTCACTGCTGCGGTACCGGTGATCATCGCGCAACGCGGGTACTGTTCCGGAACGTGCACCACCCGACGCCGCGCCGCGGCGGCGGGAAGCGAGAGAGAAAGACAAACGAATAACGACAGGGCGAATCTTCGACTCATCAGCGCGCGATGATGCCTCAGCGAGTGCACAGGTTGTGTTACGTTCTGCGGGCGCCATTCAGGAGATTTCATGAGGAAAATTTTCTTTGTGCTGCTGTTCACGGTTTCGTTCATCGCCATCGCACAGGAGCGCACCGCAACCGTCGAAAAACGAAGCGATTCGCAGCAGAAAGAAAAAAAAGACCCACCGGTTGATCAGATCTCGACCACACAGCACACGATCCGCGTGGGCGACGAGACCATCCGATACACCGCGCGCGCGGGCACGATCATCCTCAAGGACGACGAGGGCGAGCCGCGCGCGAGCTTTTTCCACGTCGCGTACACGAAAGACGGCGCGGATCCAGCGACACGCCCGGTCGTCTTCACGTTCAACGGCGGCCCCGGCTCCTCCTCGGTCTGGCTGCACATGGGCGCATTCGGTCCGAAGCGCGTCGCGTACAAGGACGACGAAGGCCACGCCGCATCTCCTCCGTATCGCATGGTCGACAACGAGGGGACGATCCTCGACGTCGCCGATCTCGTGTTCCTCGATCCGGTGACGACCGGCTTCAGCCGCGCGATTCCCATCTCCGACGCGAAGAAGTTCCACGGCTTCGAAGCGGACGTCGAAACAGTCGGCGAGATGATCCGTCTCTGGACGACACGGGAAAAGCGATGGCTCTCGCCGAAGTTCCTCGCGGGCGAGAGCTACGGCACGACGCGCGCTGCCGGACTCGCGGGCTGGCTGCAGGATCAAGGCTACTACCTCAACGGCGTGATGCTGATCTCGTCGATCCTCAACTTCGGCACCGCGCGCTTCGACACCGGGAACGATCTCCCGTACATCCTCTTCCTGCCGACGTACACGGCGACGTCTTGGTATCACAAGCGCCTTCCCGCGGACCTGCAGAGCGGCACGATCGAGCGCGCGGTCGCGGAGTCGGAGGCATTCGCCCTCGGCGAATACTCGACCGTGCTGATGAAAGGCGATCGCGCAACCGACGCCGAGCGGCGCGGCGTCGTCGAGAAGCTCGCGCGGTTGACCGGACTGTCGCCGCGCTACATCGAATCGACGAACCTACGCATCAACATTCATCGCTTCGACAAAGAGCTGATGCGCGACCGGCACCGTACCGTCGGACGCCTCGACTCGCGCTTCATCGGCATCGACCGCGACGCCGCGGGCGAGGAGCCGGAGGAAGATCCGTCGTACTCGGCGATCTTCGGCGAGTACACGGCGGTGATGAACGACTGGGTGCGCCGCGGCCTGAAGTTCGAGACCGATCTGCCGTACGAGATCCTCACCGGCAAGGTGCGGCCGTGGAGCTACGAGCGCTACCAGAACCGCTATCTCGACGTCAGTGAGACGCTGCGTGCGGCGATGTCGCAAAACCCCGACCTGAAGGTGTTCGTCGCCAACGGCTACTACGACCTCGCGACTCCGTTCGCCGCGACGAGCTACACGTTCGCGCGCATGCAGATCGATCCGACGCTGCGGAACAACGTGACGACCGCGTTCTACGCGGGCGGGCACATGATGTACATCGATCGCGCGGCGCACAGGAAGTTGCGGGAGGACGTCGTGCGATTCATCCGCGCGGCAGTCCCTTCTCGATAGCCAATACTTCGTCCCGGATCGCTTGCCGTTTCGCCAGCAACTGCTCGCGGTTCGCGACCAGCCCGCGGAGGTCTCCGATGATGTCGTCGATGTCCTCGAACACGCGCAGGGCGACGTACGCCGTGAACGGAAGCACGAGCGCGGTGACGACACCCGGAATCCAGCCGAGCCAGACGCCGGCGACGATCGCCAACCCGAGGTACGTGAGCGGATAGAACGCGAACGCGGCCAGGACCTTGATCGTCGCCGTCACCGCGCCCTCACCCTTCGCAAATCGCTTCGCCAGAACGTCGACCAGGAGATACGTCGGATAACTGACGATCGCGCCGACGAGCGCGACCGGGAACAGCAACAACACGCCCACCAGGTGAATCACGGAAAACCGCGGACGCAGCGCGTGCACTTCGAGTTTCGCATTGCGGAGCTCCGCCTCGAACTGCACGATCGCCTGCTGCAGTTTCTCCAGCCGCGCGGGATCATGCGTACGGAGGTAGTGATAGCCCTCGACGAACCGTTGCCGCAGGTCGAGCTCCTCGGCGAGCGGCTGTTCATCGTCGGCAGTGACGATGTCCTCGGCGCGTGCGATCAGCTCGAGCGCCGCGTGCGAGTCCGCCTGCACCGTCACCGCATCGAGGCCCGCGTCGATCGCCGCGGTGAGGCGATCGACCTCCTCCGGAATCGCCTCTCCCGTCGACGCGACGCGCAGCGGCTCCCCGAACTCGAGCAGCGCGGCGCTGCGAAACACATGCTTGGCCGTGTAGTAGATGCCCGTGGGAATGACGAACACTTCGCCGACTCCCGCGGGTGCTCCCGCCGTCAAGGCGATGCGTGCCGCGCCGCTCTTCAACTCGCGCAGTTGCGGATCGTCGTGCGTCGTTCCCTCCGGGAAGATCGCGATGGTCCCGCCGCTGCGCAGGACGGCGCGCGCTTTCCCGAACGTCTCCTCGTTCGTGCCCGGCGTCGTGTCCTGTTTGCGATAGACGGGAATCGAATCGACCTTGCGCACGAACCAGCCGATCACCGGGGTGTGAAACAACGACGCCTTCGCGATGAAGGACACTGGCCGCCCGGCGAAGCAGAGGAGGAAGAGCGGATCGACGAGGCCGTTGGGGTGATTGACGGCGAAGATCACCGGAGCATCGCGCGGCACGCGCTCCAGTCCCTCGATCTCGATCCGCCGGAAAAAGATCCGGAGACAGAATCGAAAGAATGAGGTGACAGCGTTCCGCATGGGCCAGCCGATGAGTATAGAGAGCGTGAAACGTAAGCGGCACACGTCCGTAAAAGGAGAAGCGAAACGTCCGAGTATGATGTCCAACGTCCGATGAAACGGTTAGCCCCCCTCCTTGCGTGCGTCGCCGGTCTCGCCGCGCTCATCGTGCTGCTGCCGCTGTTCGATCCGCCGCAGCCGCGCGACGTCCGGCTCTCTCGCTCCGAGGCGCTGGCGATCGCCGATCGCGAGGCGCGGAAGCTCGGCGTCAAAGTGGAAGACACCTGGAGCGTCGTCACCTGGGAGAACCACATCCTCCTCGAGGACGAGTTCAAGCAGAAACCGGACCTTCGGCGGCGCGTTGGACAAGACCCGATCGTCGGTCCGCGCATGGTCGCGTATCAGATCGTCTACTTCTACAACGGCAAACCGAAGTTCCCGACCGCGGCCGACGTCTTCGTCGATCCGCGCACCGGTGCGGCGATCGGCGCGCGGCGCCGCGTCTCTAACGAAGACCCGGCGCCCGCGATGACCGACGCCGATGCGCGACGCATCGCCGACCGCTTCCTCGCGACGCACACGCTTCCCGGCGTCGCGCGCCCGCAGTTCGAAGACATCCGCCCCACCGTCTTCCGCAACCGCGTCGACCGCCTCGTGCGCTATCGCGTTCCGAGCGACTTCCCCACCGGCAAGGTGGCCATGTTCGTCGGCGTCTACTTCATCGGCAATCAGTTCGCCGGATGGATGCCGATCGAGGAGTACGCGGACGGATCGCAGTTCCGCGGCGGCGGGTTCGAGATCGCCAGCACGTTCCTGCAGTACGGCGTCGTCTTCGCCCTGCTGATCATCCTGCTGGTGATCTTCCTGCAGAAATACCACGCCGGCGAAGTCGGCGTGCGGACGGCGTCGTTCCTCTTCGTCGAGATCGTGGTCCTGTCGATCGCGTTGAACTACTTCGCCGGTCCGGCGTTCACCCTGCAGGTCGGATTCGGCCCCGGACTCGACGGTTTCTGGACGTCGATTTCCTGGATGGCGTTCAAGTTCCTGTTCTACGACCTGCCGGTGGCGGTGCTGGTCTTCTTCGCCTGGGCGGTCGGCGAGAGCTACGCGCGCGAGCGCTGGGGCGAGCGGCTGGCGTCGTTCGACTCGATCCTGCGGCGCGACTGGCGCAACGCCACCGTCGGACGCGCGACGCTGCGCGGCATCCTCCTCGCGCCGGTCGTCGCCGCCGCGGTCTACGCGGCCGGCGCGATTCCGCTGCTCCTCGGATGGGCGCGCCCGACGAACGGCGCGACGCAGTACATCCTCGGCGCCGGCGGTCCGGTCGTGCCGGTCATCAACGCGGCCATCGACGCGGCGCGCGGCTCGGTCGTGCTGCTCCTCTTCGTGATCGCGTTCTTCGCGCGCAAGCGGCTCCTGGTTCTCGGATTCATCGTGGCCGCGGCCATCGGTGCAATCTGGGTAATCTTCGAGGTCCCGATCGCTCCCGGCGGCTACGCGATGCTCTTCGGCTTCGGAGGCATTCTCGCGGCGGCGGTGATCTTCCTCTGGTACGACCTCCTCGCGGCGTCGACGGCGCTCTTCTTCGGCTCGATGCTGTTCGCGTTCGTGCCGTACCTGCGCTTCGCCGAGGGTCCGATGGGAACGTGGACGTGGGTCGCGTTTGCGGTCCCGCTGGCGGTGTCGCTGGCCTTCGCGCTTTCCGGTCTCGGCACCGGGCGCGAGATCGTCTACACCTACGAAAGCCTCGCGCCGCACGTGAAGCGCATCATCGAGCGCGAGCGCGTGAAGGCGGAGATCGACGCCGCGAATCGCATTCAGGCCGCGTTGTTGCCGCGCGAAAATCCGAGCGTCGCCGGCGCGACCGTCGCGTCGCACTATCGCGCGGCGACGGAGATCGGCGGCGACTACTTCGACTTCCTCGAACAGCCGAACGGCGAGATCGGCATCGCCTTCGGCGACGTCGCCGGCCACGGCCTCACCAGCGGCATCGTGATGTCGATGGCCAAGTCCGCGCTGCTCGTGCAGGTCGACTACGACTCGTCGCCGAGCGCGGTGCTGGAAGTGCTGAACGGGATCGTCCTCAAGACCGCGCCGAAGCGGATGATGATGACCTTCTTCTTCGGTCTGCTGAATCCCATCACGCAGAAACTCCGCTTCGCATCCGCGGGGCATCTCGATCCGTACGTCTACCGCGCCGCGACCGGAAAGCTCGAAACGCTGTCGGCGTGGGGCTTCCCTCTCGGCATCCGTCGCCGCGAGGCGTTCCCCGAACACGAAGTCTCGTTCGACCCGGGTGATCGCCTGATCCTCTACAGCGACGGATTGATCGAGGCGATCGACGACGACGGCGAGCCGTTCGGGTTCGAGCGTTTCGAGAAAACGATCCTCTCCAGCGGAACGCAATCGGCGGAGGAGTTGAAGAAGGCGCTCCTCAACGCGGTGAAGAAATACACGCGCAATCGGCCGCCCGAGGACGATCAGACGCTGGTGGTGGTGGCGTTCGGCGGCGCGTCCGCGGACGTGCTCGCGCGGACGCCGGGACTCGTCGCGGTGCCCGCGAGCGAGACCGTTCACTAACGACCTCAACTGCCACGTGATACCCTTCCGCATCCACAAAACAACGGAGGGAGAGAACCATGTCTGATAGCTACTACGCGCTAACCGTCGTAACGACGGACGACGCGAGCACGGCCGCCTATTACTCGCTCAGTCCCACTTCGAACCTCACCATCTCCCAGGGAGGCGTGACGCTCTATCCGTCGGCACCGTCGCAGCAGATGATCAGCGTGAGCGTCTATCCGCAGACGCTGCAGATCAACGCGGCCGCGGGTTACGTCAGCGGCGGCGTCACGATCATCACGTCGGCGTCGGAAGTCGCGGGACGGCTCATGGTCAGCCCGCCGGTCAACGTCGCGGTGGCGGTGACGCTGTACGGCAACGGCGGCGTGCAACTCGGCCAATACATCGCCGATCCGGGCACGGGCGGTGGCGTGTTCAATTTCCCGGTGTCGGGATCGGACGGGATTCCGGCCGGGGACGCGCAAAGCGTTGTCGAGAAATTGCTCGTGAAGAAATAGGACCGATAGGACCAATAGGACGAATAGGACTGCTGGTCCTATTCGTCCTATAGAATCCGCCCCCTATGGCCCAACCCGAACCAAACAAGATCATCTATTCGATGGTCGGTGTCTCGAAGTTCCACGGCAAGAAGCAAGTCCTCAAAGACATCTACCTCTCCTATTTCTACGGCGCGAAAATCGGCGTCCTCGGTCTCAACGGCTCCGGTAAGTCGTCGCTCCTCCGCATCCTCGCCGGCATCGACAAAGACCACCTCGGCGAGACCGTGATCTCGCCCGGCCACACCGTCGGCCTGCTCGAACAGGAGCCGCGCCTCGACGAGACCAAGACCGTGCTCGAGATCGTGCAGCAAGGCGTGCAGCCCGTGCTCGATCTCCTCAAAGAATTCGACGAGATCAACAACGCCTTCGGTGATCCCGACGCCGACATGGACAAGCTCATGGACCGGCAAGCGAAGGTGCAGGACAAGCTCGACGCCGCCGGCGCGTGGGACCTCGATTCGAAACTCGAGATGGCGATGGACGCGCTGCGCTGCCCGCCCGGCGAAACGCTGTGCAGCGTTCTCTCCGGCGGCGAAAAGCGCCGCGTCGCGCTCTGCCGCCTGTTGCTCCAGGCTCCGGACATCCTCCTGCTCGACGAGCCGACGAACCACCTCGATGCAGAGAGCGTCCAGTGGCTCGAGCAGCATCTGCAGCAGTACGCCGGCACGATCATCGCCGTCACGCACGACCGCTACTTCCTCGACAACGTGGCCGGCTGGATCCTCGAGCTCGACCGCGGCGAAGGCATTCCGTGGAAGGGCAATTACTCGTCGTGGCTCGAGCAGAAGAAGAACCGCCTCGCGCAGGAAGAGAAAGCGGAGTCGAATCGCCAGCGGACGCTCGACCGCGAGTTGGAGTGGATCCGCATGTCGCCGAAAGCGCGCCACGCGAAGGGCAAGGCGCGCGTCAACGCGTACGAGGACCTGCTCAATCAGGAGACGAAGGAAAAGGTGCAGGAGCTGGAGATCTACATCCCGCCCGGTCCGCGCCTCGGCAACATCGTCGTCGAATCGGACGGCGTCGCGAAAGCCTACGGCGACAATCTGCTCGTCGAGGACATGTCATTCCGTCTTCCGCCGGGCGGCATCGTCGGCGTGATCGGCCCGAACGGCGCGGGGAAGACGACGCTCTTCCGGATGATCATCGGCGACGAGAAGCCGGACTCCGGCGCAATCCGCGTCGGCGAGACGGTGAAGCTCGGCTATGTCGATCAGAACCGCACGCTCGACGGCGAAAAGACGATCTTCGAGGAGATCACCGGCGGCGGCGACGTGATCCAGCTCGGGACGCGCGAGATGCCGTCGCGCGCGTATGTGGCCCGCTTCAATTTCTCGGGACAGGATCAGCAGAAGAAGGTGGGCGTGCTCTCGGGCGGCGAGCGCAATCGCGTGCATCTGGCGAAGATGTTGAAGGAGGGAGCGAACGTGCTTCTTCTCGACGAGCCGACCAACGACCTCGACGTGAACACGATGCGCGCACTGGAAGAGGCGCTGGAGAATTTCGCCGGCTGCGCGATCGTGATCTCGCACGACCGCTGGTTCCTCGACCGCGTCGCGACGCACATCCTCGCGTTCGAAGGCGACAGCCGCGTGTTCTTCTTCGACGGAAACTTCAGCGAATACGAGGAAGACAAGCGCAAGCGCCTCGGCGCGGACGCCACGCAGCCGCACCGGATCCGGTATCGACAGTTGAGCCGGTGATGCGATATCGCGGAGTCCTCTTCGCCTTGTGGCTGACTTTTCCCGCACTCGCGAATATCACGACCGCGGCTCTCACCGGACGCGTGATCATCGGCCACTCGTCCCATGCCGGCGTCGCGGTCACCGTGTCATCGAGCGCTCTGCAGCAACCGCGAGCTACGATCACGAACGCGAGCGGCCGGTACTGGCTCGGCGCGCTGCCGCCAGGGACGTACGAAGTCACGTTCTCGCTCGCGGGACACACGACGCTGACCAAACGCGCGGTGCTCGAGTTGGGACGCGTCGCGCGCGCGGACGCGACGCTCGAGCCGAACCCGGATGAGGACAGCACGACTTCGACCGCGACGACGATCACCGTCGCGGATACGATCGCCATCACGACGCATTTCGACGACCGTGCGCTCGATCGTCTGCCGACGGGGCGACTCGCCAGCGCATCGCTCGCACCGGGCGGTCAGTTTGGTTCCATCAGCGTTCTCGACGGCGTCCCGTTCTCTGCCGTGACGAGCGAGGAGACGATCGAGCAGACGACGATCGTCCGCGGCGCAACACCCGTCGAATGGGAGTCGTTCTTCGGCACCGCCGACGTTTTCCGCACGCGCTCGGGCGGCGAGGAGCTCTCCTTCACCCTGCGCAACACGATCACCGACCCGAACTGGAACTCGAACGTCGGGTACGACCCGGGCGCGCCGGAGCCGGAGAACGACTTGATGCACTTCGGCGAGGCAACCGCCGGCGGACGCATCGTGTCGCAACGGCTATGGTTCTTCGCGGGGGCGTGGCGCGGCGAGCAGGCGTTCCCGAACGCGCAGCGATTCGACGGTACGCTTGCAAAGATCGACGCGCAGCTGGGCCATGCGCATCACGTCGGCGTTCACTACACTGACACGAGCCAGCACACCGGATTCCTGCCGTTCGACCGCGACACGGTCTCGCTGCGGTACACGGCGGTTGCAGGAGCGCGGCTCACGTCTGAGGTGGTGGCGGCGCGCACCTGGACCGAGGCCAGCTCCGGCGAGGCCTCGACCGAATTCCTATCCGCCCGCACCTCGTATGTCCTCGGCGATCACGTCGTCACGGCGGGATTCTCGAACGACGACGGCGCGGGACCGAGCTACGCGTCGTTCTACGCGAGCGACCGCTGGTCGTCTCAGCGTTGGAACGTGTACGCGGGCGTGCGTCACGACGACTCGGAATTCGTCGACCGTTGGTCGCCGCGCGTAGCCATTTCGTACGACCTGCGCGGAAACGGCACCCAGGCCATTGCGGCGAGCTGGGGCGAATACGCGATCGCCGCTCAGCCGGCAAGCCTACAGCGAGTGTCGTCCCTCGGATACGCAACCGCGATCGGCAACTCCGGCAGCGCGCGCGTCGACATCATCCGCCGCGAGTCGCGCAACTTCTGGCAGAACGAGCTCCAGCTCGACGCGCGCTATCGACTCCTCGATCGCTTCGAGGCCGGCGCGACGTACACGCTCGCCAATCAGTCCAGGAGCGCCTTCATTTCACCGAGCTCCCTCGATCAGGTCGCAAACGTCTGGGTTGGCGCGGAGCTGCCGGTCGGCAATCACGAATTCGGCGTGACGCTGTTGCAGCGCTACATGGACTTTGACTTCTTCGGGTTTTCCACCGCGCCGACGGACGTCGCCCTCCGCTACGCGATTCCGTTCTCCCGCCTGGGATTTCTCGTGGCCGCCGACGCAACCAACATATTCGATGACCACGACGCGCCCCGTGCCGTACGGTTGTGGTTCCGCGTGCGCGTCTAGATCCCCAACCGCGCTTCCAGTTCCTCGCGCTTGTTGCGGCTCACGCTCAACTCCACGCCGTTCTTCAGGCGCACGCCGTAGTCGCCGCCTGCATGGCGAAGAAAGACGTCGATCCTGTCGATGCGCACGATCGCGGAGCGATGGATGCGGAAGAAGCGCTCCGGATCGAGCTTCTCCTCGAGAGCCTGCATTCGCTCGCGCACGGCGAAGGTCTTCCCTTCGACGTGCAGCTCCGCGTACGGCCCGCTCGCGGTGATGTACTCGATGCGATCGACGGAGATGGCGCGGATCTGTCCGCGCAGTTCCACCGCGATCCGATCGACGTAATCGCCGCGCGCCGGCGCGCGGAGCTCGGCGGCGCGGCGCGCGCGGCGAAAGGCCTGCTCGAAGCGTTCGTCGTCGAACGGCTTCACGAGATAGTCGACCGCCTCCAGCTCGAACGCCTTCACCGCATGCTGGTCGTACGCGGTGACGAACACCGTCGCCGGCATTTCGGCGCCGAGCTCGTTGACCACCTCCACCCCGCTCCTGCCGGGCATCTGCACGTCGATGAAAACGAGATCGGGACGCAGCTCGCGGATCATTTCGATCGCGGACGCGCCGTCGGACGCCGTGCCGGCGACGACGACGTTCTCCTCCTTCGCGAGCAGGTCTTCGATCCTCTGCCGCGCGAGCACCTCGTCGTCCACGATCAGCACGCGGAGCGGACTCTCAGGCATTCCGCCACGGCAAGCGGAGCTCCGCTGCCGCTCCTCCTTCCGGCGCCGTGCGCAGCGTGACCGAGGCCGCACGGCCGTACAAAGCCGATAGCCGCGCGCGCGTGTTCGCCAGACCGACGCCGCCTTCAGCACTGGCGTCGAAACCCGGTCCGCGATCGACGATTGCGATCACGAGCTCGTCGCCTTCGCGCCGCGCCTCGATCGCGATCTCCGCTTCTCCGGTCGCGCGGCTCACGCCGTGCTCGAGCGCGTTCTCGACCAACGGCTGCAGGATGAAGTTCGGAACGCGCGCGTCGAGCGCGGCATCGTCGATCGACGTGGTCACGCGCAGCTTTCCCTGAAAGCGCACGGCCATGATGTCGAGATAGCGCTGCAGGAACGCCATCTCGTCGCGCAGCGCGATTTCCTCCGACGCGCGCGAGTCGAGCGTGTGCCGCAGCAACTCGCTGAGGCGCGCGATCATCTTCCTCACGCCGGAAGGATCGCGCTCCACCAGCGCCGACACCGCGTGCAGCGTGTTGAAGAGAAAGTGCGGATTGAGCTGCATGCGCAGCGCATCGAGCCGCGCGTGCGCCAGCTGCGCCTCGAGCTGCGCCGCCTCGCGGCTCCTTCGCTGTTCGCGCAGAAAAAATTCGCGCGCGAAGCCCGCCGTGAGCACCGCGCAATAGATCATCAGTTGATTGAGCAGGCCAAACCGGCGGAAGCCGAGGAACAGCGCAAACGGCAATCCTCCTCCTCCGCGTCTTCGCGGCATCGGAAAGAAAACGTCCCGCAGGACGTCGAGTGCCACGTCGACGAAAAACGCGATCGCGACTCCCGCGAGCACGAGCAAAACGACGCGCGCGACGCGCGACATCACGACACTCGAGCGGCTGCTGATCCAGAAGATCAGCGGCGTCAGCGCCGCCCACAGCCACGCCTCCACGAACGGCAGCACGATCGGTCCGGAGCGCGTGATGACGCGCAGTCCTTCGCCGCGCGGATCGTAGAGACGGCCCAGCACGGTCAGCGCCGCGAGCGAAGTCCAGAACGCGGCGATGAGCGCCACCTCCCGCGCGCTGAGATGCCACGTGGGCTCGGGATGCTTGTTACGCTCGGCGGACATCGACTCCATCTATATTCTGCGAGTTACGAGCCGGACTTTCCGGAAATTCACTGCGCCCGTCTGAAGTTGGGAGTTCCACTATGCCACCGTCCACACCGTCTCATTCGCTCTTCATGCGGCGTGCGTTCGTCGTTTTCGCGCTCGCCGCGATGTCCCTGACCGTCGCCGCGCAGATCGGCCGCAGCGGCCTCGTTGGCACAGCCGTGGATGAAGCCGGCCAGCCAGTGGCCGACATCGAGATCACACTCGCACCGGTCGGCGAGACCGCGGGCCGCGCGCAGGTCGTGAAGACCGACAAGCGCGGCCGGTTCGCAAACCGCTTCCTCACGTCCGGCCAGTACGTCATCGACGTGAAGGACCAGAGCAAGTACTTCATCAAGTCGGCGAACGTGCAGATCAAGGACGCCGGCGGCGTGCTGCTCAAGCAGTACGACATGACCAATCATCCGAAGCAGGGGATGACTCCGCTCCCCGTGCAGGGCGGACAGATCACCGAGCTCCAGCTGGTGGTGACCAGCGCCGCTTTGCGCCAGAAACTGATCCGCCAGCTCGAAGGCGGCGCCGTTTCCGGCGAGGTCTCCGAGCTCGTCAGCCTGCTCAACGCAGGCAAGCTCGACGAAGCGCTCGCGCTCGGCCAGCAGCTGATGCAGAAAACCTCCACCGAGATCCCCGAGCTGATCCATCTCGTGGGCCTCACCTACTCGCGTCTCGGTAAATACGCCGAGGCCGAGCCGCTCCTGCGCCGCGCCGCAGAGCTGGCGCCCGATCAGGTGGAGATCGCCGCCAGCCTCGGCACGATGCTGCTCGAATCCGCGCGCCGGAAGCAGAGAGCGCAGGAAGACGCAAAGAGCGCGTTCGCCGAAGCGGAGATCTGGCTCGGCAAGGCCGTGGCCGGAACACAGCCTACGGGGACCGCGTTGCTGACCAACTACTCGATCGCCCTCGAGGGCGCTGGCAACTCAGCGACAGCGCTCGAGATCATGGAGCGCATCAGCAAGGCCGACCCGAACAACATCGCCGTACGCTTGCGCATGGCCGCGCTGCTTCGCCGGAACGGTCAGGCCGACAAGGCCCTGCAGGTGCTCAACAGCCTGCCTGGCGGCGGCGATCCGCGCGCGGTCGACAGTCTTTACAACATTGCTCTCGACTTCTACAACGCCGAGGATTACGAGTCGGCGCTCGCCGCGCTCAAGCGCGCCGAGGAGCTCAAACCCGATCACGCGCTCGTGCAGCGTCTCCTCGGACGCGTCTACTACGTTGCGGGCGACTACAGGACCACGATCCGCCACCTGCGCAAGTTCCTCGAGCTCGAGCCGAATCACCCCGAGGCCAGCATGGATCGGGAGCTCGTGGCGTATCTCGAGAAATCGGTGAAGAAGTAGACTGGATCATTGCGCGGCGGCGGTCTGCTGCGCAGCCGTTCCCCGCACCGCGAGATGCCTGCGGATCGTCCCGCGATGACCGAGGTTCGGCACCGTGACGATCGCCTCGGCGAAATAATCGCCATCCGGCAAATCCACCCACGCGCGAAGCTCCGGCGGATCGAACTGTCCGCTCTTCCAGGCATCGAGCGTATAGCTGTGCGCGAGCACGTGATAGCTGTCCGCGAGCAGCGCGCCCTTCGGCGTCCGCAGGCGCAGGTGCACCGTGAACTCCGTCGCGGCCTGCGCTTCGGTTTCCTTGTATCCGAGGTCGCGCGGGTCGAGGACGAGGCGCAGAGGAATGATATTGCCGCGCACACCCTCGAAGTCCTGCTCCTCCGGGAATCCCACCTGAATGATTCCGCGGATCCTGCGCGCGCCCGCGTCGTCTGCGGCGCGTGC
Organism: Thermoanaerobaculia bacterium; assembly: GCA_035999335.1. GTDB lineage: Bacteria > Acidobacteriota > Thermoanaerobaculia > Gp7-AA8 > Gp7-AA8 > QHVT01. The sequence continues at coordinate 22,837 of DASYGV010000038.1, read as the reverse complement.
GCCCTCGTACGCGCGCCGATGCTTCATCGTGACGCCCGCACGCGGCGTGCGCAGCTTCATCCGCTCGATGCGCTTCTGCGTCATCGGCTGATCGTCCTTCACGTAGAAGCCGACGTAGTAGCCGCCTTCCGCCAGTTCGACCGACTCGCGCAGACCGTTCGACACCTGCGTCGTGGCGACGAACGCGCCTCCGGTCGACGCCGCGATCTCATCGAGGCCCTGCTGTGCGCCTTCGAACGCCATCTTCAGCGGGCGGAAGCCCGGCTGCAGCGCCTGCCGCTGACGCGCGGCGGAATCCGATGGACCGACGCTTCGGTCGAGAAAGCTCAGGCTCACGTTCGCCCGATACGCGGACTGCATCACGCGCTCGAGGTGCGGCCGCAGCAGATCCTCGCCGTACAGCAACTGCTCGACCTGTCGAATCTCATCCGTCGGCCCGAAAATCGCGCGCATCGCCTCGGCGACTTCGCGGGAGGGACTCAGTCCGACGTTGCCGCCGATCGTCAGCACGAACGCGTGGTCCTCGAGACCCGCTGCGTATTGCACCGCGCCTTCGATCGCCGAGACGAACGCCGTCGCGCGGGGCATGAACTCGCCAGCGTACTCGTACATCGAATCGCGCAGACAGCGCTCGTCCGCGAAACCTCCGCCGGCGTTGCGCGCCGGGCGACGATCGTCGTCGAACTGCGTGTCCGGCTCGTCGATCCTGCACGACTCGAGCTTCATCAACAGTTGCTCGATCCGCGCCTGCAGCGTCTCGCGTCCGCGTGGACGCTCCGCCGCGAGCGCGCTCAGCGCGGCGCCGGCCGCGACGCGGTCGTGCGTGAACGGCAGACGGAGGCGCAGCTCTCCGTCGAACACCATCAACGCGACCTGAAACGACGAGTCGAGATCCTTCTCCAGGAATCTGCTCAGCGACTCCATCGCCTCTTTGCGCCCGACGGGCGGATCGTTGATCACGTCCGCGAGGATGAGCAAATGCCGCGGCTCGCGCACGGAGGAGCGCGCGACTTCGATCGATCCTCCCGGGAACTGCGTCATCAGTCGGACTTGCGGAAGATCCTTGCGCGCCTCCGCGCCTTCATAGAACGGACTCGCGAACGCGGCGGGATAGGTCTGTTTCCCGTCGACGATCTGAATGTCCTCCGCGCGAAGATCGGTGACCGGGCGTCCCTGACTGTCGCGCACGAGGACGGGAATCGTGACGAGGCGGACGTCGATGCGATCGGAGTACTGCGTCGCTTTCGGTTCGGGAGGAGCGGGCGTTTGCGCGCCGCTGATGAGAGGCAGCATCAGCAGCATCAGGACGATCAACGGAACGATAGTGCGACGCGTCATACTCATCCTCCGCGCGAATCCCCACTCGGTACCGATTGGGCGCAGCAACGACACAAGATCAATGCCGAACCCTCCGCGGCGCTACGCCGCGCTCGTCCGATCCTCCACCTCACCCGCTATGGTAGTCCGCATCAGCAGGATAACGCCGGCTGGCGGCCGACCCGATGACGGAAACGCGACATTCCTCGCCGCGTCAGCGCCGTCCCAATCTTCGGCAGACCGATCGCGGACATTCAATTTCTTGAAGGCGGCCAAGGGCACGTTTTCGGTAACGCCATTTGCTGCAATTGGTTACCATAGCCGCCACTTGGGAATCATCCTTGCGGTTCAATTCATCCAGATCTCATCATTTCCAGGGTAAAAGGGTTTTTGAGGTTCATCACCGTCGTTCGTCAAGAAGGAGAACGTGTATGAAAAAGTGGACTTTTATACTGATAGCCCTGGTCGCGCTCGCGCCCACGACGCTCTTCGGTCAGGCTCAGACCACCGGCTCGGTCACCGGAACGGTCTTGAATGATGCAGGGGCGCCGATCGCCGATGCGGAAGTGACGCTCACGAGCCCCGCAATCCAGGGCGACCGCGTCACTCGCACCGGCCCGAACGGCCAGTTCACGGCCCGGCTGCTGCCCCCGGGGCAGTACACGGCCACAATCAATTCCCCCGGACTGCAGCCGGCGGTGCTGAGCTTCCGCGTGCTCGTCGGCGAGACGATGCCGCTGAACGTGACCCTCTACCCCGGCGATGTCGCCGGCGAGGAGATCGTCGTTCTCGGACGCGTGTCGCCGTTGCAGACGCCGGAGACGCGGCAGTCGTTCGACTACACGACTGAAGTCGAAGAGCTGCCGATCCAGAACCGCAACATCAACAACATCGCTCTCAGCGCTCCCAACACGAGCTTCGGCCCGAACGCGGGGCAGGTGGCCATCGCGGGTGCGCCGGCGTTCGACACCGTCGTTCTTCTCGACGGCGCCGAGATCTCCGATCCGTACTTCGGCTCGGGCACGACGGTCTACCTCGAGGACGCGATCCAGGAAGTGCAGGTCCTCACCACCGGCATCAGCGCGCGCTACGGCCGGTTCCAGGGCGGCGTCATCAACGCCGTCACGAAGTCGGGCGGCAACCAGTACAGCGGCACGCTGCGCACCGAGTTCGACAAGCAGAGCTGGAACGAGAAGACACCGTTCGGCGAAGTCCAGGCCAACAAGTTGAACAAGGTCTACCAGGGCACGCTCGGCGGCTTCGTCATCCCCGACCGTCTGTGGTTCTTCGGCGGCTACCGCACGATCCCGGAGACGGCGACCGCGTTCACCACGAACACCACGCTCGAGTCCTGGACCCGTACCACGAACGAGGACCGGTACCAGCTCAAGCTCCGCGGCGCGGTCACGCCGAGCCACACGATCGACGCATCGTACCTGAAGTTCGAGGCCGAGACCTCGCAGCAGGCCGGACTTCCCGCGGGCGACCTCCTGGCACTCGGCAACCGTTTGGATCCCCGCGAGATGACGAGCATCTCGTATCAGGGCGTCTTCGGTTTCAACACGTTCGCGGACGCGATGTACACCGACAAGGCCGTGCAGATCGCATCGGGCGGCGACCCGGCCGGCGGAGATCCCTTCCTTTGGGCGTCGGCGGGCAACTGGGTCTACAACAACCACTGGTGGGATATCAGCGACCCGTCCGTGCGCGACAACAAGACGGCGGCCTTGAACGTCAGTCATACGCGCGACACCGGGTTCGGAACTCATCTGCTCCAGGGCGGCATCCAGTGGGTCGAGTCCACGACAGCTGGCGACAACAAGCAGTCGGCGACGGGCTACAACCTCATCGGCGCGTCCTCGGCGTTCAATCCGCGCGTCGTGAACGGGACGCTCCTCTTCGACCTCAACCCGAACGCCATTCAGCGTTGGGTCGCATCCGACCTGAAAGCCACGAACAACATCACGAACACCGCGCTCTACCTGCAGGACTCGGTCAACTGGAACAAGTTCCGGTTCGACGTCGGCGTCCGCTACGACATGTACAAGGGTGAGACCACGGGCGTTCAGGCGTTCGATCTCGACTTCTCCGACTTCTCCCCGCGCATCGGCGTGACCTACAACGTCACCCCGACCCTGCAGGTGCTCGGAACCTACGGCCGCTACGTCGGCCGCTTCAACGACAACTGGGCCGGCCCCGCGGCCGGCGTGAGCTCGGCGCCGCGCAGTATCTGGAACTACATCGGACCGCAACAGCTCGGCCTCAACGCAGCGCAGGTTCAGGCCGTCCTGCGCGACAACCAGTTCTGGCAGCAGATCGGCCTCATCGGCGATCCTGCCTTCCCGACAACCTGGGTCTCGAGCGACGCGCAGTCGCCGTACTCGAACGAGTGGAACCTCTCGCTCCGCTCGGCCCTCCCCCGCAACTCCGGTTTTGTCTCGCTGACTTACACCGATCGCGCGTACAAGAATCTCATGACCGCGTTCGTCGGTCTGGCCTGCTCCGACTTCGGCCGCTGCGAAGGCGCCGGCGACCGCTCCCCGATCCCGGGCGGCGCGTTCGTCGACACGACCGTGTGGGACAACGACTCGCGCGCCAAGCGCGACTACCAGGGTCTTGCCCTCCAGGCCGACTACCGCCCGACGACCCGTCTGACTGTCGGTGGCAACTGGACCTGGTCGGAGACCAAAGGCAACTACGAGGGTGAAGCTCTCAATCAGCCGGCTTCGGGCTCGGTCATCGGCTTCCGTGAGCGCGCAATCGACACCGCGGCCGCCGCGCCGTACGGCTTCCTTGCTCAGGACATTCGCCACCGCGCGAACGCCTATGCGACGTACCGCTTCGACTTCGGCCGCGCGGGCGATCTCTCCACCAGCGGCATCGTGAACTACCGCACCGGTCTCCCGTTCAACCGCGTAGGAGCTGTCGCACTGTCCGCCGTTCCGCAATACGTGACGTCCTCGGGAACCTATACCTACTTCCACGACGGTCGCGGCAACAACCGCTTCGACAGCGTCTGGAGCCTCGACACGGCGCTCCGTTACAGCGTTCCTGTCGTGTGGCGCTTCGCTCCGTTCATCAAGCTGGACGTGCGGAACATCCTCAACAAGAACACCCTCATCTCGTATCAGACGACCGGAACGTCGGCCGTCGTGAGCGGCGTTCGTACATGGTTCCCGTCGGGCAACGGCGATCCGCGCTCCGCGACCTACAACGCAAGCTGCAACCCCGACAGCGGCTCGTTCTCGCCGTCGACCGCATGCACGGGCTTCGGCCGTGTCCGCAACGAAACGGATTACCAGACCCCGCGCACGTTCCTCATCACCGCGGGCCTCCAGTTCTAAGAAGTCGCTTCAGCAGTCAGTCTCATAGGCCGCCGGTTTCACCGGCGGCCTTTTTCATGCGCGCGAATGAGCGTACATTGACGCGCATGCGGAAAATCGTTTGCGCTCTCACTCTTTGTCTGGCGGTGGCCTGCGCAAGCGGCAGCGGCCAGGGCGCGGGGCTCAATCCGAAGATCTCCTTCCGGCCCGTGAAAGTGCCGGAGTCGCGCACGCCGCTCGCGGACTCGTTCTCCACCGTCCTCGAGATCGAGGTGCAAAACACAGCCGCGGAGCCGATTACCGTCGATCGCATCCAGCTGTCGAGCGTCAGCGTCGGGACGTACATCGTCCAGCCGGTGAACGAGCGGCCGCAGAAGGAGATCGCACCGGGTGCCACCGAAGTGTTCCGCGTCTGGGCGCAGGTGCAGGTCCAGCCGACGGCTTCCGAGGGTCTCGATCCGATCCTGATTCGCGGGGCGGTCGAGTTCATTGCGGCATCCGGAGGATTCCGGAAAACGTTCGCGCAGCAGGTCAATCCCAGCACGCTTCGCTGAATCCACCAATTGCGGCAAATTTACAATTCCGTTACCGATCGTTCAATTGCTTGAATTCCGCTTCATCCTACCGAACGTTCGTTCGGGGTTAACTCGTGATCTGAGCGTCATTTCCAAAACATCGGGGCGCGACTTGGAAAAGGTCGCAAACGTGCACAGGGGGAGCTTATCCAACCCGAGCCATGTCCAGGCTGATCGTTTCAGAAACAAGGAGGGTCTATGAAAGCGTTTCGGTTTCGATTTCCGCGCGCCGTCGTGACGTTCGCGGTGCTTCTGCTGATCGCCGGAAGTGCGTTTGCTCAGGCAACGACGACCGGTGCGATCTCGGGCACCACGAGTTCTTCCGACGGCGTCGCGATCCCCGGCGTCACCGTCACGGTTACCTCGCCGGTTCTGATGGGCCCGCGCACCGCGTACAGCGGTGACAACGGCGATTACATCATCCGTGGTCTGCCTCCCGGGAAGTACACCGCCGAGTACACGATGGAAGGCATGGCGTCAGTCAAGCGCTCGCTGGATATCGAGCTCGGACAGACGTCGAAAATTGACGTCGCGATGGCTCTTTCGGCGACGAGCGAGGCCATCACCGTCACGGCCGACGCGCCGACGCTGCTCACCACCACCCAGCTCGGCTCGAACTTCAACAACGAAGAGCTCCAGGAGCTCCCGATCCCGCGCACCGGCGGCGGCGGCTTCCTCGCCAACATCGCCGCGATGTCGCCGGGCGTCACGCAGAACACGTTCAACGGCGGCCAGGTGCGCATCAACGGCGCCTTCGGCTATGACAACGTGTTCCTCGTCGACGGCACGGACGTGAACGACAACCTCTTCGGCACCGCGCACAACCTCTTCATCGAGGACGCGATCCAGGAGACGCAGGTCATGACCGGCGGCGTGTCGGCCGAGTACGGCCGCTTCACCGGCGGCGTCGTCAACGTCGTCACCAAGAGCGGCGGCAACGAATTCTCCGGCAGCGCGCGCGCGGACGTCAGCAACGGCGCGTGGCGCGACGAGACGCCCGTCGAATTGACGCCGCGCGCGAGCAAGAACAGCTACATCTACTCCGGCACCCTCGGCGGCCCGATCGTCCGCGATCGTCTGTGGTTCTTCGTCGCCGGCCGCCAGGACAACACGACCGAGGCCCGCAACCTCCCGATCACGAACATTCCCTATCAGTTCACGCTCGAGAACCCGCGCTGGGAAGTGAAGGCGACGGGCAGCATCTCCAACCACAGCCTCCAGGTTTCCTACCTGGACAACGAGACCACCCAGGCCAACAACATCGGTTTGGCGGGCCGCACGATGGACCCGCAAGCGTTCGTCACGCGCACGCTTCCGAACACGCGCAAGGCCGTGTTCTACAACGGCATCATCACCTCGAACCTCTTCGCCGAGATCAAGTACTCGGAGAAGGTATTCGGCTTCCGCAACACGGGCGGCACGAGCTCGAACATCCTCGACTCGCCGTTCCTGAGCCGCTCGCACAACCCGAGCCGCCACTTCAACGCGCCGTTCTTCGACTCGAGCGACCCCGAGGACCGCAACAACGAGGACCTCACGGCGTCGGGCTCCTACTTCCTGTCGACGAAGAGCATCGGCACGCACGACATCAAGGGCGGATGGGAGCGCTACACGAGCAGCCGCACCGGCGGCAACTCGCAGAGCTCGACCAACTACGTCTTCGGCGCGAACTACAAGACCGACGCGGCCGGCGCCGCAGTGAGGGACGCGAACGGCCGCTTCATCCCGATCTTCACGCCGGTGTCCGGCGCGACCTCGGCCCAGCCTTTCACGACCCTCACGAACTGGCAGCCGATCCGCGGCGCGACGGTGGACATCAGCACCGACGCGTTCTTCATCACCGACAGCTGGACCATCAACAAGCGCTTCACCGCGAACATCGGCGGCCGTTTCGAGTCGACCACCGGTGAAGCGACCGGCGAGATCGCCACCGTCGACGCCGCGCGCTTCACGCCGCGTCTCGCGCTGTCGGTCGATCCGATGGCCAACGGCAAGTACAAAGTCGATCTCACCTACGCCGAGTACGCGGGCAAGTTCTCGGAGCGCCAGTTCGCGGTCAACACGAACGTCGGCACGCCGAACAGCATCAGCTACCGCTACATCGGACCCGGGGGCGAGGGCCTCGGATTCGCTCCGGGCTTCGACCTCGCGAATTACGAGATCACCAACGCCAGCTTCCCGCTCAAGAACGTCTTCGTCGACGACGAGATCGTCTCGCCGATCGCAACGGAGTGGACGCTTTCCGGCGGCGCCGCGCTCGGCCGAAACGGCTTCGCGAAGATGACCTACACGACCCGCGAGTGGACGGATTTCTGGGAAGACTTCGTCGACCCGTCAACCGGCTCTACGTCATTTGCGGTCAGCCCGACGATCACCCGCACTTTCGACAACACGTTCTACAGCAATACCAGCGACCTCTATCGCGAGTACGAAGCGGTCCAACTGCTCTCGCAGTTCCGCTTCTTCAACCGCTGGACGCTGCACGGCAACTACACCCACGAGCTCCGCAACCACGGGAACTTCGTCGGTGAAGCCGGCAACCAGCCGGGCAATGCGTCGGTCTACGGCAACTATCCCGAGATCCTGAGCGAGGCTCGCCACTTCCCCGACGGCAAGATGCCCGGATACCAGAAGCACCGCCTCCGAGTCCTCAACAGTTACGAGGTCGGCTTCGGCCGCGCCGGCACCCTCGACATCGGCTTGGTCTTCTCGTACGACTCGGCGCAGACATACAGCTTCATCGCCACCGGCGTTCCGATCACCGCGACCCAGAACGCGGCCCTGACCGCCGCTGGCTACAAATCGCCTCCGACGTCGCAGTCGATTGTCTTCAATGCGGATCAGTGGCTCGACAAACGTGCCGGTGCCACGTCGCTACACGATCTCTCGGGCGGCGCGGGCTTGGGTCCCGGAACCTTCAACGCCACGCACCAGTTCGACCTGGCCCTCACCTACTCGGTTCCCATCATCCGCAGCGTGGCTCCGCGGGTGAAGTTCGAGGTTTACAACATCACCAACGAACAGGAGCTCCGGTTCTTCAATACGTCCATCGTCGCCAACACTACGGATGCAGCGAGCGTCACGGCTTGCGGCGGTCCGTGCCCGGTAGACGCGATCGGACTTCCCAACTCGTTCCGCTACTCGGGTAACACTCCGGCTTTGTCGCCATTCGGCGTTGCCCGCGACGCGAACGACTACCAGACACCGCGCGAGTACCGCGTGTCGCTCAGTCTCACCTTCTAATCCCGTCCCTCGCAGTCACACAGCCCCGGCCTCACGGCCGGGGCTTTTTTCATGCAGACGATCAAGGTAGACACGAGGATCCGCGCACCGATCGAGCGCTGCTTCGACGCCGCGCGCGACCTCGATCTGCACATCCGCTCGCTCGCGCACACGAATGAGCGCGCGGTGGCGGGACGCATGAGCGGTCTGATCGAGCTCGGCGAAGAAGTGACGTGGCGCGGACGGCACCTCGGAATCACGCAGCACTTCACGTCGCGCATCACGGCCTACGACCGCCCTCGCCATTTCCAGGACACGATGCAGCGCGGCGCATTCCGCACGTTCGTGCACGACCACTACTTCACCGAGGAAGGCACTCTCACGCGAATGACCGACGTACTTGCGTTCTCCGCGCCGTTCGGCATCTTCGGACGCATCGCGGAAAGACTCGTGCTGCGGCGTTATCTCACCCGACTGCTGCAAACACGCGCCGATGCCATCCGCGGCGCGATCGAGTGAGAGTGCTGTCATCCTGAAGCCGCGTAGACGGCGAAGGACCCCATCAATCGAACGCATCGCGCACATCGGGAGGAGATCCTTCGCCGTCTGCGCGGCTTCAGGATGACAGGATTAGTAGTCCGAAAGGATGTACGCCATCGCCGCCAGCGCGGCCGTGTTCTGCGCGAGCGCCTTCGGGTCCACCTTGTCCAGCGTGTCCGCCGCACTGTGGTGAAAATCGAAATAGTGCCGCGGATCCGGTACGAGGCCAAAACCGGTGATGCCGGCGTCGGTCAATGGCGAAGTGTCGGCGCCGGTGTGCTTGGAGCTGATGAATGTCATCGGCGCAATGCGGTTCAGGATCTTCGCGCGGCGCTCGATTGCTTCGAGCGATTTCCCTTCGAGCGTCGTAATGAATCCAGTCGGCGTTGCAGCGCCGGCATCAGTTTCGATCGCGGCGATGTGCCGGTGGAGCTCTTCGCGTTTGGACGCGTTCTCGAAGTACTTGCGGCCGCCGCGCAGTCCGTTCTCTTCGTTCATGAACAACACCGCGCGGATCGTGCGCTTCGGCTTGATGCCCAGCTCCTTCAGCGTGCGCATCGTCTCCATCACCATCGCGCAGCCCGAGCCGTTGTCGATCGCGCCCGTGCCGAGGTCCCACGAATCCAGATGGCCGCCGATCAGCACGATCTCGTCCGGACGCTCGCTGCCGCGGATCTCCGCGATCACGTTCGCCGATTCGACGTCCGGCAGCGTGCGCGGCGTGAGCACGAGGTGCATCCGCACGCGATCGCCCTTTGCGAGCAACCTATGCACGAGCTCAGCGTCCTCCGTCGCCATTGCGGCGGCCGGAATCTTGGGTTTCTTCTCGTCATAGCGTAATGCGCCGGTATGCGGAGAGCGCAACGATGCAGAAGCGACGGAGCGGATCACCGCAGCGACCGCGCCGTATTCAGCGGCGCGGCTTGCGCCGCCGCCGCGGAACCCCACTGCGCCTCCGTAGGCCTCGAACGCGCGGCCACCCTCGACCAGCGCCATGTCCATCGCCTTGTTGTAGAAGACGATCTTCCCGCGGATCTTGTCGCGGCCGAGCTGATCGAGCTGCTCATAAGACGTCACTTCAATGACGTCCGCTGTAATCCCTGCAGGAGGCGTTGCGACGCTGCCGCCGAGGGCCGTGAGGATGATGTTCTGATCGCGATGCGAGACCAGGCGCGCGCGCTCGGCGCCGCGCACCCAGTGCGGCACCATGACCTTTTCCTGGCGGACGTCGATGCCCCACGCGCGGTACTGCTGCGTCGCCCATTGCACCGCGAGGTCCGCGTTGCGCGAGCCGGAGAGCCGGGGGCCGATCTGGTCGGTGAGATGAGAGAGGTGATCGTAGGCTTTGCTATTGGCCAACGTATGGTCAATCAGGCGCTCTACCGATGTTTGTGCGCCGGCCGTGCCGGCGCATACGAAAGCGGCGGCCAAGGCCGCCGCACTCCAAACCCTAAATTTCCGTATCAATCTGTGCACGCTGCAACGCTCCGGAGTAGTCGACATAGATCGATTTCCATTCGGAGAACACGTCGATGCCGGCGACGCCGGCTTCGCGGTGCCCGTTGCCCGTCTCCTTGACACCCCCGAACGGCAGGTGGACCTCGGCGCCAATGGTCGGCGCATTGACATAGAAAATGCCGGTGTACATATCGCGCATGGCCACGAAGGCCTTATTGACGTCGCGTGTGTAAATCGACGACGACAAGCCGTATCTCACGCCGTTGCCGATCTCGATCGCGTTCTCCAGTGAATTGCAGCGGATCACCGCGGTCACCGGTCCGAAGATCTCTTCCTGCGCAATGCGCATCTCGGGCGTCACTTCCGCGAACACCGTCGGCTCGTGGAAGAAACCCTTCGCGTAATCGCCGTCGCGCAACGCATTGCCGCCGGCGACGCACTTCGCGCCCTCGTCTTTACCGATCTGCACATACTGCTCGACCGTCTTGCGCTGCGATTCGGAGACCGAGGGGCCCATCTGCACGCTCGAATCGAGGCCGTTGCCGACCTTCAGGGACTTCGCGCGTCCGGCGAGCTTCTCCACGAACTGGTCGTACACCTTGTCGTGCACGACGATACGCGATGCCGCGGTGCAGCGCTGTCCGGTCGTGCCGAACGCACCCCACAATGCGCCGTCGACCGCGAGATCGACGTCTGCATCCTCCATCACCATGATCACGTTCTTGCCGCCCATCTCCAGATGGACGTGCTTGAACTGCGGCGCACAGGCGACGTTGATGTCGCGGCCGACTTCCGTCGACCCCGTGAACGAGATCACGCGGACCTTCGGATGCTTCAGCATCGGCTCGCCCACTTCGCGGCCACCACCGGTGACGACGTTCCACACGCCTCTCGGCAGCTCCGCTTCCTCGAGGGCCTCGGTGAGCATGATCACGGACAGCGGCGTGAGCGACGCGGGCTTGATCACCACCGTGTTGCCGCAGATCAGCGCAGCCATGCCCTTCCACGCCGGAATGGCCATCGGGAAGTTCCACGGCGTGATCAGACCGGCCACGCCGAGGGGCATGCGCACGGCCATGTTGAACTTGTTGGCGAGCTCCGACGGCGTCGTGACGCCGAAGAGACGCCGGCCCTCGCCGGCGGCGAGGAAGGCCATGTCGATCGCTTCCTGAATGTCGCCCTTGGTCTCGTCGACGATCTTCCCCATCTCGCGCGTCATCTCGCGCGCCATCTCGTCCTTGCGGCGCTTGAGGATGTCGCCGACGCGATAGAGGTACTCCGCGCGTTTCGGCGCGGGCACGAGGCGCCACGATTCGTACGCCTTCTGCGCTGCGTCGACCGCGGCATTGACGTCGTCCGCGGTAGAGTCCTGGAACAGTCCGACGAGGTCGTCCTGGTTCGCGGGATTGCGGTTCTCGAAGGCCTTGCCGCTCTTCGATTTGACCCATTGGCCGTCGATGTAGTTCGCGTATTCACGAGTCTCGCGCAACTGCTGTTTCTGCGCGAAGGAATTGGTATCGATTGCAGTCATGTCTCAACGCTCCACTATTTTGCTTTTGCCGCGTCCGCGTCTTCGCGCGGCGCGGCCGAGCCCATGTCGACGCTGCCGCGGAACTTCGCGCCCTCGGCCACGACGATCTTCGGGGCTTTGATGTTGCCGTCGACGCTCGCGCTGGCGACGAGCTCCACGCGCTCGTCGGCGGAAACGTCGCCTTTCAGGTTTCCTTCAATCACGATGTTGCGCGCGTGCACCGTCGCTTCCACGCGCGCCTTGGTGCCGACGCGCAGCTCGCCGGTGAGCTTCACGTTCCCTTTGACCGATCCTTCGATGACCATCGGCTCGGAGCCGGTGACCGTGCCTTCGACCGTAATGTTGGGACCGATGTAAGTCATTCCGTTCGCCGGCGGAACGGGCGTGTCACGCCTCGGTGACGGTTGTGCGGGAGTGGGATCTTTCGAGAAAAGGGCCATCGATACGGTCCTCGAGAACTGGGGCCGGAAGCATAGCATTCTGTAGAATCACGCGCTCATGCGACCGAGATTCACAGCACTCGTCCTGGTTTTCGCGTTGCTCGCCTGCAAGGGCGGCGGCGACAAAGACGCTCAGTACAAGACCGAAAAAATCGATCGCGGCAACGTCACGATGACCGTGACTGCCACGGGAACGATGTCCGCCGTGACCACCGTGCAGATCGGCAGTCAGGTATCGGGCGTCATCGCCCGCCTCTACGCCGACTTCAACAGCCAGGTCCAGAAGGGCCAGCTCCTCGCGGAAATCGATCCGACGCCCTTCCAGCAACTGGTCGAGCAGCGCCGCGCCGACGTCACGCGCGCGCAGGTGCAGACCGACGACGCGCGCATCAAATACGATCGCCAGAAGCGGCTGCTCGATGCGGGTCTCACGGCGCAGGCCGAGGTCGACGCCGCGAAGGCGGTGCTCGACGGCGCGCGCGCACAGGTGCAGCAGGCCACGGCCGCCCTCAGCTCCGCACAGACGAATCTCCGCTATACGAAGATCACGTCGCCTACGGACGGCATCGTCGTCGACAAGCAGTACGAGGTCGGGCAGACCGTGGCCGCGTCGTTTCAGGCGCCGACGCTTTTCCAGATCGCGCAGGACCTCACCAAGATGCAGGTGCAGGCGGACGTCGATCAATCCGACATCGGCCGCGTGAAGGTCGGACAGATCGCGCGCTTCAACGTCGACGCGTATCCCGATGAGGAGTTCCGCGGACGCATCTCGCAGATCCGCTACAACGCACAGGTGAACCAGAACGTGGTCACGTATCCGGTGATCCTCGAGGTCGAGAACCCCGAGGGACGCCTGCGTCCGAAGATGACGGCGAACGTGACGATCGACGTCGACACCGTCCGCGACGTGATGCGCGTGCCGAATGCCGCGCTGCGTTTCAAACCGCCGCAGCAGGAAGGCGACGACAAAGGTTCGAAAGCGAGCGGCGGCACCGGTGGCGACGCCTCGCAGCGCATGGCTCGCAGCGGACAGGGCGGCGGTCCTGCCGGCGCGGCCTCGCAGCTACCGCGCGGACGTCGCGGCGCCACGGCCGCGAAGACCCAGACCGTCTATCTCCTCGGCGCGGAAAAGAAGCTCACGCCCGTCGAGATCCGCACCGGCATCACCGACGGACGCTTCACGCAGGTCGTCTCCGGCACGCTGAAGGAAGGCGACACGGTCATCGTCGGTCTCGCGACGGCGAAGGTCGAAGGTCCTCCGCCGATGGGCGGTCAAGGCGGACCGGGCGGAGGACCGCGCACCGGCGGCGGACGGCGGGGATAGGCGTGGCCAGCGCCGTCATCGAGATCCGTGACCTGGTCAAGGTCTACGTGCTTGGCGAGGTGGAAGTGCGCGCGCTCGACGGCGTCGATCTGCAGATCGATTCGGGCGAGTTCGTCGCGATCATGGGACCGTCCGGCTCGGGGAAGTCGACGCTGATGAACATCATCGGCTGCCTCGACCGCCCAACCAGCGGCACGTACATGCTCGACGGCGGCGACGTGTCGCGCCTGAGCCGCGATCAGCGCGCGATCATTCGCAACGCGAAGATCGGCTTCGTGTTTCAGAGCTTCAATCTCCTCGCGCGCACGTCGGCGCTGGAGAACGTGGAGCTCCCGCTTCTCTACGCGGACGTGACGCTCACGCGCTCGCAGCGGCGCGACGCCGCGCGCGAGGCGCTGCGTCGCGTCGGACTCGCGGATCGGGAGGGGAACCATCCTTCCCAGTTGTCGGGTGGCCAGCAGCAGCGCGTCGCGATCGCACGAGCTCTGGTGACGAAGCCTGCGATCCTGTTGGCGGACGAACCGACCGGAAACCTCGACTCGCGCACGTCCGTCGAGATCATGGGCATCTTTCAGGCGCTCAACGACGAAGGGAAAACGATCGTCCTCATCACGCACGAGCAAGACATCGCGCAGCACGCGAAGCGGATCGTGCACGTCCGAGATGGGAAGATTAATCAGGATGAGAGGATCGATCAGCACCGAATTTGAATGAAGTCGCAAAGTCTCAAAGTCGCAAAGTAAAGTCTCAAAGAAGGTGCGAACAACCTCTTTGAGACTTTGAGACCTTGCGACTTTGCGACTCCCAGGAACCAGCATGCGAAACTCGATCACGCGCCTCGGCAACATCACCGTCGTCGGCCTCAAGTCGATCGCGCGGAACAAACTCCGCTCGCTGCTGACCGCGCTCGGTGTGGTCATCGGCGTCGCGTGCGTGATCGTCTCCGTGGCCATCGGCGCGGGCGTCGCGCAGTCGGTATCCGAGATGATCAACTCCCTCGGCTCGAACTACATCATGGTCATGCCCGGCGCCGCGACGCAGGGCGGCGCGCGCATTTTCACCGGCTCGTCGAACCTCACCGAGGACGATGCGGAGGCGATTCGGCGCGAGGCGCCGGCCGTGGCGTACGTCTCGCCGCAGAACCGCACCGCGGGACAGGTCGTCGCGACGGAGCTGAACTGGTCGACGCAGGTGTTCGGCGTCGGCGTCGACTGGCCATTCATTCGTGCGTGGAACGTCGAGGACGGCGGATTCTTCACCGACCAGGACGTGCGTTCCGGCGCAAAGGTCGCGGTCCTCGGCAAGACCGTCGCGGACAACCTCTTCCCCGCGGGCGGCGCGGTCGGCTCGTCGATCCGCATCAAGAACGTCCCCTTCCGAGTCGTCGGCGTCCTCGAGAAGAAGGGCGGCAACATGATGGGGAACGATCAGGACGACGCCATCATCGCGCCGTACACCACCGTGCAGAAGCGCCTGCAGGGGCAAGGACAACGCATCGGCATGATCATGGTCTCGGCCGCGTCCGCGGAGCAGGTGCAGGAAGCGATGGATCAGATCGACGCGCTCTTGCGTCAGCGCCACCGCATTCCGCCCGGCGGCGACGCCGACTTCATGATGCGCTCCCAGGAAGAGATCGCGCAGGCGAACGCGCAGCAGGTCGGTCTGATGCGCAACCTCCTTCTCGGCATCGCCATCGTGTCGCTCTTCGTCGGCGGCATCGGCATCATGAACATCATGCTCGTGAGCGTCACAGAACGGACGCGCGAGATCGGCATCCGCATGGCGATCGGAGCGCGTGGACGTCATGTGCTGCTGCAGTTCCTCTTCGAGGCGATCGTGCTCTCCGTCTGCGGAGGCCTGATCGGAATCCTCCTCGGCGTCGGCGTCGCCACGCTCTTCGCGCGCGTCGCGAAGTGGCCGATCGTCGTCAGCCCGATGGCGATCCTGATCGCGTTCGCCGTCGCCGCAACGATCGGGATCTTCTTCGGGTTCTATCCCGCCCGAAAGGCCGCGCGGCTCGATCCGATCGACGCGTTGCGATACGAATAGGCAACCGTGCAGTCACGGTTCGGCCACCTGTCGAAAACCGATCGGTTACGGAAACAACCCGTTGAATTCTGCCCTCCAGGATTCCGGATTTTCCTGCCGCCGGAAGCGCCACTTCATTTCGCTAAAACATTGACTAAGAACGACTTGACCTCTGCGCTCGCGGTGGCCTTGCGCTAGCACGAGGCTGCCGGCGATGTCAGTAGGCAGTTGGTCGTTTCGTAGGTCATTTCTCAACACAGTGAAGGAGTCAAGAATGAGATTCACAGTACGCATAGCAGTCGCGCTCATCGCGGTGCTGGCGCTGCAGTTCTCCGCTTTCGGTCAGACGACAGGGAACCTGTTCGGCGTCGCGACAGACAGCACCGGTGCGGCGCTCCCCGGCGTCACCGTCACCGTCACCGGCCCGAACCTGCAGGGCAGCCGCTCGGCCGTCACGAGCGCCAGTGGCGAGTATCAGCTTCAGCTCCTGCCTCCGGGCAACTACCGCGTCGAGTTCATGCTCGGCGGGTTCGACACGATCGTGAAGCAGAACGTCCGCGTCAGTCTCAACACCACGACGAGACAGGATGCGGCGATGGCTCTCGGTGCCGTTGCCGAGGCGATCACGGTGACGGCCGAGGCCGTCGTCGTCGACCCGACGCAGACCACCGTGCAGCAGAACTTCGGCACGCAGCACCTGAAGTACGCGACGATCGGCGCGGCCGGCCGTTCGTATCAGACGGTCCTGCAGCAGGCGCCCGGCGTCGCCGGCGGTTCCAACCCGCAAGTTGCCGGCGCGAACCTCGGTCAGAACAACTACACGCTCGACGGCGTAAACACGACCGACCCGGTCACGCATACCTTCGGCTCGAACCTCCCGTTCGACGCGATCCAGGAGATTTCGATTCAGACTCTCGGCAAGGACGCGGAGTACGGCCGCGCCATCGGCGGCGCCGTCAACGTCGTCACGAAGTCGGGTGGCAACGAGTTCTCCGGGACTCTCGACGCCCGGTGGCGAAGCGACGCGCTCGCCGAGTCCGGCGATCACTTCGATCCGGATGAGCGCCCGTTCCGCAACTTCAACCCGGGTGTCACCCTCGGCGGTCCCGTCGCTCTCGACCGCGTGTGGTTCTTCGGCTCGGTCGAGCGTCCCGACACCCAGGTGACCAACCCGAACGTCGCCGGCTTCCAGCCGGGCTCCCGTACCTTCAAGGGCTGGAACTCGCTGGGCAAGATCACCGCGACCCCCGCCTCGAACCACACACTCTCGCTCTTCGTCACGGACAACCGCGCCGACGTCGAGAACTCGCAGAACAGCTCGTTCTACCGCCCCGAGGCCGACAGCCTTCAGGTGCAGGAGTCGACGATCTACAACCTCGGCTACGACGTGATCCTGAGCCCGAAGTGGCTCGCCAATGCGCGCGTCGGCCTGCGCCGCGGCTTCCTCGAGACCATGCCGATCAACGGCGACGTCACGCTGCCGTCGATCATCAACGCCACGACCAGTGTCTACTCCCAGAGCTACAACAACTGGCAGTACGGCAACCGCGATCGCGACGAATTGATCGCGTCCACCACTTACTTCCTCGAAGCCGCCGGCTCGCACACGCTCAAAGCCGGCATCAACCTGGACCAGACGACATTCAGCAGCTACAACAACACGACCGGCACCGCCTTCGGTAACCCCTTCTGCACCGAGCAGTGGGGATTCGAGACCGGAATGCAGTGCGGCGCGCGTCTCGTGACGCGGAACACCGCTGCCGGCCCGGACCAGAGGTACTACGTCGAGATCTACTCGATCATCCCAGAAGAGACCGTCGAGTCCGAGTACCGCGCGTTCTACGCGCAGGACGAGTGGCGTCCGATTCCTTCGCTCACCGCGCGCCTTGGCCTCCGCTATGAGCAGTCGGAGTTCACCGTTCCGGGTCGCAGCGACGTCCCGTCGCTCGACAAGGTCCAGCCGCGCCTCGGCCTGGCCTGGGACGTCTTCAACAACGCCCAGACCATCGTTCACGGCTTCTGGGGTCAGGTCATGGACGACAATGCCCTGACGCTCGCCGACTTCGGCAGCCTCTCGGGATCGTCGATCCGTACGCGCATCTTCTACACGCCGGCGACCGGCAACTACGATCGCTTCATCGACACTCTCGGCAGCTCCGTCCCCAATGTCTACGACTCCGACCTCGAGCCGACCGTCTCCAACGAGATGACCCTCGGCTTCACGCAGCGCCTCTGGCGGAACACCAGCCTCGACGTGACCGGCGTGTGGCGCGAGTCGGACAACATGTTCGAAGACACCTGCATCGACGCCGTCTGCGATTACTACGAAATGTCGAACACTCCGGCCGGAGTCACCGACGCGCTTCGCAGCGAGTATCAGGGCGTCATCGCCAAGGTCGAATCGCGGCCGTACTCGTGGCTCAGCGGTCTCATGAGCTACACGTGGTCCCAGTCCGAGGGCTCGGTCGAGTACACGCAGAACGCCGGCGTCGACTTCGACCAGCATCCGTATCACTTCCTGAACACCTTCGGCCCTCTGTCCGATGACGCGCGTCATCGCGTGAAAGTGTCCGGCTTCGCCACGGCGCCGTTCGGCACGACCTTCGGCGTCGACTACACGTACCGTTCGGCGCTCCCGGACGACATCACGGTCGCGTCCAGCGCCGCCTCGCCGTTCTACGGCACCGTGTTCGCGATTCCTCGCGGCGGCCGCCGTACGCCTAGCCTCCAGCAACTCGACATGCAGCTGATGCACGAGTTCAACATCGCCGGCATGCGTTTCGGACTCCTCGGCGTTGTGTACAACGTCTTCGGCTCCGAGACCGTTACGGATCTCGGCAGCAGCATCGGCGCCTACGCCGAGTGCGACACGGTCGACGCCGAAGCCGCCAGCGCCGGTGTCGGCGACTGCATCGCCAACCCGCTCTTCGGCGCGGAAGACGGTTGGGCCCCGGGCGTGCTGGTCTCTTCGCCGACGCTCAACCAGGCCATCGCCTGGCAGACGCCTCGCCGCTACGAGATCGGGATCCGCTTCGAGTTCTAGCCGGCACGGCCGGCGGCGCCGGTTGGCCAAGCCTTGGGCACGTGCGGTCGCTCCGAGGCTAGCGCAGGCTCCTAGAACTCGTTACACGCAGTCATGAAAGCCCCGGCGGGTCACACCGCCGGGGCTTTCTTTGTCGGAATTCCCCTGCGCCCCCTCACCTTAGAATCGGCGCATGCGGGGAACCCACGGATGGGCGGAAGTGTCGCGCGAGCGGAAGCGCGAGATCATCGAGGCCATCGCGGCCAATCGGCCGACGCGCGGTCCGGTGCACGCGGAGCTCGATCTCACCGACCGCTGCAATGTGGCCTGCTACTTCTGCAATCAGCAGGACCTGCGCACGAAGGAAGCGATCCCGCTGCCGAAGCTCACCGATCTGATCGATGAGCTGGTCGAAGGCGGTCTCAAATCCGTGCGTCTCTCCGGCGGCGGCGATCCTCTCTTCCACCGCGACGTCCTCAACGTCTTCGACTACCTCGCGAAGAAGAACGTCGTCGTCGACAACCTCACCACGAACGGCGTCGCGCTGAACAGCGACGTCGCGCACAGGCTCGTCGACAACAAGGCGCGCGAGGTGATCTTCTCGCTCAACGCCGCGGACGCCCAGGACTACGCGCGGATGATGCAGGTCAAGCCGGCGCTGTTCGACAAGGTGCTGGAGAACATCCGCAACCTCATCGCCATCCGCGGCGACTCGATCTTTCCGTCGATCGTCGTGCAGTTCCTCATCGACAGGACGAACCTGCACCGGCTCGTCGACATGTACGAGCTTGGACGCGAGCTTGCGCCGGACCGCGTCGGCATCAACTCCGTGCTGGAGATCCCTCTCGATCGCATCGATCACGACGTACTGCTGAAGAAGGAAGACCGCGACGTCGCGATGCCGCTGATCGAGGAGATCCTACGACGCGACAAAGAGCGCGGCCTGCTGCAGATCGATTTCGCCGTGGCCGGATGGAACGAGATGCTCTGGGTCGTGCGCGACCGCGTCGGCACGCCCGCGCACAATGCCTATCCGCAGGCGCCCGCGTTCAAGGAAGAAAACGGCGGCTGCTTTTTCGCCTGGTACAGCGCCGCGATCACCGGCAACGGCGACATCCGCCCCTGCTGCCTCCTTCTCAACCCGAACGTAAAACCCCTCGGCAACATCCACGACGGCCAGACGTTCTCGCAGCACTGGACCGGTTCCGCGTTCACGAAGCTGCGCAACGAGATGCGCGAAGTGCTGCTGATGAAGGGGAAAGTCCCCTTCACGCGCAAGCGCTTCAAGAGCCTCGAGCCGCAGTGCGTCATCGAAGGCCTCTGCTGGCTGAAGAACATGTACTTCCGGGACGACGGAGAGTTCTACGCCGAGGTAGGTGTCGCGCTCGACAAAATGCGCAAACGCGAGCTCCATGGCCACCGCCGGGCGATCGTGTTCATCGAATCCCACCCACGCGTGAAGCGGATGTACGACTGGGGCCGCGAGAGCAGCCGCCCGTTCCGCGCGTTCCTGAAGAAACGCCTCGGCGTGAATCTGACCGACTCGGTATAGACGTTATCCCTCCACCGCCGACTTCCGTGTCGAGTCCACCCAGACATACACGCAGAGCGCCGTGAACAGCGCGATCGATACGAGCTGCGAGACCAGGTCGTTGTCGTAGAACGGCGTTTTGATGCCGTCCTCCGCGTACCACGGGAAAAGCCGCAGTGCGGCGCCGAACACTCCTCCGAGCGCACCTCCGGCCATCAGTCCCGACGCGATGATCACTCCACGCTCGCGCATCGTTCGTCCCGGGCTGCCGCCGGTGCGGTCCGCGCGTTTCCCGACAAAGTGCGAGAGCACGCCGCCGACGAGTGCAGGCGTGTTCAGTTCGAGCGGCAGATACATTCCCAGCGCGACGATCAGCGGCGGGACGCCGAGGAACTCCATCGCTATGGTGATCATCGCCCCAACGGCGAAGAGGACGTACGCGATCGGCTGGCGGTTCATGAACCCTTCCACCAGCGTCTGCATGATCGACGCTTGCGGCGCCGCGAGCACCTGTCGTGTATCGCCCGGCGCCGCTTCGCCGAACTGGAACACCTGCGCGAGCATCACGATCGTCAGACCAACCGCGACGGCAGCGGCGATGACGCCTAGGAACTTGACTCGTTCCTGCGCGGCCGGCGTGGAGCCGAGCCAGTAGCCCGCCTTCAGATCGGTGATCGTCTGTCCCGATACCGACAGCGCGGTACAGACCATGCCCGCGATGGCCATCACGAAGAACATCCCCGTCGTGCCCGAGAGCCCGAACTGCAGCAACACCGCCGACGAAATGATGATCGTCAGCATGGTCATGCCCGATACCGGATTGCGCGCAGTCGTCGCGATCGCATTCGCCGCCACCGAGGTGAAGAAGAACGAAAACAGAAGCGTCAGCAAGAGGCCCGCGACCAGCACGACCGCCGTTGGACGCAGCGTGCCGAAGAAAATCGCCACGCCGATCGCGCCGAGGACTACGCCGACGAGGATCGTCATCAAGCTGATATCCCGATCCGTACGCTCCCCGTGCGCCTCACCGCTCTTGAACGCGCGCGCCGCGACGCTGAACGAGCCCACGATCACGCGCATCGATTTGACGATGCCGAAGATGCCGGCCGTCGCGATCGCGCCGACGCCGATCAACCGTACGTATCCGCGAAAGATCTGCGTCGCGGTCATCTCCCCGATCGGGATCGTTCCGGGATACACCGCCGTCTCGAATCCGCTGCCGATCATGTAGATCAGCGGCACGAGCACGAAATTCGACAAGATGCCGCCCCCGACGAGCAGGGTCGACGCGCGCAGCCCCATCACGTATCCGAGTCCCAGCGTGAACGCGATGGCGTCGAAGCCGAGGACGAACTTCGCGCGGTCCGCGAGCGTCTTCATCGCGGGAATGAACTGGAAGTCGAGGAACTCCTTCCACACCTGGAACGTGGTCACGAAGAAGTCGTACACCGCGGAGATCGCCGTCGCCTGCAACAGCAGCTTCGCCTGTGACCCGCCCTTCTCGCCCGTCACGAGCACTTCCGTGATCGCCGTGGCCTCGGGATAAGGCAATTGCCCGTGCATCTCGCGCACGAAGTAGCGGCGCAGCGGAATCAGGAACAACACGCCGAGGACGCCGCCGGCGAGACAGATGAAGATCGTCTGAACCGGATGCGGGTTGAGCTTGAGCGTGTAGAGCGCGGGCAACGTGAAGATCGCGCCCGCCACGACCGAGCCGGAGACGCCGCCGATCGACGTGATGATCACGTTCTCGAGGACGCTCGAGCGGCGCCGGTACACGCGCGCCAGCCCGATCGCGAGAATCGAGATCGGGATCGCCGCCTCCATCACCTGCCCGACCTTGAGGCCGGAGTACGCGGAAGCCACGGTGAAGATGATGCAGAGGAACAACCCCCACGCAATCGCCCGCGGCGTCGTCTCCGGAGGCGCCTGCTCCGCCGGCACCATCGGCTGATACACCTCGCCGTCTTTCAGAGGAAGGTACGCGTTCTCGGGCAGGGACTTGGAGTCTGCTGTTTCCATACGACCTCTCTGCTCATCGGATTGTGCAATGGTAGCAACGAACGATGAGTGATGAACGATGAACGATGAACCGTTCTGTTCATCGCTCATCGTTCATCACTCATCGTTCCACTTGAGGATCTGATCGATCGTCCTGTACGACACTGCGTGGTACATCGGTCTTGCCTTTGCGTAGATCGCGCGGGCGCGCGCGAGACCGTCCGGCGTCTCGGCCAGCTTCTGATACAGCGGCTTGAGAAACTTGCGGCGGCCTTGGCGGAGGAGGAAGCGCTCCAGAGCGTCGTACGCCGGCTCGTACTTGTACTCGATTGCGCGCATGAGCCACTCGTGCAGGATCTCCGAGTTGCCGCTCGACGTGAACCCGAACGCCGCGTCCAGGTCCGTCATCTGCGCGAGCGTCAGGTTCTTCGGCAGGTGACGCAGGAAATGGATCCACTCGTGGGTCGACCAGTTCTTCGTCGCGAGACTCGCCGCGGACGCCCCGGACTCGAACGCCTTCACCTG
>DASYGV010000150.1:0-37936 GCA_035999335.1 Thermoanaerobaculia bacterium | reverse complement strand
TGAAGCGCCACGAGGAGAACGGGATGGCGATGGCGAGCTACCTCGCGAATCACGCGAAGGTTCAGAAGATCTACTACCCCGGACTCCCCGATCATCCGCAGCACGAGCTGGCGAAGCGGCAGATGAGCGGCTTCGGCTCGATGATCTCGTTCGAGCTCGGGTCGAAGGAGAATGCGAAAAAGTTCCTCGACCGCGTGCGTCTCTGCTCGCTCGCCGAATCTCTGGGCGGCGTGGAGACGTTGATCTCGCATCCGGAGACGATGACCCACGCCTCGGTCCCACTCGAGACGCGCATGCGACTCGGCATCACACCGGGACTCGTGCGGATCTCGGTGGGCATCGAGGACATCGAGGACCTGATCGCGGACCTCGAGAACGCGTTCGACGGGATTTGATGAGATGGGGCGCGGGCATCCTGCCCGCGGCGAGCGGGCTGAAAGCCCGCTCCCCCGTATACTCGCGCCATGCGCGAGATCTCCGACGCCCTCCCGGGCTCCGATTTCATTCGCGAGGGTTTGCGCGACCTCGAGAACGGAGTCGAGTCGGTGCCGGCGTTGCTGGTGCTGGTGGGAGCGCCGCGGTTGCGGGATCTGGGATTCGACATTGACGATCCATTCGGCGGCGACTACCCCGAGCATCGTCTGTATGACCTTCTCGCCGCGACCCACGGCGATGGCGCGCATTCTCAATACAACGCGCTGATCCGCCGCCTCGTCAGTTTCGAGCGCGCTGCCGAATGGTTTTTGGAGCGCGGCGCAGTTCCGGATCCCACGTAACGAGCGGCAGAGACGGAACGCGGCGGCGGTGCACAACTACAATAGCCGCCGCAATGCTCCTTACGCCCTCCCTCGTCATCTTCGCGTACGTCATCGGCTCCATCCCCTTCAGCTATCTCGTCGCGCGTGCCTTTGCGGGGAAAGACGTGCGGGAGGAGGGGAGCCGGAACGTCGGTGCGACGAATGTCGCGCGGACGGCAGGGCGCGGGGCGGGGATCTTAGCGCTGGTGCTCGATCTCGCGAAGGGATACGCCGTCGTCGTCATTGCGCGGTGGCTGGTCGGGCGGCCGGACTGGCCGTTTGCGGCCGGCGTCCTGCCGTGGGAGTCGCGGGAGATGTGGATCGCGCTCGCGGGGCTCATCGCCGTGCTCGGGCACATGTTCCCCATCTGGCTCGGCTTTCACGGCGGGAAAGGCGTCGCGACCGCGGCCGGGGTCGTGCTCGCGCTCGATCCGCGGGTGTTCCTAGCGTCGATCATCGTGTTTGCGATCGTCGTGGTCCTTTCGCGGATGGTCTCCCTCGGCTCGATCCTCACCGCAGCGTCGATCCCGTTGCTGTTCCGGTTCGTGGCGCATGAGGCGCCGTTCTGGCGGACGATTCTCAGCATCGGCATCGCGCTGGCCATCATCCTCAAGCATCACTCCAACATCGCGCGCCTCGCGCGGGGCACGGAGCGCAAGCTCGGGCGGAAGAAGGAGGACGAATGAAGATCTCCGTCATCGGCGCGGGTGCGTTCGGTACGGCCATGGCCGTTGCCGCGGCGCGCGCGGAAAACGACGTCGTGCTGTGGGCTCACGATGCAGAGGTTGCGAGGACGATCCGCGAGACGGGCGAGAACCCCGAATACCTCGCGGGCGTGAAGCTCGGCGGCCGCATTCACGCGACGAACGACCTTGCCGAAGCCGCCGACTTCTCGCACACGCACTTCATGGTCGTGCCGAGCCATCACTACCGTGAGGTGTTGACGAACCTGCGCGCGCATCTCACGAATCCGGTGAACGTCATCTCCGGTACGAAAGGAATCGAGAACGACACGCTCGCGCGGATGTCCGAGATCAGCGCGGAAGTCCTCGGCGATCAGCTCGCGGCGTTCGCGGTGCTTTCGGGCCCGACGTTCGCGATCGAGACGGCGAAAGGCAGTCCGACCGCGGCGGTCGTCGCCTCGCGCAACGTCGAGTTCGCGCAACAGGCGCAGCAGTTCATGTCCTCGGCGGCGCTGCGGCTCTATCACTCCGAGGATGTCGTCGGCATCGAGCTCGCGGGATCACTGAAGAACGTGATCGCCATCGCCGCGGGCGTGCTCGAAGGCCTCGGTCTCGGCTACAACACCAACGCCGCGCTGATCACGCGCGGCCTCCGCGAGATCACGCGCCTCGGCATCGTCCAGGGCGGACGCCTCGAGACGTTCGCGGGGCTCGCGGGCATGGGCGATCTCGTGCTCACGTGCACCGGCGCGTTGTCGCGCAACCGCACGGTCGGCGTGCAACTCGGCAAGGGGAAGACTCTCGACGAGATCCTGCGCGACGCGAAGTTCGTCGCCGAGGGGATCAAGACCGCGAAGTCCGCGCAGGCGCTGGCGGAGCGGCATGGCATCGAGATGCCGATCACGCACGAGATGCACCGCGTGCTCTACGAAGGTGAGTCGCCGCGCGGCGCGATCCAGCGCCTCATGACGCGCGCATTGAAATCTGAGGTGGCGTAGCCGCGGGAATCGTGTAGAGCCGCAGCCACACCGCGCTTGCGGCAGCGGCGAGCAGCGAGATCATCGCGCCGAGGATCAGTCCGCGCGGGGGCTCGTTCGGCGGAAGCGGAACCGGCACCGCGTTCGGCACTTCGTACACGCCGACCTCCGGCGGCGGTCCCGCGATGCGTGTCGCGCCCGCGACGTCGCCGCGGCTGAGCACCCAGCGCACTCCGATCGGTCCGAGCGCTTGCACTTCGTCCGGGGCGAGGATCGGGTTGAATGTGTGCATCAATGGATCGTAGCCGCGCGGCAGCAGCTCTTCCACGCGCGGCTTCGTGGTCAACGCGTCGTACGAGATCGCGTCGCGGACGCCGTAGAGCGTCGCCAGGTTCGCGGGCAAAACTTCGAAGTGCTCCGCGAGCAGGAACTGCCGCGCCGGATCGCGCAGGCGGATCTCGCGGACGACCTCCGGCTCCGGCGGAACGTCGATCATCTTGACGACGGGATTGAAGCCAACGCCGAACGCGAACAGCTCGCCCGCGGCGGCGGCCATCAACATCGCCATGCGACGACGCACCGGGAGCGCCATCGCAATTCCGGCGAGCAGCCAGCACGCGCCGGGCAGCGCGACGCGACGGGCGGCCGTCAGTCCCGCGGCCGAGAGGTAGTAGCCGAGCCGCTCTTCGTACACCTCGGGCGCCTGGCGCAAGTGCCCGCGCTCGCGCAACGCGTCGATGCCGGTGCGCGCGATGTTCTTCAGCGGACCAGGCGCGACGAGCGGAAAGAGTCCGCCGATCAGTGCGAGCAGTCCCGCGAGCGCGAGCGCGGCGCCGATCTTTCTGCGCTGCCGAGTTGCGACGATGCACAGCGCGGGACCCGCGGCGAGGGAGCCGAAGAGCACGAAAAGCGCAACGCCGTATTCGAGGGTGAGCACGCGCAGCACCGGCACGTGTCGCAGCACGGACCAGAGTCCTGGCGGATACCACGAAGCGACCAGCGCCACGACGCCGATGACGAGCCCGCGTTTGAGCGACGGCGTGAGCTCGCGCCATGCGAGCACGATCGCCACCAGAACGACGGCTCCGATGAAGCCTCCAGCGCGGAGGTTGAAGTTCTCTGCCATCGGAACGGCGGCCAGATCGAGCTCGCCGCGCAACGGGCTGCCGAGGACGCCCGGCAGCACTTGCGAGATCGCGCCCCACGCACGGAACGGATGCGTGATCCGCGGACGCAGCACCTCGGTGTAGCTGTTGCCGAGGAGCGCGAGAAACGGCACGAGCTGAACGGCGAGGAGAAAAAATCCGAGCGCCGCGCCGAGCGTAGACGGGACCAGCGAGAGCAGCCCGAGATCGCGGCGCTTCTCCGCTTCCCATGCGAGGAAAATCCAAATGCCGAGAACGCCGAGGAAGAGCGTCTCCGGATGACCGCCCGCGGTGCAGAGCGCGGCGAAGAGGATCACTAGCGCCGCGTTGCGAATCGACGGATGTTTCATCAGGCGCAGCGCGGCGGCAGCGAGTCCGGGGAGCAGCGTGAAGACGCTCGTAATCGGATAGAGCAGCCAGACGATCGTGTAGCCCGCGGTGGCAAACACGATTCCGGAGAAGATCGCGTGGTTGCGCTGCACGTCGAGCTCGCGCGCGAGCCAATACGCGCAGAGTCCCGCCGTGAGGATCTTGAGGATGGCCATGATCGCCCAGCCGTCGAGACCGAACAGCAGCCGCGGCCAGGTGAACGGCGAGAAGAGCGCGGTCTGCGGATTCGCGAACAGCGGTCCGCCGTCGCCGGCCCAACGATTCGTCCACGGCCACTCGCCGCTCGCGGCGAGGCGGAGGATCTCGCGATCCCAAGGGATGAATTGCACGATGACGTCGGCGAGGAGCGAGTTCGACACGCGCACGCGCTTGGTTGGATCGTGCTTCCAGGCGTCGAAGTCGAACGGGACGTCGAGCGGCGCGAACGTGGCTCCAGGGAGAAGGCCGAGCCCGGCGTACAGAAGCGCAATGGCGAGAAAGATCAGGAGGGCGCGACGCATGTGCTGAGTGATCTTACCGTCTGAGAGTGCGGCGGCTCTCTGCCGTCGCTCTGCCGGAACCCCTGCTAGCATGTCGCTCGTGCACCGGCAGAACCTCGGCGAGATGCTCCTCGCCGCAAACCTGATCGACGAAGTGCAGATGCAGATTGCGCTCGCCGAGCAAAAGCAGACGGGCAAGCGCTTCGGCTCGACTCTGGTCGAGTTCAAGTTCATCGACGAAAACGTGCTCGCCGCGTTCCTTTCCAAGCAGATCGACGTCCCCTGCATCAGCCTCCTGCACGTCGACATCCCGAAGAAAGTGCTGCGCAAGCTGACGCGCGCCACCGTGATCGAGTGCAAAGCGGTCCCGGTGCGCGTGGATGTGCGCGTGGATGGGGAGCGTCTCGAAGTGGCGATGACCGATCCGACCGACATCGAGGTGCTCGACAAGGTGGAGAAGGCCGCGGGGATGACGGTGTCGCCGCTGATCGCGCCGCAGAGCTCCATTGCGACGATGATCGAGCGTTGTTACCCGGAGGAGCGTGACGCCGACGACACGCTCAGGAGCAGGCAGCGGCCGCAGCGCAATGTGTCGAACGATCCGATTTTCTGGGACATCGTCGCGGAGTTGGAGAGCGGCGACCTGGACGAGCGGCTGGACCGCGTCGAACGGAAGCTCGATCAGGTGTGGGTGCTGCTCGAGAAGATCCTTCGCACGATGGAGGTCCGCGAAGGAGTGCACCGCGGCGAGCGGTGACCAAATCAGAATTGGGGAGGTTTCTGCTGATTCTCTTCCTGCTGCGCCCGCTCGGCCTGTGCCGGATCGTGGTCCACGCTTTCGTAGAGCCCTTCCTCGGCGGCCATACCCGCGGCGGCGCGAGCTTCTTCGGCCTTCTTCTTTTCAGCCGCGACTTGTTCGGCGGACTTGGCCTGTTGCCCCTCGGCGGCTTTCTGGGTCGTGGGCGCCGGAGCGGCCGGTGGCTTGGGGACCTTCAGCGGCGGCTGCGACGCGGTGGTGGTGACGTGCGCGTTGGCACCCGACTCCTTCAGGGTCTCGTTCGTGATGAGATTCTTCGGCTTCTTGCCACGCCGGTTGGCGCGCTTCGCGGCCGCGACGAGCGGGGAGTCAGGCTGCGCGGGCTGAGCCTCGGCGGCCGTCGTGGTGGTGGTCGCGGGCTTGGGATCTTCAGCCGCGAGGGGGAACGCCAGTGCCAAAACGGTCAGAACGATCGTCAGTGCGCGCTTCATGACATTCTTAATGCGTCCGTGAACCGCCACAATTTCCATTACGTCCCGAATCTTGCAGTCGTCGAGGGCTGAATGTCACCCGAATCGCTGCTGCAAGACTTTGGCTACCTGGCGATTTTCGTCGGGACGTTCCTCGAGGGGGAGGCGATTCTCGTGGCCGCGGGCTTCTTCGCCTCGCGGCGCTATCTCGATCCGATGGCGGTGGGCACCGTGGCTTTCGCGGGCGCGTATCTCGGGCACTGTTTCTGGTTCTGGCTGGGCCGCGCGCATGGCGTAAGGCTGCTGGACCGCTTCCCGCGCATGAAGCGCCACTTCGGCAAGGGCGTGCGCGTCTTCGAGCGCTACGGCGCCGCGGCGATCATCCTCACGCAATGGCTGTACGGACTGCGCATCACCTGCGCGGTGATCATCGGGATGTCGCGGATCTCGCTGCTGAAGTTTTTCGTCTACCAGGCCGTGAGCTGCGCGCTGTGGGTGGTGATCGTCACCGCCGCCGGCTACTACTTCGGCCGCGCCATCGAGCGCGTCCTCGGCCGCGTCGAGCACATCGAGAAGTACGGCCTGATCATCATCGCGGCGATCGCGATCGGTTTCTGGGTGTGGCACCGGTGGAAGGAAAGGCGGGAGGAGGCGGGGACGTAGGGTCTCAGTGCTGAGTGCTGAGCTGGGCCCGGCATTCTTCAAGCCGCGAGGCGTATCCTACCGGCTACCGTCGGCCGCGACGCGACTCATCTGAACGGTAATCAGGGCTGGCCCCATAATGCCTTGAGCCTCGCGCTAATGTCGTCGTTGCACATCGCCGGAGATGCCGTCGCCGATGCCGTCAATCCGGCTCTCACCATCGCTATGCTCGTCGTTGCTGCGCAGCAGTTTCGGCGACGAGCCTTCGACGGTGTGATGTGCCTGCTCGCGGCCGCGATGGGTCTCGCATGCATCTACGCGATCGGCGCGCTGGATCACGCGCTGTGGCAGCGGCTCGGAATGGATTACAGCACGCACGCGGCCTACGCGACGTCGCTGATCGCGTCGATGCTCGTATGGCGCCGACGGTGGATGAGCGTGCTGATCGCCGCCGGTCTCGGATATCTCGTTCTGATTGTCGTGATGGGGTATCACGGGGTCATTGAAGTCATTACAGCGAGCTTGGCCGCGGTGATCGTCACATTCCCATGGCATGTGTTGGTGCGCCGCGTGCGTGCGCGCTCCAGCTCGTGACTCAGCCTTCGTACGCCTTTTGTTCCAACTCCGCCTGCGCCGCGGCGAGGCGCGCGATCGGCACGCGGTACGGTGAGCACGACACGTAGTTCAATCCGCAGGAGCGGAAGAAACGGATCGAGTCGGGATCGCCACCGTGCTCTCCGCATACGCCGACCTTCAGGTTCGGATTCGCCGCGCGCCCGTCCACCGTGCCCAGGCGCACGAGCTGTCCGACGCCTTCCTGATCGATCGACTCGAACGGATCCTTCGGCAGGATTTTCTTGTCGACGTACTCGGGGAGGAACGAGCCGGCGTCGTCGCGCGAGTAGCCGAAGGTCATCTGCGTGAGGTCATTCGTGCCGAACGAGAAGAACTGCGCGGTCTGCGCGAGCTTGCCGGCGATGAGCGCGGCGCGGGGGATCTCGATCATCGTGCCGACGAGGTACTCGACTTCCACGCCGGTCTCTTTCATCGTCTCGGCAGCGACGCGATGGGTCACCTCGGTCGTGAGCTCGAGCTCTTTCACCGTGCCGACGAGCGGGATCATGATCTCGGGATACACGTCGATCCCGTCCTTCTTCACCGCGCACGCGGCCTGGAAGATCGCGCGCACCTGCATCTCGTAGATCTCGGGATAGGTGATGCCGAGGCGGCAGCCGCGATGGCCTAGCATCGGATTGAGCTCGTGGAGTTGCGCGACTTTGTTGCGCAGCTCGACGAAGCCCCAGTTCATCTCGCGCGCGACCGACGAGATCTGCGCCTCGGTCTGCGGGAGGAACTCGTGCAGCGGCGGGTCGAGCAGGCGCACGGTCACAGGCATGCCTGCGAGCTCGCGGAAGATCCCTTCGAAATCGCCGGCCTGATACGGCAGCAGCTCGGCGAGTGCTTTGCGGCGTCCCTTCTCGTCGCGCGCGAGGATCATCTCGCGCACGCGCAGGATGCGCTCTTCGGCGAAGAACATGTGCTCGGTGCGGCAGAGACCGATGCCCTGCGCGCCGAAGAGACGCGCGACGTGCGCGTCGTTCGGCGTGTCCGCGTTGGTGCGGATGCCGAGGGTGCGGATCTCGTCGGCCCATTTGAGGAGCCGGTCGAAGTTGCGATAGACCTCGGAGTCCGCGGGCTTCATCGTCTCTTCGATCAGGACCTGCACGACCTCTGAGGGCCGCGTCGCGAGCTTGCCGCCCATGATCTCGCCGGTCGAGCCGTCGATGGAGACCCAGTCGCCTTCTTCGAGCGGCTCGTGGCCTTCGCTGCGCAGCTCGGCTCTGCCGTAATCGACCTTCAGCGCGCCCGCGCCGACGATGCACGGACGTCCCATGCCGCGCGCGACGACCGCGGCGTGCGACGTGAGTCCGCCGCGCGTCGTGAGGATGCCGGCCGCGCTGTGCATGCCGGCGATGTCCTCGGGCGATGTCTCGATGCGCACGAGGATGACCGGGCCGTCCTTCGCCATGCGCACGGCGTTCTCCGCGCTGAATGCGATCTGTCCGGTCGCAGCGCCCGGTCCCGCGGGGAGCCCGCGTCCGAGCAGACGCCCGCCTTTGAGCGTCTTCTCTTTTTCCTTCGCGTCGAACACCGGCGCGAGGAGCTGCGTGATCTGTCCGGCCTCCACGCGCTCGATGGCCTCGGTGTGCGTGATCAATTTTTCGTCGACCATGTCGCACGCGATCTTCACCGCGGCGAATCCGGTGCGTTTTCCGGTGCGCGTCTGCAGGAGGTACAGCTTCCGCGACTGGATCGTGAACTCGATGTCCTGCATGTCGCGGTAGTGCGACTCGAGTTTCTTGTACACATCGACGAGCGATGCATACGCCTCGGGCATCGTCCGCTCGAGCTCCGAGATTGGCAGCGGCGTGCGGATGCCGGCGACGACGTCTTCGCCCTGCGCGTTCGCGAGGTATTCGCCGAAGAACTTCTTCTCGCCGGTCGACGGATTGCGCGTGAACGCGACGCCGGTCGCGCAGTCGTCGCCCATGTTGCCGAAGACCATCGACTGTACGTTGACGGCGGTGCCCCAGCCGTCGGGGATGTTGTTCAGCTTGCGATAGGTGATCGCGCGCTGGTTGTTCCAGGAGTTGAACACCGCGCCGATCGCGCCCCAGAGCTGATCGTTGACTTCCTGCGGAAAATCGCGACCCGCGCGCTCGCGCACGATGTTCTTGTAGGTCGCGACGAGCTCGCGCAACGATTCCGCGGGAATCTCGGCGTCGGTCTTCACGCCCGCGCGATCGCGCAATGCGTGAAGCTCGTGCTCGAAGTGCTCGCGATCGACTTCGAGGACGACGTCGGAGTACATCTGGATGAAGCGGCGGTACGAATCGAGCGCGAAGCGCTCGTCGCCGGACGACGCGGCCAGTCCCTGCGCGGTCTCGTCGTTCAATCCGAGGTTGAGGATCGTGTCCATCATGCCCGGCATCGACGCGCGCGCGCCGGAGCGCACGGAGACGAGCAGCGGCTTGCCCCGATCGCCGAACTTGCGTCCGACGGAGGCCTCGACCTTCGCGAGGTTGTCCGCGACGGCCTGCTTCAGCTCGGGCGGATAGCTCTTGCCGTGCTCGTTGAAGTACGTGCAGACGCTGGTCGAGATCGTGAAGCCCGGAGGCACCGGGACGCCGATGTTCGTCATCTCGGCGAGGCCGGCGCCTTTTCCGCCGAGGACTTCTTTCATCTTCGCGTTGCCCTCGGCGTGGCCATCGCCGAAGTAGTAGACGTACGTCGTCATAGCGCGCGGATTATGTTCCAAAAATCAGATCGACGCGGCTGAGCGCCGCCTGCTGGAGCGCCGAGCTGAGGGAGGATCCGTTCCTGTCGCTTCCCGCGGCGACGAAGTCGATCCTGCGAAGGTCGACCCCGCGCGCTTGCAGCGCGGCGCGAAGCGCCTGGAGCCGCGCCGCGGCATGCTGCTTGTTCTGCTCCGGAATTGCGTAGCGAAGCTCGTGCGCAACGAGACTCATCCGCTGCGGCGACGACGCGATCAACGAGACCAACGTGTCGAGCACCGGCCCGCTCACTTCTTCGATGAGCCGATCATTACGATCGAACGCGAGCCCATAAAGGCTGTATCTCTTTGCGCGCGCGAGGAATTGTTGGGGGGCCGCCGCCCCGGCGGCCGTACCGCCGGCGCCTCGCCGGCCCTCGCACCGCTCCCCGAACCACCCCTCCCCCATGTTCGACGAATCGACATCCTCGTAAAACCGCAACCCCGTGATGTGCTCGCCATCGCCGGAGCGCGTCAGCACGGCTTCGCCGCGCGTGCCGCCCTGCATCCACATCACCATGCCGAAGCGGTTGTCGGAGGTGCCGC
Source organism: Thermoanaerobaculia bacterium (assembly GCA_035999335.1). Lineage (GTDB taxonomy): Bacteria > Acidobacteriota > Thermoanaerobaculia > Gp7-AA8 > Gp7-AA8 > QHVT01. The sequence continues at coordinate 27,716 of DASYGV010000150.1, read as the reverse complement.
CGTCGAGATGAATCGGCGGCACCGTCTCGATGACGCCGGTGATGCGCGCGCCGTTCTGCTCGATGTGCGCGGGCACTCCGTTGATCTTCCAACAGCCGCCGAACGAAGGCGTCCGCGGCGGTTCCACTTCGGCGCCCATCGCGTGAAAGGTGCGCACGCGGACGTAGTACTTGCCGGCCGGATCGAACGTTCGCACGCGCACGTAGCGCGCATCGGTCGGCTTCACGCTGACGAGCTGCTGCTGGTCGTTGTTCTCGAGCTTCAACTTGGCGAGCTCGTGCCACGTCTTCCCGTCCATCGATGCGTCGAAGGCGACGCTGTCGATCGCGAAGGTTTTCACGAGCGTCGCGCCCACGCGTTCGATGCGCCTCGCCGCGAGGAACGAGTAGACGAGCGTTTCCTCCGGCGATCCCGGTGCCGAGGTCCAGGTCGTGTCGAGAAATCCGTCGAGCGCGTGCACCGCGGAGTTCTCGAGGTCGTTCTCGCCGCCGCGCCAGACGACCGCCGTGCCGTACATGAGGTTCAGCGCGTTCTCGACGTCGGTGTCGGGTGTGGGATGTTGCAGTTCGGACGGCGGCGCGGGTTTGGCCGCGGCTTTCGGCGCGGCGGGCGCGGACGGCTCATTCTTACACGTGAGCAGCGTCCACGCGGCGAGCGCGCAGAGAAAGAGGAGGGCGATGGCTGAGCGGCTCACGCGCGATAGTCGCGTCGGTCGACGACGATTTTCGTGACGTCGGCGATTGGACGAATGATCCACGCGACCTTCACGAGTAAGGACTTCCGGTTGGACTGAACCGCGGCATTCTCCACCATCACCATGACGTCCTTGAAAAACGCCTCGAGCTCCGGCGCCATTGCGGCGAAAGACTCGAGCGCCTGCCGATACTGGCGCTGTGCAATCAGCTCGTTCACCTGCGACGCCACCGTATCCGCGAGCTCGTTGAGCCGCACTTCGGTCGGATGCTCGAGGCGCGACGAGTCGACTATCCGGTCGCCGTGGCCTTCGGTGATGTTCTGGATTCGTTTGGCCGAGTCGAGGACGGAGAGGAAGTCGGGCGTGTTGCGGACCGCCTTCAGCGCGGCGATCCGGTCGACCACATCGGTGAGCGGAATGTCGGCCCATTGCGCTTCCATGACGGCGCGAATTTCGTCATATGCAAATCCCCACGCCGATTGCTCGAGGATCGTCGCGACGCGTTCGGCGAAAAACAGATGGAGGTCGGTGGAGACGGAGACGCCGTAGACTTCCTCGCCGAGCGCGATGAGGCGGGAGATGGTGGTTTTCACCTCGCGCTTGTCGCGATTCAGCAGGATCTGCACGACGCCCTGCGCGGCGCGGCGAAGTCCGAACGGGTCTTTCGAGCCGGTGGGCTTCGCGCCGATGGAGAAGAAGCCGACCAGCGTGTCGATGCGGTCCGCGAGCGAGACCACCGCGCCGACGATGTTGCGCGGCAACGCATCGTCGAGGCTCACGGGCTGATAGTGGTCGTAGATCGCCTGCCAGACGTTTTCCGGCAGTCCTTCCTCGCGCGCGTAGATGCCGCCGATGCGGCCCTGGAGATCGGTGAACTCCTTGACCATCTCGGTGACGAGATCGGCCTTGCAGAGCCGCGCCGCCGTCACGACATCCGGGTCATCGAGGATTCCGCGCGCAATGCGCGCGACGCGCCTGGACTTGTCGAGATAGTTGCCGAGCTTCTCCTGGAACTGGAGATGCGCGAGCTGTTCGAGACGCTCTTCGAGTGTCCTGCGCCGGTCGGTCTCGTAGAAGAACTGCGCGTCCGCGAAGCGCGCGTTGGTCACGAACGAGTTGCCGTACGCGGCGTTCCCTTCGGGATCGCTCTCGTTGTCGAGGACCGCGAGGAACGAGTTGGTGAGCCGCTCGTCGCGATCGCGGATCGGAAGCTGCTTCTGGTGTACGCGCATGACCGTCACGAGCACTTCTTCCGGCAGCGCAAGATAGTCGCGGCGGAACTCGGCGCGAACGACGCCGGGATATTCGGTGAGGTATTGCCACTGCGACCAGATCGATGCGTCGACCGAGGGAGTGCCGCCGACTTCGTTCGCGAGAATGCGTGCGCGCGCGGCCATCACTTCGCGGCGGCGCTGAGGATCAACGACGACGCGCGAGAGCTCGAGGCCAGTCACGTAGTCGTTGTAAGACTTCACCGGAAACGCTCTCGGCGCGAGCGTGCGATGGCCGACCGTCGTCGTGCCGGACTGCGTTCCGAAGATCGCGATCGGGAGGTGTTCGCTGTCGAGGATCGAGACGACGGAGTGGATCGGGCGGATGTACAGATGTTCGCCCGCGCCCCAGCGCATCATCTTCGGCCAGCGAATCGACTCGACGATCTCGGGGATGCGCTCGCGGAGAGTGTCGGCGGTGTCGCGTCCGGTGACCTTCTTGCGGATCATCACGTACGCGTCGCCGCTATCGAGGACGTCTTCGAGCGTCGCGCTTTGTTTTTTCAGAAAGCCGTGCAGCGCGGGGGTCGGATTGCCGTCCGCGTCGTACGCCGCCTTCTTCGGCGGCCCCTTCATTTCCTGCACGCGGTCTTCTTCGCGGAGGCGTAGATCTTTGAGGAGGAAGACGATGCGCCGCGGCGTCGTGTTGACGGTGACGTTGCCGGCATCACTGCCGAGGTCCGCGGCGAGTTTGCCGAGGCGCTCGCGCAGCGTCGCCGCCGCGGTGTCGTGCATCCACGCGGGGATCTCTTCGGTGAGGAGCTCGAAGAAGTAGTCAGCCATTTGCCGCCTGCATCAACGGGAATCCGAGCTCTTTCCGCGCTTCGAGATACTGTTCGGCGCAGCGAACGGCGAGATCGCGCACGCGCTTGATCACGCCGACGCGCTCGGTCACCGACACCGCGCCGCGCGCGTCGAGCGTGTTGAACACGTGCGAGCATTTGAGCGTCCAGTCGTATGCGGGCAGGACGAGCTTCTCGTCGAGGCAGCGGCGCGCCTCGCCTTCGTAGATGTCGAGGAGCTTCCAGTGCACGTCGATGTCCGCGGTCTCGAAGTAGTACTTCGAGAACTCGTATTCGTCCTGCTTGCGAACGGCTCCATACGGAACGCCCGGCGTCCAGTGGATGTCGAACACCGAGGCTTCGCGCGCGAGGAACATCGTCAGGCGCTCGAGGCCGTAGGTGATCTCCGCGGAGATCGGAGAAAGATCGATGCCGCCGGCCTGCTGGAAGTAGGTGAACTGCGTGATCTCCATGCCGTCGAGGAGGATCTGCCAGCCCACGCCCCACGCGCCGAGGGTGGGGGACTCCCAGTTGTCTTCCTCGAAGCGGATGTCGTGGCGGGTGAGGTCGAGGCCGAGCGCGCGCAGCGAGTCGAGATAGAGCTCCTGCACGTCGAGCGGCGACGGCTTGAGGATCACCTGAAACTGATAGTGCTTGCCGAGGCGGAAAGGGTTGTCGCCGTAGCGTCCGTCGGCGGGGCGGCGCGACGGCTGGACGTAGCCGACGTTCCATGGCTCCGGTCCGAGGACGCGGAGGAACGTCGCCGGATGCATCGTCCCGGCGCCGACCTCGAGGTCGAGAGGCATCTCGATGATGCAGCCCCGCTCCGCCCAGAAGTTCTGGAGCTTGAGGATCAGCGACTGAAACGTGACCCGCGACATAGGGCGCGCATCATAAAACACTCGTCTGTCATCCCGAGCCGCGTAGACGGCGAAGGATCCCCTGCTTGGAACGGTGCACGTGCTATCGGCAGGGGGTCCTTCGCCGTCTGCGCGGCTCAGGATGACAGAGGTTATTGCCCTCGCGTGTCCGTCGTGGTGGGTGGAGGTGGCGGCTCTTCTTCTTCCTCGGGCTCTTCCTGCACGGGCGGCGCGGTGTCTGTCGGCGGTGGCGGTGCGGGCTCCGGCTCCGGTTCCGGCGCGGGAGGCGGCGGTGTTGGTGACGCCGACGTCTGCGGAGGCGGATACGCTGGCGGTGGAGTGTAGGTAGCCGTACCAACCACGTTCGGATCGATCGTGAATGCCGAGGTCGTGTCGACGTTCGTGCCGGTGGCCGGCGGCAGTATTTCGCCCGGCCCGTGAATGGTCGAGGTCACGCCGGCGGCCGAGCCTTCCTGGACGGTCTCGTAACTCTGCTGTGTGCCGCGCCGACTCTCGTCGCCCCCGCACGCCACCCCTACCACTGCAACGAGAATCATAGGGCACATCATTTGTCGTTTCATGGCCGTTACGCCCTCGGAGTCGCAAGGCGAATGCCATTTTCGCCCGTTCATCAAATAACCTTGACAACGAGCAAGGTAGGATTACTCTCTCGTCATGTCCCGCCTCGCCGCGCTCGTTCTGCTCGCACTGCCGCTCTTCGCGCAGCTTCCGCCCGGCACTTCGCGCGTGAAGTTCCGCGAAATGACGGACGCGACGTTTTTCGCCGCGACTCCCGATGGCTCGCTGTGGGCGGCGTCGCTCTTCGACCGCGCGCTCGAGCGCATCGGCGCAGACGCTTCGGTGGAGGCTGACCTCCCACCGAACTGGCGCGGCACACACGGCATGACAGCCGGTCCAGACGGCGCATTGTGGCTCGGCGGCTCGGGATGGATCGCGCGGATCGATCCCGCAACGAACGCGATTCAGCGTTGGCCGCAGGGTACGGGTGTCGTCACCGAGCGCATTCTCTCCGGCCCGGACGGCAACCTCTGGCTCATCCAGGGCCAGTCCGTGGGCCGCATTCGTCTCGACGGCAGGTTTCTGTCGAAGTACCTTTTCGTTTCGTCGACCGGAAGCGCGTTCGGCACCGATGGCGCTCTGTATCTCGCCGCGCCCGGAAAGCTCGTGCGCGTCACCGCTGCCGGCCAGATGACGACGTTCGCTGCATCGCTTCACTACACGCTTTATGCCGGTCCGGGATTTCTCTGGAGCGGCAAGCCCGCGTCCACCGATCCGCAGAGCGAGCCCGCGGGCGAGATCTTGAAACTGAGCTACAGTGGCGAGACGCTCGCGACGTATCGCGTCGCCATGACTCCGCTCGCCTCCGACGCGCTCGGGAACCTCTGGCTGCGCGCCGTCAGCGATGAAGGCGAAATCGTCGGGCAACTGACTCCGCAGGGAGTGTTGACGCGCTTCGGACCGCTTCCTGCGCTCCCGTCCAATGACTGTTTCAAGCGCTGGTACGGTGGTGTGGCGTTCCTCGCCGACGGCCGCGTCGCGATGTCCGACTATTACCCGGCCTTCCCCAGGGCGATGGTCGGCCCGTGTGTCGGTGCGTCGAAGCCCGAAGAGTTCGAGAACACGGTGACGATCATCGACCCGCGAATTGCGCCCGTCATTTCCGTCCAGTCGCTGAACCCGACACGGCGGCGCATCATTCGCCGCTGACCTGGAATCCGTCGACCCTTCGGGCAGTTGTAGAAACCGTACCGACATGGTACGGTTTCGCCGTTTCAGGACGACTGCCCGATGCTAAAGATCTCCAGACTCACCGATTACGGCCTTCTCGCCGGCGTTTATCTGGCCCGCAACGCAGGCCAGGTCACCTCCGCGCGCGAGATCGCCGAGTTCTATCACCTGCCGGTCCCCGCGGTGACGAAGGTGCTGAAGACGCTGCATCACGCCGGGCTGATCGGCTCGCATCGCGGCGTCGCCGGCGGGTACGTCTTCGACGGCGACGCGGAGAGCATCACCCTCGGCCACCTCATCGAGATGCTGGAAGGTCCGTGGGACCTCACCGAGTGCGAGACGTACGACCACGACGGCAACGCGACCTGCGCGATCCGTGTGGCGTGCCCTTCGCGCCGCTTCATGTTCGGCATCAACCGGGCAATCAAAGGAGCATTTGAACAGGTCACGTTGGGCGATCTCGTCCGCGGCGGAACGCCGATCCCCGTGATCGACAAGCAGCTACTGGGGGCGAGAGAGGCAGCATCATGAGCAATCTCGAGATTCAGGAAATCGCACGACAGGATTACAAATACGGGTTCGTCACCGACATCGAGTCCGACACCGCTCCTCCCGGTCTCAGCGAGGACATCATCCGTTTCATCTCCGCGAAGAAAGAGGAGCCGGAGTGGCTGCTCGAATGGCGGCTCAAATCGTTTCGCCACTGGCTGACGATGAAAGAGCCGACGTGGGCGAACGTGCACTACCCGCCCATCGACTATCAGGCCACGAGCTACTACTCGGCGCCGAAGCAGAAGAAGAAGCTCAACTCGCTCGATGAAGTCGATCCCGAGGTGCGGGCGACGTTCACGAAGCTGGGCATCTCGCTCGAAGAGCAGAAGCGCCTGACCGGCGTCGCGGTGGACGCGGTGTTCGATTCCGTGTCCGTGGCCACGACGTTCCGCGCCGAGCTGGCCAAGGTCGGCGTCATCTTCTGTTCCTTCTCCGACGCCGTGAAGGATCACCCGGACCTCGTCCGGAAGTACCTCGGCACTGTCGTGCCGTACACGGACAACTTCTTCGCCACGCTGAACAGCGCCGTCTTCACGGACGGCTCGTTCTGCTACATCCCGAAGGGCGTCCGCTGCCCGATGGAGCTCTCGACCTATTTCCGCATCAACCAGGCGAACACGGGACAGTTCGAGCGGACGCTCATCATCGCGGACGAAGGCTCGTACGTGAGCTACCTGGAAGGCTGCACCGCGCCGATGCGCGACGAGAACCAGTTGCACGCGGCGGTCGTCGAGCTGATCGCGCTGAATGGAGCGACGATCAAGTACTCGACGGTGCAGAACTGGTATCCCGGCGACAAGAACGGCAAGGGCGGCATCTACAACTTCGTCACGAAGCGCGGAAAGGCGTTCAACAAGGCCAAGGTCTCGTGGACGCAGGTGGAGACCGGTTCGGCGATTACGTGGAAATACCCGAGTTGCATCCTGCAGGGCGACGATTCGGTCGGCGAGTTCTACTCGGTCGCGCTGACGAACAACTATCAGCAGGCCGACACCGGCACGAAGATGATTCACATCGGGAAGAACACCCGCTCGACGATCGTGTCGAAGGGCATCTCCGCAGGCCACGGGCAGCAGACGTACCGCGGCGAGGTGAAGATCCTGAAGAACGCGGAGAACGCACGCAATTACTCGCAGTGCGATTCCTTGCTCCTCGGCGACAAGTGCGGAGCCCACACGTTCCCGTACATCGAGGTCCGCAACTCCTCGGCCACGATGGAGCACGAGGCCTCGACGTCGAAGATCGGCGAGGACCAGCTCTTCTACGCGCAGCAACGCGGCATCAGCGCCGAAGACGCGGTCTCGATGATCGTGAACGGCTTCTGCCGCGAAGTCTTCCGCGAGCTGCCGATGGAGTTCGCGGTGGAAGCGCAGAAGCTGCTGGGAGTGAGTCTCGAAGGAAGTGTTGGGTAATCCTGAGCGAAGCGAAGGATCAATGGCGCCCTCACGAAGAACATGAATACGACGCGAAGTGAACGACGTCATCCTGAGCGAAGCGAAGGATCGATGGCGCCCTCTCGAAGAACGTGAATGCGACGCGAAGTGAACGAGGCATGGGAGTCCAGGGGGCGCCGTTGACTCTTCGCTTCGCTCTGAGTTGAAGAAACGAAGAACATGAATACGACGCGAAGTGAACGAGGCATGGGAGTCCAGAGGGCTCCGTTGACCCTTCGCTTCGCTCAGGGTTGAAGACAAATGTTAGAAATCAAAAACCTGTACGCCGGAATCGACGGCAAAGAAATCCTCACAGGACTCACGCTGACCATCAATCCCGGCGAAGTCCACGCGATCATGGGGCCGAACGGCTCCGGCAAATCCACGCTTGCGAACGTGCTCGCGGGACGGCCGCGGTATGAAGTCACCGCGGGCGAAGTGTTGTTCGAAGGGAAGAATCTTCTCGACCTGCCGACCGAGGAGCGGGCCCGCGAGGGCGTGTTCCTGGCGATGCAGTATCCGGTCGAGATCCCCGGCGTGAACAACATCTACTTCCTCAAGGCCGCGCTGAACTCGATCCGCAAGCATCGCGGCGAGGAAGAGCTCGACGCGATCGAGTTCCTGCAACTCGTGCGCGAGAAGATGAAGGTCGTCGAGCTCGACGAAGCGTTCATGAACCGCGGCGTCAATGAGGGCTTCTCGGGCGGCGAGAAGAAGCGTAACGAGATTTTCCAGATGGCCGTGCTCGATCCGAAGCTGGCCATCCTCGACGAGACCGACTCCGGCCTCGACATCGACGCGCTACGCATCGTCGCCCAGGGCGTGAATGCGTTGCGGAGCGAGAAGCACGCGGTGCTGGTCATTACGCACTATCAGCGTTTGCTGCGTTACCTCGTGCCCGACTTCGTCCACGTGCTCGCGAATGGCCGCATCGTGAAGTCGGGCGGCAAGGAGCTCGCGGAAGAGCTCGAGCAGAAGGGGTATGACTGGATCGAGGAGGAAGTGGCGTGACGGTGGTTGCTGACCTTCGTGCCGAGGCGGCCGAGCGCTTTGCGAAGCTCGGCTGGCCGACGCCGCGCGTCGAGGAGTGGCGCTACACGAACCTCGCGCCTCTGCAGAAGATCCATTGGCGGATCGATGAGTCGCGCCAGAGCGTCGAATCGCCTGCGTCGCTGGCCGGCATCGCCGCGCTGGAGCTCGTGTTCGTGAACGGCCGGCACGTCGCCGGCGAGAACCCGTATCGAGGCGAAGGCGAAGTCCACCTCGCCGACTGGGAGCGCAACGCGCTCGTCGCGCTCAACGCCGCGAATCAGCAGGACGGCGCGCGCATCGAGATCCCTGCCGGCACGGTCGTCGAAGGATTCATTCACTTGCTCTTCATTGGCCGCGGCGATGGAATCTGGTCGCATCCGCGCAACACGATCGTCGTCGGCAAGAACGCGCAGGTCGCGATCGTCGAGACCTACGTCGGCACGGGCACGTATTTCACCAACAGCGTCACCGAGATCGTCGCGGATGAGAGCTCGGTCGTCGATCACTACAAGATCGAGTGCGAGTCGCGCGACGCGTTCCACATCGGCAGCGTCTTCATCCATCAGGAACGCGGGGCGAACGTGACCTCGCACAACATCGCCTTCGGCGGCTTGCTTGCGCGCACCGAGACGCACGTTGCGCTCGCAGGCGAAGGCGCTTCGGTCGCGCTCGACGGTCTCTTCGTCGGCACCGGCACACAGCACCTCGACAGCCGCACGGTGATCGATCACATCAAGCCGCACTGCGAGAGCTTCGAGCTCTACAAGGGCGTCCTCGACCAGAACGCGCGCGGCGTGTTCGACGGGAAGATCATCGTCCGTCCGGACGCGCAGAAGACCGTCTCGCGCCAGGTGAACCGCAATCTCCTGCTCAGCGAGACCGCGGTCGTCGACTCGAAGCCGACGCTCGAGATCCACAACGACGACGTGAAATGCAACCACGGCTCGACGATCGGCCAGATCGAGCAGGAGCCGCTCTTTTACCTTCGCTCGCGCGGCATCGGGGAGGACGAGGCCCGCAACCTCCTCGTCTACGCCTTCGCCAGCGAGCTCGTGGACCGCATGAAGATCGAGCCCGTGCGCGAGCAGATCCGCCGCGCGCTCTTCCAGACGCTCCCGCAGCGCCTGCCGGAGCGGAGAGGAGAAGCACGATGAGCGTTGCCGAAGTCCTGACTGCTTACGACATCCACCGCGTTCGCCGCGACTTCCCCATCCTGAATCGCAGCGCGCGAGGCAAACGCCTGGTCTATCTCGACAACGCCGCGACCACGCAGAAGCCGCAGGCGGTGATCGACCGCATCGTGCGCTATTACTCGCAGGAGAACTCGAACGTCCATCGTGGCGTGCACTACCTCTCCGAGATCGCCACGATCGAGTTCGAGAACGCGCGCGGTGTCGTGCAGCGCTTCCTCAACGCGCGTGACGTCAAGGAGATCGTCTTCACGCGCGGGACGACCGAGGCCATCAATCTGGTCGCGCAGTCGTGGGGACGCGCGAACGTGCGCGAGGGCGACGAGATCCTCATCACCGCGATCGAGCATCACTCGAACATCGTCCCGTGGCAGATGCTCTGCGCGGAAAAGGGCGCGACGCTTCGCGTCGCGCCGGTGAACGACGCCGGCGAGTTGGTGATCGAAGAGCTCGAACGGATGCTGAATCCGCGAGTGAAGCTCGTCGCCTGCAACCACGCCTCGAACGCCCTCGGCACGATCAATCCGATCCAGCGGATCATCGCGGCCGCGCACGCGAACGGCTCGCTCGTCCTCGTCGACGGCGCGCAGGGCGTCCCACACATGCGCGTCGACGTCCAGGACCTCGACGCGGACTTCTACGCGTTCTCCGCGCACAAGGTCTATGGGCCCACCGGCGTCGGCGTGCTCTATGGCCGTCAGGCCCTGCTCGAGGAAATGCCGCCGTGGCAGGGCGGTGGGGACATGATCCTCTCGGTCTCGTTCGAGAAGACCACGTACAACGCGCTTCCGTACAAATTCGAGGCGGGCACACCGAACATCGAAGGCGTCATCGCCCTCGCCGCAGCGCTCGAGTACGTCGACGGCCTCGGCCTCGAGGCGATCTCAGCACATGAGCATGACCTGCTCCTGTACGCGACGAAGCGCCTGCTCGAGATCGACGGCCTTCGCATCATCGGTACGGCCGCGGAGAAGGCGGCGGTGATCTCGTTTGTTCTCGAAGGCGTGCATCCTCATGACATCGGCACGGTGCTGGATCAGGAAGGCGTCGCCGTCCGCACCGGACATCACTGCGCGCAGCCGCTGATGATGCGGTTCAAAGTGCCCGCCACGGGACGCGCGTCGTTCGGCCTCTACAACACCCGCGAAGAGGCGGACGCCCTCGTCGCCGCGCTGCACAAGGTCATCGAGGTCTTTCGCTGACGCAGTGCTGGGTGCTGCGTGCTGGGTGCTGAGTAACCGGGAGGGTGGGACTCAGCACTCAGCACCCAGCACTCAGCACCCGTCAAAGTATTTACCGTTCAGGATAAAGTCAGACCAATGTCCGATTTACGCGAGCTCTACCAGCAGGTCATCCTCGACCACAACAAGAATCCCCGTAACTTCCGCGAGATGGAAGACGCCACCTCGCGCGTCGACGGCTACAACCCGCTTTGCGGCGACCACTACACCGTGTTTCTCAAGACCGACGGCGACACGATCGCCGAGGTGAGCTTCACCGGGAGCGGGTGCGCGATCTCGAAAGCGTCGGCGTCGGTGATGAGCTCGACGGTCAAGGGAAAATCGAAAGAGGAAGCGGAACACCTGTTCGAGACGTTTCATCGTCTGGTTACCGGTGACGCCAGCGGACTCAGCGCCTCCGACCTCGGCCGTCTCGCGGCGTTCTCGGGCGTCAGCGAGTTCCCGGCCCGGGTCAAGTGCGCGACGCTGGCGTGGCACACGCTTCGAAGTGCACTCGAAGGCAGCGATGAGAAGGTGAGCACCGAATAGGTGCTCATCCTGAGAAGCGCAGCGCCGTAGGATCTCGTGCGGCTCAGGATGACAGGGAGAGAATCATGAGAGAAGAGATCACCTTCAGCCGCAACACGGAAGCGGTCATGATCCCGAGCGGGGAGAAAGTCCTCGTGCCGAAGGGCGCGCAGGCGACGATCACGCAGTCGCTCGGCGGCACGTACACCCTCATCACCGACCGCGGCCTCATGGTCCGCGTGTCCGGCGGCGACGTCGAGGCGATCGGCAAGACTCCTCTGGAGAGCGTCGAGGTCAAGCCGGAAGAGCTCACGCCCGAGAAGCTCGAGGGAATGGTGTGGGAAGCGCTGAAGACCTGCTTCGACCCCGAAATCCCGGTGAACATCGTCGACCTCGGCCTCGTGTATCTCTGCGAGCTCGAGGATTCGGAAGAGGGCGGCAAGAACGTCAAGATCAAGATGACGCTCACGGCGCCCGGCTGCGGCATGGGACCAGTGCTCGCGGGCGACGTGAAGATGAAGCTCGAGAACCTGCCCGGCGTGAAGAAGGCCGACGTCGACGTCGTGTTCGATCCCGTCTGGGACCGCAGCATGATGTCCGAGGCGGCGCGCTTGCAGCTCGGCATGATGTGGTGAGCCACTAGCCCCCGGCTTCAGCCGGAGGGACCGCGGGTTACAATCCGCCATCCAATCCGAACGGGGTGAGCGATGGCGTTTTGTGCCTGGTGCGGGAATCAGGTCAATCAGGTCTCTTATGCACCGTGTCCGCGATGCGGCAATCCGAGCAACGGATCGCAACGTGTCGCGGGGACCGACAACAACACGAAGACCGCGGGGATCGTCATCGGGGTTCTCGTCGGCGGTCTCGTGATCGTCGCGATCATCGGGATTCTGGCCGCGATCGCCATTCCGAACTTCCTCACCGCGCTGCAGCGCTCGCGGCAGAAACGAACGATGGCGGACATGCGGACCGCCGCCGCGGCGATCGAAGCGTACGCCACGGACAAGAACGCATACCCGGACGCGTCGCCCGATCTCTCGGAGCTCTCCCAGGCGCTGACGCCCACGTACACGAAGACACTGCCGCGGGTCGATGGCTGGGGCACGGCGTTGCGGTACGAATGCTGGCCCAAAGGCGCGTGTGAGCACTACGCGTTAGCCAGCGCCGGCGCGGACAAGCTGTTCGAGCACGAATCACTGCAGGACTACGCGCCGGGTACACAGACCTCGAATTTCGACTCGGATGTGGTGTTGTCCGACGGCAGGTTCCTGCAGTATCCGGAAGGAGTGCAAACTCAATAATGTACTGCACGAGTTGCGGAGTCCAACGCGCCGACAACGCCACCGTCTGCGAGAACTGCGGCGAGCGCATCCGGCGCATGCCGCCCCGTCCGCAGATCAACAACTACCTCGTGCCGGCCGTGCTGTCGGCCTTCTGCTGTTGTCTTCCCCTCGGCGTGGTCGCGATCATTTATGCTGCGCAGGTAAACTCGAAGCTCGTCGCCGGAGATATCGCCGGCGCGCAGGCCGCGTCGAAGAACGCGAAGATGTGGTCGTGGATTGCCCTCGGAGCCGGTGCCCTGGTGTCGATTGCATACGCGGCGTTTATGGCTTTCAGCGTCGCCGGGTCGAAATAAGGAGGAATGGTGAACTGTCCGAATTGCGGTACGTCCAACCTCGATAACTCCGCTGTCTGCGTGAACTGCGGCCGCTCGCTCGCCGCGGGCGCCTCGTCCTACACGCCGCCGCCACCGCCGCCGTCCGAATTCAGTGCACGGCCGTCGCCGCCACCGTATAACGGACCGCAGATCCCGAACTACCTCTGGCAGTCGATCGTGGTCACGCTCTGCTGCTGTCTTCCCCTCGGCGTCGTGTCGATCATCTTCGCCGCGCAGGTGAACTCGAAGCTGGCGCAGGGCGATATCACCGGCGCGCAGGACTCGTCGCAGAAGGCGAAGATGTTCACGCTCATCGGACTCGGCGTGGGCATCGTAGGGTGGATCATCTGGGCCATTTTCTTCAGCGCGGGGATCATGCAGGCGATTCGTGACGCTCAAGCTGCGAGCTCTTAGTCTTTCGGTCGTTGCTGCCGTCGGCGCGTGGGTTTTGTACAACTTCGCGCCGACGGCCTACGGTTTCTACCCGCCGTGCGTGTTCCGCCTGCTGACGGGCCTGCAGTGCCCGGGATGCGGCACGACGCGCGCGCTGCATCACCTGCTGCACGGCCGGCTCGAAGAGGCGTTCCGCCTCAATCCGATGATCTTCGTGCTGATTGCGGTTGCGCTCTTCTCGCTGCCGAGCGTGCTGCGCGGCCAGCAGCCGGGCTTCCTCATGAAGCCGTGGTTCGCATGGGCCGCGTTTGCGGTGCTGACCAGCTACTGGATCGTGCGCAACACGCCGCTATATCCGTTCTAAACGGAACGCCCAGGGCACGGCGCTGATCGTCACTCGAAATTTCTGCCACCTTCGATGAGATATCGTTGACGAGGCCCGACCGGAGGACAGTTACTCATGGATACCGCTGGAGATCGAGATGCACTTCACCGGCTGATCGATACGCTTCGCCCGGAAGACGTGGGAACCGCGCAAAGAGTGCTGCAGGCGCTCAACGTCAGCAGTGACCTGCTGCTGGGTACTCTCAGAAACGCACCGGTCGACGACGAGGCCGAGACCGATGCGGAGCGCGACGCAGCCGAGCGAGCGCGCCGCGATGTGCGAGAAGGGCGAACGCTTTCGCACGATGAGGTCAGACGAAAGCTTCGGCGCGCGTGAAGTGGCTGCTCTGCTGGAGTGCCGAGGCGTCAAACGATCTGGATCGACTCGATCCAGAAGTCGCTGACCGCGTGATGCACGCACTCGATCGCCTGGCCCTCGAAGGATGGGGCGACGTGCGGCGGCTTGCCGGAATCGATCCGCCGGAGTACCGCCTTCGCGTCGGGAAGTTGCGGATTCGGTTCCAGATCGATCATGCCGCCGAGACGCTTTACGTGCTCCACGTTCTGCGTCGCGATGAAGCCTACTGATGCCGTTCTAGTGGAACGCCGACCGTCCCGGCGGCTGGCCGGGCGGCGTCCTCGCCGCCCAGCAGAACGCAGGCGCGGGACGCCTGCGGGCCAGCCGGCGAGGACGCCAGCGTTCCTACTTGTGGTCGTTGAAGAACGTCCACTCGCCGACCGGGTGTCCCTGCTGGAGCTGCTGCGCCTGCAGGTAGCCGTCGATCGCGCCGAGGATGGACACGAGTCCGGATGGGATGCCGCACGCGACCCAGCCGACGACCCAGACCACGATCGCGACGATCCCTTTCGTCTTCTGGCCCATGATGATGTAGCCGACGCCGCCGGCCACGAGCAGGTTTAGAACCATGACCAGGATCGGGTCTTTCGGCGGTGTGGTCGGATAGATGAGACCACCGCCGCCCGGGCCACCGGCGGCGGGCGGAGGCGGAGGAGGAGTAAAGTCGGACATGAATTCTCCTTAGAGCGTTTTTTCGGCGAAGTCGGTGACGACCGGGATGCGCGGACGCTTGCCGCCGACTCCCTGGACGATGCAGTAGACGTGCAGCACGAGGATGCCGATCCAGACGACGCACTGGATCATGCCGACGCCGCAGCCGAGCAGGTTCGACGGCAGCACCCAGGTGATGATCAGGAACACGACCCAGATCACCACGTCGAGGATCAGCAGGCCGACGCCGTTCTTGGCGTGCCAGTGAATGTCCGCATCCTCTTTCTTCGTCAGATACGGGATGAGAGCGAGCAGGCCGAGGTACGAGAGCACGATCATCAGCGTGCGGTCGGAACTCGGGCTGGTTCCCGCGGGCGGGGGCGGTGGTGGGGGTGTCGCAGGGGGGACGGTGGGCGGAGGAATCTCGCTCATTTCTTCTCCTTGCTCATTGTCACGATCCGTGCTGGATTCTAATCGCTTTTGAAGCGGGTGAGGCGGCGTTCCGCGGCGATGAGAGATATCACCGACAGAAGAACCGACAGCGTGAGCGCAATCACGATCGGAATCGCTGCAGAGATCGCTCCATGTCCGACCCCCACCACGCGCAGGAAGTAGCCCATCACCGGCCGCGCCATGAGCACCATCACCGCGCCGACATACGCGAGCGAGACGGCCATGTATCCGAAGCCGCCGAGCGACAGTCCGACTTGCAGCGGGTTCTCGGCGTTGAAGTTCGGCGCGAGCGCGCCCAGCCCCACGCCGAGGCTCACCAGCGTCACCGCGAGCAGCAGCGCTCCGGAGAGGGTGAAGATCCAGACCACGGCGTTCGCGCCGAGGATGAAGTTCGCGAACGCGGTGAGCAGGAGCGAGAGCAGCGTCAGCGGCGCCGCGTACACCGCGACCTTCACCATCAGGAAGCCGCGATAGGAGATCGGCGCGCTCTGGATGATCCAGAATGCCTTCCCTTCCGCCGACACCGACGGATACGCGAAGCGGAGACAGATCGCCGCGATCACGAATCCCGACATCCCCAGGTTCGCGTACGCCACCAGCGGCGCGCGCGCGTCGCCGCCGAGAGGGAGCATGCGGATGTTGTAGAGATAGATGAACAGCAGCGCGCCCATCAGGAACACCTGCGACCACTGCGCGACGTCGCGCCCGATCGTGCGCACTTCCTTGCCGATCATCGCCCGCAGCGGCGGATCGGCGCGCGCGAAGACGCGGTCGAGGATGCGCGTCGCGGAGTACGCGCCGATCGCCGTCGGCGCCATGCTCTCCCGCGCGCGGACGAACGCCTTGAAGTACCACGCCCGCGCCACGAAGGCGAACACCGCAAAGGCGATCACCGCCGTCAACGCGATGCGCGGCGCGAGCAACGGCATGCCGCTCTTCGTCATCAGGTCAGCCAACGACGTGCTCGGATAGACACTCATCGAAGGCAGCTCGATCGCGCGCAGCACTTCGGCGACGTCGATCGTCGAGAGCTCGGCGAAGAAGCGCTCCGGACGGCTCATCCGGAACGCGATCACGACGAGCGTCAGCACCAGCGCCGCGATCGAGGCCACGATCTGATAGACGCGCCGCACCGGGAACCAGCGCACGAGGAGGAGGATCACCAGCGACGCGAGCGTGACCGGGATGGTCAGCAGCAGCGCGAGGTTCGCCAGTACGGCCGGATAAAACGAGAGCGGCTTGTCGTACTGCAGCCCGAACGCGACCACCAGCGGAACGATGAACAGGAACACGATCGTCGCGCTCTGGACCAGCGTCTTCAGCCACCTCGAGAACGCGATCCGCAGCTTCGCACGCGGACCGGCGTGGTAGATGTCGAGGTCGAGATCGGTGAAAAAAGACGCGATCGCCGCGGCCATCGCGGAGGAGAAGAGCGTGACCGTCGCGACGAGGAATACCAGGCCGAGGAGATTGCGCAGCAGTCCGAGTGCGAAGATCGGCGTTTCGGACTCGACGCCCGCGATCGCGCCGAAGAGCCGCGCGAAAAGCGCGTAGTCACCGATGAGGAACAACGCGACGACCGTCAGCACGATGCCCGTGCGAACGAAGGTTGCGGTGTTGAACGGTCGAAGCCGCGCGGCGGCGATGCGGAAGGGCCACATGAATTCGAGTGCTGGGTGCTGAGTGCTGGGTGCTGAGAGGGAGGGCGTGACTCAGCACTCAGCACCCAGCACTCAGCACCGTCAAATTGCGATCACATGCGAAATGTACTGCCCGTCGCATACCTTCGTTCGCTCTCCGGCCGCGTTCACGTGATAGATCGCGCCGCCGTTCGTGTACACGACCGAGCCGTCTTCCGCCACGTCGTAGCAGCCGACGCCCTTCGCGACGACTTCCGTCTTCATCCCGCGCTGCCGTACGAGTTGCCAGGACGACGGCACGAGTGATTCGGGATCGGCGTCGGACTCCTTCGCCTTGTCGCGTGCCCGGATGAGGTTGTCCCACATCATCATCTGCTTCACGTCCGCGCCCCGCTGCTTCGCGTTCCCCGCGGTCGTGAGCTGTTTGCCGCTGTAGCGCGTGGTGAAGAAGTTGAGGAAGTTCAGCAGCGCAAACAGAAGACGCACGGGGAAGAGGAGGAAGTCGAGGTTCGCGCGCCAGAAGGACGGCTTCTCCGGTCCGACGTGCGGTCTGCGGATGTAGTACAGCGTGCCGTCGCCGGTCATCGACGGGCGGATGAGGTCCGCACCTTTTTCCTCCGCGATCACGTCCATCTGCGCGGTGTCGACGTCGAGGCGCTGGATCACCGTCGGCGCGAACGAGCGCGCCGCGCCCTGCTGATCGCGTGCGATGCCGCTCGAGGCGAACACGATCTCCCGCCGCTCGCCGGGCACCCAGCTCGGATTGAAATCGAGGGAATCCCCTTCGGTGAGCTCCGCGTAATCCGTGCCGTCCGCGTTCATCACCGCGATCGACGAGCTACCGTCGCGCTTGGGAGTGGAACAGACCACGAGCTTGTGATTGCGGCCGAGCGCGAGGTCGTCGTAGAGATGATCCGCGCCGTGCACGACGCGCGTCTCGCTCAGCGTCTCGGGATCGAAGGAGAAGAGACCGTTCACTCCCGGGCCGCCGAGGGCGAAGAGGACGTGGCCATTCTCCGCGCCGCGGGTGAGGCTGCGCACGGACATCACCAGGCCTTCCTCGTCGTCCGCGTCCTGACCCCACAGCAGGCGGCTGCTCATCAGCCGGCCGTACATGAACTGCGCGCCGGTGCCCTGCGTTTTCCAGGCATTGCGCTGCGCGACGCGCATCAGCCGCTCGCGCACTTCGTGTGCGAACTTCGACTCGACCGGACGCGGCACCGCGCCGTCGTACTTGAGATGAAGTTTCCCGGTGGCGACGTAGGCAACGCTGATGGACACGATCGGGCGATGGTAGCGCAAAGACTGTCATCCTGAGCCGGCGGAGCGCGGCGAAGGACCCCCCTGCCGATAGCACGTGACGCGTTCACCGCAGGGGGTCCTTCGCCGTCTACGCGGCTCAGGATGACAAGGGTTCCCTTGCGCCCTCTAGGTCAATGGCGCGACCTCGTCGAACCAGCGCATCGTCGACTCCGCGCGCTCCGTCCTTGATTTCGCGCGCTCGATGCCGAGGGTGATGAGGCGCTCGATCAGCCGCGCGTACTTCAACTCCGTGGCTTCCCACAGCTTCGGATACATCGAGATGTTCGTGAAACCGGGGATGGTGTTGATCTCGTTCAGGTACAGGCGATTCGTGCCGCGCTCGAGGAAGAAGTCGACGCGCGCGAAGCCCGAGGCGCCGACGGCCTTGAACGCCGCGATTCCGAGTCGCTGAATCTCGGCCGATTTCTCGCTGGTCAGCTTGGCCGGAATCACGAGCGACGACTTGTTCTCGACGTACTTGTCCGTGTAGTCGTAGAACTCGCGGCCGACGACGATCTCGCCCGGCACCGACGCCTGCGGCGTCTCGTTGCCGAGGACCGAGACCTCGATCTCGCGTGCGTCCACGCCGCGCTCCACGAGCACCTTTTCGTCGAAGCGGAATGCGTGGTCCATCGCTTTTGCCAGATCGGCGTCGTTTTTCACCTTCGTCACGCCGACCGACGAGCCGGCGTTTGCGGGCTTGACGAAGTAGGGAAGGCGCAAGGCGTTCGTCACCGCGCGAATCACCCGTTCTCTTTCATTGCGCCAGTCGTGCTCCAGCACCGGGACGAAGTCGATCATCGGCAGCTTCGCCGAGGCGAAGGCTTGTTTCATGTGGACCTTGTCCATCGCAACGGCCGACGCGGTGACGCCGCTGCCGACGTACGGAAGACCGAGCGTGTCGAGATATCCCTGCAGCGAGCCGTCTTCTCCGCCGGTTCCGTGAATCAGCGGAAAGACGATGTCGATCGCAACGCCGCGCGACCACGTCTCGAACGAGAAGTCGGCATCGCCGATCGTGCTTTTCTCTTCGCCCGCGAGGATCCGCGCGCTCCGCTCGGGCGCGACGAACTTCCCGTCGCGCGCGATGCAGATCGGCGTAAAGGAGATGCGCTCCTTCGGCGCCGCATTCGCGACGGATCGTGCGGAGAGGATGGAGACTTCGTGCTCGGCGGAGCGGCCGCCGAAAAGGAGAATGGCTTTGACCATAGTGCTGAGTGCTGGGTGCTGAGTGCTGAGTAGGGGCTGGTGTGACTCAGCACCCAGCACTCAGCACCCAGCACTTTCTACCGTCCGATCGGAATGCTCCCTAACAAGTACTTCAAATCCTCGTCCCGCCACCTCACGCCGCCGCCGAATAGGAACGCGGTGTCGTTGAGCGCGTTGTCGACGCCGCTGGTGACGAAGAGGCGCGGCGTGCGCGGCCTCTCCTTGCGGATCGTGTACTCGCCGTAGACGCGGAGGTGCGGGTTGTCGTCGCGGCGCTGGCCGAAGTCGAATGCTTCGCCGGTGACGACCAGTCGATCGTTCAATCGATAGTCCGCGCCGAGGCCGCCAGTGTTGTCGAAGAGGCCGATGCGGACCGCGAGCGCCGGATCGAGTTGCCAGCCGACCTGTCCCGAGATCAGGAAATCGCGCTCGTAGCGGCTGGTCTCCGTGACGATGGTCTCCGACTGCCCGGTCGCGGGGTTCGTGCGTGTCTCGACGTTCACCTTGTCGCGGCGTTTGCCGCGCGGGTCGTCGGCGAGCTCGATGTTGTAGAAGCGGTTGATGTCGGGGTTCGGAACGAGCTTCAGGCCGACCACGCTGCGCGAGTTGCCACCGGCGTAGTGCTTGGGCGTGATCCCCTCGATCTGCTGCTCCGACAGTCCGGCCATGTAGTCGGCGCGGATGCCGAGATCCATCTGGATGCGGCTCGCGCGGCCGAGGGTCTCCTGCAGCGACTTCACGCCGCCTTCGACGGACGTCAGCGCGCTGGTGAGACGCTCGTGCGCCTCGTCGGTGTAGAACAACTTGCCCATCGTGCCTTCACCGCTCTTCACCTGTCCCGTGATCGCGTTCAGGTTGTCGGCGGTGACGCGCAGGTCGGCCGAGAGTCCGCGCAGGTTCTGCACGACGTTGCGCACGTCCTCGCGGTTCTCGCCGATCGTCCCGCCCATCTGCGACGCCACGCGGTCGATCGAGTCGGCAAGGCGCGGGATCTCGTTGCGGAGGTGCTCGGTGATGATGCGCGTGTTCGACAGCGTCGCGTCGACGTTCGAGCGGTTCGCCGCGATCAGCGCGCGCGTTTCGGCGGTGATGGCGTGGACGTTCGCGACGATTTCGTCGAGGCGCTGTTGTCCCGCCGGCCCGCCGGCCACCGCGCGCAGCGACTCGGTGATGGCCTTGACGTCGTCGGCGATCGCCTTCACCTGATCGGTAACGTCGTCGAAGGTCGCCGGCTGCGTGCCGGGCAGGGTGATCGTGTCTTTGTTTGACAGCACCGGCAACTGCGGCGAGCCCGGATCGAGCTCGATGTACTTCTCGCCGAGGAGCCCCAGGTTCGCGACCTTGGCCTGGGCGTTGGAATGCAGTGGCACGTCGTCGTCGACCTGCATCGTCACGATCGCGCGGCCGTCCGGCAGGACCTTGATGTCGGTGACGTGTCCCTTGCGCACGCCGGCGATGCGCACGGCCGATTCGTCGTCGAGTCCGGCCACGTCGTCGAAGGCCGCCTTCACGAAGTGCGTGGTCCTCGAGCGGCTCAGGCTGATGTCCTCGATGCGAAGGACGAAGTACCCGAGAACGGCCAGGGCGATCAGCATCACGATGCCGACTTTTGCTGCTGAGGTCATTGTCTTGACTCCGGTCGATTTGCCAGGGGATCAATTCCCGCGCGTCTGAGCATCTGAAACAGGGTAGCAAGGGGCAGTCCGACTACGTTCGTGTAGCTCCCGTGGATGGAATCGATGAACATCGCACCGATGCCCTGTACGGCATACGCGCCAGCTTTGTCCAACGGTTCGCCGGTCGATACATACCACGCGATCTCCTGCGCCGACAGCGGCAGCATCCGCACCTCGGACTCCGCCACGCGCGTGTCGCGGTAGTCGCGGCCGGCGTTCTCCAGCGTCACGCCCGTGTAGACGACGTGGGTTTTGCCGGCGATCGTGCCGAGCATGCGCGCCGCGTCGTCGGGATCGACCGGCTTCTCGAGCAGCTCGTCGCCGAGGAGGACGGTCGTGTCGGCGGCGATGACCCACTCCGCCGGGTGCTCCGTCGCGAGCGCGTGCGCCTTGTCGCGTGACAGCCGCGCAACGTACTCCTCCGGCGCCTCCCCTTCCTGATGCACCTCGGGGACATGACTCGGTTTCACCTCGAAATCGAGCCCGATCGAAGCCAGCAGCTCGCGCCGTCGCGGCGACGCCGAGGCGAGGATGAATTTCACGGGCCGAAGTCTATCCGCGTCACATACAAAACGACCACGATCTTCGCCTCCGCGACGATCTTGTAAATGACCCGCAGCTCCTCCGTCCGATAGCTCCAAAGCCCTTTCAGCGGCTCGAACAACGGCGCGCCGATGATCGGGTCGAGCTCGATGCGGCGGAGCGCGGCGTCGTAGATCGGCGCGGCCGACTTCGCGAAGCGCAGGCGTTCGTATTTACCGCGTTGCTCGACTTCCTCCTCGTCCGCCTCCGCGAGCTTGGCGAAGAGGAGCGAATCGTTCGCGATCTCGATCGTTTCGCGGAGGGCGATGTACTCGTCGTGCGAGACCAGCATCGCCACGGGCCGGCCGTTGCGCTCGAACATCGTCCGCGTGCCCTTCACCTCGCACTCGCGAATGAGGTCGCGTGCGTCTTCGGTCAGGTCCAGAACGTCGATGCGTTTCACGACGCGGCGATCTTGAGGTATTCGCGGAACTCGCGGCCGAGCTGCGGATGCCGCAGCGCGTAGTCGACGGTCGCCTTCAGATAGCCGAGCTTCTCGCCCGCGTCGTAGCGCCGCCCGTTGAAGACGTAACCGTAGAAATCGCCCGTGCGGACCAGCTCGCGCAGCGCGTCGGTGAGTTGGATCTCGCCGCCCGCGCCGCGCTCGGTCTTCTCCAGCAACGGGAAGATGTCCGGCGGCAGGATGTAGCGGCCGATGATCGCGTACTGCGACGGCGGCTTCACCTTCGGCTTCTCCACCATGTCGGTGATCTTGAAACGCCGCTCGTCCACGAGCTTTCCGGCGACGATGCCGTAACGCGAAGTCTCCTCGGGCGTCACTTCCATCAGCGCGACGACGGGGCGTCCCGTGTCTTCGAACACGCGCCGCATCTGCAATAGGCAGGGCTCGTCGGCGAGGATGACGTCATCCGGCAGCACCACCGCGAACGGATGTTCACCAACGGCATCCTTCGCGGTCAGCACCGCGTGTCCGAGGCCGAGGGCTTCTTTCTGGCGAACGGCAATGAGGTCGACCATGCGGCTGACGGTGTCGACTTCGGCGAGCAGGTCGTTTTTGCCGCGCTCCTGCAGCGAGCGCTCGAGCTCCGCGGTGCGGTCGAAGTGATCGAGGATGGTGTCCTTTCCCTTCGACGTGACGATGATCAGCTTGTCCAGCCCCGAATCGCGCGCCTCCTCGATCCCGTACTGCAGGATCGGCTTGTCGACGAGCGGCAGCATCTCTTTCGGGATGACTTTCGTGGCCGGAAAGAATCGCGTCCCGAATCCCGCGCAGGGGAAGACGCACGTGCGGAGGTTGTTCATCGGCCGCGAAGGATAGCATCGGAGCGCCGGCGTCCCCGCCGGCTGTCGTGGCGGCGTCCCGCGCCGCCACTCGGGTGGGTGGCCGCCCGTTTGCTTGAGCCGCGTGTGGTAAAACGTCTACGACACGGCCGACATGCGTAAAGCCCTCATTCTCTTCGCGATCCTTCTCGTCACCCTCCCTGTCGCGGCGCAGTGGCGCCGGGCCGGCCTGCACGGCGCGGACGTCCGCGCGCTGATCGTCGATCCGACCGACCCTGACACCCTCTACCTCGGCACGAGCGGCGGTGAGGTGTACGTCTCCCGCGACGGCGCGAAGACCTGGACGTCGCCACGCAACGGCATTCCTTTCCCCGGCTACGTCGTCGACAACCTCGTCCTCGATGCGAAGGGCCGGCTCTGGGCAGCGTCGTGGGGCCTGTGGGGCGGCGGCGTGATCGCGGTTTCGACCGACGGCGGCAAGACCTGGGCGCGCCGCGACGCGGGACTCGAGGACTTCTCCGTCCGCGCCATCGCTCTCGATCCGAACGATCCGTCGTTCGTTCTCGCCGGCGGTCTCACGGGCGTCTACCGCAGCACGGACACCGGCAAGTCGTGGGAGAAGCTCTCCGATCAGATCAACGTCGAGTCGCTGGCGATCGATCCGCGCACGAACGAGCGGATCTACGTCGGCACATGGCGCCAGGGCTGGCGCACGGACGACGGCGGGAAGTCGTGGAAGCACATCGCCGAGGGGATGGTCCTCGACACCGACATGTTCGCGATCTATATCGATCCCGCGAACGCGGACAACGTGTGGGTCGCGACGTGCGGCTGGGTCTACAACTCGAAAAACATCGGCGATCTCTGGACGCGCTACAAGGAAGGCTTCGACAACCGCCGCATCCATGACGTGAAGATCGATCCCACCGATCCGAACGTGGTCTACGCCGGCTCCGTCGCGGGGCTCTATCGCTCGACCGACGGCGGCACGAAGTGGGGCGTAGTCTCGGACGCCGGCCTGGTCATCAACTCGATCGTGCTGCATCCGCAGCGTCCGGACCGCATCGTCCTCGGCATCGAAGGCGACGGCGTTTACGTCTCGAACGATCGCGGCCAGACCTTCGCCCGCTCCTCGGAGGGTCTGTACAACCTGCGCATCACGACCATCGCCTCCGATCCGTTCGAGCGCAACCGCGTCTACGCCGTCGTGGTATTCGGCGGCGCGGCCTCGGGCATCTATCGCTCGAACGACGCCGGCAAGACCTGGGAGCGCGCGAGCAAGTCTCCGCTGCCGCAAGTGCTGTCGCTGACGATCGCGTCCGAGGCGGATGCGGAAGTGAAGTTCATCGCCGGGACGGAGAAGGGTTTCTTCTGGAGCAACGACGGCGAGCAGTGGACGCAGAGCGAGCCGTCTGGTTTTCCGATCCGCGTCGACAAGATCGTGCGTTTCAACCGCGTCCGCTCGTTCGCCGCGACCGCCGAGGGCGTGTTCACGACGAAAGACGGTGGAAAGAACTGGTACCGCCTCGCCGGCGCGACGAACCGCGCGGTCGACATCGCGATCGGCTCGCTCGCGGGGAAGAAGGCTTTGTACGCGCTCACCGTCGCGGGACTCGAGGTGTTCGACGGGACGACGTGGTCGGTGATCGCGGACTCGCCGACGAAAGGACGGACGATCGCGATCCGCACGCTGCGATTGTCTAACGCCAACGTCGATCACGTGTTCATCGCCGGGGCGCTGGGTGTGAAGGCGGGCACGATCGACGAGGAGCGCAAGTGGCGCGTCGCGAGCGCACCCGATGCGCAGTACGCGTCCGTGCACGGCGGCTCGCGCAGCAGCGGGCAGATGCTGTTCGTGACGTCACGCCAGCAGCGCGAGGTGCTCGTCGGCGAACCGTCGGAGTCGGAGTGGAGCGAGCTCACGCTCCCGCTGCGCGGCACCGAGATCTCCTCGGTCGTTCCCGATCCGTTCACCCGCGATCGCTACTACCTCGGCACGCTGGGCGAGGGAGTGTGGGTGTTCGAAGGGAAGACGCAGCGTTACGTCGAAACTCGCGCTCAGGTGACCGGCGGCGGCCAATAAGGAGCGCTCGGCGTCCTCGCCGGCTGTCGTGGCGGCGTCCCGCGCCGCCACTCAGGTGGGTGGGAAGGTGAGCGCAGAGGCAAACGCCCGGGACTCGTCTCAAAGGCCGCTTCGCGGCGCATAACGCAATACGCGACACCTGACGCCCGCCGTCGCGCGAGGCGTTATGCGACTTCTCTTCGGCTTTGAGCAGAGAGCGCCCAACGTCCGCTCGGCACGCCGCAAGTTGGATAACACTGACACGCCGACGCGCCGCCACGGCGCGTTACGCTGCATAAGTATGTTTGTAAACCAGCTTGAGGGTAGGATACGTGTAACAGCCAACACTCCTCCATGGGAATGGTGAGGTGCGATATGCCAGAACGCGCATGGATCGAACTCGAGTTTCAAGCTCTTCGTCAGGACATAACGATGCTTGCCGACGCAGCAAAAATGATGGTGACATTCTGTCTCCCTGCGGCGGCCGTCGTCTATGCGGTTCCTGTAGTGTTGCAGCAAGCATCACAGCCCTTCTTGTGGGCGATCTGTGCTGGATTAGCCAGCCTGTTGCTAACCGCAATGGTTCAATCGTTTTGCTCTTGCCTGAATGGCGGGTGGAGAATCGGAACGTACATCAAAGAAGTGATTGAGCCACAAACAAATGGTGGCTTGCAGTGGGAGGGAGTTCTGTTCGACTGGGAGCAGCGCACCATTCTCCACACTGAGGCCGCCGTTCTTGTAGTCTCCACTGGCGCTCTTCTAGCGAATCTCGCTGCTGCAATTGGCGTTGGCATCGCATTTCTGAAAGGGTGGACAGCGTTTGTGCCGGCCATGATCGCAGGTATATTCGCCATCGTATGCATTCCAGCCGCATGGCGCACATCGAAAATCGCGAATCAGCGAAAGGAGTATTCGCGGCAACTCAGGGAGATTCTCGAAGAGCGTCGCACGATCGAACGCGGCGCTGACTCTCCGGTCACTCGGCCCAGCGCCAACTGAAATGCCTTTGCCAATTCAGGATCGCGCCGACGATACCAAAGTACCGCATCGCGTATATCCCGCTTAGCAATACGGCGGAGATGAACCCGTTTCAGCGAGATAGCACTTCCCGACGGATGTCATCCAATGCCGTACGCCAGTCTTCTTCATCGTCGGGATCCGTCTCAGCATCGGCGGCGCGCCGACGGCCTGTTTCGTCATAACGACGTCCTAAGTCTGTGACACTCGTTTGCTCTTCGCGGTCGAATCAGCGTGGGTCGTAGTACCGCACCGCCAACACCCCCAGCCCCTTCTTCCCCTGCTCCGACTTCGGATCGTCCGCGACCACGACCATCACGTTCGGTAGCGCGTTGTCGTAGACGAGCACCGAGCGCGTCGCCATGCGCGGCTTGCCCATTGCGGCGCGCTTCTCCTCGAAGGCCTTGCGCACGTGCGGCAGGAGCACGAAGAGCTCGAAGCGGACCGAGTGCAGGCGCTCCTTCTTGAACTCGAGCGTGAGCGACTTGTCGGCCGCGTAGTCGACCACGATCTCGTTCGCGTCCTTCCCCGGTTTCGGATTCCACGCGCTCAGCGCCGCTAGGGCGTCCGTGCGCGGCATTCCGATCGCGAGATGGAACGCCTCCAGCCGCATCCAGTCGGTCTTCGGAGCGGTGATCGTCAGCAGCAGGGCGAAGAAGATGGCCATCAGTGGATGTAATGAGCCTCGGGTTGTTCGACGTTGCGCCGCGACTGCACGATCGACGTGGCCAGCATCGCGCGGCGGCCGATCTCTTCCCACTGCCGGGAGCGGACGAGGTCCGGGACCGCGAGCGACGGGCCGAGGTTCACGGCAACGCAGCCGGCGTCGAGATAGGCGTCGATCATGTCCAGCGGCACGGGACCGCCGGCGAGCATCGGCACGTCGCGGATCGGCCCGCGGATGGTGCGGATGTAGTCAGGGCCGCCGAGGTAATGCGCCGGATAGACCTTCACGACGTCGCAGCCCGCTTCCCACGCGCGGATAATCTCCGTCGGCGTGGCTGCGCCGGCGACGCAGAGCATCTCGTGCTCCACCGCGTACTCGATGATGCGCGCGTCCGTGTGCGGCGAGACGATGATCTCCGCACCCGCGCGCCGCGCGAGCGCGGCGTCGTTCGTGCTGCGCACTGTGCCCGCCGCGAGCACGACCTCCGGACCGTACTTCTTGGCCATCGCCGCAATCAGCTCGATCGCGTCGGGCGTGGTCAACGTGACCTCGAGAAGACGGATCCCGTTGCGCGCGTACGCCTCGGCGACGGCCTCCGCGGTTTCCGCGCCATCCTCGCGGACGACACCGATGATCTGCTCCGAATAGACGCGGGCGAGGAGCTCTTTGCGTGGCATCGGGGCATAGTTTAACGCGGCCCTCGGCAGCCATCCCTCCGGAAATCCGGTCGCCTCTGCCGGTGGGTGTCGAGTAACGTCCGCCCTCCACGAAATTCGGGAGGGAAGATCGACGTGCTGTTTCGAGACGCGGCGTCCGCATTCATCCGCCACTGCCAGTCGATCCGGAAGCTCTCGCCGCACACCATCCGCGCCTACGAGCTCGACCTCGCCCGCTTCACGCAGTTCCTCGGCAAGCGCGCCGCCGTCGCCTCCTGCGACAAGAGCGTGATCCACAACTACGTCCGCCACCTCTTCGACGTGCGCACGCTCAAGGAAGCGAGCGTGAAGCGCCACCTGGCCACGCTGCGCTCGCTCTTCCGCTGGCTCGAGGAGGACGAACAGGGCATCGAGGACCCGTTCCGCGGCGCGCGCATCCGCATCCGGATGCCGAAG
>DASYGV010000145.1:0-56180 GCA_035999335.1 Thermoanaerobaculia bacterium | reverse complement strand
GTCCCGCGCCGCCCGCCCGGGGGGCGGCGCGGGACGCCGCCACAACAGCCGGCGAGACGCCAGCGCTCCACTGCGGTTCGATGATCTCGGTGGTAGTCATGCTTTCAGCCGGCGCTTCAGCCGGTCGAGGATCGATGCTGGGCGTTCCGGGATGGACGGCCGCATCGCGAACGATTCCTTCGTGCGCTCGCTGCTCGGATCGCGCACGAACGCGCGCAGCGGCGCGAGCGTGCGATCCCACTGATGGTCGCGGACGAATCGTTCCGCGCCGCGCGTCATCGGCACGCGATCGACTCGCAGGATCGCATCCGCGAACGCGCGCGGCGCATCATCTGCGACGACGATTCCGCACTCGTAGCGTGCGAGGATCTCGTCCGTTCCCGGCGCGGAGCTCGTGACGATCGGCAGCCCGCACCAGAGGTAGTCGTAGATGCGCGTGCGCATCGACAAGTCCGTCTCCAGCGAGCGCGGAAATGTCAGCAGCGCCATCGAGAATCGCCCGAAGAACTCCGCGCGCTGTTCGTACGGCGCCCACGGCTCGAACCGTACGAAGTCGTACCCGTTCTTCCGCACATGCTCCATCGCCTCGGCCAGCTTGCCCTGAGGCGTGAGGTCGGGATTCGGATGGTGCGTAAACGTGAGCGTCGCGTTCGGAACCAGCGCGACCGCGTCGATCGCGGTGATCGGGTCGTACCAGTCGTAGATGCCGCCGAAGAGGATGTCGAACGACGGCGGGTTGCGCGTTGCGAGTTGCGAGGGCGGGACGCCGAACGGTGCAATCGCGATGAGCGACTCCAGCTCGGGGTCGTGCTCGAACAGCTCCGGATTCAAGCGTCCGCACGCGAGCATCACGCCGAGGTAGAACATCCGCTGCGCTTCCGACGCGCACAAAAAGAAATCGCCGCGCACGAGCGAATTCATCAATGTGAAGTGGTCGTGCTGGAACACTTCCGCGCCGCGGTCGGCGTAGTAGTGCAGGTTCTCGATGACGAACGGGTCGTACAGATCGATCACCGTCGGGATCGCGGCGGCGTGCTGAAAGAACGCATTCGCGACGTGACCCTGCACCACCGCGACGTCGCTGCGCTGACTCGTTTCCAGCAAGGACTCTGGAGTAATGCCGACGACGTCCGGAGCGAGCGTCGTCACGTCATGTCCGTCGCCGCGCAGCACGCGTGCGATCTCGAGAAAGCGGATCCCCACGCCGGCAGGCTGCCCGTGACCGAGGGGCTCCGGACAGACGAGCATCACCCGGCTCATCCGCGTCCCCGCATCTTCTCGAGCATCGTGTGCACTTTCCAGGTGCGCGAGCGATAGATCATGTCGAGGAGGCCGCCGAGGCGCTGGATCTCGACGCGCGCGCGCTGGAGCTCTTCGTGCGCGGCCGCACACGTCGCGCGGAGCTCTTCGTTCTCGCGCGTGAAGCGCTCGAGCTGCACGGTTTTCTGTTCGTAGTCCGCTGCGATCGCGGCGAGCGCCTGCATCGCCCCTTCGAGCTCGCGCATGCGCAGCGCGTAGCCGTTGATCGTGTTCTGCGCCTCCGCGTTCTGCTCGAGCACTTCCGCCTTCTCGCGCTCGAGCCGCGCAAGGTCGCGGCGCACGTCGTCGGCTTCGCCGCGGATACGAATCGCATCCGCATCCGTCGAGGTCGCGCGACGCTTCTGACGCTCGTACACACGCGCGAAGACCGCGGGTTCCACACCGTGCTTCTCCCACACCCGCAGCTTTGCCGCGCGGAACTCCTCCGATCCTTCCGGTGCCGCGAGGACGACCGAAGTCCCGCCCTCGAAATGACGTACCTCGGAGGTCACGCGCGGGATGCGCAGAAAGTCGCCTCGTTGCGCGAGACGGATCAGGAAATCCCAGTCCTCGAAGAGATCGAACGTGCGATCGAAGCCTCCGAGCTCGAGGAAGTGCTCGCGGCGGAAGAGGAGGGACGGTAGCGGGATGTAGTTGTCGACCAGCAGCAGGTCGCGATCGAAGTCCTGCGCGTAGATGCGCATGCGCGAGTGCGTCTCGTAGGCGCCGCTCTCCGAGGGACGGAGGAACGCGGAGACCGCGTCCGTGTACCACGCCGCGTGCGACGAGCGCGCGGCATTCGCGAGCGTCGAGAGATGCTCGGGATAGAAAAGATCGTCGTCGTCGAGGAAGGCGATGAACGCATTCGACGCCGCGCGAACACCGGCGTTGCCGGCCTCGGCACGACCCCGAGAAACCGCATGAGTGACGAGACGAGCCTGCGCAACAACGGGCGTCGCGCCGCCGTCATTCACCACGACGATCTCGCACGGATATCCCGTCGCCTGCACCGAGGCGATCGCCTCGGCGAGCAGCGCGTGACGATCCCTCGTCCGGATCACGACGCTGATCGGCAGCGGCTCGCTCATCACCGCGATCTCCTTCGGCGCGCCGGCGAGACGTCGCAGCTCGCTGACCGGAGTCGTCCGCAGCGACGGCAGGTCGACGACGTAATACGCCTCGGCGAACTTCGTCTCGGGTGGCAGCGTCATCGCGCGATACGCGTTGAGGCCGCGCGCGTAGGCGACGTAGTCGCGTTTCGCGAGCTGCGACTGATGCTCCGCGATCGCGGCGAACTTTGCCTCCGCGACTTCGCTGATGTCGACGATCGCATTCGGCCGCAGCGGCTGGCCGACCTCATAGAACGCGACGCGCGCCACCGCGAGATCGGCGAAGAGTGTCTCGTCGCGCTGCATGAGCTCGCAGAAGACGCGCGAGAGCGCGAGATGGTCAGGATGGATCTCGATCGGTGCGGGGACGAGGATCAGGTCGGGGCGGAACGACAGCAGCTCCTCGCGCAGGCGCGGCGCGATCTCGTCGCCCAGGCCGCGGTCTGGGTAGCCGGCGAACACGACCTCTAGCCCCTGGCTCGAGCCGGGGGTCAACGCGGCCAGCGCCCGGCGCGATTCCTGCTCTCGCGTGGCAGCGGAGCCGGCCTGGGCACCGTCGGTGGCGACGAGCACGCGTACGGCGCGGTTCTCGCGCAGGTGCAGCGCGACCAGGCCTCCGCAGGCGATCACTTCGTCGTCGGGATGGGGAGCGAGGACGAGCAGCCGTTCGCCGCGGAGCAGCGCCGGTTCGTACGGAATCGCCTCCGCCTCGGTCAACACGGGGGCATTGTATGAGACTGGAGTGCTGAGTGCTGGGTGCTGAGTGCTGGGTGCTGAGTAGGCGGGCGGGACTCAGCACCCAGCACCCAGCACTCAGCACTTATACTTGTGGCGGGTTCGCAATGTCGGATTGGGGAACGCTGGATGAGCTGACGCGGTTGCGCGCCGAGCATCGCCAGATCAGCGATCTTCTGGCGCTCATCCAGGAGCTGACGTCGACGGTCGTGCGCAGCGAGTCGGTGGGAGACCTGTTCTCCCGCGCGTATGCCACGCTTTTCGATTGCGTTCCCTTCGACGTCGCCGCGGCGGTGATGCTCGAGCAGAACCTCGACCTCTACGTCAGCACGCGGGCGGACGCGGACGCGCTCGTCGACGAGGCGCTGATCGCGAAGATCCGGCGCACGCTCGAGACGCTGATCCCGGTGTCGTTCGACACTACGGAAGTGGTGGTGAAGTCCGAGACGCACGACCTCCCCGCAAACGGCAACGCTCCGAGCGCCGACCGCGACGCCTCGGCGCTCCTGCAGCACGATCGCCGCGCCGCCGGTCTGCTGATCCTCGCGCGCGGCGAACCGTTCTCCGACCGCGAGCAGCAGATCCTCACGATCTTCGCGACGCAGGTGTCGATGCTGCTCGACACCATTCGCGCGCGAGAGCGCATCGTCAACCTCGCCGACACGGACGACCTCACCGGCATCTGGAACCGCCGCTATTTCCGGAGACAGCTTCCGCAGGAGATCGAGCGCGCGCGGACGTTCAACGTCCCGCTGTCGCTGCTGCTGTTCGACATCGACGAGTTCAAGCAGATCAACGACAGCTTCGGCCACGTGATCGGCGACGTCGTGCTCTCGGAGCTGTGCGGCGCGGTGCGCGAGTCGCTGCGTCCGACGGACATCCTCGCGCGCTTCGGCGGCGACGAGTTCGCGGTGATCCTCCCTCACACCGACCTTCACGGCGCGACCCGGGTCGCGGAGCGCATCCTCGCGCGCATCACCTCGCTCACGATTCCGACGGACGAAGAAGGGGCGATCCAATGCTCGGTCTCGATCGGCATCGCCGAGTTCCACCGCGAAGACGCGGTTGCGAACGACCTCGTCCGCCGTGCGGATGAGCGTCTCTATCTTTCGAAGCGACACGGGAAAAATCGTTACACTTCGTGAGCGATGGCTCGTTACCTGATCGCGAACTGGAAGATGAATCTTCCGCCGGAAGGCGTGGAGCAGTACCTGGCCACGGTGGGGGGAGCGGACCCGCGCGACGTGAGCCTCATCATCGCGCCGCCGTTCCCGTTTCTGCGGCAGGTGGCCGCGAGCGGCGAGGGACTGGGCGTCGCGGGGCAGAACTGCAGCGATCACGCGTCGGGCGCGTTTACCGGCGAGGTCTCACCGCGCATGCTGCGCGAATGCGGCGTCGACGCCGTGATCCTCGGACACTCCGAGCGCCGCCATCTCTTTCACGAGACGGACGCGCTCATCGCGCGCAAGCTCACCCTCGCGATCGAGACGGGCCTGATCCCGATCCTCTGCATCGGTGAGGACCTGCAGGTGCGCGAGGCGAATCACGTGGCCCGCTTTCTCGCGGATCAGATCAAGGTCACGGCCGTCGATGCGCTCGCCAACGCGCGCGAGATCGTGATCGCGTACGAGCCGGTGTGGGCCATCGGGACGGGACGCAACGCGAGCGGGGAGATGGTGGCGGAGACGCTGGTCGACATCCGCCAGGCGCTGGAGCGCTTCTGGCCCGCGCCGATGCCGCCGATTCTCTACGGCGGGAGCGTGACCCCGGAGAACGTCGACGATCTCGTGGCGAACGGGACGATCGACGGATTCCTGGTGGGGGGCGCAAGCCTGGATTCACGGAAGTTTCTGGCCATCCACGCAGGGATGCGCTGAGGGAGCGCCGGCTTCCCAGCCGGCCGCTACGCCGCCTTCCAGGCGGCCGGCAAGATGCCGGCGGAGCGGCCGGCTGGAAGCCGGCGCTCCGAGGGCACCGGACCTTGACGCGCCCCCCTTTTCCGGGAACAATGCGCACCCCTGACCGGTTCACAGTCAGGCACTACCGGAGAGTCCATGATCGTATTACTCGTCATCTTGCACGTCCTCATCAGCCTGTTTCTGATCCTCGTCGTCCTCGTCCAACAGGGCAAGGGTGCGGATCTCGCGGGCGCGTTCGGGGGCGGCGGTTCGCAGACGGCGTTCGGCGCGCGCGGCGCGACGACGCTCCTGCACAAGCTGACGACCGGCTTCTTCATCGCCTTCGTCATCACCTCAATGACATTGGCGGTCTTGCAGGCTCGCCCTCGCGGTTCGGTCATGTCCGGTGACGCGGCTGCCACGGCACCCGCCAAACCGGCCCCGGCTCCC
The DNA here is from genome assembly GCA_035999335.1 of Thermoanaerobaculia bacterium. Lineage (GTDB taxonomy): Bacteria > Acidobacteriota > Thermoanaerobaculia > Gp7-AA8 > Gp7-AA8 > QHVT01. The sequence continues at coordinate 50,689 of DASYGV010000145.1, read as the reverse complement.
GCAAAGAAGTAAGCAGTTCTTTGATTGCCCAAGTGGCGGAATTGGTAGACGCGCACGTTTGAGGGGCGTGTGGAGAAATCCGTGCCGGTTCGAGTCCGGCCTTGGGCACCAAACTAGCGAAGAGTTGATTCGGCCCGCCACTAGGCGGGCTTTTTGTTGGCAACGAGTGATGAGAGATGAGCGATGAACCTTGCGGCGAGGTTCATCGCTCATCGCTCATCGCTCGCCTCAACGAAATCCTTCCGATCCCTTCGTGATCCGCTTCAAGCCCTTCCCATCCACGTCGATCACGAACACTTCATCCACACCACGGTCCTTTCCCGAAAACAGAAGACGTGTGCCGTCGGGCGACCAGCTCGGCTGCGACCACACGTCCATTCCGTTGGTCAGCCGTCGCACCGCGCCGCCGGTGACGTCGACGACGTAGAGATCGCGCGATCCGTCACGCGTCGACGTGAACGCGACGAAGCGGCCGTCGCGTGAGAACGAGGGAGCCTGATCGTCGCCATTGCTTCCGGCGAGCGGCGTCGTCCGATCCGAGGGGAGATCGAGGAGAAAGAGTTGATCGCGTCCCTGCGGGTTCGCGTAGAACACGAGGCGTTTCCCGTCCGGACTCCAACTCGGCACCTGACTCGACCACGCATTCGCGGTGATCGCGTGGTCGTCGATGTGCTGCCACGCGATCTTCGTCCCGTCCGGCGACGGAACGGGCACGCCGTCGAAGCCCGGCAGCGCGCGAATGCGGCGCTGCTGCGTTCCGTCGGCGTTCATGCTGTAGAGATCCACCTCGGATCCTTCGGCCGAATCGCGCGGCGACTGAAACACGATGCGCATCCCGTCGGGTGTGAACATCGGATGTGCGTCGCGGCCCGCGCTCTGCGTGAGCCGACGCGCTCCCGCACCTTCCGCGGACATCGTGTAGATCTCCCAGTCGCCGTCGCGCGTCGACCCGAACACGATGCGGCTGCCGTCAGGCGACCATTGTGGCCACGCGTTCGCGTACGCCGAGTTCGTGAGTTGGCGAGGCGGAGCGGATCCGTCGATGTTCAGGACGAAAAGCTCGTAGCGTCCCGGTGCATCGGTGTAATACGCGATCTGCGTTCCGTCGGGCGACCATGCCATCTCGTAATTCGTCGCGGCGTCGCGCGTGAGGTTCCGCGCATTCGCGCCGTCGCGGTCCATCACGTACAACTCCACGTTGCCGTCGCGATCGCTGAAGAACGCGATCCGTTTCCCGTCCGGGGAGATCTTTGGCCCTGCATCCATCCTCGGATGATCGGTGAGCCGGCGCTGTCCGCTCCCGTCCGTGCTCATCGTCCAGACGTCGGTGTTGCCGCCGCGGTCCGCGCCGAAGACCAGCGACGCGTCATCAGGCGCCCACGAGGCATGGCCGTCGCGACCGCGGCTCTTCGTCAGTCGGGTCACGTTGGCGCCGTCGGCGTCCATGACGTACACCTCTTCGTCGCCGTCGCGATCGGAGTCGAAGGCGATGCGCTTGCCGTCGGGCGACCACGAAGGATGACGCGCGAACATCGTCGTTGCCGATCCACCGCGATGCGTGAGTCGTTTCTCATCCGTGCCGTCGGGCCGGATCCGGTAGAGGTTCCACGTTAAGTCGCGGTTCGAGTCGAAGACGATCCATTGCCCGTCCGGCGACCACGCGGGGTGCGTGTCGTCTCCGTCCGTCGACGTCAGCCGGCGCTCGCGCGACCCGTCGGCGTGGATGACGTAAAGCTGCGTGCGCCCTGTCCGGTCGCTTTGAAACACGAGCTGCCGGCCGTCGGGCGACCACGACGGATTGATGTTGAGGAACGCGGGAGTCTGAGCCGCGGCAGATCCTAGGAAAACGAGCAGCCAGCAAGCGGCGATGCGCATGCGGTCAGCGCTCCGTAATCCTCCGGTCGTACTCCGCGGCGCGATCGAGGAACGATTCGATCGACCGTGCGAGGGACAGCCTTTCCGTCAGCTCGCTCGACTGGTCGAAGTCCGCGCGCAGGCGCTCCGCCTCGGCCAGGTAATAGTCGCGGAGGCCCACTTCGATCTTGAATTCCGGGTACTTCTCGGCCAGCGTGCGCATCCATTCCTCGACCTGACGGCGGCGATCCTTGTCGCCGGTCCCTTCCTTCAGGTCCGAGAGCAGCCGGTTGACCACTCCCGACAGAATGTTCATGCGCTGCTGGTGCAAGCCGTCGTTGGTCATGGCCGCGAATGGTACAGCGATTACAATGCGCGCCGGCATGAAAGTCCTGATCGCGAACCGCGGCGAGATCGCTGTGCGCATCATTCGCGCGTGCCGCGAACTGGGCTACCCGACCGTCGCCGTTTACTCCGAGCCGGACCGCGCCGCGCTGCACGTCGTCTACTCCGATCAGGCTTTGCCGATCGGTCCCGCGCCGTCGCGGGAGAGCTACCTCCGCATCGACCGCATCCTCGACGCCGCGAAGAAAAGCGGCGCGGACGCGATCCATCCCGGCTACGGATTCCTCGCCGAGAATGCGGAGTTCGCGCGCGCGTGCCGCGACGCCGGCCTACTGTTCATCGGTCCGTCTCCGGAGTCGATCGACGCGATGGGCTCGAAGACCGACGCCCGTTCGCGGATGAAAGCCGCGGGCGTGCCGGTCGTTCCCGGTCTCATCGATCCCGTGAAGTCGTTCGCCGAGATCGAGGTGTTCGCGCGAGAAGTCGGTCTGCCGATCATGATCAAAGCCGCGGCGGGCGGCGGTGGGAAAGGCCTCCGTCTCGTCCAGCGCGAGGAAGACCTCTTCCCCGCATTCGAGCGCGTCACCAGCGAAGCGGAATCGTTCTTCGGTGACAGCGCGGTCTACGCCGAAAAATTCATCGCGTCGCCGCGTCACGTCGAAGTGCAGATCATCGGCGATCAACACGGCAACATCGTCCACGTCGGCGAGCGCGAATGCACGCTGCAGCGCCGGCATCAGAAAGTCATCGAGGAGTGCCCGTCGCCCGTCGTCGATGACGAGTTGCGCGAGCGCCTGGGCGCGATGGCGGTGAAAGCAGCGGCCGCGGTGAACTACTACTCGACCGGAACCATCGAGTGTCTGATGGGACCCGATCGCGAGTTCTACTTCCTCGAGATGAATACGCGCCTCCAGGTCGAACATCCGGTCACGGAGATGGTTTGGGGCGTCGACCTGGTGAAGGAACAGCTCCGGATCGCGCGCGGCGAGAAGCTGTCGTTCACGCAGCAGAGCCTCCGGCGCCTCGGCCACGCGATCGAGTGCCGCATCTACGCCGAGGATCCGGCGCGAAAGTTCGCGCCCTCGCCGGGGCTCATTCGCTACATCAACCTCCCGGAGGGACCGGGCGTGCGCAACGACCAGGGCGTCTACGCCGGCTACACCGTGCCGGTGTTCTACGACCCGATGCTCTCGAAACTGATCGTGCACGGCCAGAACCGCGACGAGGCCATCGCGCGCATGTGCCGCGCCCTCGCGGAGTACCGCGTCGAAGGGATCATGACCACGATCCCGTTCTTCGCGTTCATCATGAATCACCCTGAATTCCGCGCGGGCAAGTTCGACACCGGCTTCATCGACCGCATCCTGGCGGAGATGGACTTCGCCCAGCGCCCGACGAGCGAGAACCAAGTCGACGCGGCGATCGCCGCGGCCGCGATCATGGCCTTCGAGGAGTCGCAGAACGTGAAGCTTCCGGTCGACGAGGACTCGCGCTGGCGGCACGCCGCGCGAGCGGAAGCGGTGCGGGGGCGTTTGTGAAGTTCATCGCTCGCGAAGGCGACTCCGAGTACGACGTCGAGGTCGATCGCCACGGCAGCGGCTATCGCGTGCGGATCGGCGAGCGCTGGATCGAGGTGGACTTCATCGACGTCGGCCGTTACGTACACTCGCTGCGTCTCGAGGACGGCACGCAGTTCACGCTCATTCACCATCGCGAGGGCGACACGCACGAAATTTCCATGGGCGGCGCAACCGTGGTCGTGGACATGATCGATCCGGTCGCCGCCAAACGCCGCCGCCGGGACGACGAGATGGGCAGCAGCGGGGCCGTGTTGGCGCTCATGCCTGGCCGCGTCGTGCGCATTCTCGTCTCGAAAGGCGACGCCGTGCGCAAAGGCGCGGGCCTGCTGATCCTCGAGGCCATGAAAATGGAGAACGAGATCCAGGCGCCCGCCGACGGCACGGTGGACGAGTTGCTGGTGACTCCCGGGCAGACCGTCGAGGCGGGCGCGGAGCTAGTGAAGATCAGCTGAGTAAACTGAACGACCCTATAATTCCGGCACCATGTCCTCGAATCAGCCCCTCGGTCCTTACGCCATCGGCGAGCGAGTCGGCTCGTCGGTGTGGCTCGCGGAAGACACGCGCAACGGCAAGAAGATCGCGGTCAAACTGCTGACGCGCCAGCTTCCGAAGGATGCGGCCAAGCGGGACGCGTTGATCCGCGACGTGCGCGTCTCCGCGGCGCTGTATCACACCTTCCTTGTCCCGATCATCGAGGTCGTGCCGCAGGGCGACAACCTGCTCATGGTCATGGAGGTGGTCCCCGGGCAGCCGATCACCCGCAAAGTGAACTCCGCGCCGCTCGAGAACGCGGAGTTCTTCCGCATCGCCTATCAGCTCGCATCGGTCGTGAAGTACCTCCACATGAAGGGCATCCTGCACGGCAACATCGCCGGCGACTCCGTGCTCGTGACGGCGGATGGGCAGGTCAGGCTCGCCGGTCTGAACATCGGCAACCTCATGCGGCGCGAGCACACCTCGAGCGCGTATCAGCAGAAGGGGAGCGACGTGCGCTCGGTCTCCTACCTCGCGCCCGAGCAGATCGCGACGGGAACGCTCGACGAGCGCACCGACATCTTCTCGCTCGGGACCGTCTTCTACGAGATGGCAACGGGCAAGCTTCCCTTCCTCGGCGCGACCGCACCGGACGTCGCACGTGCGATCGTCGAAGGAACGCCGACGTCGCCGCGCAACGCGAACCCGAACATCGACACCACGGTGATGACCGTCCTCGGCTCGTGTCTGTTCAAAGACCCGTTCAAGCGCGCGAAGGACGTACGCCTCCTCGTCGAGTCGATCGAGAAGCTCGACCCGGAAGCGATGGCGTTCGTGCAGCAGCTCGAGAAGAAGATCATGACGCACACCGCGGCGGCCGTGGAGTCGCGCCGCTCGATCCTCTTCATCGCCGGCGTTGCGGATTACGACGCGCTCGCGGCCGAGGATCCGGAACGTGCCGCGAAGGCCGCCTCGCGCATGCAGCAGATCCTCGGCGAGTCGGTGTATCTCTTCGACGGACAGGTCGTCGATCCATTCGGCGCGCGCCTGGTCGCGGAGCTGCCGAACGTCGATGCAGCGCTGGAAGCGGGACGGAAGGGCGAGTTCGATTTCTCGCCCGGCCAGCAGGAAGAGCCGCTCGACGTTTGCATGCTCCTGCATGCGGGAACGCTGGAGCTCCGCGACGGCGCGCCCACGGGACCGGCGGTCGAGAAGGGTGTCGCGACGCTGGAGCTTCTCGCGCCGAACATGCTCTTCATCTCCGAGGAGTTCGTGAAAGAGGGACGCGGCAACGTGCGTCTGCGCGACGCGGGCGCGCGCGGCGGGATGAAGCTCTACAACATCGTCGCGGCGGAGCCGACGCCGGCAACGAGTGGGGCGACGGAGCTCACGCCGTCGACGGAGGAGCTCGAGGCCGAAGCCGTCGCCGAGGCGCAGGCAGTGGCGATCATGGCGAAGGCGAAAACGCGCCAGCGCACGCTCGCGATCGCGGCCGCCGTGGTCGTGATCCTGCTTCTGGCGACGGTCGCTCTCGGCGTGATGTGGATGCGTCGTACGCCGCGCGAGGCGGAGCAAGTCGCGACGGCGACCGTCGCTCCGAAAGCGCAGGGCGCGACCGCGGAGAATCCGAAGAGCGTGTACGTCGCGCCGTTTGTCGTCGACGGCGCGGATCCCGCGCTGACCGAGCGCGCGAACGCAATCCGCCTCGGTGCGATCGAGATCCTGCGCAGTTTCCCGGAGCTTCATGTCGTCGACGCCGTCACTCCCGACACGTCGACGATCTCCGCGCGCGTGCGCCCCGGCGCCGCCGGACCGGAGCTCGTGGCCACCGCGGGCGCAACGACATCCGCGCCGGTAGCGCTCCTCGACACCGCGAGCGGCATTCGCGCGGTGGTGGAGCAGGCCATCACCGAGGCGCGCGCGAAACCGCGCAACTTCGCCGCGGCGGACGCGTTGAACTCGTTCGCGGATGCGGTCGTCGCGAAATCAGCGAACGATTCCGCGCGCGCGGACGCGTCGCTGCGGGCGGCACTCGCTTCCGATCCGAATTTCCTCCCCGCGCAGCTCATGGCCATGCAGTTCTTCGCCGACGCCGGCAAGAGCGAGGATGCGATCGCCGCGGCGAGGCAGGTCGCGGCTCTCGATCCGGCGAACCTTGACGCCGCCCGACGCGTCGCCCGCGCGAGTCTCATCGGCGGCGATCTGCAGCAGGCCTTTGCTTTCTACGATCTCGTGCTGAAGCGGGAGCCCAACGACGCGGAGTCGCTGAATCACATCGCGCGCTACGCCGTCTCCGCGAACGACGCGGCGAAGTTCAACGCGACGCTGACGAGGCTCAAGCGCGTGCCGGCGCAGCAAGTCGAAGCGCACGAGCCGGACCTGCTCGCCGCCGCGGGTCGCCTCGGCGTCGCCGTCGACAGGTATTACGACGTCGTTGCGAAGGGACAGGGAAGCCCGGCGCTGTCGCTGAAGATGGGACGACTGTACGTGTTGCGCCACACGCTCGTTCTCGCCGACGACGAGCTGAAGAAGCTCGCACAATCCGATCCGCTGTACGGCCATCACATGCTCAAGGCCTACATCGCGGCGGAGTACCGCAACGCGCCCGAGGCGAAGGCGGAGCTCGAGAAGGCGCTCACGGCGGCCAGCCCGGGCGACGACTCGTGGACCGCCGCCGCCGAAGTGCACGCGATCCTCGCGGATACGAATGCCGTGCTTGCGGCGCTGGAGAAAGCGGTGCAGCGCAAGGAACCGACCGCCGCGTATGTCCTCGCCAACCCGCTCTTCCGCTACCTCGGCAGCGAGCCGCGCTTCCAGAAGGTGCGCGCCGACTTCACGGCGCAGCAGGACGAAGTGCGGCGCGCGCTGGCGGCGGTTCAGTAGGGTGTGCGAATGATCGTGACGGCTCGATTGACCTTCTCGGCAGCCCATCGTTTGCACAATCCGAACCGCGATGCGGCCTGGAACCGCGCAACCTACGACAAGTGCGACAACCCGAAGGGTCATGGCCACAACTACGCCCTCGAAGTGAGCGTCCGAGGCCGCATCGATCCCGAGACCGGGATGGTGATCGATCTCAAGAGGCTGAAGGACATCATGCGCGAGCGCGTGGTCGACCGTGTCGATCACACGAACCTGAATGAGGACGTCGACTTTCTCCAAGGGATCATCCCGACCGCGGAGAACCTCGCGCGCAGTTTCTGGCAGCAGCTCGCGCCGGCCATCCCGAACGGCGAGCTGTACGAGGTCGCGCTGCAGGAAACGGAACGAAACTCCGTGCGCTATCAGGGAGAGGACGAAGAGGTTTAGTTTATCCCGCGCGCAGACGCGGGATCTCTGGTGCCCTCACGCTGATCCCTCCGTTGCACGCATCTCGCGAGGGCACCGAAGATCCCGCGTCTACGCGCGGGATAAACTAAGGGGCATGAATTACGACCTGGCCATCATGGCTCTCGAAGGAATGTCGCGTGCGCCGCTGCGCGTCCGCAGCGCGGACGGCGAGATCGTGATCGAAGGGAGCGGCGCCACGTTCAAAGAGCTCGCGCGTCTCTGCCTGCTGTTGGGCGGCGCGCAGACTGCGGCGGACGCGTTCGAGCTCGCGCCGGGCACGCACGTGACGAGCGAGTCGCCGCGAGTATCGTTGCGACTGACGACTGAGTAGCGCAACTCACCCCGACTACGATTCGTAGTCCGGGCTGTACGTCACCAGGTCGCTCAGGAACGTGGCCTTCTCTCTCTGCTGCGCGTCGTCCATCTCCAGCAGGTCGCGGATGGAGAGCATGCCGACGAGTTTCCCGTTCTCGACGACGGGAAGATGGCGGCAGCCGATGGAGTGCATCTTCTGCAGCGCGGAGTCGACGTTCTCGCGCGGGTTGCCGACGAGGATTTCCTTCGACATCACGGCGGCGACGATGGTGTCGTCGGGATTCAGTCCCTTCGCGACGACGCGGGCCATGATGTCGCGCTCGGAGAACACGCCTTTGAGCGCACCTTGGTCCACGACCGCCACCGCGCCGATGTTCCGCTCCGTCATCCGTTGTGCCGCGGACCGCACCGTCCAGCCGGGCTCGATCACCGTCAGCGTCTGTCCCTCGATGAGCTCCGCGATCTGCTTCATGTCAGCCTCTCAGTAGCGAAGAAGTGAATGCAGCGGGATGTGCGATGCGAGTTTCTGGCGCCCGCCGAGGAACTCCAGTTCGACGACCGTGCCCGCGCCGACGAGAGTCGAATCGAAGCCGCGTACGAGATGCGTCGCCGCTGCAAGCGTGCCGCCAGTGGCGAGCACGTCGTCGATGACCAGCACGCGATCCTCGGGAGTCAGTGCGTCGTCGTGGATCTCCAGCGTGCCGCTGCCGTACTCGAGGACGTACTCGTGTTTGCGCGTCGTGTACGGCAGCTTGCCCGGCTTGCGGATCGGTACGAATCCCGCGCCGAGGTTCTGCGCGACGATGCTGCCGAAGATGAAGCCGCGGGACTCGATGGCCGCAACGACGGTGACGCCGTCGTTGCGGAACGGCTCGGCGAGCATCGCGCAAACGCTCGCCAGCGCCTCGGGCGAGCGCAGAAGAGGGGTGATGTCTTTGAAGAGGATTCCCGGCTTCGGGAAGTCGGGAACGTCGCGGATGAAGTCGTGCAGTTGTTCGATGGTCATCAGAACTTCACGTCGAAGTCGGGCAGTCGGCCCGAAAACTCCTTCGAATCCTGGTCGATCTTCGTCACCTCGGCGTAGCGCGGACCTTCGCGGATCTCCTCGATCCACTCGTCGATCGATTTCTTTTCCCCTTCGACGAGTGCCTCGACCGATCCGTCGCGATTGTTCTGGATCCACCCCTTCAGACCCATTCGCCGCGCGACGCGCGTCGCGAAGAAGCGGTAGCCCACTCCCTGGACCTTGCCGTGGATGCGCAAGTGCCGCTGTTCCTTCATATGGTGCGGGATTGTAATGCCTTAGCGGCGCCGTTTCTTCGACGGCGTCTTCTTCTTGGGCGTCGTTTTCTTCTTCGTCGTCACCTTCTTCGCCGCGGGCTTGGGCGGGGATGCGGTGACGGTCGCCGCACTCGGAGGTGGTGGTGCAGTCCGGATCGCGGTGACGCTCTTCTCCAAGTCGGCGATCTGCCGCGACTGCCGTTCGTTCTGCGTGCGCAGAAACGACACCGCTCGCGCGAGGTCGTCGCGCTCTTTCTTCCCGAGCGACGCCAGTGCCACGGTCGCCGCGGCCGCGGCGTCGGTGCGCGGGTACTGCTGCACGATCCGCGACAACGACTCGCGCGCCTCGTCGTTGTTCCCGTCCGTCATCTGCTGCCGCGCGGTCTTGAGCATCGCATCCGCGCGCAGATCGTTGGGAACGGAGAAAGCTAGGTAGACGACAATCGCGCCGAGGGCGGCGGAGACGAAAGCTGTCAGATAGAACAGCAGACGAATCTTCATCGGACGCCCTCGAGAGGGTGCTGAGTGCTGAGTGCTGGGTTCTGAGTCCCGCCCGGCCACACGATGCGGACGCAGCTCGCCGACCACTCAGCACTCAGCACCCAGCACTCAGCACTGGGGCAGAGCGCGCCTACTCCTTCCAGCCGAACTTCCCCACCAGCGGCACGAACTCGGCGGTGCCGCAGTCCTCGATCTTGATGCCCGTGCCGACGCGGATCACACGCGCGAGCCGCTGATTGCCCGGTGGGCCGATCGGCATGATGAGTCGGCCCGTCCGCGCGAGTTGCTGGATGAGCGGCTCCGGTACTTCCGGTCCCGCCGCGGCGACGATGATCCGGTCGAACGGCGCCTGATCGGACCAGCCATAGGTCCCGTCGAATACCTTCACCGACGCGTTCTGCACCTTCAGCTCGCGGAACAGCTCCGCGGCGCGGAGCGCCAGCTCGTTCACCCGTTCGATCGTGAAGACTTTCGCGCACAGCTTCGCCAGTACGGTGGCCTGGTATCCCGTTCCCGTGCCAATCTCGAGCACCTTCTCGTTGCCGCGCAGCTCGAGCAACTCGATCATCCGCGCGACGATGTATGGCTGCGAGATGGTCTGCTTCGCTCCGATCGGCAACGCGCCCGGACCGTACGCCTTCGCGGCCACGACCTGCGGCACGAAGCGGTGTCGCGGCACCTCGCGCATGGCCTGCAACACGCGTTCGTCCTTCACGCCGCGCGCGGCGACGTGGCGGTCGACCATCAGCGCGCGCTGGTGCGCGAGCTCGCGTTCCCGATCATCTTTTGGCGGCGAAGTGGCCAAGCGTCTCCTCGAGGGGCTTGAGGCGCGGGATGGACTCGTGATGGGTGAGGTCGAGATGAAGGGGGGTGATGGAGACGTATCCGTCATGCACGGCGCCGAAGTCGGTGCCGGAGCCGGCATGCCACACCGGAGGCTCGCCGCCGATCCAGAAGTAGCTGCGTCCCCGCGGGTCTTTCCGCTCGATCACGCCCTCGGAGTAGATGCGCCGGCCGAGGGTGGTGATCTTCACGCCGTTGAACTCGCGCACCGGGAAGTTCACGTTCAGGATCACGCGCGGGTCGCGATGCTCGGTGAGGGCGATGCGCGTCAGCTCGCCGGCGAACTCGGCGCAGCGGTCGAACGAAAAATGCTCGCCGACGAGCGCGGAGAAGGCGATCGAGGGGATGTCCAGCAGCGCGCCTTCGAATGCCGCCGAGATCGTGCCGGAGTACGTCACGTCGTCGCCGAGGTTCGGGCCGAAGTTGATGCCGGAGACGACGAGGTCGGGCCGATTGCTCTTGAAGAGCTTCAGCACGGCGAGGTTCACGCAGTCCGAGGGCGTGCCGTCGACGATCCACTCGTGCTCTTCGATCTGCAGGAGGCGCAGCGGGCGGTTGAGCGTGAGTGCGTGCGACGCGGCGCTCTGTTCGCGGTCCGGCGCGACGATGGTGACGTCTCCGTGCGCCCGGCAAGCCTCGGCGAGCTTGCGCAGTCCTTCGCTGTAGATGCCGTCGTCGTTCGTGACGAGAATGTGAGGCATGCTCAGGTGCGCATCATAGCCGGTCGGCCACGTCTAACGCGGCGCCGCGGTCCGCTGTTGTTCCTGGAGCCTCCGGAGGGTGCTGTGCATTTGCGCGAAGACGATCGCGAAGAGGAGAAGCAGTAGTAGACCGACGATGCGGACGGCCCACTTGTTCATCGCGCGTGCCTCCCTGCCCATTGAATTGCGTACTTCATCGGACCGGCATCGGCGATCCCTTTGCCCGCGATGTCGAAGGCCGTGCCGTGATCGACGGAGACGCGCAGGTACGGCAGTCCGAGGGTGACGTTGACCGACTCGTGAAACGCGAGCGTCTTCACGGGGATCAGCCCTTGATCGTGATACATCGCCATCACCACATCGTACTTGCCTTCGGTCGCGGCGAGAAAGACGGTGTCCGGCGGATGGGGTCCGGTGACCGCGAGACCTTCGCGTTGCGCGAGCTCGACGCCGCGCGCGATCTCGGTCTCCTCGTCGCCGAAGCGGCCGCCTTCACTCGCGTGCGGGTTCACGCCCGCGACGGCGATCCGCGGCGCGGCGCCGTAGAGCTTCGCGTACTCGCGGGAGGTGAGACGCGCGAGCGCCGCGATGTCGTCCGCGTTCACGGCGTCGAGCGCCGCGCGCAGCGGCACGTGTACCGTGAGGAGCACCGTGCGCAGGCGAGGCGAGTCGAAGTACATCGCGTAGTCGTGCGCATAACGCCGCAGTCCCGCACGCTCCGCGAGCAGCTCCGTGTGTCCCGGGAACGACGATCCTGCGAGCGCGATGGATTGCTTGTGAATCGGCGCCGTGACCAGCGCGGAGCACTCGCCGCGCTCGATCGCCGTGATGGCCGCGTCGATCGCATCGAGCGCCGCCCGGCCGTACTCCGCCGAGATCTGGCCATGGCGAACCCCCGCGGGAACCTGGCCGAACACGCGCGCCGGCACGTCGAGCTCCGCGAGCGCCTTCTCGACGATCTCGGGACCGATTCCCGCGGGATCGCCGAGGGTGATCGCGAGCGGTTTCACATGGGGATACTACTCAATCCAGGAGCTCTTCCTGCTTGAACAGATACTTGATCCAGTGCTTCTGGATCAGCAGGTTCGGGGCGCCTTCGCGGTTCACCTTCAGGCAGTTTTTGTCGTACCACTCGATCCAGCCGCGGATCTCTTCGCCGTCAGTCATGACGATGACCATCGGCGTCTTCGAGTTCATCTGTTTCAAGTAATAGAAGTTCTCGGCGTTGGTCTGCTCGGGCGGAGCGGTCCTGCCGTTGCCGTTGCCATTGCCGTTACCGTGATGCGGACCCTTGGCCCGTTTGATGTCCGTGAAAGCGCGAAACGGCCTGCGCCCATTCGAGTTCGTATCCTGTTCATACGGCCTCACCATCGACATTGACGTGCCTCCGTCTCTTCGGGTTGTGGGGATTCCAATTGCCTGGTCCGGATGCGTTTGCGATTTGCGTGCCTCCCCCCATAGAATGCCGCGCCGGCCGCGCCGGCCGAACCCACTGGAGGCCTGCTTGAACTCCGTCGTCTGCATCTCCCACGTCCCCGACACCGAGTCGCGTATCAAAGTCACCGGCAACAAGATCGACGAGACGGGACTGAAGTTCATCGTCTCGCCTTATGACGAATTTGCGCTCGAAGAGGCCATCCGCCTCAAGGAGAAGTCGGGCGGCGACGTTACCGTCCTGACCTTCGGTCCCGACCGCGCGCAGCAGTGCCTGCGCGAGGCGCTCGCTCGCGGCGCAACGAAGGCGCTGCACGTGAAAGGCGAGGTGAGCGACGCCGACTCCCTCGGTATCGCCAAGGTCCTGGCCGCGGCCATCAAGTCTGTCCCGCACGACGTCGTCTTCCTCGGCAAGCAGGGCGTCGGCACGGACAACGGGCTGGTCGGCCCGATGGTCGCCGAGCTTCTCGGCTACCCGCAGGTGAACGTCATCACGCACCTCGAGATCGGCGACGGCAAGCTCGTCGCGCATCGCGAGATCGAAGGGGCGGAGGAAGTGCTCGAGGCGCTGACGCCCGCGATCGTCACGGCGCAGAAGGGCCTCAACGAGCCGCGGTACGCATCGCTGAAGGGCATTATGGCCGCGAAGAAGATCGTAATCGACGTGAAATCGCTCGCGGACCTCGGGCTCGACGAAGGCGACGTGTTCCAGCAGCGCGTCGTCGTCGTGGCGATGGAAATGCCCGCGGAGAAGAGCGGCGGCCGCAAAATCGACGGCTCCGATCCGAACGCCGCGGCCCAGGAAATCATCAAATACATCAAAGAAGAAGCGAAGGCGCTCTAGGAGACCTCATGCCCGGTGTTCTCGTATTCACGGAAATCAAGGACGGGAAGCTGAAGAAGGCTTCGCGTGAAGCACTCTCGATCGGCCGGCAGTTGGCCGAGGCCGCGGGCGGCGATCTGGTCGCCTTCGCGAGCGATGCCGCGGCGGCGGAAGAGGCGGGCCGCTACGGCGCGAAGAAGGTCTACGTCGCGGCGATCCCGGCGTACACGACCGAGGCGTACACCGCCGCGTTGACGCAAGTCGTGAACGACGTCCAGCCGTCCGTGCTGCTGTTTGCGGGAACGTCGAACGGACGCGATCTCGCGCCGCGCGTCGCCGCGCGCGTGAACGTGGGCGTGGCCTCGGACGTCGATCGCCTGGAGTGGTTGAACGGCAAGCTGCGCGCGCGCCGGCCGGTGTACTCCGGCAAGGCCTTCGCGACGGTCGAGGTGACGGGCACTCCCGCGATCGCGACGACGCGTCCGAACGCGTTTCCCGCCGAGGAAGTGGGCGGCGGCGCCGCGGAAGTCGTGAACGTGAGCGCGGACGCGGCGGATCGCGTGAAGGTCGTCGAGACGAAGGTGCCGGAGGCGGGCGAGCTCTCGGTCGCCGAGGCGGACATCATCGTGTCGGGCGGCCGCGGCCTCAAGGAAGCAGCCAACTTCTCGTACATCCGCGACCTCGCGCACGCGATCGGCGGCGCGGTCGGCGCGTCACGCGCGACCGTCGACGCGGGTTGGATCGATCATCAACATCAGGTCGGACAGACCGGCCGGGTCGTCAGTCCGAACCTGTACATCGCCGCGGGCGTGTCCGGCGCGATCCAGCATCTCGCGGGCATGTCGTCGTCGAAGCACATCGTCGCGATCAACAAAGATCCCGAAGCGCCGATCTTCCGCGTCGCGGACCTCGGTGTGGTGGGAGACCTGTTTCAGATTCTGCCGGTGCTGACCGAGGAAGTGAAAAAGGCCAAGGCGCACTGAAACGTAGGGCGGGCTTCAGCCCGCCCACGTTTTTACGGCTGATCCGTTGTCGTCACCACCGGCTCGTCTTGCGAGATCACCGGCGGGTTTCCTCGGATGAGCTTGCTGCCGACGGTGAATCCGGCGCCGAGCGCCGTTGGGATGGCCTGTACATCCTCACCGCAGTTCATCGTCAAGCGGAGGATGTGGCGCGCGAAGGGGCTCTCGCACTCGAGGTTCACGCGTGTGCGGTAGATGCGCGCGCTGCGACCGACGACGCGCGAGCCGTCGATCAACACGAAGAAGTATTCGATCTCGTCGCCGTTCTCGAACTTCGGCAGGACCACGCGCGAGAGCGGGCCGTCATTCGTTCCCTCGACCGAGCACCAGTCCGTGGTGTTGATGCGGCGGAAGTATCCGCGCAGCTCGCCCTTGCCGGTCGTCTTCACCTGAAGCAACGGCAGTTCGCCCGCGCGGATGCAACTCAGCGGCGTGTGCTCGATGCCATTCTTGACTTGTGCACTCATGGCCGCGGCCACAAATGCAACCACGACGACGGGAATCAGGCGACTTTTCATGGTGACCTCGGCTCTCGATTGTACGGCTCAACGGACGAAAAACGAGCGCAGGCGTGTGAAAAATCCGCTTTCTGGCTCGGGAACGGGATCCGGATCGTAGGGTAACGCCCCGTTTTCGACGACCGCGAGCGGATTGCGGCGGATCAGTGCGTCCGCGACCTCCGGCCCGACGAGCTCTTCCAGAGTCGCCTTTGCCTCCCGGATCCGCGGCATTCTTTTGGTCATGTTGTGTGCGTCCGTGGCGACGAAATGCACCAGACCACGGCGGAGAAACGTCTCCGCGGCATGCCGCGCCTGCGGTCCGAACTCGCCCGTGAGACTCCCGGCCGTCACTTGCGTCCTCACGCCGTGAGTGAGGAGCTCCGCGAGCGCATCCGGCTTCGCTTGAAACACGAGGTTCCGCTCCGGATGCGCCAGGATCGGGACCCATCCCTCGAGCTGCATGCGATAGAGCGGCTGTTCGATCATCGGCGGCACGCTGTTGGCCGCGAGCTCGATGAGCACGTAGCGGCTGCCCGCGAGCGGCACGATCGCGTTGCGCGCGTTGAGCACTTCGACGATGTCGTGCGCGAAGAAGTACTCCGATCCGAGGAGAAGCCGCGGCGTCTTGCCGACGCGCGACCGCAGCTCTTCGATGCGCGCCTCGAGCTCCGGAATGCTGAACGCCTTCCACCGCCCGCGCAGCACGTGCGGCGTCGCGACGATGGTCTCGATGCCTTCCTCCTCGGCCGCGCGGCACATCGCCACTGCCTCGTCCCACTCGCGCGGTCCGTCATCGACGTCGGGGAGGCAGTGGTGGTGAAGGTCGATCATTCCGAGCAGAGCGCAGAGCGCAGAAGCAACGGCGGGGCTACCTTCTGCCCTCTGCGCTCTTCCCTTTTCGCTCCCGCTCGTCTTCCGACTCGTAGTAGTCGTAGTAGCTCTTCCGATACGTGTACCCGTACTGGTGCAGATCGAGATTGTTCAGGATCGCGCCGAGAACGGGGATGTTCGACTGGCGGAGGCGTTCGGCCGAGCGCTGCACGAGGTCGCGTGGGGTCTTGCCGCCGTGCACGCAGAGCACGACGCCATCGGCGCTCGCGGCGAGCACGATCGCGTCCGTCACGGCGAGCACGGGAGGCGAGTCGAAGATCACATACGCGAACTTGTCGCGCACTTCATGGATGAGATGCTTCATGCGATCGGAGGCGAGGAGCTCCGACGGATTCGGCGGAATGGGTCCGGAAAGCACGACCGAGAGGTGCGGGACCTCGGTCGGCTGGATGATGTCGTCGAGCTGAATGTTCGCGGCGAGGTAGTTCACCAGACCGAGGTTCATCTTCCCGTGGAAGACCTTCCCCAGGCGCGGGCGCCGCAGGTCCGCGTCGAGCAGCAGCACCGGCTTGCCCATTTGCGCGAGCACGGTGGCGAGGTTCACCGACGTGGTCGTCTTGCCTTCGCGCGCGAAGGACGATGTGATGACGATGACCTTCGGCGAATTCGCCGAGGCCAGCAACAGGGACGTGCGCAATGCGCGGTACGACTCGGAGATCGGCGAGCGCGCGTCGAGGTGCGGGATCAGCTCTATGCCCGCTTCCTTTTCGCCTGTGTCGACGGCGCGCAGACGCGGCGTCCCGCGCCCGTAGCCGTGGCTGTAGCCGTAGCCGTACTGCCGCGATACCGTGCCGGCCGCTGGGATCACGCCGAGCGACGCGAATTGCGTCACGCGCTCGAGGTCTTCCGGCGTCTTCACCGAGCGATCCATGTACTCGAGGAAGAAGATTGCTCCCAGACCGAGGATCAGTCCGAGGGGGAACGCTCGCTGGAGGTTCTTCTTCATCGTCAGGTCGAAGCGGCCCCCGGGGAGTAGCGCGTGATCGATGACGTGGACGTTCGACGTCGCGTTTCCGCTCAGACGGGCCGCGACCTGCGTCTCGTTGAGTTGCTTCTGCAGCGTGGCGAACATGGCCTGCTTGGAGTCGACTGCCATGCGCAGGTCGATGTACTTCGCGGCGTCGACGTTGATTCGTTGCACCTCTCCGCGCTGGCGGTCGTATGCCTGGCGCAGCGACGCCACGTTCGTCGCGGCGGCGTTGACTTCGCCACGCGCGGACTCGACAGCCTTGCCGTACGCCGCGGCAATGGCCGAGGCGCGCTCGGCGCGCCTCTTCTCGATCTGGTCCGCCAGCGCCTTCATCTGCGGGTGGCCCTCGCGGTAGGTGGCGAGCAACTGGCTGTACTCTCGCTGCTGGCGCGAAAGCTCGTCGGTGAGTCGAAGCACCAGCGGATCGCCCGAGGCCACGGCCTCACCGGCCGTACGTTGCAGGGAGTTCAGGCGCGCCTGCCGCTCGTAGAGCGCGTTCTGTGCGTTGGTGAGCTCCGTGTTGATCTGCGTGAGCGTCGACATGACGACGCCTCCGCCCTCGTCGCCCTCGTCGACCGCCACGATGCCGTGGGTGCGGCTGTAGTCCGTCAGCTCCTTCCGGCTCATCTCGAGATCGGCTTTCACCGTGGCGATCTGCGTGGTCAGGAACTCGCTGGCGTGTTGCACCGACTCGAGCTTCTTGGCGATGTTCATGCGGATGAACGAATCGCCCCACGCTTCGGCGATCTTCTGTGCGAGGCGCGGCGAACTGCCGACGTACGAGATCTCGACCAGCGACGTCCCCCGCACGGGTGCGACTTCGATGCCGCCCAACAGTCTCGCGGCGATGCCTTGCCTGACCTGCTCGATCTCCGCCTTCGTCTTGCCCGCGATCCCCGCCGGGTTGAGCTCCGGATCGTTGAAGAGCTTGTGGTCATCGACGACGCGCGTCGCGAGGCCGCGGCTCTTGAGAAGGACATACTGCGTCTGAAGGAATTCCTGATCGGACGCGGCGATGCCGAAGAGGTCCTCGATTGTGATGGCGTTGCTCTCGCGCTCGATCTGGACCTGGATGTGCGAGCGGTACAGCGGCTTTGAGAAGTAGCTCGCCAGGAAGGTGCCCAGCATCACCAGGAGCAGGATTGCGGCGGCGATCTTCCACCGCTTCCGGATGACGTTCCAGTAGTGGGAGAGATGGACTTCCTGGTGCGTGTTGAGATCCATGGCCGTGCCGAGTTGACAGTCGACAGTATGCAGTTGACAGGAAGCTCTCCTGCCAACTGCATACTGTCAACTGCCTACTTAGAATATGGCTTCTTCGAGGTAGAGGGTATCGTTATCGTGCAGGATCTCGTCTTTGCGCTTGCCGTTGAGGATGTCGCGGTAGTTGAGCTTGATGGTCTGCTCGATCCCGTTGACGACGCGTTTGACGACGACGCGGCGCGATGCGCGGTCGGTCGGACCGCCGGCGGCGGCAATCGCCTGCAGCAGGGTTGGCGTCTGCGAGCTGCGGAACTCCACCTTGCCGGGGCGCATGACTTCGCCCAAGAGATAGATCGCGACCGGCGTATCGATGGGGACGTTCACCAGGTCGTTCGGCGCGAGCGGGATATTCAGCTCCGCCCTGCCCTGCACCATCAGCTGATCGATGTCGATCGCCACCTGCTCCGACAGTCCGTTGCGGGCCGTGCGGAGCACATACAGCTCCTTGCCATGACCCGCGGCGAGCCCCCCGGCCTGCGTGATCGCCTGAATGAGAGTCGTGTTGCCGGTCGCGCCGATGCGTCCGGGACGCACGACCGCGCCGACGACGGAGATCGGTTTGCTCGCGAATTCCACCACTTGCACCGAGATCGTGGCCTTGGTGAGGATGTCCGCCTCGAGCAGCGCCTTCAATTTCGCTTCGATCTGAGTGGACGTGAGGCCCGCCACCTGGACTTTGCCGATGACGTTGAAAGCAAGAGAGCCATCATCGTTGACCGTCACACGGCCGCTGATCTTGTCGTCTTCGAGGACTTTCACGTCCAGCACATCGCGCGGACCAACGGGAGCGTCCGACGAAAGGATCGGCAGTTCCTGCGCAAAAGCGCCGGCCGCGATCAAGAACAGGACCATGAACAGGGCTGCGTGAACCTTCATCGTGTCTCCGATGGCAATACCTCAACGACCGTACACCTGAACGGTTACTCCCGCCTTGGCTATTGGACCGAGGAGAAGGTACCGTTCAAGACGTGACGTGGCCGTTCCGGGCCCGTCACTTGCGCGTGAAACGATTCCGCGCTGAGAGAATTTCAGTATTCCTAATAATGTGCCGGATTACGGCACAAACGACAAGCGGAGGGCGTACCGTATTCCTTCGTCCGTGTCTCCGAAAGCCGTGGATTCCCGCTGGTACCAGCCGACGTCCACCCCGGCGCGAACGCGCCGGATGGCGTACGTAAAGCCTAGCGACGAGTAAGAGATTTCGTCCGTGCGCGTCTTTCCCTCGACCGGCGTCTCGAACTCATCCTGCTCGTAGGCAGTCCGAGCATGCAGTGTCAGACGCCGATTGGCGACGTAGTCCACGCCGAGGTAACCCGACGTCGCGACGTAGTAGGGGTTGTCGAGAAAGATGCTGAAGCCGAGGTCGCGTTCGCCACCGAGGCGAAAGGCAACATCGCCTGCTGTTCGCGTGATGTCCACGCTGGCGGTCAGGCCGTCGTAGTCCGTCACCGTCACGTCTTCGAAGTCGAGCTTCGTCGGCCCGGCCTCGGCCCGCAGGGTGGTGCGATTGCCCTCGAAGAAGAACCCGCCGCCCACGTAGGTCCGCCGGCTTGCCAGCGCCTGCTTGTTCACGAAGTCGTAGTCGCTTCCCTCCCCCGCGACGAAAAGCGAGGTACGGGGAAACGTCTTGTGCAGGAGCGAGAGCCGCGCGTTCTTCTCGCGGCGATCGAGCACCTGCACTTCGAAGTGCGCCTCCTGAGGGTCGGGTTGGAAGCGGTCCTCGGGGTACTCGCCGTTCCGGAAACGGACGCTGAAGAGGGCGCTCGTCCGGCTCGAGTACTTTGCTTCACCCTGAACGCCGACCTCGTTTTCCCGCACCGTGGCGAGACGGTTGATGTCCGCGACGTGCGAGCGGAGCTGATCGGCCCGCAGTCCGTAGAAGTCGAGATAGAGGTGGTTCAGCAGGAAGTGCGCGTCACCGCGCACGAGGTAGTCGAACTGGTTCCCGCCGCCTGAATCCTTGAAGAAGCTGTAGGCTGGGACGACCTCGAGGGAGTAGACCGTTTTCTTGCGCGGCACAAAGTAGAGACGCTGCGGCGCTTCGACGCTCAGCGAGACTCCGCCGCTTGAATCGCCGGCGGGAAGGTACGAGCCGTCGGTAAAGCCGGCATCGGCGATCCGGAAGCGCGACCAGAGGTAGAACGGTCCGTTGTGGAAGTTCGCCTGCTGCAGATCGCCGGCGACTTTCTTCGCGGAGGCCAGATCCGGATCGCGGTCGCGCAGCTTCTGCTTCTGCTGCGCGAACGCCGCGAGGGAAACCCCGAAAACGATTGCGATGACTGAAAGGCGCTTGATCACGCGCACACACCTCTCTCTCATAAGCGCTGGACCGGCGGTAAGTTTAGCACGCGCGGTTTCCAGCAGACTCGCCTTTACAATGAGAGTACACGATGGCGAACGCCGTTGGCACGCCCCGATTTGCTGAGCGCGCTTGCCTGGCGATCTTCTTCGCCTGGCTGATCTGGCTGCCGATGCCGTTCGGATCGATCGTCCAGCGGGCGCGGCTGCCGCTCGTCGTCATCCCTCTCGCTCTGTGCCTCTGCGCCTCTCTGATCCGCCTCTACTCGACACGCGACCGTACGAACACCGCCCAACTGACGATGGCCTGGACGATCTGGGGGATCGGCGGGCTCGTGTTTCTGGGCGTCTGCGCCCTGCAGCTCGTGCCGCTCGGGCCGGCAGCGCTGCGCTCTCTCTCGGAAGAGTCACACACGATCTGGAGCGCCGCGTCGCAGGTTGCGTCGCTGGCAGGTGTGTCGCCGCGCGAGACGTGGCCGATGACGATCGACCCGCGCGCGTCGCTCGCGGAGCTGTTGCGCGTCGGCGCGATCTTCGCGACGTTCACGACCTCTGCGCTGCTGATCCGCTCTCACGTGCGGCGGCGGGTGCTGGCGTGCGTGCTCGCCGCGGCGGCGGTCTTCGAGTCGCTGTACGGGCTTCGGGAGGCCGCCCTACAGCGCTACGAGATCTGGGGCTGGGTGAATCGCCTGGTCTTCGATCGCGTCACCGGTACGTTCGTGAATCCGAATCACTTTGCGCACTACCTCGCGATCGTGCTGCCGATGACGCTGTTCCTCGGTGCGTCGCTGTGGCGCGACGCGGGACGGCGCGGCGAGAAGGTGCCTCGGCGCCTCGCCGCGTTGATCGAACGTCACGCGCTGCTGGCGGGTTTCACGATGCTCGCCGCGACCTCGTGCCTCGCGGCGATCCTGCTTTCGCAATCGCGAGGCGCGCTGGTCGCCCTCGGTGCGGCGTTCCTCGGAGTCGCGGCGATGGTGCCCGGACGGCGCGTCGCGCGCATCGCTTTCGGAGCGGCCGCAGGCCTGATGCTGGTTCTCGCGCTTGCGCTGTTCCTCGGCACGGGCCGCACGATCACGCGTTTTTCGCCCACCGACGTCGGACAGCAGTCCGTCAGCCGTGGCCAGGCGTTGATCACCGCCGTGCAGGTGTGGCGGCGGTTCCCGCTCCTCGGCAGCGGCCTCGGCACGTTCGCGCAGGTGGTGTCGATGGAGCAGGACCACGACATCGACCGGCTCTACCACCACGCACACAACGATTACGCGGAGCTTGCGGCGACGACGGGGACGCTCGGATTCCTGGTCGCGATGATCACGCTCGCCGGCGGATACTTTTGGCTCGTGCGGGAAACGTTTGGCAAACGCGCGCTGGAGGAGGTCACATTCGTCCGCCGCGCGTTTCAGGTCTCGGCGCTGCTCAGCCTCAGTGTCGCGCTGGTGCACGCGCTGTTCGAGTTCAACTTCTACATTCCCTCGAACCCCGCGACGCTCGCCGCCATCGCGGGCGCCGCGGTCGCATCGGTCGACCACGACCGACGCACGCGCAAGTCAATGTAGGGACCGCCGCCGTTCCTCGGAGCGCCGACGTCCTCGCCGGCTGTCGTGGCGGCGTCCCGCGCCGCCACTTGGGTGGGCGGGGTCACCTTCACGTGCACTCCATCGAAATTCACGTGTACTCCATCCAGAATGGCGTGTACTCCATCCGCGATGGGGTGTACTCCATCCGAAATGGCGTGTACTCCATCCGCGATGGGGTGTACTCCATCCGCGATGGGGTGTACTCCATCTGAAATGGGGTGTACTCCATCCGCGATGGCGTGTACTCCATCCAAGATGGAGTACACGCGAAAATCGAAGTTTGCATTACGCGTCAGAATGGCGCAAAAGTGAGTGGAAGCAGCTCAAGGTAGCAGTCGCTTTGCGACGGCACCTGGGATAGGTCCCGTCAAGCCAACCATTAGTGATGGTAGGACGCCGGCGCTCCGCTACAAGACCCTGACCCGCCGCTGCGTGCCGTTGCGCGTATGCGAGTTGACCAACCGCAGCTCGATCGTGTGCAACCCCGGTCCGGTCCGAACCTCGAAGACGCGCGAGTCGCGCACCTCGCCTTCTGCGCGCAATGCGTCGTCGACATAGATCTCGACGTACGGTGGCGTCTCGTCGCTTTGGGTCGTCGTGAGCTCGAGGCGCAGCGTTTCACCCGCGACGTATTGATCGCGCGTCGCTACGCCGCAGAGCTCGTTCGCGCCGCAGCTACTCGACCACGTGCGCGGCTCTTTCGCGCGATCGGCAAGTTGCCTGCGATAGTCCTCCGCCGCTTTCCCGTTGTTCAGGAGGATCGCGACCTGCTCGCCCGCGGCCAGGACGGGAACGCTCAGGCCGCGGACGGCGGCGCGAACGAGGTACGCATCGGCGGCCGCCGCCTGGCGTCGCTTCGCTTCGAACAAGGCGCGGTCGAGAAAGTACGGCTCCCACTCCGCCGCGCCGTTGATCGCGCTCGCGATCTCGATGCGCGTCGCGGCGTTCGCGTTGTTGAGATCGAGCGCGGCGCGGGCGCGGGTCACGTCTCGCAATTTGCTTGGCGTGTCGAGCAGCGGAAGGATCCCGGTGAGCGGCTGGATGTCGTGGCGCACCGCGTAGCCGACGAGGACCTCTGACCGCGCGCCGATCTGTTCCGGATCGAACGGCTTGCGGTCGAGCTCCTCGAGGACGGCTCGCACGAGAGGCTCGTCCGCCGCGGTGAGGCGGTCGGGTACGAGATCGAGGAGCGCAACAGGATCGGAGCTCGCGCGTTGCGCCGCGAGCTCTTTCATCCGCCGCGCGCGAATGTCCTCGCGCAGCACTCGGTATTCGCCGAACAGACCGCGCGCCACGGCGAGATCGCGCAGAGCGCCGCGAGCTTCCGTCGTTTCCGGCGCGTTCGCGTAGAGCCACGCGAAGTCGCGCGTGAGCTGCCAGAGCGGCACGAGCATGCGTGCGAAGAACTCCGGTTCGCGCATCAGCGGCGCGGCCGCTTTCAGCACCTGCGCCCGATTGCGCGGCGCCAGCTCGTACCAGTGGAAGAATCCCGCGCGGACGAACGCCGCGTCGGCGTTGCGTCGATACGGTGCGAGCCGTTTCGCGTGCGCATAGGCCGCATGCCACAGCTCGACGCTGCGCGGCGTGCCCGCGTCGAGTGCCTCGTCGGAGATCGCGGCGGCGACAATCCAGTCGGCGGGATGCTCCGCGAGCCAGGCGGCCGAGCCTTCGAGTCCGGCCGGCGGCTTCGGAGTCTCGAGTAGCTCGCGGTTCCGCAGCACGATCACGAGCAACACCGCGCACGTCGACGCGATGGCCGTGAGCAGGACCTGCCGCACGCGGCGCGTCATGCGGCGAGCTCTCCCAGGACGCGCTCCCATGCCGCGAATGCATGGCGCGGTGCGAAGCGATGCAGGTACAGCTCGCGTCCGCACAGGCCCATCTGCTCGGACAGCTCCTGCTCGCGCGCCAGATTCTCGATCGCGCGCACGAGCCCTTCCACGTCTCCCGGCTCGACCACCACCCCGCAACGATACGCCTCGATCAGGCGAGCCAGCTCGCCGTCGTGCGCCCCGATGAAGATCACCGGCCGCGCCACCGCGAGGATTCCGTAGAACTTGCTGGGCACGATCAGCCCCTCCAGAGCGGGTTTCAGCGAGACCAGATGCGCGTCGACGGAAGAGAGGCTTTCGCTCAACTGCTCGCGCGCGACGTATGCGCGGAACTCCGCGTTCGCGGGAGCCGCGCTCTTTACAGTATCGAGTTGCGCGCCGCCGCCGATGAAGACGAACCTCACCCGCGGGAGCCGCTTCATCGCGCCGATGATCGTCTCGAAATCGTGCGCGCGTCCGAGGTTTCCGGAATAGCCGACGGTGAAAACATAGGGCGTGGCTTCAGCCCGCCCCCCGTGTGGGAGGGTGGGTGTCAACGCCGCGTCGGCCCAGTTGTGGATCACGACCGCCTTCGGCACCCGCGCGGCCATGAGCTCGCCGAGGACGACGTTCGCCCTGGCGCGGTGCAACGACCAGTCACGCAGCCGTTTGAGCAGCGGGAGACGAATCCCCAGCGCCTCCGCGACCTCGGGAAAAAGGTCCTGCACCCAGTTCACCACGCGCCGCGACGCCAGCGCCGCGACGACGGACAGCAGCGGCGGATCGGTCATCGCGACGACGATCGCGTCGCGCTCGCGCCGCATCGCGAAGAACGCGCTCGCGTAGAAAGTGAGGTAGTCGATCGCGCGCCCGACGAGTCCGGCGCGACCAAAGCGCGTCGACCAGACCCGCACGATCGTCACGCGGTTTGCAGTCTCGCGCTTCGGCAGCCGCGCGCGCGGATCGTCATAGCGCTGCCGGCTGGTGATTGCGACGACCTCCCACCCGCGCGACGCGAGATACGCGGCGAGGTCGGTTGCGATCTGGCTGGTCGCGGAGTGATCGGGGTGGAAATAGCGGTTGACGAAGGCCACGCGACGAGTCTTCGAGTCTTCGAGTCTTCGAGTCGCCGAGGGGCTCATAGGCTCAGAGTCTCATAGTCTCATAGACGTTGACGCCGACTTCCCTATGAGACTATGAGACTGTGATCCTATGAGACCCCTCGGCGACTCGAAGACTCGTCGACTCGACGACTCGAACCCATGATCATCCTCGGTCTGAACGCCCACCACGCCGACGCCTCCGCATGCCTCGTCGTCGACGGGAGGCTCGTCGCCGCGGCGGAGGAGGAGCGGTTCCGGCGCGTCAAGCACTGGGCCGGTTTCCCGAGCTCGGCAGTCAAGTATTGCCTCGACGAAGCGGGTGTGTCGCTCAACGAGATCGACCACATCGCCGTCAATCGCGATCCGAACGCGCGGCTGATGCAGCGGATGAAGTTCATCCTCGCGAAGCGACCCTCCGTCGCCGCGATCAAGCGACGCCTGGAGAACCGGTCGAAGATCAAGGACCTGCGCACGGAGATCGTCGAGACTTTCAGGCTCGACTCGCTGAAGCCGAGGCTGCATCACGTCGAGCACCACCGCGCGCATCTCGCGTCGGCGTTTTTCGTAGCGCCGTTCGAGGAGGCGGCTGTGCTGTCGATCGACGGATTCGGCGACTTCGTCAGCTCGATGTGGGGCGTCGCCCGCGGCAATCACATCGAAGTTCTCGGCGAGATCGGCTTCCCGCACTCTCTCGGCATCTTCTACACCGCCATGACCCAGTACCTCGGCTTTCCGCACTACGGCGACGAGTACAAAGTGATGGGCCTCGCGCCGTACGGCAAGCCGGCGTTCATGGACGAGATGCGGGACATCGTCCACGTGAAGGACGGCCGCTTCGCGCTGAACCTCGACTACTTCACGCATCACACCGTCGGCCTGGACATGGTCTGGCAGGGCGGCTCGCCGGTGATCGGGCCCGTGTTTTCCGAGAAGCTCGTCGAGAAGCTCGGGCCCGTGCACGCGTCGAGCGATCCGATGGAGCAGCGGCACAAGGACCTCGCCGCGTCGATGCAGGCGATGTTCGAAGAGGCGTACTTCGCGTTGGCGAACTCGCTCTACGAGAAAACGAAGGTCCCCAACTTCTGCCTCGCCGGCGGCTGCGGCTACAACAGCGTCGCGAACGGGCTCGTGTTCGATCGCTCACCGTATCGCGAGCAGTACATCCAGGCCGCGGCCGGCGACGCCGGCGGCGCGATCGGCGCAGCGTACTGGGTCTGGAACGAAGAGCTGCGCAATCCGCGCTCGTTCGTCATGGACCATGCGTACTGGGGACCGGAGTACGACGATGCGGCGATCGATCACGCGGTGGAACTGCGAAAGCAGGACCTCGAGAGCGGCGAGTTCGTGATGCAGCGAGAGCGTGACGAGCGCCAGCTCTGCGCGCGCACGGCGGAGCAAGTCGCGAAAGGAAACGTCGTCGGCTGGTTCCAGGGACGGATGGAGTGGGGCCCCCGTGCCCTCGGCAACCGTTCGATCGTCTGCGACCCGCGCCGCGCGGACATGAAGGACATTCTCAATCACAAGATCAAGCGCCGCGAGTCGTTCCGGCCGTTCGCGCCGTCGGTCATCCGCGAAGCGGTCGGCGAGTGGTTCGAGACCGACTACGACGTCCCGTTCATGCTGCAGGTCTATCAGATCCGCGAGGAGAAGCGCCCGCTGATCCCTGCCGTCACGCACGTGAACGGCTCGGGACGGCTGCAGTCGGTGACCGAATCGCAGAACGCGCGCTACTACCACCTCATCGAAGCGTTCCGCGATCTCACCGGAGTCCCGCTCGTGCTCAACACGTCGTTCAACGAGAACGAGCCGGTGGTGAACACGCCCGCCGAGGCGCTGGATTGTTTTCTCAGGACGAAGATGGATCTCCTGGTGATGGGGGATCTGATGATCCAGCGGTCATCCTGAGCCGCGTAGACGGCGAAGGATCAATGGCGTCCTCACGAGAACGTCTCCGTGGCACGGACATCGTGGGGGCTCCATTGATCCTTCGCTTCGCTCAGGATGTTGTGGGGCGGCGCCGCAGCAACTCGCGCGAGAGGATCAGCTCTGCCACGAACCGTTCCCACGTGTACCGCCATCCCGCGACTCCGTCGAGGATCAGCCCTTTCACGAACAGCGAGTGCACGACCACCGCGAACGGCGCGACGACGATGAGTTTGCGCACGCGGCCGGCCACGCCGAGGGACCGTGGGTCTCCCAGACGCAGCTTCTCGGCCTCCGCGACCATGTAGCGTTTCTGCCGCGCGACGAAGGAGCGGAAGTCCTTGCGGTCGTCGTGGACGATCGGCTCGAGAAGATCGCCCACGTCGCCGTCGACGCTGATGCGCTGTGTGTGGCCGTCCTGCCAGAACGTCGCGTGCGGAGTGGCGGCGAGGACGATGCGCGGCGGGTAGAGTGACGCGCGCAGCGGCTTGCCTCCGACGGCGTAGCGGAACGACGCGCGGTAGCCGCGGAGGTGCCCCGGAGCGAGCGTTTCGAGCTCGGCCGCGAAGGCTGAAGGAAGAAAGTAGTCCGCGTCGAGGGCGAGAACCCACGGCGTGCGTACCTGCTGCTGCGCGAACGTCCACTGCAGCGCGTGTTCGTCGAATGCGCGCTGGAACACGCGCACGTTCGGGAAGCGCCGCGCGATCTCCACGGTCGCGTCGGTGGAGAAGCTGTCGACGACGACGACGTCGCGCGCCCAGCCGAGCTGGCCGAGCGTGCGGGCGATGTTCGGCTCCTCGTCGCGGGTGAGGATCACCGGTGTGATTTGATCGAGCAATAGACGTTCTCCATCTCCGCGGCGACGCGCGGCCACGCGAAGCGGGACTCGACGAGCGCGCGCCCGTTGCGTCCCATGTGAGCGCGCGCGGCCACGTCGTCGAGTAACGCCGGCACCGCGTCCAGTCCGATGACGCCCGCGCCCGCGGCCACGACCTCCTCCGCGAGCCCCACGCCGGTCGACAGCACGGCCGGAGTTTCCATCGCCAACGCCTCGAGCACCGCGTTGCCGAAGTTCTCCGATTCCGACATGAGCACGAACAGCGTGGCGCGCGCGAGCAGTTCGTCCTTCGCGGCGCCGTACACCGGACCCGGGAACTCGACGTCCGCGCCGAGGGATTCCGCCAGCGCGCGAAGTCGCGGCGTGAGGTTTTCCTCATCGTTCCCCGCAATGATCATCCGCGCGTGCAGCGAGGGCAGCGCTTCAATCACGCGCTCCAACCCCTTCTTCCAGTTCACGCGTCCGAGAAAGACGAGCGTGCGTTCGTCGCGAGTCACCTCGGGACGCGGCGGAATGTCGACGCCGTTCGGGACGACGATCGGCGACGGCAGCGGAATGCTGACGCGTTTCGCGTCCTCCCATTCGAGCTTCGACGTGAAGTGGATCGCCGCCGCGCGCGCGAAGCCGCGGCGTTCCATGACCCGCAGCCAGAGCGTTTTCATCGCGCGGCTCTTGCGGCGGATCAATTCCGGCACGAGCATGCCGCGGGGCGAGATCACGTACGGCACGCCGGCTGCGCGCGCCGCTCGTGCGGCGGCGACGCCCGGCCAGAGAAATACAGCGTGAATGTGCACGACGTCGTAGTCACGCACATCGTGCAACGCGCGCCGCATTTCCGGCGACCAGTAGAGCCGCGGAAACGGCGAAGGGGAATAGCGTACCTGCACGCCGTCGAGGTCGACGGCGCGATCGGTCGGAACGTCGAGCGTCGCATCGCCGTCGACGTTCGTCGTCATCACGTACACGTCGTGTCCGCGAGCGACGAGCGCCTTGCAGAGACCGTGAACGGCGACGATCGGCCCTCCGTATCGCCGCGCCGGCAGATAGGTCGGGACGACGTGGAGAATCCTCATGTCAGGGCGCAGCGGGCAGGGCGCTGGGCGCAGGAGATCCCGTGAGTTGCTCCTGCGCTCCGCCCTCAGTGGACTGCGCTTCCGGCAGTCTCTCGTCCAGCGCTGCCGTCGCGAACAGGCATCCCATGAAGAACGCCGTCATCAGCGTCAACACCGGATCGGAGTACGCCTGCGCGGACGTGAGGAAGTTGGCGATGTTCGCGATGACGAGCGCGAAGAGGGCCACGCGGATGACCTGAGACGTGCCGGGAATGTCGCCGACGGCGGTGATGCGCAGCATCATCTGGATCAATACCCAGGCGAGGAGCGCAGCAACGAGCAGTCCCTGCAATCCGAGCTCCGCGGCCAGTTTGCCGAGGCCGCCTTCCTGCCATCCGAAGTCGCTTTCGCGACCGGAGACGTGGCGGACGCCCTGCGTGGCAGACCCCAGGCCTGCTCCGAGGAGGGAGCCCTGCCGGAAGGTGCTGATGACGCCGCCTTCGAGACGCTCCAGCACTTCCGCCGAAGTCGTCTTGGCTCCTTGCGTGTAAACCTGAGAGTCTTCGCGCGAGCCGACTTCGCGAAGCACGAGGCCCACCGCGAGACCGAGCGCAAGAACCAACGCCACCTGGGTAACGCGCAGGCGGCGGGAATAGCGCCAGAGAAACGCGATCGCAAAGATAGCGACCATGTAAATCGCTTTGCGCCGTCCGCTGATGAGGCAGTTCAGAAACCCCCAGGCGGCAACGGCGATCCATGGCCAGGCCCGCACGAAAACGCGTGCGCGGATGGCCAGGGTAACGCCGACGGCAGTCAGTGTCGCCGCGTGCCAGCCCATGATGTCGGGCGCGCGGTAGATGCCCGAGAGCACTCGGATCTGCAGGCCTGGAAGATGCCGGATATATCCGCCTGGCATGGCGACGACGCCGAGCACGGGCGAGTCGAAAACGCGGAAGTACTCGAGGGGCGTGCCGACCAAAGCGATCGACGTGATGATCGCGTAAAAGAGGAAGAACTGTACGAGTTGTTCTTCGCGTTGCAGCCACGCGTAGCCGAGGAGCACCGCCGGGATGGGAAGCATGTAGATGAGCAGGCTGAGCGCCGGCACCTGCCAGGCGCTCAGGCCGAACGTCGCGAGACCGTTCATCGCGGCGAACACGAGCATCACCAGAAAAAGGCTGATGACGGAGTAGAGGTTCGGAAAGCGCTTCGAGAAGTCGACGCGGTTGCGCTGCAGCGACGTCAAGGCCGCGAACAGAATCACCGCGTACACCGCGACGATGCTCATCGTCAGGGCCGCGGGCGTGCCCGGCGTCAGCTTCCGCACCGGGTCCTGCAGGATGCCGCAGACCACCGCGGCCACCCAGCCGTGGCGCCAGTTGGTGAAGGCGACGGCCATGGAGACGAGCAGAACGGCTCCGAAGAGCAAAAGGATCATGGCTTCCCCGGCGAAACAACGCGCAGGCTGCGTCCCTTCCGATGCAGCGCACGGGCGAGGAGCAGACCTCGGGTCTCGCCCACGAGTTTGGCCGGGATGAGCCACGGGTGCGTGAAGAGATACCGAGTGGCCACGTTCTTCACGATGCGTCGCGCCGCGTATCGCCAGAATCCCGGGACATGCTGCAGAGCGAAGTAATAGTCGCCCGCGGAGTGCGCCGGGATCGGTGCGCTTCGATGATCGCCGTAGCTGCGCAGCCCGCCGGTGGAGAGCTGGAGATGGCGAAGCGACGCGTTCGGCTCGAACCAGATCTTCCCGCCTGCATCGTCGACGCGCATCGCGAAGTCGGTCTCGAAGCGATACGCCGCGCCGACGAAGTTCTCGTCGAAGCCGCCGATGGCCAGGGCGCGGTCGCGCCGGACGGAGAGATTGCCGGCCATGACGTTGGTGATGAAGGTTCCATGCGCCGAGTTGAATTTGAAATCCAATGTGGAGTGCGGAGGCAGCGCCTCCGCTTTCCTATCGCGCGAATTGAAAAGCGGAGGCGTTGCCTCCGCACTCCAAACTTCCTCGCCCGGCTGCAGCACCTGTCCTGCGACGGCCCAGATTGTGTCATCGCGATGAGCGCTCAGATGCGCGCCGACGATGTTCCCATCCGGAACGATGTCGTCATCGAAGAACAGCACGAGCTCCGTCGTCGCGGCGACGAGGGCGTCGTTCATCGCTTTTGGGATGGACGGTTCTTCGAGGCAGAGCCAGCGGATCGTGCCTTCCTCGTGCCACGTGCGCAGGCGCTGCTCGACGTACGAGGGGTGCTGCCTGGTCTGATCGGCGACGAGGATCGCGTCCGCGCGCGGAGTGAGCGCGAGCAGACGCTCGATCGTCTCCACGAGAATCGCGCCGCGGTTGTAGGTCGGGATCGCGACGGTGATCATCGAAGTGCTTCCTTCGCGCCCTCGACGCCGCGCGCGTAGTCCCATGTGGCGATGATCTCGCGCGAGCGCTGCGCCATCCACGCTCGCAGCGTGTCGTCCATGAGGGAGTCGAGTGCTCGCGCAAGAGCGTCTGCGTCGCCCGCGGGATAGACGAACGCGTTGTCGTTCTCCTGCACGATATCGCCCAGCGATCCGCAGCGGTCGGTCACGACGACGGGCAGGCCGCAGGCCATGGCTTCGTTGATCACCGCGCCGCGCGGCTCGTACGTCGAGGGCAGCACGAACACGTCGCACATCGCGTAGTGCTTCGGCAGATCCGCCTGATTGACAAACCCGGCGAACTTTACCTGCAGCTGATGATCGCGGGCGAACGCCTCGAGCTCCTCGCGCAGCTCGCCGTGTCCGAGGAAGACCACCACCGCGCGTTCGCGATGCTGCATCCGTGCGACTGCGCGCAGAAGCGTCATCGGGTCCTTGCGCGCGACCAGCTTTGCGGAAAACACGAACGCGACTTGCTCTGCCGCAATCCCGAAGCGCGCCCTCATCGCGTCCCGCTCGCCCGGCGCGAACCGGCTGGCGTTCGCGAAACGCTCGTTGTCGATCGCCCACGGCAGGAGAAAGAAGTGTCGTGGATCGCCGCCGTAGTGCTGGTAGTACGCCGCGTTCAACACGCCCGAGACCATGAAGCCGCTCGCGAGCGCGAACACGCCGCGGATGAACGCCGCGCGCACGCGGGCGCGCCAGGTGTCCTCCGGCGGCGGGAAGCTGCTGTCGCCGTAGAGGAAGAACGGTGTGTCGGTCACACGGCAGGCCACGATGCCGAGGAGCGAAGTGATCGTGCCCCATCCGAGGAAGAACAAAACGGCATCGAAGTTCCCGCGTGTGATCTCCGCCAACACGCCGGGATTGATCAGCCGCGGATAGCCGTCGCCGCGCCCGAAGTTGCGGAGGAACACGTGCCGATAGTCCTGCAGCAGCTCGATATCCCACCGCAGCGACGTCTTCATGTCCGTGTCGCGGTACACCTCGGCGCCCGCGCGCGAGCAATAGAAGACCGTGAGATCGATCTCCGGGTCGGCCGCGAGAGCGCGAAAAAACGGATCCTGGTACTGGATCACGTGCGAGGCGATGATGGCCAGGCGTTTCAACTCGGGACCTTCTCTGCGACGAACGCGATCCCCGCCGCCCGGTGCAGTTCGTCGATCTTCTTCTCGCGTTCCGGCCAGCGAAAGAACTTTCGCGGCGCGAGGATCGGAAACGCGCGGCCGAAGCGGTAGACCAGCTCGATTAGCAGACGCTGCGGCTTCGGATAGGGGCCCATCACCGCGAGCGCGTGTAGCGTGTCGTACGAAGGCCAGAGCCGCACCGGAGCCAGACCCGCGGCGCCGAGGATCGCGAGCACGCCCAGCGAGGTGTGGTGAAAGTACGACTCGTGGTACGGCTCGCCCTGCGACACGACGCCGAAAAAGATCCCGCCCGGGCGCAACACGCGCGCGACTTCCGCCGCGGCGAGATAGGGATTGTGCAGGTGCTCGAACACGGCGTACGACAGGACCGCGTCGAACGTTCCGGCGCGGAACGGAATCGCATGCGCATCGCCGAGGAGGTCCGCGGCCGAGGAGCTGTAGTCGATTCCGGCGTAGCGGAGACCGTAGTGCTGCGCGGGTGCGAACTGGTCTCGCGGTCCGCAGCCGAGATCGAGCAGTGCCGCGCCGGATCGCAACCAGGGACTCGCCGCGGAGAACAGCTCGGATGAGTCGCGCTGCGCGGCGGGTCCCGTGTACAGACGCTCCGGCCGGTCGACCACGACGTTCCCGAGCTCGATGCGCGGCTGCACCGGCATGGCGAGATTTCGATGGGTAGCCCGCTGCGGGCGCAGGTCGGGTGGGGCGTCGTCCTTCGTGGCGAATCCGCACGCGCAGACCGGCGGCTCAGGACCCGGCGACAGATCGCGGCCGCAGTCGGGACACGCGAGAAACTCGCGAAACCAGGATCCGTTCACGCCCGGATCGTACCAGCGAGTGCGATTAGGCGCTTCACGCCGGGATCTTCACTTCCGCGGGCACGAAGAACATGTTCTCGTGCAGCGCCGGCTCGCGGATCGGGAGCATGCGCCCCTGCGCGAGGACGTAGGCCTGATAGCCGAGCGTCTGCAGGAACTGCCACGACGGCTCGATGCTGAAGCCGTTGATCGCCATCCGTTCGCGATTGAACTCCGCGAGGATGGTGGGCCGGTCGCGGGCGATGGTCTTTCGTGCTCCGTCGATCACCATCGGTTCGTAGCCTTCCACGTCGATTTTCATTGCACCGATCGGTCGCCAGCCACGTTGCTCGCACAGCGTGTTGAAGGCCACGACTTCGACTTCGACGTCGCCCTCTTCGTTGATGAATGCGTTGTTGTCCGCGTGCTCGGGATCGACTTTCAATCGGACGACGGCCGGTCCCGAGCCGAGTGCAACGTCAGCGAGCTCGACGACGTCTTCAGCGCCGTTGAGGTTCACGTTGACCTGCTGCCTTTCGCGGTTGAACGGCACCGGCTCGATCGAGGCGATGCGGCCCCCGTGACTCCGAACGGTTTCTGCCATGCAGACGACGTACAGACCGAGGCTGCTCCCGACGTCGATGAACCAACCCCCGCGGTACAAAGATCGTAGCGTCGAGATGTAGTCCTGCTCCCAGGCGCGATAGTAGTAGGCAAACTTCTGTCCCCACGGCCGCAGGTCGAAGTGAAACCGCACGCCGCGGTTGAGCGTGCCGATCGTTTCGTACGACCGGGGATCGCTCGAATCGGTGAGGAACCGGTCGAAGAAGAGAGTCATCCGCCCGCGTCCGCGCAGATCGGGCAGACGAGAGATCACCGGCGGCAGGAGTGCGCGAATGCGATTCCTCATCGCCGGGCCTCGAGACGGGAAACGTAGAACGCCGCGGTCTCACGGGCGACGCGCGTCCACGCATAGGCGCGTGCAGCTGCGGCTGCGGCCACGCTCATCGCCGCGGAGCGGGTCGGATCGTCGAGCAACGCCGTCGCGGCGTCGGCGATGGCTTGGGCATCGCCGGGCGGAACGAGCACGCCTGTGCGACCGTGCTCGATGACGTCGTGCATGCCGCCGGCATCGCTGGCGACGACGCAGAGGCCGCGGGACATGGCCTCGAGGAACGTCTTGCCGAAGCCTTCGAAGAAGGAGGGGAAGAGGAAGATGCCGGATCGGTCGTAAGCTGCGAGCAACTCTTCCTGCGGCATCCAGCCGAGGAGCTCGAGGCGCGAGTTGACGTCTTCGCTGACGAGCGCCCGGACTTCGTCGTGATGCGCGCGGTCGCAGATCCAGGTGAACCGCAGGTTCGCCCGCGCCGCGGCGAGACGGTTCATGGATGCGGCCGTGATCATGGGCGCCTTGAAGAATGCGAACTGCGCCACGTGCAGGACGCGGGGCAGGCGTTCGGACGTCATCGGAGGTGCCGGCGCGGCGACAAAGGCGTCCGGTGCGGCCTGTGGGATCACGGCGATCTTCGCGCGATCGACGCCAAGGCGGTTGGAGAGGAAGTCGGCGTCGAGCGACGCCGAAACGATGTGGCCGTCGGCAGCGCGGGCGATGGCGAACGAGTGGCGGGCGAGGAGGGGACGGATGACGGCCGACGCGGTGCGCAGAGCCAACCTCCGCTCATCTCCGCCGAATCGCGCGCGCCAGGGCCGCAGCGCCTCGTCGGCATGGAGCTCGACACCGTGCGAGCGATGGATGAAAACACTCCTCGGACTGATGCGATGGACCGCGCGCGCGGCCCGGAATCCGTGCGGCTGATTGACATGCACGACGTCGTACTCCGCGCGGCGCAGCGCATCGACGACCGCACGTTCGTACGCGCGCGGCAACTCGAGGAGGAGATGAAGATTGCCGTGCGCGATCTTCCGTCCGAGGGTGTCGTTCCAGATCGACTCGACATGATGTCCGAGCGACCGCAGCGCCTCAGCGGTGCGGAGCTCCGTGCCGGCCGCGCCGAGGTTCGGGTCGGGCGGCGTGTCGGCAACGGTGAGGATGCGGAGTGTCATCGGAGAAGCGTCTGCGCGCACCGGAGCCACGCCTTCACGTGCGCCGGGCAGGAACGGATTGCGCGGAGGAAGTATCCACGAGCGCGCGCGTCTCCGCGGCGGCGCAACGCCTCGCCAATGAAGTAGAGGCCTCGGGCCTCCGCACAGAGCGGGGAGCCAGACTTCCGGATGGCGGCCGCCTGACTCACGATGTCGGCGTCCGAGCGTCCTTCCGCGCGTGCTTTCGCGGCGGCGAGGGAGAGCGTTGCCAACACCTGTTGTGCACGCCGCGCGGACGAGCTGATCGACGAGGGCTCGATCCGCGCGGCATAGAGCGGTTCCGCAATCATCTGGAACTTGCCCAATGACGCGAGTCGATACCAGAGGTCCCAGTCCTGACCG
The DNA here is from genome assembly GCA_035999335.1 of Thermoanaerobaculia bacterium. GTDB lineage: Bacteria > Acidobacteriota > Thermoanaerobaculia > Gp7-AA8 > Gp7-AA8 > QHVT01. The sequence continues at coordinate 15,161 of DASYGV010000145.1, read as the reverse complement.
TAGCGGAACTCAGCGCGGTACCCGCCGGCATCGCGATACGCGTCGGCGCGGAACATCACCGATCCATGATGCGACGGACCGTCGGCCATCCCCCATTCCTTTGTCATGTCGAGCACGTGTCGCGGCTCTGCGGCGAATCCCGTGCCGCGGCCCGTCCAGAGCGGCTCGTCCTCTGGGCCGATGTACTCCGTCCAGCAGGAAACGAAGGCCAGGGACGGGTCGGCATCGAGCGCACGCCGCTGTTTCGCGAGACGCAGCGCCAGGGAGAGATCGCCCGCGTCCTGGCGTGCGATGAGGCGTCCCTGCGCCATCTCGCACCCGGTGATGAGCGCGCGGGTGAGGCCGCGATTCTCCTGATGGACGACGCGTACGCGTGGATCGGCGATCGCATCCAGGATCGCCGCGGATTCGTCCGTCGAGCCGTCGTCGATCACGATCAGCTCGAAGTTCTCGTCCGTCTGAGCGAGGACGCTCTCCACGGTTGCGCGGAGCCGCGCGCCGCCGTTGTAGACGCTCATCACGATGGAAACTTCGGGATTCATTTGCGCTTCAGGATCAGCGGCCCGTACCCCCATGCGCTGTTTGTCGTCAGCGGTCCGATGCGGAACGGCGTACGGTTCAGGTGGTCCTGGATGACCGTGTAGTGCTCGTCGACGTAGCGTTGCTGCTCGGGCAGCAATGTCTGCGGCTTGCCGGGAGCTCCCGAGCCGTTGCCGGTGAGAATCACGTAATCGATTTGTTCCCACGGCGGGAAGGCGGCGTCCGTGGAGTAGGTCTCGTGGGTATTCATCAGAGCCGGCCAGAAGTCGTATGTGAGCACTCCCGCGCCGGATGGAACGAGTTTGTGAATGACGCGAAGGTTGTGTTGCATCCGTTGATCGGGGGGGAGTGTTGCCCGAATCGTTGACGTCAGCGCGAAACGCGAAGCAGCCGCCAGCCAGACCAGCGCGACGAGCGCAACGAGCGAGACCCACACGAACCGCGGCCACCGAAGTGCTGCCAGAGTCACCGCCGCCGCTGCGTAGAGCGAGGGAACGATCATCCAGAAGTAATAGTGCTTCGTCGGCACCATCGCGACCAACACGGCGAGTGCAACGAGCGGCGGTCCCCAGAGCGCCATCCAGCTCCCGACCGTTCGCGAGCGGAACGCCTGGAACAGACCTGCCGCCGCCACGAGCATTCCGGCGAGGGCGGAGAGATAGTGATGGCGACCGTAGCGCCACCCATTCGCAAACGCATACGCGTAAGTCGATCGCACCGAATCGCCGGCGTGACGCGACAATTGCGCAATGCCGTCGGGCATGATGATCACCATTGGCATCATGACGATCCCGAACGCGGTCGCGGTCACGATCCCGAACGCGATCAGCAGGCCGAGGCGTTTTTCGCGAAGGAAGGCAAGCAGCGGCCAGACGCCGAGGACCAGCGAGACGAGGCTCGTTCCCGCGGCCAGGCCGAACAGGACCCCGGCGATCACGGCTCGCTTCGTGGTGACGGCGCGGAGCAGGACGGCGGATCCGAACATCGCGAGCACTGCCCCCAGTTCGTCGGGACGGCCGGGAACGCCGAGAGGAAGCGTTGCTACTGCTGTTGCGACGGCGTAGCCGTACGCGAGATCCGGCGCGAGCGCACGCGCAAGAGCGAAGGTTGCCCATCCGAGGGCGAGGTGGATCAGCGCGTCGTAGGCAACGTTCGTGATCGGGTTGAAGCCCACCAGTTTCACGAACAGTCCGAAGCTGAATGTGTAGATCGGAGGTGCGAACCCACGTCCGAGCCTTTCGGGATGCTCCGGGTCGAGCCACGCGGCGTACCCGCGCAGCTCGGGCGCGGCGAATGTCCCACTGCGGGCCCATTCGCGGCCAGCCGCTTTGTACGCGATCTCATCGCCGGCGATGAAACGACCGAAGACGAGCATGAAGACGAGATACGCGGCCTGCAGAACGAGCAGAAGCGCGATCGCGCGATGCCGGCTCATGTGCGCCGCCCCACGAGCAGCAGCGAGCCGCCGAAGGAAAAGTCGATCCCGCTGCGGAGGAGGAGCCGCTCCACATCCATGACTCGGTTGAGGATGAAGTTCACCGGTCGGGAGATGAGCAACTCGTCTTCAGGGGCGCAGTGAGTTCGCGCCCGCGCACGAGTCATGCGCATCAGCGGATAGAGCAGCGAAAACAACGAAAGAACGCACTCCACGGAGAATCCCGCGGCCCGCACTTTCTGCACCAGCTCGTCTCGTGTGTAGCGCCGTTGGTGATGACCGAGCTCGTCCCATGCGCTCCAGAGACGCGGGTCCTGAGGCACCGTCAGCACGATCCCGCCGCCGGGACGGATAGCGCGGTACATCTGAGACAAGGCGAGATCATCGCGCTCGATATGCTCGATCACGTCGCACGCCACCACGACGTCGAACCTCTTCTCGAACGGAATCGCGGTCGCATCCGTCTGCAGGATCATCGCGCCTGGGACGCGTTTCGCAGCGTATGGAAGAGCTTCGGTGTAGATATCGCTGGCGGCGAGCGCCGCGTCTGGAAAAGCATCACGAATCCGAGCCAGCGTCCCTCCCGCGCCGCATCCGATCTCCAGCACCGCTCGGGGCGACTGGAAGTGTCTGCGCATCGCCCACGTCACCATGCCGCTGCGCGCCCGGAACCAGAAGTGCGTCGTGTCCACCTGCGCCAGCATGGCGAAGTACCGCGGCTCGTAGCTCGCGTTCGGCCGGGCAGGATCTGACGACATCTCGGCAGTGTATCGCGCGCTGGATGCCGGAGAAGTCGAGTTAAGATCCACGCGTGCTGCGCGACGGCATCTCCGTGGTGGTCCCCGTTTTCAACAGCGAGACGTCGCTCGCGGAATTGACCGAGCGGCTCGGGCGCCTGCTGCCATCGCTGACAACAGACTGGGAGATCATTCTGGTCAATGACGGGAGCCGCGACGGGAGCTGGGACGTGATCCGAGGATTGGTCGAATCGCGGCCGCGCGTGCGCGGAATGAACCTGATTCGCAATTTCGGACAACACAATGCACTCCTGGCCGGGATCCGCGAAGCCGCTTTCAAGGTCACGGTGACGATGGACGACGACTTGCAGCATCCACCCGAGGAGATCCACAAGCTGCTCGCGCGGCTCGATCAGGGAGCGGACGTCGTCTATGGAACGCCCGGCGTGATGCAGCACGGTCTGTGGCGGAACTTTCTGTCGCGAGTCACGAAGGGAGCCATGGCTCGCGCGATGCGCATCGACACCATCGTGGACATCGGTGCCTTCCGCGCCTTCCGCACCGATCTGCGCGAAGCCTTCCAGACGTATTCGAGCCCGCAGCTTCTTCTGGACGTGCTGCTGTCGTGGGGGACCAGTCGCTTTGCGGCGGTGCAGGTCGTACACAAGCCGCGCGCCTACGGCCGTTCGAACTACACGCTTCCGAAGCTGTTCAACCAGGCCATGCTGATGCTGACCGGGTTCAGCACGGCCCCCCTCCGGTTCGCCAGCTCGCTGGGGTTCTTTTTCACGCTCTTCGGCGTGGGCGTCCTCGTGTACGTCGTCGTCAACTACTTCATCGTCGGCAGCAGTGTCGCCGGATTTCCGTTTCTGGCCTCGGTGATCGCCATCTTCGCCGGCGCGCAACTCTTCGCTCTCGGCATCATCGGCGAGTATCTTGCGCGCATCTTCAATCGCAGCATCGAACGACCGGTGTATGTGGTGAAGGAGATGGTGGGCGCGCCGCATTCATGAGCTTCCGGACCGGCTTCTGCGTCTCGGGTAACGGCTCGCTGTTCCGTGCGGCGGTACGCCGCCGCGAAGATCTTCGGATCCAACCTGCGCTGCTGATCCTGGAGACGAAGTCGGCGAGCGATCTGGACGATTTTGCAGCGGCCAACGGAATCGCGTCCGTGCGCCTCGACTCTCGCGACCGCGCCGCGTTCGACGAGCAGCTGACCGAGCGACTGATCGCCGCGGACCTCCACCTGGTCGCGCTGACGTTCGACCGGATTCTGCCGGCGAGAGCAGTGACGGCACTCTCGCCGCGGCTCATCAACGTCCATCCCGCCCTTCTGCCGGCGTTTGCCGGAATGCGCGGGATCGAGCGGACGCTCGCGTCGGGGGTCCGCATCGGCGGCGCTACCGTTCACGAAGTCGTCGAGGCCGTCGATGCCGGGCCGATCATCGCCCAGGCCGCGGTGGAGGTCATGGCGGACGACACTCCCCTAACATACGGCGCGCGGATGTACTCGAGGCTCGAGCCGATGTTTCTGCAGGTCTTGCGCTGGTACGCGGAGGGTCGGGTGGAGCACGACGACCACGGACGCGTCGTGATCCGCGACGCGCGCTACGATTCCCTGCCGATCGTTCCCGCGCTGGAGCACTTCGAGTGAGGTGCGTGATCCTGCAGCCGTCGTATGTCCCCTGGCGCGGCTATTTCGATCTGATCCACCGCGCGGACATCTTCGTTTTCTACGACGACGTCCAATACGACAAGCACGGCTGGCGCAACCGCAACCGCATCAAGACGCCGCAGGGTTCACAATGGCTGACGATCCCGGTGCTCAGCCGCGGCGCGACTGAAGGAATCGCCATCAAGGATGTGAGGGTGAGCCGCGATACGGAGTGGCCGCGCAAGCATCTCTCGACGCTGCGTCAGAACTATGCGCACGCGCCGCATTTCGACGAGCTGCTGCCGTGGCTCGAGCGTGTTTACGCGGACCCTCCGTCCCTGCTTGCGGAGCTGACGGTTGCGACGACGATCGAGCTGGCGGCGATGTTGGGGATCACCGCGACGCATTTCGTCCGATCGTCCGAACTGGGCATTGCGGGCGGCAAGACGGAGCGGCTGGTGGCAATCACGAAGCACTTCGGCTGCAGCGAATATCTCAGCGGACCGTCGGCGAAGAGCTACATCGAGGCGGAGGCGTTCGCCGAAGCCGGCATCGCTCTCGAATTCATCGAGTATCGCTATCCCGAGTATCCGCAGCTCCATCCGCCGTACGATCCGCAGGTGTCGGTCCTCGATCTGCTCTTCATGACCGGCGACGACGCGCCACACTACATCTGGGGAACGTCTTGAATCCGATTCCGTTCAACAAACCGTCCGTCGAAGGGCGTGAGCTGGAGTACGTCCGGCAGTCGATCGACGGCGGCCATATTTCCGGCGACGGCCTGTTCACCAGGCGGGCGAACGCGATGCTGGAGGCGCTTTTCGGCGGGAACGCGAAGGTGCTGCTGACCACATCGTGTACGCACGCCCTCGAGATGTCGGCGATTCTGCTCGACCTCCGGGATGGAGACGAGGTGATCCTGCCTTCGTTCACGTTCGTCTCCGGGGCCAACGCCTTCGTGCTTCGAGGTGCGAAGCCGGTGTTCGCCGATATACGAGCCGACACGCTGAACATCGACGAGCGGCAGATCGAGTCGCTGATTACGCCGCGTACGCGCGCGATCGCGCCGGTGCACTACGCCGGCGTGGGCTGCGAAATGGACGCGATCGGCGAGATCGCTAGCAGACACGGTCTAGCCGTCGTCGAAGACAACGCCCACGGCCTGTTCGGCACATACCGGGGCAAGCCCCTCGGCACGTTCGGCGGTCTGGCCACGCAGAGCTTTCACGAGACGAAGAACATCAACTGCGGCGAGGGCGGAGCCCTGGTGATCAACGACCCGGCGCTGGTCGAGCGCGCCGAGATCATTCGCGAGAAGGGGACGAACCGTTCCCGGTTCTTCCGCGGCCAAGTGGACAAGTACACATGGGTCGACATCGGTTCGAGCTACCTGCCGTCGGACTTGCTGGCAGCGTATCTCGTCGGACAATTGGAAATGGCCGAGGTCATTCAGGCGAAGCGGAAGGCAGTGTGGGAGCGATATGCCGAGGCACTGCCGGAATGGGCGACGCGTCACGGGGTGCGACTGCCGGTCGTGCCGGAGCACTGCGAGCAGCCGTACCACATGTTCTACGTACTCTTCCCATCGCTCGAGGACCGACAAAACGCGATCCTGTGGCTACGGCAGCACGAAATCTCCGCCGTTTTTCACTATCTTCCGCTGAATGCGTCAGAGATGGGTCTGAGGCTTGGGGCGAGCGTCGGCGCGTGCCCGGTCACGGCAACGGTGAGCGACCGCTTGCTTCGGCTGCCGCTGTACAACAGCCTGACCGTCGCTGATCAGGACCGGGTGATCGAGACGCTCTATGCCTGGCGTACGTGACCGCGCAGTCGCTCGAGCCACCTTGCCCCGCGCGCGACCCGGCCGAAGCCGATCATTTTTCCGGCGAGGTCGTACGCGCGCAGATCGCGCGCGTTCGAGATCGATCGTGCCGCGGCGATGAGCTGACGGGACTCTTCCGCGAGACCCTCGATTCCGCACTGCCGGGCGAGATGGAAGAGGTCGCGCGCGAAGAACTGCATTTCCGGGGACTCGTTCTCGAGGCCGGCGTTGCGCGCGTGCCGGAGCATGAGCAGGTGTGCGCGGGCGCGGTCGCGCAAATGAGCCGGTGCGATGTACGGAGCTCCGCGCTCGCGAACCTCGCAGCCCCACTCTTCGACGTACGCGAGGCGCACGCCGAGCGAGGCGATGCGGCAGTCGTACTCCCAGTCCTCCTCGACGCGCAGGTCCGTCCACGGTCCGGCGGCGGCGATCACCGCGGCGCGGTAAAGCGGGGTCGGCGTGTCCCACCAGCGCGAAGTGAGCATGGACGGGAACAGGGTCTCGATCCGCTCGCCGCTGCGCTTCCACGCCTGCGGCTCGACCGTTCCATTCGTCCGCCGAAACCGCGTCCATCCATACGCCGCTCCGCAGTGCGGCGACGCCTCCAGTGCCGCTACCTGTACCTCGAACTTCCGCGGCAGGAGCAGGTCGTCGCTGTCGAGATGCTGGATGTACGCTCCGCGCGCAAGCAGCCGCCCGGCCTCGCGCGCAAGGCCGGGGCCGCCGTTCTGCTGATGAATGACCCGTACTTCCGAATGTCTTGCTGCCAGCGCATCGGCCACGTCTCCCGTTTCGTCGGTGGAGCCGTCGTCCACCACGATCACTTCGATCGGCCGGTAAGTCTGCGCGAGCACGCTGTCGATCGCCTCGCGCAGCATCGTCGAGCGATTGAATACGGGAATGATCGTCGAGACGAGAGCGCTCATCTGTCATCGCAAAGATCTTGCGTACCTGACGACAGGTTCGTCGTCTTCCTCTCGACGACAAGGAGCAGCTCGAACCCGCGATTGTCGATGATCTCTCCACAGCGCTGGAAGTAACCCGGTAGCGCTTCCTTCGTAGGAAATACGCCTCTCGCGAACGCCGCGTACTTCCACTCTGCTTGCGAAGGGGGTCGCCCCTTTTGTCCAATGACGGGGTCAACCTCATCTTGCCAGATGTCGTAGAGGCGGTCCGCGGGCCAAACTTCTCGAAGGGTCTGTTGATAGGCGCCCCTTGTTGCACTGTTCCATTCGGCCGTCAACGCCAGCGACTGCACGCCTCCGGTTCTCCAGGACCATAACCGCACCTGGCCGGGTGCCAGGGGCAGGTCGAGCATCCGACGCCCATCTCGAACGTCCGCAGCGGTTACCGCAGCCCGGTGCTGGGTCTCCGCGACCGTTAGAATCGCTCCACGCACCAGCAACGCCACGATGCAACCACCTATGAGAAGCTGCATTCGTGAAGAACTCCATCGCTCCAGCCACACAATCAACACCGGTAAGGTGGCTGTCGCCGGCAGCACATAGTGATTATCCCAGTGTTTAATTGCTGCAAGATAGGTGATGACCGTCGCCGACAGGATCCAAATCGCTATTGGCGCCGCCCCCTTCATCCAGGTCTCGTCGCCACGCCTGCGCCAAATCAACCAGAGAGCGGCACTGGCGCAGATCGCGGATACGAACCAGATGTCAGGGCTCCGTAGGATCCAAGTAATGGTGCTGACTGCTTGGCGTAGATCGATGATTCCCGTGTCCCCACTTCCGTACCGGCCGGTGTGCAGGAAAATCCCGGCATGCGTGCGAAGGAGCTGTCCCAGTCCGGTCAACCCAAAGAAAAGCCAGCCAATGAGGACAACTGCGACGGACATCCCAGCCACGTAGACAAGGAAGAACCGTCGAACGACGTGCCGGTCGAGAGACTCGCGCCACCATAGCCAGGCCAAGCACGCCAGTCCGCCCAAGGCCCAAGCAACGTAATTGAGTTTCAGGAACAACGTCGCCCCGGCCAGGACTCCTTGCAAAAACCACGCGGTAGCGGAGCGTCTCTCGAGAGTCGTCAGCGCGGCCCCGAAGAATATTGCGGCGCCGAGCAATGCGAAGCTGTCGTTCCCGAGCAGCACGAGGCCATATAAGCGCGCTGAGTCCGCAGTGAAGAAGCTCAGAGCCGCCAGCACGGCCCACGAAACACCGCTTGCCCGCGCGAGCCACCACACAACTGCGGCTCCGCAGAACGTCAGCATGAGCGTGAACCGCCGGTTCCATCGAGCGAAACTCGTGGGGTCGCGCAGATTTTGAGCGACTAGAGACTCGTTGGAAGGACTGGATAGACGCAGAGCGGCCCAGCTGACCAGATGCAGGGGGATTGTGTAATGGAAGTTCTGGAATGTAGAGACGTCTCTATGGCCCACTTCCATCCAGCGTTGCACGTTCAGGGCAACGCCCAATGAGGTGGCCGTGTAATCATTCGGGAGGCTCCAGAATCGGCCCGAAGGTCGCGCCAACCATGACAGCGCAGTCAGAACCACAACCAATCCTGCCGCCCGGCGAAGGTGGGGGCTGACCCGCGACCCGAAGTGCGACGTAGACGCCATCGAATCAGCCCTTGAAGCTTCTCAAAGCGACCGCCAGCGGTTATGAGTAATGATGCGAGCCATCCGCAGCGCAAGCAGGAAGGCCCGAAAACGGTTTCCCGTGATTTTCGACTCCCCGAGCCGCCTCCGGTAGCGCACAGGGATCTCGAGCAGCCGGAGATTCTTGCGCAGGGCGATTGTGACCATATCCGGTAGCAGGGCGCTCTGGCCCTCTGTCAAGAGAGGCAGGATCACGTCGAGCGCTTCACGACGGATGATCCGAAACGTACCCCCGACCTCCCGGAAACTCGCGTCATCGACGCTTCGCTTCCACAAGTAGAGCACTTGAAGATACTTGGCGACGAACCAGTTTCCAAGAAGCAGACCGTACGTCCAATCCGCATCGTCCGTGATCAGGTGATGATTGGACCGTGCCCCCTTGACGATATCGAAGTAGGGCATGTAGGGCAGCATGATCTCCAGATCGTCCGCGTAGAACGAATTGTCGGACTCCGTCAGTACGACCAGGTCCCCTCGGGCGGCAGCGAGGCCCGCGCGACACGCAAACCCGTATCCCTGGCGGAGCTCGCGGATCACTTTGGCACCCGCCGCAGCCGCGATTTCCCCCGTGCCGTCCGTGGAGTTGTTGTCGACGACGATCACCTCATCAACGCAGGGTTGGTTGATGAAATCCTCGACGGTCGCCCGTACACCTGCGCTCTCGTTGTACGCGGGCATCACCACGGAAATGGACAGCCCCTTATGCACCGCGGTCGCCACGCTCTTCGGCCGTCAGCTGCCGTCTTTGCGACTCCTCGACGCCACTGAGATATTGGTGGGTATCTCGAATCGTTTCTTCGACCCCGAAGCTCGGATTCCAACCCAGCTCCGTCATCGCTCTCGACGAATCAGGATATTTGTCGTTAGCCTCCTCGTAGAGGTCACCATACAGGCTCTTCGGGTCCACATGGACGATCGTGCTGGAGGAGCCGACGGTCTTGATGACCGAGTCGGCGAGTTGGCCGATCGTGGTTTTGTTTCCAGGATGACCGATGTTGTATACCGCACCGGATCGGCCACTACGCATGACCGCCAGCACGCCACTAACGACGTCTTTCACGTGAGTGAATGCGCGGATTTGGCTTCCGTCGCCGAAGACGGTCAGAGGTTCGCCCCGCATGGCCTGACCGATGAAACGAGGCAGCACAAACCCTCCCTGTCCGGACTGACGAGGTCCACACACGTTGAATGGCCGCACGATCACGGCATCGAGGTCAGCTACTTTCGCGAGGTTCACGAGAGCAGTCTCTGCCGCGAGCTTTCCGATCGCGTACTCGGTTCGTGCGGACGTTTTGGCGGGGATGATCTTGGGAAGGGACTCGTGGCAATAGCCCTCCTGCCCCCCGCCATACACCTCGGATGTCGACACGTCGAGGAGCCGAGCCCGGTCGCGGAGCGCCAGATCGATGAGCAGGTATGTGTCCTCGACGATGGACTTCACGATTCGCCCAGCGAAAGGCAGGACTCCGGCCGGACCGACGATGGAGGCCAGGTGGTAGATCTGCGACCAGGTCACGCTGGATAGAGCGGCGGCCTGATCTTGGATAGATCCGATCTCATAGGTCAGGTTGGAGAGAGGTCCCATCTCATGCAGCAGCCGGTCAAGGCGCAGGGGGCTTGACGACAAGTTGTCGACCACGTGGATGCGGTCGTTCGGATGCTGTCGGGCCAGTTGCTCGACCAGATGGCTTCCGATGAAACCGAAGCCGCCGGTCACCAGGATATTCATGACTGGTTGCGCACCAGAAGACATATTTGATCTAGCTCCCTCTCTCTTCGGTCACGATCTTCGCACACGTGCCAGCGCTCTGCTAGCCGGCACAGCCGCAGCGTTGGTTGGCCGTGAGCGCGCGTTGCGCGACGACGAGTCGCACGATGCGCGGTTCGACGGACGGAACTCGTACAATCCGTTGCGAATGTCGCTGCTTCGCAGCTTACGGCTTCGCGCCGGCGCGATCGTTCTTGACTGGCCTGCGTACGAACGGCGTATCCGCGGCGCATGGCTGGAGATCCGCAACCGGAACGAGCGGATCACGACTGACGGTCGCGGCGTGCGGTGCGAATGGCGGTTCACCTCCGACTTGCACATTGCGAAAGTGTTTCCATCCACCGGTGCACGCCTCATGCGGCGCGCGTTTGAAGATTGGCCCATCGTGATGCGCGATGCACCCGCCGAGACCGCGGCTCCTGAGGTCTCGTTCCTGATCGGACACCGCGGCATCGAACGTCTTCCGCACCTTCTGGCGACACTCCGCAGCATTGCCGGACAAAGCGGGATCCCCATCGAGTGCATAGTCGTCGAGCAGTCGGCGTCGCCGGAGATCGCGAAACGAGTTCCAGCGTGGGTCCGGTACGTTCACACGATGGTCGAGCCAGACCGACCCTACAGTCGCGCCTGGGCGTTCAATGTCGGCGCACGCGCGGCGCGGAGTAGCGTGTTGATCTGCCATGACAACGACATGCTCGTACCGGCGCGGTACGCGGCCGAGGTTCGGGAGCGGATCGGCGAAGGATGGTCCTTTCTTGATCTGAAGCGGTTTCTTTTCTATCTGTCGCCCGAAGAGACCACGCGAGTGTTCGATGGCGGCGCACTGCGCACCGACGTCTCCACGACCGTAGTGCAGAACCTACGCGGCGGCAGCATTGCGGCGGAGCTCAACGCGTATCGCGCGATCGGCGGCTTCGACCCATCGTTTGTTGGATGGGGTGGCGAAGACAATGATTTTTGGGACCGCGCCGAGACGGAGAAGGTGTACGCGTTCGGATATCTGCCGATCATCCACCTGCATCATCCGTTTCAACCGGGGAAATGGAGCGAGTCGAATGAAGCGGTCGCTCGTTATCGCGCGCTCGAGTCGATCCCGCCGCGCGAGCGAATCGCGCGCCTGCTGCGGGAGGAGCGATCGTGATGGCGCTGAGGCGATAAACAACCCCTCATCGCAAAGATCAGGCGCGCTGCGCCGCACGAAGCCGCAGATTGTGGCTCGACGGGCATCGTGCCGTAAGGCGGAGCAACCAGCGCAGCGGCCCGTGGCCGCCTCAGGCTCCGCGGGGTCGGAAGCCGAGCCGTCGTTTCAGACGCGAGAGAAATCGCCAGATCGGGTAGCGTGCCGGCAGCAGATCCCGCCGGTCCATCCATGTCCACAAGGCCGGATTCGTCAGGAGCATCCGGTACGCGTACCACGTGCGGAGAAGCCATCGAGACGGAGGCGTGTAGTGATGCCGCACCAACCAGATGCCGCCGCGGGCGAGGCGGCGGATGCGGGCGTCGCGGTCGCGGGTGTAAGGCTCGATCGCCTTAGCCCAGTCGCGCGGGACGCGCACGCCCTCCTTGTCCCGCTGCGCGTCGTGATAGCGGTAGCGCGCCAGCAGGCAATCGATCTTTTTCGCCTTGCCGTTTCGCGCGATGCGCAGGTAGAACTCCGCGTCCGCGGCGTAGCTGATGTCCTCGCGCCACGGCCCGGCGGCGCGCATCGCACTCGCGCGGAAGAAGGCAGAAGGCTGCGGGATGTAGACGATCTTGCCGATGTACTGGTGCAGGTCGAACGGGGGCAGCTCCGTGCGGCTCGTGACCCGCGACTGCGCATCGATGTACTCGACGTCGCCGTACACGAGCGCGAGCTCGGGATCGTTCGCGAATTCCTTCGCGATCGCCGCGAGCGCTCCTGGCAGGTACAGATCGTCCGAGCTCTGAATGCCGATGATCTCGCCCTTCGCGCGAGCGAGCCCTTTGTTCACCGCCTCGACCACGCCCTTGTCGGGCTCCGACCACCAGTGCAGGTTCGGTGCGGAGTACGACCGCAGCACGTCCACGGTCTCGTCCTTCGACGCGCCGTCGATCACGAGCACTTCGAGATCGGGATGGTCCTGCGCGAGGATCGAGTCGAGCGTCTCGCGGATGTACACGCCCTGGTTGTAGCTCGGAACGACGATCGAGATCAGTGTCATTCGATCACCGCGACCGTGTTAAGCGTTCAACGTCCAATGCAGAAGCGGTGCAATCTTGCCCGGCCGGCCGTCGCGCGCAAAGAGGTTGTTTTCTTCGCTCACCGTGAACGAGAGGATGTTGTCGCGCAGAAGGATGAAGCCCCCTCGCGGCTCGGTGACGGACACGTGATACACGCCGGGAAGGAGGGTGTTCGCCGGAATCCGGCAGCGGAAGCGGTGCGAGCCGACGGTCCAGGCATGACTGTGCTCCGGCAGGTGGTCGGCGCTGGTGGACGTGAAGAGGACTTCGCCCGTATCGGAGCCAACGCGAACCTCGAGGTGTCCCGGTGTCATCGGCTGGTCGATCGTGAACTCGAGATTCACGTCGATCGGCACGTCGCCGGGAATCGGATCGATCGACTCGCCGGTATCGCCGCGCGCGACGAACACGGTGTCGTAGTTGAGTGGGAACGGCTCGCGCAGCCGCGGCGTCCACGAAATCTCGTTCTTCGCTCCCTCGGACATGTAACTCGTCACGACTTGCCCGGTGGGCCCGACCATCCGCACGCGCCCCTCGTCGATCCAGATCACTTTCTGGCAGAGCGCGGAGATAGTCGACATGCTGTGGCTCACCACGATCACCGTCCGCCCCTCGGAGCGGATGCTCCTCATCTTGCCGAGGCATTTCTGCTGGAACGCGGCGTCGCCGACGGCGAGGACCTCGTCGACGATGAGGATGTCCGGCTCGAGGTGCGCGGCAACGGCGAACGCGAGGCGTACGTACATGCCGGACGAGTAACGCTTCACCGGTGTGTCGAGGAACTTGCTGACGCCCGCGAACTCGACGATCTCGTCGAACTTGCGACGGGTCTCGCTTCTGGGCATGCCGAGGATTGCGCCGTTGAGGTAGATGTTCTCGCGTCCGGTGAGCTCGGGATGAAACCCGATCCCGACTTCGAGGAGGCTCGCGACGCGGCCATGGAGATCGATCTGTCCTTCGGTCGGCTCGGTGATGCGGCTGAGGATCTTGAGAAGGGTCGATTTGCCGGCGCCGTTCTTGCCGATCAAGCCGACGACTTCCGCTTCTCCGACCGAAAACGACACGTCCTTCAGCGCCCAGAACGTTTCCGCCTCGGGCTCGCGCTTGCGAAACGGCGCGCGAAGGATGTCGCCAATGCGGTCGCGCAGAACGTTATAGGCCGTTGCTTGCGTACCGAGGCGATAGCGTTTGCTCACGCCCTGGGCGATGACGATGTCGCCCATCACATCACGTCCGCGAAAACGCGCTCGGTCTGCTTGAAGTAATAGACACCGCTGACGACGAGCAGCAGGGAGACGGCGACTCCGATCATCATGCCCGGCGCGTACAGCGGCGCCGTGCCGAGGATCGACCAGCGGAAGCCGTCGATCACGCTGACCATCGGATTGAGCGAGTAGAGCAGCCGCCAGCGCTCTGGCACGATCGAGCTGCTGAACGCAACGGGAGAGACGAACATCCCGAGCTGGGTGATGAATGGGATGAAATGGCGGATGTCGCGGAAGCGTACGTACAGCGCCGCAAACCAGAGTCCGAGGCCGATCGTGAACGCGATGAGGAGAAGGGTGAAGAGCGGCAGCGCCAGGATGCGCGGCGACGGCGTCACGCGGTAGTAGAGCATCAGCGCGAGCAGAAAGAAGAACGAGACCAGAAAGTCGACGAAGGCGACGGCCATCGACGTGAGCGGAAGGATCAGGCGCGGGAAGTAGATCTTCGTGATCATGTATCCGTTGCCGACGACGGAGTTGGCCGTCTCCGCAAACGCGGTGGCGAAGAACTGCCACGGCAGCAACGCGGTGAAGGTGAGGATCGGATACGGCACGCCGTCCGAGGGAAGCTTTGCGATCACGCCGAAGACGACGGTGAAGACGACCATCGTCAGGAAGGGCCGGATGAACGCCCACCCCGCGCCGATGTAAGTCTGCTTGTAGCGGACGACCACGTCGCGCCAAGCCAGGAAGCCGAGGAGCTCGCGGTACTCCCAGAGCTCGCGCAGGTTCAGGCTCGCGAGGCCGGTGCGTTGTTTGATGACGGTGTGCATGGTTTGGGAGCGGTTCAGGAGTGCGGTGACCGAGCCACCGCTCTCCTAGATCCAATGACTCTAACTTTAGGATGAGGGCATGCGCCGGAGGCGCTCCAGAGGGTAGCCGGTGGCGAGCGCAAAATGCGCCGCCACCGGTGAGGATGTCGCGCACAACATTCCGCCCCGGAGGGGTGGCAGAGAAACGTCTATCGCCCCTGCCGGGGCGCATCTCCCCGGCCCACGTTCCCGGTGGCGGCGCGTTGCGCTCGCCACCGGCTTCCCTCTGGAGCGCCTCCGGCGCATGTCCACGCCTAAAGGTAAGGCCATTGCTCCTAGATCGTATCCACAATCGCGCTCAGCCGCCTCTTGAAGTTC
>DASYGV010000139.1:0-89353 GCA_035999335.1 Thermoanaerobaculia bacterium | reverse complement strand
CGTGCAGCCGTTGCCGTCCGTCACCAGGACGGTGATCGGGAACGACCCGTCTTCCATCGGCGTGCCCGAGAGCGTGCCGTTGGTCGCGAGGGTCAGTCCGGTCGGCAGGACGCCGCTGTTGAGCGTGAAGGTCGCGCCGCCAACCGCCGCGGTCTGCGTGAAGGTCTCGGAGAAGCCGGCCGAGACCGTGCCGCCGGTGTTGACGGGGTTCGTGACCGTGATGGTCTGGCAACCGATGACGAGGTTGTACGTCGCGCCCGTGCCCGTGCAGCCGTTGCTGTCAGTCACGGTGACGACGATCGGGAACGTGCCGTCTTGGGTCGGCGTCCCCGAAAGAGTGCCGTTCGCCGCCAGCGTGAGGCCCGCGGGCAGCGTGCTCGCGGTGGTGAACGTCGCGGTGCCGATGGCGCCCGTCTGCGTGAACGTCTCGCTGAACGGCGCGCTCACCGTGCCGTTCGCGTTCGCGGGATTGGTGACGGTGATGGTCTGGCAGCCGATGATGATCGTGTAGGTCGCGCCGGTGCCGGTGCAACCGTTCGAGTCCGTCGCCGTGACCGTGACCGGGAACGAACCGGTCTGCGTCGGCGTGCCCGAGAGCACTCCGTTCGCCGCGAGCGTCAGGCCCGCGGGCAGCGTGCCGGAAGCGAGCGAGAAGGTCGTCGCGCCGATGCCGCCCGTCTGCGTGAACGTCTCACTGAACGGAGATGCCGCCGTGCCGTTGCCGTTGGCGGGGTTGGTGACGGTAATCGTCTGGCAGCCGATGACCAGGTTGTACGTCGCGCCTGTGCCCGTGCAGCCATTTACGTCGGTCGCCATGACCGTGATCGGGAACGAGCCCGTCTGCGTCGGCGTGCCCGAGAGCACTCCGTTCGCGGCCAGCGTCAGGCCCGCGGGCAGCGTGCCCGAGGCGAGCGAGAAGGTCGTGGCGCCATTGCCGCCCGCCTGCGTGAAGGTCTCGCTGAACGGCGACGCCGCCGTACCGTTGGCGTTAGCCGGATTCGTGACCGTGATGGTCTGGCAATTCACCACCAGGTTGTAGGTCGGACCCGATGCCATGCAGCCGGTGCCGTCGGTCACCGTGACCACGATGGGGAACGTCCCGTCTTCCGTCGGCGTGCCCGACAGGGTGCCGTTCGTGGCCAGCGTCAGTCCC
This sequence comes from Thermoanaerobaculia bacterium, assembly GCA_035999335.1. Taxonomy (GTDB): domain Bacteria; phylum Acidobacteriota; class Thermoanaerobaculia; order Gp7-AA8; family Gp7-AA8; genus QHVT01. The sequence goes on along the minus strand of DASYGV010000139.1, from coordinate 88,200 downwards.
GCCGGCAGCGTCGAGGACGTCGTGAAGGTCGCGCCGCCCACGGCTCCGGTCTGCGTGAAGTTCTGCGAGAACGCCACCCCGACCGTCGCTGTGTTCGTGGCCGGATTCGTGACCGTGATCGATCCGCAGCTGATGATGATCGTGAAAAACACCGACGGACTCGTGTCATCGCCGCCATTGGCCGTGCCGCCGTTGTCCTCGAGGCGGACGCTGACCGTGGCCGTTCCCTGCGAGCCCGCCGGGGTGAAGGTCAGCGTGCCGGTGGGCGAGATCTTCGGCTGGACGCTGAACAACGCGGTGTTGTTGTTGGAGACGACGAAGTTCACCGACTGACCCGACTCGCCGGGTCCCGCGCTGATGTTCGTGGCCCACCCCTGCGAGTACGGACCGCTGCTGGCGGTCGTGGTCACCGGCGAGGGGCCGGGCGTGAACGACGGCTCGTCGTTCACGTTCGTGACGGTGATGGTGACGGTGGCAGTTCCGCCGATGCCCGGAGGTGCGCCCTGCTTCTTCGTGGCCGTGTAGGTGAAGGTGTCCGTGCCGAAGAAGTCGTCGTCCGGCGTGTACGTGAAGCCGCCGTCGCCGTTGGCGTTGAAGACGACCGTCCCGTGCGACGGCTGGGTGTTACTCGTCACTTCGAGCTTGTCGCCGTGCTTGTCGTTCTCGAGCACGCCCGGAGCGGGGACGACCTTCGGAGTGTCCTCAGGCGTCGTGTAAAAGTCGGGGCACGGCGCGTTCGGGTGCGGCAGGCCGGAGCACAGTGGAGCCTCGTTCTGATCGACCTGGATGATGACTCGCGCGATGTTGGATTCCTTGCCCGCGCCTTTGGCCTTGTACTCGAACTCGTCGGAGGTCAGGAGCTGCGGGTGCGTCGGCGAGTAGGTGAAGCTTCCGTCCGGGTTCAGCGTCACCGTGCCGCGGGAAGGATCGCTGACCTTCTCGGCCGTCAGCGGCGCGTTGCCCGGAATGCCGTCGTTGTCGAGGACGCCCGGCGCAGGGACCGAAAGGCTCTCGTCGGGCAGGCGCGGATAGATGTTGTCGTCGGCGTACGGATGGTCGCTGCCGAGGTATGCGGTGACGGCGAAGTAGAGATGATTGTCGTTCGGATCGGGCCACGCCATGATCCGCAGCAGGCGCAGGTTGTCCGTGCCGTTGCTCGCAAGGCCGATGATGATCGGGCTGATGGCGCCCCAGTCGGCGAGGTTGCCATCCATCGTGATGTGACGGTCCGGGCCGACACCGATTCCGCGGCGGCGCACCGGAGGAGGCGGAATGATGATCGGCGTGTTGTCCGCGTTGACGAGCGCGAGTTGCTCCGAAGGAGTGCGGGTCGCGTCGAAGCCGGCCTGAATGCCAGACGGCATGTCCGGCGAACCGAAGGCCATGAACGGGATGCGTGTCTCGAAGGTCAGGAGCTTTTTGGTCGGGTTCCAGCCCGCGCCCCACCCTTCGGTGTTGATGTCCATCGGCGAGCCGAGGACCGAGCCCATGCAGTGCTGGCGATGGGTGCGCGTCACGCGCATCGGGTCGCCCTCGGTCACCTGCGTAACCAGGACCAGGTCCACGCCGTCCATTCCATTGACATCGCAACCGGTGTCAGGATCGGAGTCGACGTCGAAGAGAACCCGGAACTCGGTGGTCGCGGCAGTCGCGGCCGACGAAATGAAGATCAGGAACAGAAAAGCAATCAATACGCGAACGACTCGACTCGGGGTCATCGCTGGCCTTCCTTAATATGTCACGAACCAGGGCGCAAAACGGCCCAGGGCAAACACTTTGGGTGCACGGACTGCGGGCGATGATAACAGGAAATTACGGAAATGCCTCGGCATGCATTTGTCGGAAAGTCCTGCCATCAATAAAAATGACCCGGCGGTCGAAACCGCCGGGTCCTCCACCCTGCGCGCTCCGGGGGAAACGCGCCACGTCCACGGGCCGGATACAACGCCCGTAAGTCGTTGGAACTCAGCTTCCTGCCCTGCTCCGGACGACGACCAGCGTCGCGGTGTGCGTGCCGTCCGCGTTCGGGACCGCCGTCACCTGCACGATCAGCCCGACGAGGATCTGCCGGAGATCGAAGGTCGTGCTGTTCCTGCGGATGACCGTGTCGGCGGTGAGGATGAACGTCACTTCCTGCTTATTCGCGGTGAGAATCACCAGTTCCCGGGCAGTCGCTCTCAGGACCGTCCCTTCGTATTCGCGCACGGGCCGACCGGTTGCGGGTGCGCCGCCTTTGGCGCCGCTGCGCCGGCGGGCTTTCCTCGCGGTCAGGTCGACGGTCACGAACCCGGAGCTGGCGTCAACGCGAATCGAGGCGTCGATCCCGTCCTCCGCACGGCGGAAATCGAGATCCGCGCCGTCGGGGATGTTCGCGAACGCGAACTGTCCGTCAACGCCGAGGATCGCGGTCATGCCAGTGCCGCGCACGGAGACTTCGATGCCCGCAGGGTTGGTGTTCGTTATCCCAGTGACGATGACTTCTCCCGAGATCGCCGACGAACCGTAGGTGCTCGTGATCGACGACTCGCCGCTGCAGCCGATGAGTGCAACGCCGAGAATCGTCAGAATCAAGAGCCTCTTCATCCGTCCTCCGGGAAAAGAAAAAGGGGGCGGTACGCCCCCTTTTCGCGACTTGCGCTGTGGATCTTTGAGGTCTGGATCTTACACGAGCCCTGTAGACCGCACGTGAGCTGAATCACACTTTGCGCTCAGTGCAAATGAGCGGAGTCTCCGGTGCGGTGATCTTCGATCTGGAAGCGGAGGAACTCGTGAACGGCGTCGATGCCGCGCGCTTCGGTCGTCTTGATGCGCACGCGCGCTCCCCTCTCGAGTTCTTCGTAAACGTAGGTGACGCGCGGACCGAGCTCCTTCATCACCGCGACGCCATCGGGCTCGCGGTCGTGGATCTCTTTCGGCTTCGCGAAGTTTCCGGCGGTGAAGTCTTTTGCGATCTCCTTCAAATGCGCGCGAATCGCCGCGACGCTCTCCGCGTCGGACTCGTCGTTCGCACGCACTTCGACCGCGCCGCCGTCGTCGTGCAGCTTGAACGAGTGCTTCGTCTTTTCGTGAGAGAACCCCATGACGCGATCGCCGCGTTCGTCGACGGCAGTGTGCTTCGCGTGCATCGGACAGGTCGCCGGATCACCGGCGAGGGCAAGGATCAGCAGAAGTACGTTCATGTCATTCAACCTTTCATGGAGCGCTGGCGTCTCGCCGGCTGGCGGGGCGCCGTCCTCGGCGCCCCGCAGAACGCAGGCGAGGACGCCTGCGGGCCAGCCGGCGAGGACGCCGGCGTTCCTTCTTCGAGCAATCGCGCCGCCTCGCCGTCGCGCGTCGCGGCGAGTCGGACGTCCCACTGCTCGATCATTCGCGCGAGGTCTTCGCGCATCGCCGTCATCTCCGCGATGCGGCGGTCGAGCGTGTCGAGTTTCTCCCCCGCCAGCGCGCGCACGGCGCGGCACGGCGGCGAGCCGTCATCGCGCTGACTCAGAATCCGCGCGACCCCGGCGAGCGAAAATCCGATCGCGAGCGCTCTCCGGATGAGCATCACGCGGCCGGCGGCCTCGCGCGGAAAGCGGCGATACCCGTTCGCTCCGCGCACCGCGGCGGGCAGGACGCCCAACCGCTCGTAGTGGCGGATCGTGTCGGGGCTGACGCCGCAGGTCCTCGCGAGCTCGCCCGAGAAAAACTCGTCATTCATCGCCTGACAACGTAAACTCTGGAACCGGTTCCACAGTCAAGTTTCAACGCGGCGAACTTCTTGCAAACGGCTGTACTCGCTTTCCAGCGAACGCAAAATGTCCGACGTCAAGCCGTTCCACCTCGTCCGCACGGGCGATGCGCAGGAAGCGCCGCGTGACCCGGAGCTTGCGAAGCTGCTCGCGGAGCTCGAAGCGCGCCATCGGCAGGAGACCGCGATCGCGGAGCTCGGCCAGGCCGCGCTCACCGGCGTCGATCCGCTGATCCTCCTCGGACAGGCCTGCGCGCTCGTCGAGCTGACGCTGCAAGTTGCGCACTGCCGCGCGCTCGAGCTCACGGCCGGCGGACGGATGGTCGTCCGCGCCGCCCTCGGCATGAACGAATCGTTCCTCAACTGCCGTCACGACGCGGACGAGGACGAATCGCTGGGGATGGTCACGCTCCTCAACGACACCCCGATCACGTTCATCAACCTCGAAGACGAGACCCGCTTCAAGGCGTCGCACCTCCGCCACGTACACCAGGTCCGCAGCGGCGCCGGCGTCACCATCCGCACGCTGCACGGCACGTTCGGCGTGATCCTCGCCTACTCGACCGAGGACCGCATCTTCGCCGAATACGAGCTCGCGTTCCTCCGCGCGACGGCCAACATCGTCGGCGAAGCCATCACCCGTGCGCGCACCGAGGCGGCGTTGCGCAAATCGGAGGCGCGCCTGCGGCAGCTCATCGCCACGACACTCGACGCCGTCGTCACCGTCGACGGCGCGCTCCGGGTGATCGAGTGGAACCGCGAAGCCGCGGTCACGTTCGGGATCCCCGCGGCCGAGGCGATCGGCAAACCATTCCGCGCCGCGCTCCTGCCGGACTACGCGATGAACACGTTCCCGCAGGGATGCCTCGTCGAGACGATCATCCGCCGCGCGAACGGCGAAGAGCTTCCGGTCGAGATCACGGTCGCACCGGCCGGCGGCGGCAGCGACGTCACCTTCACCGCGTTCATCCGCGACATCTCCGACCGCAAGCGCGCGCATCGCGAGCTCGAACAGCGCGAGCAGCGCTTCCGCACGATCGTGGAGAAGAGCTGGAGCGGAGTCGTCCTGCTCGACGGCGACATTCACTTCTCCTTTGTGGGCTCGTCGACGCAGCACATCCTGGGCTACGAAGACCACGAGATGCTCGGACGCTCGCTGTTCGACTTCGTCCATCCGCGCGAGGCGGAAGAAGCACGCAAGGTCTTCGCCGAAGCGCTGCGGAGTCCGAACCACGAAATGCACGGCGAGCTGCGCTTCCGCCACAAGAACGGGAATTGGATCTGGCTCGAAGGCTTCAGCCAGAACCTACTGCACGAGCCGAGCGTCGGCGCGATCGTGCTCAACTACCGCGACGTCTCGCAGCGCAAGGAGACGGAGAAGCAGCTCGAGTATCGCGCGTATTACGACTCGCTCACCGGACTGCCGAACCGCCTGCTCTTCCGCGACCGGCTCGTGCACAGTCTCGCGCACGCGAAACGCAACCGCGTCGGCGTCGCGGTCATGTACCTCGACATCGATCACTTCAAACTCGTGAACGACGCCCTCGGACACTCCTTCGGCGATCGCCTGCTCGCGGACATCGCCAGGCGGCTGCAGGTCGCGCTGCGCGCGTCGGACACGATCTCGCGCATCGGCGGCGACGAGTTCAGCATCCTCCTCCCCGAGGTCGTGAGCGCGGAGGCGGTGGCCGGCGTGGCGCGGAAGATCCTCGACTCGCTCGCGCAGCCGCTCCGCGTCGAAGGACACGACTTCTTCGTCACCGCCAGCATCGGCATCAGTTGCTTCCCCAGCGACGGCGACGACGCGGAGACGCTGCTCAAGTGCGCCGATGCGGCGATGTATCGCGCGAAAGAGCTCGGCCGCAATCAGGCCCAGCTCTTCACGGCCAGCATGAACGAGCGCTATGTACGCCGCCTCGCGCTCGAGCAACATCTCCATCACGCCATCGAGCGCGACCAGCTCGAGCTCTACTACCAGCCGGTCTTCGATCGCGCGCGCCGGCGGTACGTCTCCGTCGAAGCGCTGCTGCGCTGGCGCGATCCGGTACGCGGCATTGTTGCGCCGTCGGAGTTCGTCGGACTGGCCGAGGAGACCGGGATGATCATCCCGATGGGCGCGTGGGCGCTGCGCACGGCGTGCAAGCAGCTCCGCGAGTGGCACGCGCAGGGGCTGATGCTGCAGATCGCCGTGAACATTTCCGCGGTGCAGCTGCAGCAGCGCGATTTCGCGGACGTCGTCCGCGCCGCGCTTGCGGAGAGCGGGCTCCCGCCGGAGTACCTTCAGCTCGAGATCACCGAGAGCGCGGCGATGCAGAATTTCGAGCTGAGCCTGGAGACGATGCGCGAGCTGCGGGCGATGAACGTCGGCATCGCCGTCGACGACTTCGGCACCGGCCAGTCGTCGCTGATCTACCTGAAGCACTTCCCGATCGACACGGTGAAGATCGACAAGGAGTTCCTGCGCGAGGTGACCTCCGACGACACCGCCGCCGCGATCGTGTCGTACATCATCAACCTCGCGCACACGCTGCAGCTGAAGGTCGTCGCGGAAGGCGTGGAGACCGAGGAGCAGTACACGTTCCTCAAGCATTACGCGTGCGACATGATGCAGGGCTACCTGTTCTCGAGGCCGCTGCCGGTGAACGAGGTCGTGCCGTTTTTGGAGCAGGCGCTGGTGCGGCCAAAGACGCTGGAAGTGCCGCGGCCTACGGGGTCGTAGTTCATCGCGCGTGGACGTGAGGTGTTCGGTGGCTACGCCGATCGATTTTCTTCTCAGCCGTATAGAGCTTCAAGCTACCACGCATTCGATTGTGCCGCTAAAGCTCTATGGAGCACGTCGACCTTGGTGTGGGCTCCTGCCATTCGACCAATACTGAGCAGACCGTTGGAACTAAACTAGGCCGACGGCGTCGGCAAACTCGTAATGCCTCGAATCTGCTAATCTTGCGCGGAGGCCGAGTGATGACGGAAAGATCGACGCTGTCAGAAGGGCTTCTGCTCGGGGCGATAACGGTAACCGCTTACGCTTGTGCTTTCGCCTACGAAGCGGGGCAGGCGACATTTTACGGATATCCATTTCAGCTAATCCGTATCGACCTGTCGTCCATCTTCATCGCAGTTGTAGCAGTGTTTCTGACCCTGTCATTCGTCATCGCTATCGCAGATCTACTGATCAGAATGCCGTGGCCGGATAGCGCGCTCGGTCGGCAACTCGGCACCGCCGCGATCATCGCGTTCTTCGTTACCGCCTTGGCGCTTATTTTTAGGTTTTCGCCGCTTCGTCTTTGGCTAACTCTCTACGGGTTTGTCGGCGCGTTCTTACTTCTAGAGCTAATCATGCCCGCGCTTTTTATTCGCGGTCGCAAATACCAGGACAAATTGGAACGGGCAGAACAAATAAACGCGCGCACCCCCAATCTCGTCAATGTTGTGCAAGCTATCGTAGGCGAACACGCTGTGTTTTGGGCAATCGGCCTTGTCGCGCTCATGATCGTCTTTGCTTCGGTGGGTCTCGCCGTCGCATCTCGCGAACGACTCTACCTCGTCATTCCAGGCACGCCAGAGCGTGCCGTTCTGCGGATTTACGGAACAACCATCATTTCGGCGGAACTTGAGCGTAAGCAAAAGCTATTCAAGCGGCATTTCACTTTCGACGATGTTGCGAACGCCTCGGTGCGTGCGATCAGAGAAGAGATTGGCCCGTTAAAGGCAGCAGCGGTCATACTTCCGAATGCAAGACGTACCACACCTGCTCCGGAGAAACGAAAAACTCCGGCACCGACTCCACCGCAGAAACCCTCTTCATCTAAGAAGGGCGCCTAAACGGCAAGCTTAAGCTGATACAGCCTCGGCTCTGCCCTCGAGCCTGGCCAGGCGCTTCTGGGTAGCTGTTTGCCAAACCGCTGCCGGTGAACGAGGTCGTGCCGTTCCTGGAGCAGGCGCTGGTGCGGCCCAAGACGCTGGAAGTGCCGCGGCCTGCGATGTGAGCCACCTAACTGTTGCGTGTCAGGACGTTGTTCCGGTCCAGGCGACTGATCGGCGGATTGTAGCCGAGTGACGAATGTTCACGATGGTGGTTGTAGTAATGTGTGTACGGCATGAGCCATCGCTTTCGCTGGGCTGAGCGTTGGGCGCCCACAATAGGCACGAGCCGGTCCATATTCATCTCGAATACACTCCTATCGTGACGCAAGTTGTCGCTCGGGCGCCGATCCTCTCATTCGTGGTTCTCGCGCTCGCGATCTCATGGGGAATTTGGACACCGCTGGTCCTCGGCTCGACCAGACCGTCGGGTGCGGCTGCGTGGGTGATCTATTACGCAGGCGTCATCGGTCCTGCTGCCGCCGCCCTTATTTGTGCCGTTCTTGGCTCCGCCGTCACTCCTGCGGCCCTGCTCCGTCGGCTGAGCCGTTGGAAACTTCCGTTCCGGTGGTACGCGATTGCCATCCTGCTGCCATTCGCCGTCCGTGGGGTTGCGGTCGCCGGTGTCCTGCTTTCGCAAGGCGCATCATGGCGCGTTGCTCTCCGTCCAGCGGAGACCATCGCGCGCATTACCGTCCTGATGGTTCTGCTCGTGCCCTTCGAGGAGATCGGCTGGCGTGGATACTTGCTGCCTCTTCTCCAACGACGATGGACGCCTCTCGCATCCAGCGTCATCGTTGGCGGAGTTTGGGCACTTTGGCATCTTCCGCTGGCTTGGGCGTCCGTCGGATATCAACGGAGTGACGAACCGTGGCGCTACATGGCTTACTTCGTCGGCACGATCATTCCGGTATCTTGCGTTGCCACGTGGCTGTTCAACCGAACGGGCGAGAGCCTGCTCCTCGTTTCCCTGTTTCATATCGCCATCAATCTGGCCGATTTCATTCTCGTGCTGCCTTCTCGAATCGGTGAACCGGTCTTATTGGTCACGTCGATTGTTACGACATTCGTCGTTGGTGCCGCCTGGTGGCGAGACAACGAAACGGTCAAACAACGTCGGCGGCGAGGTTGACGAGACGTAACTATTTGATCCTGTGTCACTTCCGCCGGAACGCGGGTGTTCCGTGGCTCGTCGCTCACGTCCCCGTACGTCATCGTCGGACAAAAACGCACAAAACTCGATTTCACGTGTACGTGTTTTTTTTCACGTGCACGCCATCGCGGATGGAGTACACGCCATTTCAGATGGAGTACACGCCATCGCGGATGGGGTACACGGCTTCCAGGAATGGTGAGATCCAATCGTCAGGGCCGCTTGCTCGCTCGTCCGACGTAGGTTTCGCCTGGGCTCACGGATGCTCGCGACGCTCCGGTATCGGAGACGAACTGGATGGAAACGGACGCCAGGGGCTGCTTGTAGCTCTTCAGAACGAACGCGGCGACTGAGTCGGCGTGCTGCTGTTTTTCCTCGGACGTACGGGAGCTGAACGGTGAGTTGACGAATTTGACCGTCATCCGTTTGTCGGCAACGCTCACGTCGCCAACGTTTTCCTGAAACTCCTTGGAGATCTGGTCGCGCAACGCAAGCAATTCGCGAAACGTCTGCCGTCCTTCTCCGAATCCTGCCTCGCCGGCCTTCTGGCAGGACATCGAGAGAACGGCGACGACCAAAAGCCATGCGGCGCGTGTTGCCATGAGGGCAGTCTACTCCGATCAGGTTGGGCTAAGGCTCACGGAAAGACTGCGTAAATGCCTTCTTTACGCTCCCCTTTGCAGTGTCGAAATACACGATCCCGCTCGCCCAGACCACGCCCCGTACTTTCGATCGCTGTTCCCGTGGATAGCTCCACATCGTGAACGTCACCGATCCTTCCTGCCCCGGCTCAATCGTCTCGTTCAACGGGACCGGCTCTTTACGCAGGGTATACGGGCTGCTGCGAACCGTCTGCATTTCAATCTTGCGCAACGTGATCGCATCGGTCGATCGATTTCGCACCGTCAACTGATACGCGATCGAAACCGCCCCGCGTTCTTCCACGGCGAACCCCGCGTCGGGAAGCTGCTCGATCCGCAGATCCGCTTCCACCGGGGCGCTCGCGCTCGACGTGGCGCATCCTGGGATGAGGAGCAACAGGGAAACGACCGCTACCAGGGTTCTCGCGAAACGCATTGCTTGACCTCGGAGAGAGCCAGCTCTGCCAGTATAGGCGGCCGGCCGCGCCGAGGCTGTGACGGATCATCGTCATCCCGGGTTTGGCAGCTTATCCCGCGCGGAGACGCGGGAACTCCGGTGGCACCGCGCGGACCGCGCCTGTGGAGATGCTGGATCCGGGATCACCAGAGATCCCGCGTCTGCGCGCGGGATAAACTGAAGAGTTCGAACTCTTTCCCGAGCTCGAGCCTCCTTCTCTTTTGAGCGTGGACACTTCGAAGCAGGAAGCACTGTGGGTCTTGCGAGCCCAATGCGATGACCGTGAGGCTCTCGAGCTGTTGCTGCGAAGCGTCCAGCCGTCGTTGCGCCGCTATCTCCGCGGGATCGTCGGGAGCGCGGATGCCGACGACATCCTCCAGGAAGTACTGGTCATCGTCTTTCGCAAACTCACGTGGCTGGAGTATCCCGAGCTGTTCCGGCCGTGGGCATTCCGGATCGCCAGTCGCGCCGCTTTCCGCCACTTGAAGAGAGAGAAGCGACGAGAGGCGCGCGAAGACGCCGCGGTACCAAGCGTCCCCGCGCTCGATCCGCCGCCGTCGATCGAGCTGTCGATCGAGCTCCTCGAACAATTGGAAAGCAACGCCGCGATCTCTCCGGCGAGTCGCGCGGTGCTGGTCCTGCATTTTCAGGAAGACCTGTCGCTGCCGGAAGTGGCCGAGGTTCTGGAGATCCCGCTCGGGACCGTGAAGTCGCGCCTCGCATACGGCCTGACGACCCTTCGCAAGCAATGGGCAAAAGGAGGAGTTTGAATGTCTATTGAAACAGCAACCGTGTTGACGAAATCGTTGAAGGCAATCGACAGCATTCGGCGGCGTGTCCTGGTCGGAGGGTGGTTGGCGGTCCTCGTGACGCTGGGTGCCTATGCGCGCTTCTACTACGTCCTGCGAGGGGACTCCGGGCTCGATCAGTTGGTCGGCACCGCGGTCACGGCATTGACATGCCTGATCGCGTGGACCACGTTTGCCGTGATCCTCATCGTCATCCGCATGGCACTGAGAATCCTGCGGGCGATCGACCTCGCGGCAAAGTAACGGCCCTTTACTTTCGAGGGCAGCGGTAACGCTGCTGTTGCTGTTGCCAATCGAATGGCTGTTGTGACGCGCCGGAGGCGCTCAGAGGGTAGCCGGTGGCGAGCACCAATGCGCCGCCACCGGCGAGGATGTCGCGCACAACATTCCGCCCCGGAGGGGTGGTAGAGAAACGTCTTATCGCCCCTGCCGGGGCGGATCTCCAACGGCCCGCGTTCCCGGTGGCGGCGCGTTGCGCTCGCCACCGGCTACCCTCTGGAGCGCCTCCGGCGCATGTTTGTCGTTACTTCGTGGGTGTCGTGGTGGCCGACGCAGGCTCCGCGGCTGGCGCCTCGGCAACATGGAAGGACTGGAAGATCTCCCCTACCCCCGCCGCGCTGCGCTGTTCTTCCGAACGTCCGACGTACAGCACTTGCAGCATGCGGTTGCCGTCGACGAGCAGCTTCGAACGGAGGAACGCGCCGCTGCCCTTGAAGACGAGCTCGCCCTTGTTCTCGCTCTCGAGCGTGGCGCTCAGGCTCTTGAGCAGCGCATCGCGCATGCCGGCGATGGCCTTGTCCGCGTCGGTGATCGGCGCGGGCATCGTGCTCACGGTGATGACCACGGCCTCGCCGGTAGGCGCCTTCGAGATCCAGTTCGTGGTCTCGATCTTCCCCTCGGGCGAATCGGTCTTCTGGTCCTGCTTGGTGAACTCGCCGAATCCGTCGGGCAACGTGATGCTGAAGGCATTGGTCTTTACGGGCGCGGCCATCGCCGCCATCGAAAGAGTCATCGCCGCGATGGCCAGCGCACTGCGTAACATGTTTTTCATTCGTTCGATCTCCCTAACCTTCCTGATGAGCTCGCGGATTCTACGGGAGCCCATCGCGAAGGCCAACAGGTTCGAACGGATCGTGCTTCCACGAATCAGGCCACGCGACGCAGCCCCATGTATTCCAGCTCCGCGATCGCCGCGACCACGATCGCCTGCAGCACGACGACTGCGTATCCGAGCGGGCTCGGCTCGACGTTTCCGGCGAGCAGAAGCGCAACGCTGGCAACGACCCAGACCGCATTGATGACGATGATGGTCCAGACGCCGGTGCGGGAGAGCACGTCGCGCTTCCCGAAATAGAACACCAGGGCCGCGAATGGAAACAGGCTGAAACCGGCGTAGCGCAGCAGGGGCGCGGGCAGGCCGAGCCAGCGCTCGAGCAGACCCGCGGCGGCGAAGAGCAACACGCCGGTCGCGGCGCTGATGGCGGCGTCGGCGATGAGCAGCCGGCGGAGGAAGGTGGAGCGATCGGTGTGGGTCATGAAAAACTCCTTTCGCTCTCCAAGATCGGTCGGGAATCGCCGCGCGTCGATTACCTGCCAGGTAATTGGCGAACGCTCCGGACTGAGTTACCGTCGCGGCAAATGAGCACCGCCGGACCTCTGCTCCGCGAATGGCGGCAGCGCCGCCGTCTCAGCCAGCTCGAGCTCGCACTCGAAGCCGAAGTCTCCGCGCGCCATCTCAGTTTCGTCGAGACCGGCCGCTCGATGCCCAGCCGCGACATGGTGCTGCACCTCGCCGAGCGTCTGGAGATCCCGCTGCGCGAGCGCAACGCGCTGCTGATCGCCGCCGGTTACGCACCGGTCTTTCCGGAACGGAAGCTCGACGATCCCGCGCTCGACGCCGCGCGCAAGGCCGTCGATCTCGTGCTCGCGGGTCACGAGCCCTACCCCGCGATCGCCGTCGATCGCCACTGGACGCTCGTCGCCGCAAACCGCGCCGTCGGACCGTTCATGACCGTGGAAGACGAGTCGCTTCTGCAACCGCCGCTCAACGTGTTGCGCGTGAGTCTTCATCCCCGGGGCGTCGCACCGCGCATCGCAAACTTCGTGGAGTGGCGGGCGCACGTGCTCGAACGCCTGCGCCGGCAGATCGACGCGAGCGGCGATCCCGTGCTCATCGCGCTGCTCGAGGAACTGCGGTCGTATCCCGCGCCCACGGCGTCGCCTTCGCAACACCACCGTGAATACAACGGCGTCGTCGTGCCGATCGAGTTGATCACTGACCAGGGCATCCTCGCTTTCTTCAGCACGACGACGATCTTCGGAACGCCCGTCGACGTCACGCTGTCCGAGCTCGCGGTGGAGGCGTTCTTCCCGGCAGACGAGAAAACGGCGCAGCTGCTGCGAAGGTAGGACATGGGGCGCGGGCATTCTGCCCGCGTTTGCGCGGGCTGGAAGCCCGCGCCCCCACGATGCGCTATCCTTCCGTCAAGATTTCCATTCATCGCCATGGCCCGCCTGTTCATCTCGTACACGCGAGAAGACGGCAAGGAGTTCGCCGAACGCCTGCATGCCGAGATCGAGGGTCACGACGTGTGGCTCGATCGCTCGGACCTCGCCGGCGGCGACGACTGGGCCCGCGAGATCGAAAATGCCATTGACGAAAGCCGTGCGCTGCTGGCCGTTCTGACGAACGCGTACCACAAATCGAAGGTCGGCATGATGGAGCTCCACCGTGCCATCCGTAAGAAGAAGCCGGTCATCCCGCTGCGCATCCAGGCTGACGCCGAGCCGCCGCTGTTCCTCGAGACCGCACAATGGGTCGACTTCAGCGATCCCGCCACGCACGCGACCAGCCTGCGCGCGCTGCTCGACTGCATCGCCGCTCTTCCGGAAGAAGCATCCGCGCCGGACGTCGCCGCGGCCGCGACGCAATGGGACGCGATGGTCGCCCGCGCCGGCAAGCACACGCGCCGCGTCATCCGGCCCGCGACCTTCGACGAAAGTCTCTACGTCCGCCGCGAGACCGCAGAGCAGGAGCTCCGGCGTTTCCTCGCCGAGCCACCACCGGCGCTGATCCTCACCGGCGATTCCGGCGTCGGCAAGACGAACCTCCTCTACCGCTGGGCATTGGACCTTCTCGACGAAGGGCACGCGGTCGTCGTCTTCGATTGCAGCGAGCTCGTCGACGATGAGATCGAAGAGGAGATCGAGCGCGACCTCGCGATTTCCTTCGACGCGCTGGAGTCGATCGACGCCGAAGCGTCGCGCGCGGGGCGGAAGCTCGTCCTCGTCTTCGACTCGATCGGCGACTATCGCGGCAGCGAGCGCAATGGCGCGCAGGTTCTGCTCCGGCGCATCAACGCGCTCGTCGGGCGCCTGCCGGGCGAGAACATCCGCATCGTCTTCAGCTGCAACACTGCGACGTGGAACCGCCTGGAGAGGCAGGCGCCGATGCGCCTCGATCGCGACCGCTATTTTCACGCGGGGAGCGAGCCGTTCCTCCAGCTCGGACTCTTCACGGAAGCGGAGCGCGACAACGCGTATCGCTGTTATCAAAAGACGTACGAACTCCATTCGGATCTCGACGCGCTGCAGCCCTCGGTGCGCGAGCGGCTGCGGGAGCCGGTGCTGCTGCGCATGACGGCGGAGGCTTATCGCGGCGCCAAACAACCGCTTCCGCCCAACCTCGGCCTGGGCATCTACCAGCGCTTCTTCGACGACCGCGTTTCGCAGCCGCGCGAGGTCCTGCTCGTCGACATGCTTGCCGAAAAGATGATGCTCCAACAGAGCAGCGCCCTCTCCGTGATCGATCTCGCACGGGACGCACAGCTCGGCCAGGAGATCCTCAATGAAGACCCAACGTCGACCTATGCGCAGCTCCTCGACCGCCGCGTTCTGCAGGAATCGCGCGGCGATATGCGCGCCGGCATGGTCGTCAGGTTCTCGCATACACGCGTCGCCGCGTACGCGCTGGCGAGGAACCGTCTGCGCACGCCGAACGTCGCCGAAACGGCGGCCGATCTGGTCACGCGCGCCGCGCAGTTCCCGCTCGCATGGGAAGCCGGCAAGACGCTCCTCCTCCTGAGCGCGGATCCGAAGGTCTTCATCGCGTTAGCCGGCTCGCGGAACGTCGAACAGCGCGAGCTCGCGGCCGAGGCGCTCGTCGAGCTCCATGCCGACGACGCGAAGACTGCGGGGGCGCTGCTCGCGGCGCTGCTCGATCAGAAATCGGAAGAGACCCGGCGCACCGCGCTCAAGGCGGCCTACAACATCGGTCCGCAGGCGCGCGACTTCTTCCTCCGCGCCGCGCTGGAGGGCGAACCGTCGACGCGCGAGTCGCTCAAGAACACGCTCTACCTGATCTGGCGCAACGAGTCCCCCGCCGGCCGCCAATCGATGACCGACACGTTCTATCTGGTCTGGCGCCACGCGCCCGGATTCACGTACGAGTTTCTCAATACGCTTCTCGACCAGATCCGACTCCGGGAACCGAGAAGAGCGTGGGCGATCCTGGGGTTCGTCGTCGACCTCACCATGACCATCTATGTCAATCATTGTGATGAGGAGGAGGTCCTCGACAAGACGTCCGCGCTGCTGCACGACCTGGCCACCAAACGGTTCCGCCTCCACCGTCTCACCGGCCCATTGGGTCGCGGCGCCGAAACGGTGCTGTTGCGCGCCGTGGCGCTCTTCGTCGGCGGACCGGTGCTGGACTGGATGATGTTCGCCGACGACGTGCCGCCGGAGAAATTCTTCAAGCTGCCGGCGGAGCAACGGGCTTCCCTGAGCAGAATTACGAACGTCTTGGATCCGGCGGCGAACCTCGAGACCGCGAGGACCGATCTGCTGGCCATGCTTCAGGCCGAAATGCCGGTCTTCAGCGGCGCCGCGGCCATGGCCATCGCCATTCACGCCACGGACAATTTCGCGGCCGTGGAGCCTCTGATCCGGCAGCTGTGGGAGGAGCTGCCGGTCAAGGCGCGTCCGTGGATCCTCTATTCATTTGCGGTGCTGCTGAAGGACACGCCGGCGGAATGGGTGCCGTTGCTCGAAGATCTGACGCGGCGCTATGTCGAGGAGCATCGCGAGGAATTTCTCAATTCATCCGGCCGCTACGCCGGGAACCTCGACGTCATCCTGCTCCCTCTCGGTCTCGCCTACGGGAAACGCGGCTCGCCCATGCCGCTCTTTCAGAAGCTGCTGCAGGACGCGTTGGCCGCGGGCGATCCCGCGCTCGCGTCACGCTGCATCGCCGCACTCGGCGCGGTCGGTTTTTATTATCCGCACGCGTTGTTCGAGGTGCTGCGTCCCGCGTTCGAGAAGCTCGAGGATGCCGCCATCCAGCGCGCATTGATCGCGACACTGGCCACGGTCCGCACGCTGCACTTCGATGCCGTCGATCAATTCTTCGATCGCATCGACGCGCCGGAAGGATTCCGCCGCAGCATTGACGCCGCCGCCGACGTCGCTCTCGTGCACCGCTACATCCGCGTCCTCGGCTATTACAACAACTCCGTCCACCTGGCCTTGCGCTACCCGCGGATGCGCAAACAATTCGCCGCCGGATCGCTGAAGCGGCTGGCCGAGGCGCGGAGACCGCAGCAATTCCTCAATGACTACGCAACGTCGACCATGCAGATGCTGCGCGACGCGGATTTTCAGCTGAAGAACATGACGCTGCCGGAATGATCTACACCTTCACCACAGTGGACAACGTCCACCGCGGTTCCTACAACTACCGCATGCTGCTCGTGCTCGCGATTCTTCTCGCTCCCCCATCATCCAGCGCAGCGGAGACTCCGTCGAACGCTCTTCCGCGTTTCGAGCGCGCGGCGTGTCCGGTCGAGGTCGCGCCGGACGAGCGCATCGACTGCGGCGCGCTGTTCGTTCCCGAGAACCGCGACCAGTCCGGCTCGCGCGCCATTCGACTCCCGGTGATGATCTTCCGCAGCCGAAGCTCGAGCCCTGCTCCCGATCCGCTCGTCTTCATCACCGGTGGCCCCGGCAACAGCAGCGTCGCGGGGCGCCGTTCGGGAAAGGAAATCCCGTTTCTCGACGATCGCGACGTCATCGTCCTCGAACAACGCGGAACGCGATTCGCGCAGCCGTCGCTCGAATGCCCGGAGATCAATCGCATCAAGGGCGAGATTGCAGCGGGACGGTTGCGCGGGAACGCAGCCAATGCCGCGTTGATCGCAGCGGCTAAGGAGTGCCGCAAGACGCTCGTCGCTTCCGGCGTGGACCTCGACGGCTACACGACCGCGGCCTACGCCGACGATCTCGAAGATCTGCGCAAGCTCCTCGGATACGAGAAGTGGAACCTGCACGGGCTGTCGTACGGCACGCGGGTCGCGCTGACGGTGTTACGCAGACACCCTGCGGGAGTGCGCAGCGTCGTCCTCGACTCTGTTCTGCCGCCCGAGGTCAACTTCGACGAGGTCTCCGCGGCGAATCTGCTTCGCGCGCTCGGCGTCGTGTTCGACGGTTGCGCGATCGATCGCGATTGCAGCGCGGCAACTCCGAACGCGCGGGAACGCTTTCGGGAGCTCGTCGCGCGCGCTGACCGCAATCCGCTGCCGCTCGAAGTCGACGCGGACGTGCGCGGCGCGCAGGTCGTCGATGCGATTTACTCCGCGCTTCACAGTCCAAAGGCGATTCCGCAGATCCCGCGCATCATCGCCAACGCCGGAAGCGGAAATTACGACGCGTTGAAGCAACTGGTGAAAGAGAACCTCGGACCTTCGCGATCGACGTGGGGGCTGCGTCTCTCCGTCTGGTGCGCGGAAGAGATGCCGTTCGAGAATCCCGAGCGCGTCGCATCGCAGGTTTCTCCTTCCCTCGGCCTCGGAGGAATCGACGAGGGAACTGCAACGCCCGCGTTGTGCCGCGCGTGGAACGTCAAAGCCGCGCCGGCGATCGAGAACGAGCCGGTGAAAAGCGACGTGCCGGCGCTGATCTTCGCCGGCGAATTCGATCCCGACACGCCGCCTGAATGGGGCCGAAGCCTGCTCGACTCGATGCCGAACGCCAGGTACGTCGAGTTCCGCGGACGGAGCCACGGCGCAGGATTCAATCGCTGTGGCACGGAGATCGTCACGGCATTCCTGCGCGCGCCGAGTGCGCCGCTGCCCGTCGATTGTGCGCTCCGGTAAAGGGGGGCGGGCATCCTGCCCGCCCTTTTGCGCGGGCTGGAAGCCCACGCCCCCGGTTCACACTCGCACGTATTCGTAGTCGACCGGCAGGTTGTTGATTCCGCGATCGGGCGGCGCGATCCACGCCGCGACTTTTCCCGCGTCGTATACCGGCTGCATGAGCGACTGCACGAACGCCTGATCGTCGGGAGTCGGGATCCAGGTGTTGATGCCCGCCGCGAACGCTTCCGGCGCAATCGGATTGCCCGCGGGATCGGTCGGGATGTTCGCCCATGCGCCGACCGTGCGGCGGAAGCGCGAGCTCGGGAGCCGCAGCTCGAAGTCGATTCCGCCCTTCTCGATGATCTTGTTCCAGCGCTTCACGCCGTTCTCGCAGTCGCGAATGTACGCGACGCGCAGTACTTCGTTCATCGCGTTGCGCATCGAGACGGTCTCGTTCTTCACACCGCCGCTGCCATCCGGCAGGTCGAGCGTGTACTCGCCCGCGGCGACGTGGTCGTCGTACAGCGACTCGTCGGGACGACCCTTCAGTCCGTTCGCGAAGTAGCTGGCGGCATTGGACGAGATCTCCGATCCGAAGAGATCGAGCGCGGAGCTGAACCAGAAGTTCATGTACTTCTGAATCGTCGGCAGATCGATCGCGCCCGCGGCGCGCACTTTCCGCGGATCGTCCGTGCGCAGCTCGTTCATCACTTCCACCGTGCGGCGCACGACGCGTCCGATGCCCGTGTCGCCCACGAACATGTGATGCGCTTCCTCGGTGAGCATGAACTGGCAGGTGCGCGCAAGCGGATCGAAGCCGCTCTCGGCGAGCGCCTTGAGCTGGAACTTGCCGTCGCGATCGGTGAAGTACGCGAACATGAAGAACGAGAGCCAGTCGCGGATCGGCTCGTTGAAGGTCGAGAGAATGCGCGGCCGGTCGGCGTCGCCGGAGTGACGCTCGAGCAGTCCTTCCGCTTCCTCGCGGCCGTCGCGGCCGAAGTACGCGTGGAGCAGGTAGACCATCGCCCAGAGATGACGACCTTCCTCGACGTTCACCTGGAAGAGATTGCGGAGGTCATAGAGCGAAGGCGCGGTGGTGCCGAGGGCGCGCTGCTGCTCGACCGACGCGGGCTCGGTGTCGCCCTGCGTGACGATGAGACGACGCAGCGTGGAGCGATGCTCGCCCGGCACGACGTTCCACGCGGGCTGGCCGATGTCGTCGCCGAAGCCGATCGTGCGATCTGCTTTTTGCTCGGCCAGGAAGATGCCCCAGCGATACTCCGGCATCCGCACCATCCCGAACGTGGCCCACCCCTCGCGATCGACGGAGGTCGCCGTGCGCAGGTAGACGTCGTTGTTCTGAAAGATGGTCGGGCCGAGGTCGTTCCACCAGTCGAGAAAACGCGGCTGCCAATGCTCGAGCGCGCGCTGGAGGGTCTTGTTCGTCGAGAGGTCGACGTTGTTGGGGATTTTTTCGTCGTAATTCATGGACATGGTCGTCAGATCCTCTCCCACGTGAACTTCGGTTTCGTCCCGCTGCCGAAGAGTTTCAGCGCGCCCTGCTCGCCGACGGCGTTGGGCCGGATGAAGATCCAGTTCTGCCAGGCCGACAGGCGGCCGAAGATCTTCGTGGCGATGGTCTCGCGTCCGCCGAAGCGGAGGCTTGCCTCCATTCCGGTGAGCGCATCGGGCGAGAGGCTGGCGCGCTCCTCGATCGCGAGGCGCAGCTCGTCGTCCCAATCCAGCTCGTCGGGCGCGAACGTGACCAGACCGGCGTCGATCGCTTCTTCCGCGTCGAGCAGCGTGTCCTGCGGAAACGCCACTTCCCTGCCGAAGCGCGTCTCGAGGCGCGTCAGATCGTTGACCATCGCGTACGGTCCGAAGTTCATCGGACTGAGCGCGATGCGCGGCGCATTCTCTTCCGTCGCGAGCATGTACGAGCGATCCGCCGCGAGCGCGAGCTCGAAGAGCGTGCCGGCGAAGCACGAGCCTGGATCGATGACCGCGTAGATGCTGCGCGAGGAAACGTCGAGGCGCGCGAACGTGCGGCGAATGAAGCCGATCGTCTCGCGCACGAACCAATGTTCGTGATGGCGATGGAGCGCGTGATCGATGCGCAGCATCGCGTTTAGATCGCCGCGCGTCTTCACGATCCAGATCCCCGCCTCGCGCACGTTCGTGCGGAGGTGGAGGATCGCGTCGTCGAGCTCGCGCGCCATCGCCAGCGGCCACCACTGCGCGCCGCGCTCCATGATTCCATCGAGAGCATTCGCGTCGATCTCTTCCGGTTCGCCGCTCGACGGAGCCGCGACCGTGATCGTGATCGTGCGCGCTTCGGCATCGATGGCGACGTCGACGTGCTCGTAGTGGAGACCCGTCTCGTCGATCGAGCGGCGGAGCGGCGTGAGAGTGATGCCCTTCGCGTCTTTCGGACGATCGGTCTGCGCCGCGAGCGCGAGCGCGCGCTCCTTCACCTTGTCGGTGAACACACGCGCCGGAACGACGTCGTCGACGAGTCCCCAGTCTTTCGCTTTCTTGCCGCCGAATCCTTCCGCGGTCGTGCAGAAGACGTCCGCGAGATCGCGGCGGATGCGGCGCTTGTCGACGAGTCGCGTGAGTCCGCCCGTCCCGGGCAGCACCGCGAGCAGCGGCACCTCCGGAAAGCTGACGGTGCTCGATCGATCGTCGACGAGCACGATCTCGTCGCACGCGAGCGCGAGCTCGTACCCGCCGCCGGCCGCGGTGCCGTTCACTGCCGCGAGGAATTTCAGCCCCGATTGCTCGCTGGAGTCTTCGATGCCGTTGCGGGTCTCGTTGGTGAACTTGCAGAAGTTCACCTTCGTCGCGTGCGTGGCCTTGCCGAGCATGTAGATGTTCGCGCCCGCGCAGAACATCCGCTCCTTGCCGCTCGCGAGAACGACCGCCCCAACCTCGGGGTGCTCGAAGCGGATGCGGTCGAGCGCGTCGCGCAGCTCGATGTCCACGCCGAGGTCGTACGAGTTCAGCTTCAGCTTGTAGCCTTCGTCGATGCCGCCATCCTCGTCGACGTCGAGGGTCAGCGTCGCGACGGGTCCGTCGAAGGTGAGGCGCCAGTGCTGGTAGCTACCCGGCTCACGGTCGAATGTGATCATGTGCACTCCAAAAGCGAGAGGCGGAATTATAATTCCTACTCATGTCCGAAGAACACTATCGCAAGCTCGAGCGGATGTACGCATCCGCGCCGATCAACGAATACTTCCGGCCCGTCCTCACCGTCTCGGAAGGTGCGGCGGAAGTCCTGATCCCCATCCGGCCCGATTTTTTCCACGCGGCCGGGGCCGTCCACGGTTCCGTTTACTTCAAGGCGCTGGACGATGCCGCGTTCTTCGCCGTCAACTCGCTCGTACCGGACGTGTTCGTCCTGACGGTCACGTACAACATCTATCTGACTCGTCCGGTATCCGAAGGCACACTCCGCGCCAGCGGACGGGTCGTGAGTCGCTCCCGCCAACTGTTCGTCGCCGAGGCGGAGCTGTTGGACGACCGCGGCAAGCCGGTCGGACGGGGGAGCGGCTCGTTCATGAAAAGCACGATCGCACTCAGCGAAGAAGTCGGCTACCGCTGATCAGCTCCCGCACGCTGTCCGCCTCGGATTTTGCGGTCGTGTCGATGACCAGGTCCGCACGTCCGTAAAGCTCGCTCCGCTCGTCGAGAATGCGCCGCAAGTCGTCCATCGCCTGTTTCGAACCGGCCATCGGTCGCAGATCGCCCTGATCGATCACGCGCTGCATGTGCTCCTTGGGCGTCGTGCGCACCCACACAGTGAAGCAATGCCGCAGGAGAAGCTCGTACGTCGCCGGTTCGGAGACGAGACTCCCGCCGGTGGCCACGACGAAGCGTGGCTGCGTCGCGAGCAGTTCCTGCAGCGCCTGCAGTTCGTAGCGGCGATACGCCTGCTGTCCGTACATCTCGATCATCGCGCCGAGGGATGTGCCCGAGAGCCGCTCGACCTCGCGGTCGAGCTCGAAGAAAGGCACGCGCAGTTTCTTCGCCGCGGCGGCGCCGAGGGTCGTCTTGCCCGCGCCGCGAAGTCCGACGAGCGCGATCCGCTGCGTCCGCGACGTGTTGGCCTCGGCGGCGGTGAGCGAAGCGTAGACGTCTTTCAACTGCGCCGGCGTCAGGCGCGCGAGGAACTCCATCTCGGGCGAGAGCGGCTCGTCAGCCACCAGTCGAATGAGCGGGACGCCGAGGGCGGCCGCGATGTGCCGGAGCAGAACGATGGAGACGTTGCCCTTCCCCGACTCGAGCTGCGTCAGGTAACGCTCGGAGATCCCGGCATGATCGGCGAGCAGCTTGCGGCTCATGCCACGCCGCGCGCGCTCGCCGCGAATGCGCTCTCCAAACGCGCGCAGGAACTGCTTGTCGGTCATCGAAGTGGAATTATAGTTCTGGAACGCTGGCGTCCTCGCCGGCGTTCCGACCGCGTTAGGATTCGTCATCATGAAAACCGGTTCTGCACCCAAGACCATCGACGAATACATCGCCGGCTTCCCGAAGGACGTGCAGAAGCTTCTGCAACAGGTCCGAAAGACGATTCAAAAGGCGGCGCCGGACGCGGAGGAGGCGATCAAATATCAGATTCCGACCTTCACTCTGAACGGCGGCAACCTCGTTCATTTCGCCGCATACAAAGAGCACATCGGGTTCTACCCGGCGCCGCGAGCCATCGAGGAGTTCAAGGACGAGCTGGGCGCGTACGCGGGTGCGAAGGGGACGGTGAGGTTCCCGTTGGACAAGCCAATCCCTCTCGATCTGATCGGCAGGATGGTGAAGTTCCGGGTGGGGAAGAGCTCAGGAAAAGCGGGAGCGAAGCGCAAGAAGCGATAGCCACGCGACGGCACGCTCTCGCTGTCATCCTGAGCCGGCGAAGCGCGGCGAAGGAACCCCCTCCGGGTGCACGATGAGCGCTCGAATCAAGGGGGTCCTTCGCCGTCTACGCGGCTCAGGATGACAGAGCTCAGTGCGATAACGCCGTCTTGCGTTCGCGATCCGCCGCGTAGCTCAGGCTCGCGAGAATGTCCTCACGCGTCAGATCCGGATAATCCGAAAGGATCTCTTCTTCACTCATGCCGGAAGCCAAATACGAGAGCACGTCATACACGGTGATCCGCAGGCCTCGAATGCAGGGCTGGCCTCCGCGTTTGTCGGGCTCGATCGTAATGATGTCGTGGTAGTCCATCGCGCTCGGTAGTTTATCAGCGCGGATCGACCGTTCGGCACGCTCTCACTGTGATCAACGTGTTCTAGGAGTGCGGTGGCGAGGGCGGCGGGCGGCGGTAGCCACCGCTCTGGTAGGCCGCTTGGCGCGCGAAGGTAGCAGAGCGGCGGCTCCCGCCTGCCAACCACCCCCGCCGCCGCACTCCTAGGTTAGTGCCGGACCGACCGTGATCGCGACCCGCGAAACACGCGCAGCGCGCCCGTGAGCATCGCCGTCTCGCGGCCGCTGCGCACGACGATCACGCTCGACGACGCCGGCGCGTTCGGCGCGATCGCGAACGTCGCGCTCACCGCATCGCCCCACCACTCGAAATCCGAAATGCGCCGGAAGGCGGGGTTCATCACCTCGAACTCCGTCATCCCGCTGGTGAATCCGTCGCCGCCGATGGTGAGCTTCACCGTCTGTCCCGGATACACGGCCACGGTCGAGCTGTTGAGACTCACGGACGTCGCGTCGGGGGCGGTGGCGCCGATGAGCCGCGGATTGATCTGAACGGGGCCCGCCGTGTTCACGACCAGGTTCCCGTATACCTTGCCGTTCTCCACGTCGACGGCCGCGTCGAAGAACTCCGTGGGAAATGGTTTCGCCGTCGCCTGCCGCCACGTCCCCTGCAGCGCCGCGACCATCACCGGTCCGTCCAGCGGCTCCGCGTAGAGCCGATAGCGTCCCGCCGGTACGGTCAGCAACGCGAACTCGCCCATCGCATTCGTGAGCGACGTCGCGACCGGTTGTCCCTGCTCGTTCACCGCGACGACCTGCGCGGCGAACACGCCGCCGTCGTCGCCGAGGACTCGGCCCTGCAGCGTCGCGCCGCGGAGTGTCGAATCGCTCTGCGAGTAGATCGTCGCGATCGCGATGCGATCGTCGATGTCGAGATCGGCCGGCGTGTCGTGCGGGCCGACATACGGATACATCACCGAGGACAACACGCCCGAGTGATCGAGTCCGAGGGTGTGTCCGACCTCGTGCTCGAGCGCGGATTGCGCGTTCACCTGGCCGCTGAAGAGCGAAGGATCGACGCGGATGTCCGCGTCGAGCATCCGGCCCGTGTTCGTATCGTAGGTGTAAGCAGTCAACGCAATCGCGCCCTGCCCGCTCAGGAGATCGTCGGCGAGCGTCACGCTGATCCCCTCGCCGTTCGGCACGGAGTTGGCCACGACGCCGCGCGATTCGAACCGCAGGCTGACGTCAGGAATCGTCGACCATGCCGCGAACGCGCGCTCGATCATCACCGTGGCGTTAGGATGCAGCCGCGTAACGCGCTGGTCGATGTCGTAATGCAGCGGAAACGACGTCGGCGCCCATTCGACCGCGGTCGGCACGCCATGGATGTCGAACGTCATCCGCGTCGCCGCGAATGCGGGAAGGGAGATCGTGATTGCGAAGGAAACTGCCGCGAGCCGGCGGAACATGATGAGCCGCGAAAATGCAACCCACAGGCCAGGGGGCAAAGCGCTCTCAAGTGAGGGCGATCAAATCGATCTCAACCGCTGCGCCCTTCGGCAGCGCCGGTACTTCCACCGTCGTGCGCGCCGGCTTGTGATCTCCGAAATAGCTGGCGTAGATCGCGTTGAGCGCGGCGAAGTTGCCGAGGTCGGTCACGTAGACCGTCGCCTTCAACACACGGTCGAAGCCGCTTCCGGCCGCGATGAGGATCGCCTGCAGGTTCCGGAACACCCGATGGACCTGGTCCTCGAAGCTCCCCGCGACCAGACTCCCCGTCGCGGGGTCGAGCGCGATCTGCCCCGACGTGTAGACGAAACCGTGCGCCTTCACGCCCTGTGAGTACGGTCCGATCGCCGCGGGCGCATCGGGGGTCGAAACGGGCTCGATTTGCATGGCCGCGCAGTATAGCCGCGTATCGTTATAATCGCGCGACCAGTGAGCTATCCAGGAAATCCGTCTCTCCCCGCAGCAGTGAAGGATCGCGTGCTGACGACGTTCCAGCAGACGCTGGCGTTGTTCAAGCAGGGCCGCGCCGATGAGGTCGCGGCCGGCTGCAACCTTCTTCTGCAGATGGATCCGATGTTCGATCCGGCCAAGAAGCTGCTCGGCAAGCTGCGCAATCCCGCATCGGCGCTCGACGTCGACTCGCTCCTGCCGACCGAGAGCGAACACTCGCCGATGGCCCAGGCGCGCGAGGCCATGGCCGCACGCGACTTCGAGCGCGTCATTCAACTGACGAGCGACGTTCTCACCGACGATCTCCTCAACGACGAAGCCCGCGTCCTCGGCGACGAGGCGCGCGAGAAGGTGGAGGCCGCGCCATTCGTCGAGCAGTTCACGCGCAAGGCCGACCAGAGTCTCGCCGGCGGCAACGTCGCGTCGGCAAAGATGGAGCTCGAGAAAGCGCGCGCTCTCGATCCGACGCATCCGGAGGTCGTGCGCATCGCACGCGCGATCGAGACTCGCTCCTCCGGGCCGGTGAAGGCGGTGCAGCAGCCGTCGTTCGTCGTCGATGGCCCCGCCGCGTCGAGCGGCCGCTCCGCATCCCAGGCCGCCGACTTCGGCTTCACCTTCGAAGAAGACAAGCCGGCCGAGTCCTCGTTCTCGAACTTCTCGTTCGACACGCCGGCCGCGACGGACTTCTCGTTCAACGCAACACCGCCGACACCGGCGGCGGCGAAGCCGACGGACTCCTCGCCGTTCGGCGGGTTCTCCTTCGACGCGAAAACGCCGGGGCCGTCCCTCGGCGCTTCGGAGTTCGACTTCACCACGGCCTCGGTAGTCACGAATGAAGACGATCAGAAGAAGATCGATCAATACCTGGCCGAGGGCGATCGCGCCTTCGACGCTGCCGACTACCCGCAGGCGATCGATCTCTGGTCGCGCATTTTTCTGATCGACGTCACGAACGACCAGGCCTCGGAGCGCATCGAGCGGGCGAAGACCAAGCGTCGCGAGGTGGAGCAGAGGGTCGAGACGATCCTCACCTCCGGCGTCGACGCGTTCGAGCGCGGCGACACGGCGAAGGCGCACGCGGAGCTCAGCGAAGTGCTGCGCATCGATCCTCGCAACCCGACCGCGCAGGAGTATCTCGACCGCCTCGGCGAGACCGTCGCGGGAAGCGCGCCCTTCAAACCGACCAACGCGTACATGCCTCCGCCGCCCGACGAGAAGTTCGGGCGTGATCTTGATCTCTACGACGACGAGCTTTCCATCGGCGGGTATGAAACGCCGCTGATTCCGCCCGATCCAATGACCCCGAGCACTGCCGCCCCAGCAGCGAAGGGAAAGGCGAAGGCCGCGCCGGTACGACCCACGCGCCAACTGCCGATGGGTCTCATCGCCGCCGTCCTCGGCGTTCTCGTCCTCGCCGGCGGCGGCTGGTTCGCCTGGTCGCGCATGAGCACGGACGAAGTCGAGACCACGGGCGAAGGTGAGCAGATCGTGGCCCGCGCGTCGATGCTCGCGAAGAACGGCCGATACGATCAGGCCATCGCGCTGCTGCGCGACATCAAGCCGGGCGATCCGAAGCACAACGATGCGCTGGTGATGATCGCCGACCTGCAGAAGAAGAAGTCGACGTCCGCGGCGCTCATCGACGGCATCCCCGCGGCGGACTATTACGAGCAACGAATCGCCGCCGGCAGCGCCGCGTTCGCCGCAAGCGACTACATCGCGGCGAAGGCGGCATTCGAGCAGGCCATGCGGGTGAAGGCGCTGCCGCCGGACCTGAAGATGCAATACGACACCGCGGCGCAGCAGGCATCGAAGCTCGACGCGGCGAAGGAGCTGTTCGCGGAGCGCAGGTATGCCGACGCGATCGCGAACCTGCAGCCGCTGCTGGCCGCGGAGCCGCAGAACCAGAGCATTCGGCGGATGGTCGTCGACGCGCACTTCAACCTCGGCGCAATGGCACTGCAGGAAGAGCGCATCCCCGACGCGATCCGCGAGATGGACGAGGTCCTGAAGATGGACCCGAACGACGAGCTCGCGCGTCGCAGCAGAGAGCTCGCCGTGCGCTACAACCACGAGACGCGGGACCTGCTGTACAAGATTTACGTAAAATACTTGCCGTTGCGAGCTGGAACCTAACAACGAGGGAGCCAACCGGGAGGGTGTGATGCGATTCGATGAAGTGGAGCTCGAGGCGGTTCCCTTCGGCATCGAAGAAGAGGTGCCGGTCGTCGCGGCGGCTACCGGCGACGCCGACCGCTGGCGGAGAATGCTGGCGCTCTTCACCGATCTCTCGCTGTTCGCGGCGATCGTCCTCGCGCTCTCTCCCCTCCTCCCGCAGCCGCCCACCTGGATGCCGGTCGCCGCACTCGCGGGATTCACGATCGTGCTGTCGTATTACTACTTCGTCGGCACGTGGCTGTTGTGGGGGAAGACCATCGGCGGCACGATCTTCGATGTGCGTGTGGTGGCCGCGGAGGGCGCGATGACGCTGCGCGACGCCTCGGTGCGCTGGGCGGCGGTGTATCTGTCGCTGTTCCTCGGCGGGATCGGATTCCTGCTCGCCGCGTTGCCGTCGCGACGGTCGCTGCCGGATCGCATGTCCCATACGCGCTGCATCCGCGCATAGCTACCGCGCAGCTATCTTCCCCGCTTCCACCCACGCGAAGCGCGTCGCGAGCGATCCGAGGAGCGTCGCGACCGCGGCGGCTTTGCGTTTGCCGAACAATCGCAGGAGGAACGGCACGGGACCGGCGAGTGTGCCGGCGATGCGAAGGAGCGCGGTCTTGTCCACGAGCGCAAAATCCGCCGCGCTTTCGAACAGCGACGCGCCGAGGCCGAGGGCGTTGAGCGCGGGATCGCGGTGGCCGCGCAACTCGAGCAGCGACACCGCGGATCCGAGCCCCGATGCGCCGAAGTGCACGGGCAGCATGCGCACGTGCTCCTTCCACAACGGATTCGCGGTCGCGCCGAGAAGCACGCCCGTGTACGTCGACATCGCGAGGCCGGTCAACGCCGCGACGCCGGCGAATGCGTCGCGCAGAGACTTGCCCGGCGCGAACACCGCGGCCGTCGACGCGCCGCCGAAGACCGCCACCGTCCACGCGCCGACGGACATCGGCGATTGCGGCTTGAACACGCGCAGCATGTTGAGGAACCGCTCCGGACGTCCGAGGTCCGCGATGAGCAGCGGCGCCGAGAGACCTGCGCCGATCGCCGCGATCCATCGCGCGTCGCGCACAAGCTTTTCATCCGCACCAGCAATCTGCGCTGCCGCGCCGAGGACCGCCGCCGCGCCAGCCGCGCCGCCGACGAAAAAGTACGTGGGCACTTCCCAAGTCCAGACGGGGGGCTTGAGCAGCGGGAGGTTGTAATACGTGGCCATCGAGGATGCGAGTCTATCCTCGCGAAGGATCAGTTGACTCTCGTCATCACCGAGGCGACGGAGGTGTCGTCGGGGTTCAACCCCTCCGCAACCACACGCGTAATGACGTCGTGCTCCGACAACACGCCGACGAGCCGTTCCTGATGGCACACGGCGACCATGCCTGCCTTCGCTTCAGTCATACGGCGCACAACGTCACGCACGGTCTCCCCCACATCGACATACAGAAGCCCCAATTCAAGCCGGTCAAGAATCGTCTGCACGCGTTCGGCGTACGTTGTCGTTTCCCGCCGTGCGACGGGCGGCGCGTCACCGATGGAAAACGTCGGGACTTCGACCGGAACTTCTGTCGTGACCGAGACCGGCGATCCCGCCGCCTCTTCGGCAACCAACTCGGCAACGATGCCGGCGCGCTCTTCATCCGACAACATCGGGGCGATAAAGAGAAAGAACCGCTCGACAGCTTCGTCATCGGACGGCGGCACTTGGTATCGCTCGGCGATTCGGGTGTAAACGTTGGCGCTCATCGTCCGTTCCATTATGACCTATCTGCAAAAGTCCAGCCGCCGTGATGCCGCAAGTGCAGTGTCTTCCGAGTGATAGAAGTATCGGCCTCGATTCGGAGCCATCAGTTTGCGAAACCCGACCGGCAGCGCCACATCTTCCGGCAGACGCACCATCCCACAGTCCTGCTCGTATTTCCGGATCAGCGGCGCCTCGCCTGCTGGCGCAGCATGGAGACCGATCCGTCCTTCGTGTCCGAGGTGAAACGAATGGGTGATCGCGACATCTACCGCGATTTGCATCAGTAGTTTTGGAACAGCATCGGACTCCGCATGGAGAGCAGTCCGGAGATAAGCGTCCGGGGCACGTGACACAAACCAGACGAAGAGGCTCGACTTCGCGTTGTCCGCCAGATGCGGGTAGTCCTCGACCATCGACATGATGATGCACGGGACAAACGACCGCTCGTCCGGCTGAACGCCGACGACGAAGCCGCGTGGCTGTTGCCGCAGGAGACCTCCAATCAGGACTGTCTCCGCCCACTTCAGCGGCCATCGCCAACCCTTGTCCGCCTGCGGAACCTCGACTGCATCCACGAAAGGCTGTACCCACCGATGCCACCGGCGAGTCCATTCCACGGTCAACTCCGTGATGCGCACCGGAAGTCCGATCCCGGATTTCGTCGGCGCGCGACTAACGTGATTCACTTTCCGATTCTAGCGTTGGCGAAGGTGCTACCGTCGCGCGATCCACTCGTGCAGCTTCGCGCTCTGGAGCTCCCGCAGCGCGGCGCACTGGGCGATGCGCTCCAGCGTCTGTGCGTTCTGCCGCGCGGCGGACGGGAGGGGGTGGGCGTCGATGAACGTCTTCACGCGTGCGAGCGACTCGCGGTCGCAGAAGGTGCGCGCGCTGAGCGTGACCCTGCCGCGCATACGGTCGGGAATCCTGGCGGAGACGCGTTCCCAATTCTCCTCGATCCAGGTCCAGCCGAGTTCGCGGCCCTGAGGGCTCTGGGAGACCACTCGCCCGATCAGACCGCCGGCATCCTGATTCTTCACCTCCGGCGTCAGCGCCCAGTCGAGCGTGCGTTGCAGCAGCGCGGGATCGCGGAAGGAGGCCAGCGCGTAGAACCAGTTGTAATACTCGTCGGGCGTCTTCGCGGCGCGCATCGCGGCGAGGTAACTCTCGTACAACGCCCGATCTCCCGCGGCGGCGGCGACGGGGAGCAGCGTCTTCCGGGTCATCGGATCGAGCGTGGGTCTCGCGAGATCCCGCTCGACGATTTTCCGCGCCTCGCGTGCGACGGAGAGGTCGTTGCCGGCGTCGACGAGCGATTCGAGCGCGAGCGCGCGCAGAAGGCGATCGTCGTGCGACTCGTTCGCCCTGGCCAGGTAGCCGAGGTCCTTCACGAGCGGCTGCACGTAGCCACGGACCCACGACTCGACGGCGGGGCGGTCGGCGTCGCTGGCGATGTTCCTGCGGATGTACGAGAAAGTATTGAGGACGTTCGATGCCACGAGCGGCTCACGCTCTCCGCGGAGCGCGTCGGCGAGCGCCAGGAACGCGCCGACGGGACGCCGTCCGGCGCGGACGAGGTTCCATTCGTCGCGCGTGAGCACGATTCGCTCGGCCGGTCCAAGAGAGGCAATGGACGTGCGGAACGCGTCGAGCATCGGCGGCGCGTACTCGACGACGTAGTAGCCCGAGCCGCCGGCGTTGAGGAACGGCGTTGCGCCGCACCCGCTGACGCGAATCGTCTGCTTCGCCTCGCGGAGGATCTCGCACTTCTTCGCGCCGCCGTTGCTGTAGCAGACCGGCACCGTCCAGCGCTGATGGTTCGGCGCGCCGGCTGCCTCGAGGAAGAAGCGCTCCTGCTCGACGGTGACCACCGTGTCGCCGCCGTCGCAGTGGCTCGACACGCGCAGGAGCGGCAGACCGGCCTGTTCGACGAAGCTGGAGAGGATCGCGTCGACCGGCTGCGCCGACGCCTGCCGGATCGAGTCGGAGAAATCGTGGAAGGTGGCGTTGCCGAACGAGTACTGCTTCAGGTACGACGAGATCCCCTGGCGCATCGGCTCCTCGCCGATCAGCGACTCGATCATCCGCAGCACGGCCGCGGTCTTGCCGTAGGCGATGCCGTCGAAGAGCTCGCTGATCTCGTCGGGCGTCGTCGCCTGCTGGCGGATCCTCCGGCTCGTGTGCAGGGAATCGGCGGCGATCGCGCCGGCGGTGCCGGCGACGTTCCGCAGCGGGATCTTCCAGTCGGGACGCCACGCGGCGAGCGGCTTCGACGCCGCCCAGCTCGCGAATCCCTCGTTGAGCCAGATGTCGTCCCACCAGCGCATCGTCACCAGATCGCCGAACCACATGTGCGCGATCTCGTGCGAGATCGTTCCGGCCGTACCGCGGATCTCATCGGGCGTGGAGGACCGTTCGTCGAGGAAGAGGGTTGCGTCGCGATAGAGGATCGCGCCGGCGTTCTCCATCGCCCCGGCGCGGAAGTCCGCGACGCCGGTCTGGTCGAGCTTCCCGAACGGATAGCGGACGCCGTAGTACTCGTTGAACCAGGGAACGATGAACTTCGTCGCCTCCATCGAGAACTTCGCCAGCGCCATCTTGTCGGGCGTGCCGCAGATGCCGAGGGCGATGCCGTCCACTTCGTCGCGGATGCAGCGGAAATCTCCGACGGTCAGCGCGACGAGGTACGTCGACATGCGCGGCGTGGTCGCGAAGCGGATCGTGTGCTTGCCGGCGGAGGGTCCGGGCGTGTCGGAGATCTGCGCGCCGTTCGAGATGGCGGTGTGGCCTTCGTCGACGATCGCGGTGATGGAGAACGTCGCCTTCATGTCCGGCTCGTCGAACGACGGAAAGGCCTCGCGCGCGTCGGTCGCCTCCATCTGGGTCGACGCGTACTTTTTCCCGTTCGCGTTGCCGAGGTAGAGGCCGCGGAGCTTGTCGTTCAGCGTGCCGCGATAGCGGATGCGGATCGTGGCCGGCCCGATCGGGATCGGCTCCGCGACCGCGAGCCGCGCCATCTCCGGCTGCGTCGTCACCGTGGCGGTCTGCTCGCCGATCTTCGTTTCGAGGAACTCGATGTCGGCGGCGTTGAGGACGACCTCTTTCACCGGCTGCGAGACCGACACGTGGATCGTCGCCTCACCGTCGAAGCGGCCGGTCGCGAAGTCGGGCACGAAGGTCAGATCGTAGTGATACGGGAGAACGGTGTGCGGGAGACGCTGGGCGAGGGCAGGCGTGGCGAAGGCAAGGAGGAGGAAGAAGGCTCGACGCATGGGCGCGGATTGTAGAAGGAGGAAGGGCAGAAGGATGAAGGAGAAAGTGACGGTTCGGTTGCGGTCACCTCCGCGCGATCCACATCGTGGTGAACGGAGAGCTGACGGTGCGCAAGGTAAGCGAGGAAGGCTCACGGACGGAACTCGAAAGTTCTTCCGCGTTACTTATGGCAGTAGAATGTGCAGCCCAAACTGCACAAACCATGTTCCAGTTGCCTGCCGGGCAGGTCCTGGCAACGACTTACGCGAAGTACGAGATCGTGGCTCCTCTAGGCGAGGGCGGTCGCGGGCAGACGTATCTTGCACGAGTGATTGCGGTCGACGCCGAGGCTACGACGAATATCCCTCCGCCGGGCACTCCAGTCGTTGTCAAGATCGCTAAGATCGATGAAGAGCGCGGGATCGACGCGATCAGACACTTCCTGAACTTCGTCGACAACCGGCTGATGGAAGAGGCGCGCGCGCTCACAAAACTGGAGCGCCTCGCTTGTGTCGCGCATTACATCGATACCGGAACGCTTTCGGTCAGGCTCTGGAATGGCGCGGAAGTGCTCCATCCGCGATTTCTCGTTCAGGAATTCATCGAGGGAAAGACCCTGCTGGAGGCTCGTCCGCAACCCTGCAAGACTGCGACGGATTGGTTCGATTTCAGCGCTTCAATTGTCGAAGCGCTACTGGCAGTCCATCAATGCGCCGTCGTCCACAACGACGTGTGGCACAAGAACATCATGCTCACCGCGGATGACAAACCGGTGATCATCGACTTCGGCGAGGCCGTCTTCCGTAATGCCCGCTTCCTCTTCATCGACCAGCCGGCGAGGGACGATCCATGGAGTCCACCGGAATGGGCCAAAATGCACCTCCGCCCTTCGCGGCGTGCCGACATTTACGGCGTCGGCGGCGTCCTATTCTGGTTGGCTTGTGGTGTCGATCCTCCGATGCCCGACCCCGACATTGAAAAAGCGAAGGTCGAAATCGCGGAACTGATCCACAAGTACAACGAGACGCTTCTGGCGGAAAACGTGGCGATCGCCGACATCATCGCGCGGTGCCGCCGTTTCGATCGCGCACTGCGCATTGGGAATGCGGAGAAACTGCGGCGTGAGCTCCTCACCTTTGGCCGCGAGGTTCCGCCCGCCAGACCGAAGGAGACCGCGGATCACGTTCTGACGCAGGCGCGTTCATTGGCGCACCGCGGCAATGTCTTCCTCGACCGCATGGCTGACATGCTCCTCCGCGAATTGGAGCGGCAGTTGGAGGACATGCACCATGGAATCGTTGTCATCTCCGGCAAACATGAGGACCTCGTTACAGGATGCTTGGATGCCCTCGCCTCGCTCAAGCCCGGCGACGAGTACCTCGCCATTTCGACACTCAAATTCTGGAAGCCCGAGAACATCGGAGTGCGCGGCCGTTTTCTATCCATGACCCAACTCTGCGCGCAGCGCGGCGTGAAGATCAGACGGCTGTTCCTTCTCACCAACGTCGACTCGCAAGACGAACATTTCTGGCCGATCATGCGGGCACAGATGGAGCTCGACAATCCGCAGACTGCTCCCTGTCTAGAGACGCGCTTCCGTTTTCTGCCTCGGGACGAGTTCACCAAGCGGATGGAACAGGGCGACCACTGCGGCTACTGGATTTCCGGCGACCAAGTCATGAACATCGTGCCGCTCTATGACCTCGCGGACCTCCTTCGATCGATACATCTCATTGAGTCCTACGTTACCCCGGCTCGGGTGCGGAAGGATTTCGACCGCGACTTCGGGAAGGCGGAACGACTGACACTCGAAGCGCTGTCTCGATATGTGAAGCCTGATCGGCGCCGGCGCAAACACGGCGGTCAAAGCGGCGTGACCCGCTCATAGCGGAGCACGAACTCTTCCTGATCACGATTCTCGATCGTACCGCGCCGTGCCGTACGCACGGCGATCATCGCCGCCTGTGGACTAGATCCCGTCTCGATCAGCAAGCACGCAGCCATCATACCGGTACGCCCAAGACCGCCAAGGCAGTGGAAAACGACACGCTCACCCCGTTCTAGAGCGGCGCGCAGGTGGGGCGCGAGCACGCGCCATTGTTCCAGGAATGCGGCGTCTGGAACCGACCCATCGGTGATCGGCACGTGAATCCACTCGATGCCTCGCTTCGCAGCCTGGCGCGGGAGGTCGACCAGCGAAACACCCACTCTCTCGAACTCGTGCGGCTCCATCAGCGACACGAGCACACGCGCGCCCCAGGTGTCGACCGCGTCGAGGTCGATTGACAAATCTCGTTGCCAACCGCCCGATATCGATACAGCTTGGGTTTTCCCCGGACAGAAGGTCATTCCGATATGACCGGCGCCTGCCGCTACTGCGTCAATTCGGAGCGGGTGGTTGATACTCGTCCGATCAGCCATCGTCGTTGTCAGATTATGAAGAGCAAGTAACGTTCGCTACCGCCTCGCGATCCACTCGTGCAGCTTCGTGCTCTGGATCTCCTTGAGAGCGGCGCACTGTGCGATTCGCTCCAACGATTGCGCGTTGCGGCGCTCGGCGGACGGTACCGGATGCGCTTCGATGAACGCTTTCACGCGCGCGAGGGACTCGCGGTCGCAGAGAACGCCGGCGGCGGCGACGACGTCGCCCTGCATCGGCTCGGGCACTTTCTTCTGGATGCGCGGCCAGTTCTCCTCGATCCATCGCCAGCTGCCCGCGCGGTCCGTGCCGTAGCGCGCATAGACCACGTTGCCCATGAGCCAGCCGGCGTCCTGGTTGCGCATCTCGTCGGTGAGGGTCCATTCGAACGTGCGGCGCCTCAATTCGGGATTGCGGAACGCGGCCAGGGCGAATCGGAAGAGGTACTGGTCATCGGGCGTGACGGCGTTGCGCTGCGCCTTCAGCAGGCGGTCGTACAGCGCGGCGTCGCCCTCGCGCGCGGCGATCATGATCAGCGTCTTGCGCAGTTGCGGATCGAGCGTGAGCTTCCCGGCGAGATTGCGCTCGACGAGCTTGCGGGCCTCGCGCGCCACGGACAGATCATTCCCCGCGATGAGCAGCGTGGCCAGCGCCTCGGCGCGCAGATCGCGCTGATCGCTCGACTCGCCGCTCTTCGGCGACCACCCGAGCTCCTTCACGATCGGCTGCACGTACGAGCGGACCCACGCCTCGAACGCGGGCCGGTCCGCATCGGCCGCGATGTTCTCGCGCACGGCCGCGAACTTGTTGATGACGTTCGTGACGACGATCGGCTCACGCTCTCCGCGCATCGCCTCGGCGAGAGCGAGGTAGCTCCCGACCGGCCGCCGCGCGGAGCGGACGAGGTTCCACTCGTCGCGCAGCAGGACGATCTTCTCCGCCGGACCAAGCGTGGAGACCGAGGCGGAGAGCGCATCGAGCATCGCCAGCGAGTGCTCGACGATGTAGTACCCGCTGCCGCCGGCATTGAGGAACAGCGGTGCGCCGCAGCCAGGGGCGCGCAGGGTCTCCTTCCGCTCGCGCATGACGCGGCATTCCCTTTTCACTTGATCAACATAGCCGCCGCTGCCGAAGCAGACCGGGAGCGTCCAACGCTGATCGCCGCTTCCGGTGCGGTCGACGGGGTCGTCGAAGTAGCGCTCCTGCTCGACGGTGAGCAGCGTCTCCCCGTTCTCACACGTGCTCGAGACATGCAGCAGCGGCACGCCCGGCTGGTCGACGAAGCTCTCGAGAATCTCATCGACTGGTTGCGAAGAAACCTCCGTGATCGCCTCGGCGAAGTCGTGATACGTCGTGTTGCCCCACGCGTGGCGCTTCAGATACGACGACACGCCCTTGCGCATCGCCTCCTCGCCGATCAGCGACTCGATCATGCGCAGCACAGCCGCGGTTTTCTGGTAGGCGATGCCGTCGAAGAGCTCGGCGATCTGGTCGGGCGTCGAGGCCTGCTGGCGGATCTTGCGGCTCGTGCGGAGCGAATCGGAATTCATGGCAAAGCCCGTCGCATCGAGGTCGCGCAGCGGCATCTTCCAATCCGGCCGCCACTTCTCGATCGGCTTGGACGCGGCCCAGGTGGCAAAGCCCTCGTTGAGCCAGATGTCGTCCCACCAGCGCATGGTCACGATGTCGCCGAACCACATGTGCGCGATCTCGTGCGAGATGATGGACGCGCGGAGGCGGTTGTCGGACGGCGTCGACTGCGCCTCGTCGCCGAAGAGGTAGACGTCGCGGTAGAGGATCGAGCCCGCGTTCTCCATCGCCCCCAAGCGGAAATCGGCGACGCCGGTCTGGTCGAGCTTCCCGAACGGATAGCGGATGCCGTAGTAGTCGTTGTACCAGGGCAGGACGAACTTGGTCGTCTCCATCGCGAACTTGCCGATCGGGAGCTTGTCGGCAGTGCCGCAGATGCCGACGGGGATGCCGTCGGCCACGTCGCGCAGGCAGCCGAAGTCGCCGATGGTGAGCGCGACGAGATAGGTCGACATGCGCGGCGTCGTGGCGAAGCGAACGGTGTGTTTGCCCGGCGTGGGACCGGGCGTGTCGGAGAGTTGCGCACCGTTGGAGATCGCAACGTGGCCGTCGTCGACGATGGCGGTGATGGCGAAGGTCGCCTTCATCTCCGGCTCGTCGAAGGAGGGAAACGCCTCGCGCGCGTCGGTGGCCTCCATCTGCGTCGACGCGTACTTCTTCCCTTTCGCCTCGCCGAGGTAGAGGCCGCGGAGATTGCGGTTGAGCGTGCCGCGGTAGCGGATGCGAATCACGGCCGGACCGCTTGGCAGGATCTCGGCGACGGTCAGTTTCGCGAGGCCGGGCTCGGTCGTGACGGTCGCGGTCTGCGCGTCGATGCGCGTGTCGAGAAACTCCAGGTTGAAGGCGTTGAGCACGACCTCCTTCGTCGGCTCGGCGACGATAACGTGAATGTTCGTCTCGCCGTCGAAGCGATCGCTCGCGAAGTCGGGAGTGAAGGTGAGCTCGTAATGCGTCGGGAGCACGGAGCGAGGGAGCTGTTGGGAGAAGGCGGATGCGGCGGCGAAGAGCAGCAAGAGCAGGGATCCGGCGGCGCGGCTCATGAGTGCCGTAAGTATGAACGGAGTCCATAGACAATCGAGCCCTCCTTCGTTACATTCGGAAGAAATCTGAATTCGAAGGTGGGACGATGAACGAGCTCACACAAGCGTCGACCGCCGGAGCCGCGACGATGGCTCCTCCGCTCGTCACGGCTTTCCGGGAACGCCACGGAAAAGTGCCCCGCGAGAGCGCTCCTCCGCCGTTCGAGGTACGCATGCAGGATGGCGCGGCGTATTCGATCGGCGGAGACGGCAAAGTCGCCTTCAGCGTCCGCGTCGTCACGGACAAGGGCCGTGTCGCGCTCGAGAAGTTCGACGAGCTGGCGATCGCCGAGGCGTACATGGACGGCGATCTCGACATCGAGGGATCGCTGCTGGCCGCGCTGAAACTGCGGCCCGTGCTCGCGGATCCGCATCCCGTCCGTTATCTCGCCGCGACCTATCTCGAGCCGCTCCTCCTGGGACAGGTCGGGCGCGACAAGAAGTGGATCCGCAGCCACTACGACGTCGATCCCGAGTTCTTTCTGCTCTGGCTCGACTCGAGCCTTCGCGCCTACTCGCACGGCTTTTTCGCAGACGACGCCGAGACTCTGGAGGCAGGCATGGAGCGCAAGTTCCGCTACGCGTTCGACGCCTGCGGCATCCGGCCGGGCCAGCGCGTGCTCGACATCGGCGGGGGCTGGGGATCCTTCCTGCAGTTCGCCGGCGAGCAGGGAGTGCGCGTCACGTCGATCACGATCTCCGACGCGTCCGCGCGCACGATGCGCGATCTCATTCAGCGCCGCGGGTTCAGCGGCTGCGAGGTGGTGCAGGAGCACTTCCTCGAATACCGCCCCGCGGAGCCGTTCGACGCGATCGTGAACCTCGGCGTCACCGAGCACCTCCCCGACTATCGCCGCACGCTCGCACAATACGAGCGCCTGCTGAAACCCGGCCGCCGCGTCTACCTTGACGCGTATTCAGGACCGAAACACGGGATGCCCTCGTTCATCTCGAAATGGGTGTTCCAGGGCAACACCTCCCCGCTCTGTCTCGATCAATATCTCACCGAGGTGGCGCGCACTCCGTTCGAGGTGGTCGTGATCAAGAACGATCGCCACAACTACTTCCTGAGCTGCAAGAAATGGGCGGAGAACCTCGAGGCGCATCGCGACGAGGTCATCGAGCGGTGGGGCACGCACCTCTATCGCCGATTCGTCCTCTATCTCTGGGCGGCTGCGAATTCGTTCGAGACCGGCACGCTCTCCGCGCATCACATGATTCTGCAACTCCCGTCCTCGAGCAGCGCTCCACGGGCGGGGATGGAGTCGTGGGCATGAGTGAGTCCGCGGACGCGAGCGCGTTCGCTGTCGCGCCGTATCAACGCTCCGAGCTCCTCTTCCACATCGCGGGTGCGGTGCTCAATGGCGTCGTCTGGATCGCGGGTCTGGTGTGGCTTTTCCTCCATTGGAGGACCGGCGCTCCACAATGGCCGTGGATCGTGCTTGCGGTTCTCGGCGGGGTTTACGCGGCCGATCTCGTCTCCGGTCTGTTGCACTGGGCCTTCGACACGTGGTTCAACGAGAACATCGCGGCTTTTCGGCGCATGGTGCTGCAAGTGCGCGAGCACCACGTCTATCCGAATCGCATCTTTCGCATCCACTTCCTCCACGACGCCGGCACGCTGTCGTGGATCGCGTTGATGCTCACCGCTCCCACGATCTTCATCGCGGTCCTGCTCGACTCCGGCGCGGTGGTCCTCGGCTGCGCCGTGTTCAATGTTCTTCTCGTGACGATGCTCGTGTTTCACAAGATCGGACACCGCGCCCGCCAGCCGCGTTGGATCCTCCTTCTGCAGAAGTGCCGCCTTCTGATCTCGGCGGCGCATCACAGTCAGCACCACGGCGGAAATCACGATTTCAACTATTGCCTCATCAACGGCTGGGCGGATCACACGCTCGGGCGCGCCGGGTTTTTCCGCGCGCTGGAGTGGGTGATCGCACGCTCGACGGGCGCGCAGCCGCGGCAGAATGATCACGAATGGCTGCGCCGGTTCGAGTACAAGGCCAGGTCATGACCACATTGTCCGACCTCGTGGAGAAGTGGCTGGCCGGCGATGTGGAGCTCGCGCCGATCGCAACGCTCCTGCAAGTGCAGCCGCTGTCCCTCGGCCAGGGAGAGGCTCGCGTGGAACTGACGGCCAGCGATCGACTCCACAATGCCATGGGCACGGTTCATGGCGGCGTCTTTTGCGATCTGGCCGACGTGGCCATGGGCACCGCGCTGGCCACGGTCGCGGCCGAAGGCGAGTCCTTCACGACGCTGCAAATGCAGATGAGCTACTTCGCGCCGGTGGTGAGCGGACGGCTCACGGCGCACGCGCGCGTCATCCGTCGCGGGAGGACGTCCGCGCATCTGGAGTGCGACGTGGAGGACGGCGACGATCGGCTCGTCGCGCGGGCGACGTCGGTCTACGCGATGCGGCAGCATTCATAACGCTGTCATCCTGAGCCGCGTAGACGGCGAAGGACCCCCTGCGTTGAACGAGACACGTGCTACCGGCAGTGGGTCCTTCGCCGTCTACGCGGCTTCAGGATGACAAGCTTTGGATGGCCGGCAATTGGCGTGCGCGGTCGTAGGCACGCTCCGGCACGCGCTTCAGGTCCCAGATGATTCCGAGCCACGACAAGACTTTCAGTCCGTAGTACGTGACGTCGATTTCCCACCAATAAAACCCCTGGCGCGTGCAGCCCATGTGCTGATGGTGATTGTTGTGCCATCCCTCGCCGAGGGTGATCAACGCGAGCCAGAGATTGTTGCGGCTCTGGTCGGCGGTCTCGTAGCGCCGGCTGCCAAAGAGATGCGCCAGTGAATTGATGCTGGCCGTGGCATGCAACAACACGGTGGTGCTGACGACGAAGCCCCAAACGAGAAGCTGCAATCCGGTGAC
Source organism: Thermoanaerobaculia bacterium (assembly GCA_035999335.1). GTDB lineage: Bacteria > Acidobacteriota > Thermoanaerobaculia > Gp7-AA8 > Gp7-AA8 > QHVT01. The sequence continues at coordinate 48,126 of DASYGV010000139.1, read as the reverse complement.
GCCCAGCGACGGCGCGAAGCGCTCCAACGCCAGGCCGGAGAGATACGTCGTCACCGCCAGAGCGGCGGGCACCGCCGTGTCGAAGCGATTGAGCCAGACCAGTTCCGGGAACCGTGCGAAGTCCTGAATCCGTTTGTAGTTCGTCGCATACGAACGCGAGCTCATGAACCAGCCTATGTGAGCGCGCAGGAATCCCAGGCGCACCGGCGAATGCGGATCGGCGTCGGTGTCGGACGTCCGATGATGCTCGCGATGATGGGCGGCCCACCACAGGGGACCGCGCTGCGCCGACGATGCGCCGAGGATCGCGAACGCCAATTGTGCCCAGCGAGAGGTGCGGAACGTGCGGTGCGAAAAGTAGCGGTGGTAGATGCCCGTGATTCCGAACATCCGCACGAGGTACAAGCCGCCGGCGACGAGGACCGACGTCCAACTCCATCCCACGAAGAACACAGCCAGACAACCGACGTGAAGGAAGAGGAGCGGCGCGCATCGCACCCAGTCGATGCGGTCGAGGTCCTGCACTTCGTCGCGAATGGCGGCGGCCCTTTGATCGGTGTCGAACCACCGGACGACTCGGCTCATCGCGGTCTCCTGGAAGATGCTGCGTTTCTTCCGCCCTGCCCGTAATCCGTCAGTGCGCCATGCTATCACCGCCGAGGAGGCGCTACTGTGCGGCCGGCACGCGTTCCATCAGCAGCGACGATACCGGACCGTTCTGAGGTCCCGCGCTGTAGAAAGCAACGACATCCAGCTTCACGCCCGGCGTTTGGATGACCACGAAGCCTTCCGTGACTTGGCCACCCGGTGGCGGAACGTTGGCCGCCTGTAGGTGCGCGAGGATATTGTCGCAGTCGATCTGCAGCGATTGTCCCGCCGGCAGGGTGGTTACGATCCAACCCGTGGTCCCGCCGGTTTTCTCATCCACCAACGACACGGTGAAACGCTTTCTGAACTGAACCAGCTTGTTCGAGTAAACATTGATCGAGGTGAAGTAAACGCCGGGCACGAAGTTGTGCGGCGGACTTGCCTGCTTCCCGCAAATGTACTTCGCGTCGTAGCGGTAGAGCACCGTCTGTGCGGACGCGAGCGCAGGCAACAGGGCGACGACGAGGAACAACGGGACTTTGCGCATGAGATACCTCCTCACACACATAGACGGACACGTCGAATCGTTTCAGCGACGGGATCGGCCCGCACCCAACGCGAACGCGAGCAACGCGCCCACCGCGATCACCCCCGCCGTCGCAGCGGCGGACGACCACGCGGGCTTGAGCAACGTCGTCGGCACCTCGGGCGAGGTGGGCAAGTTGTACTGCTCGGTGTCGCCGCGCACGAGGAAGATCGCGTGCGTCCCGCCGACCGAGGTGTCTTTGGGATTCCAGACCTTCGCGTCGGTCATGCCGGCCGCGTGCAGCTTCGCGATACGCGCGTCGGCCACGCGCTCCATCTCCTCGAGATCGCCGAAGAGAATCGATCCCGTCGGACAGGCCGACGCGCACGCGGGCTGCAAGCCGTCCTTCTGCCGGTCGTAGCAGAACGTACATTTGAACGCGCGCCCGTCCGTGGGACGGCGATCGACGACGCCGAACGGACAGCTCACCACGCAATAGCCGCAGCCGTTGCAGATGTCGGGCTGGATGTACACGCCGCCGAACTCGGTGCGGATGATCGATCCGGTCGGACAGGCCTCGAGACAGCCGGCAACTTCGCAGTGCTTGCAGACATCGGACGAGAACTGCCACGTCATCAAGTTCGGCGCGTTGCCGCCCGCGCCGATGGTCGTCTCGTGCTCGACGAACTTCACGTGACGCCACGTCGAATGCCCGAGGCTGAGTGTGTTGTCGTAGGACTTGCCGGAGAAGACGAAGCCGTCGCTCGGGACGTCGTTCCACTCTTTGCACGCCACCTCGCACGCTTTGCAGCCGATGCAGAGGGTGGAGTCGGTGAAGAAGCCGGTGATCGTCATACAGTCGTCGAGTCGTCGAGTTTACAAGCCTCTCGACGACTCGTCGACTTGTCGGCTCGCGCGCTCGAGATTGCACGTGAGCCCCTTCGATTCAAAGATCTTTACGTTGGGCTCCTCGGAGATCGCGAGCAGATCGTTGACGACGTCGCCGGTGACGAGGCCGCGCGAGCCCCAGTGGTAGGGCAGGCCGACTTGATGCACGCGCGATCCATTGATGTCGAGCGACGGCATGCGCGTGGTGACGAGTGCGCGTGCGCGGATCGAGCCTCGGGCAGTCGAGATCTCGACCATCTCCGCGTTCGCGACGCCTGCTTTCGCCGCGAGCTCGGGCGAAATCTCGGCGAACAGCTCGGGCTGCAGTTCGGCGAGATGCGAGAGCGTGCGCGACATCGCGCCCGCGGTGTGATGCTCGGTCAGTCGATACGTCGTCAGCACGTACGGGAACCGCTCATCCGGCGACGACGCGTACGGATTGTCGGGACGCTCGAATCGCTGCGCGGCAGGATTCGATTGCTGTTCGTACAGCGGATTGCGGAGGATCGACTCGAGCGGCTCGTAGTGCGTCGGCAGCGGACCGTCTTTCAATCCCGACGGCACCCACAACCAGCCCATGCCGTCCGGATGCATGATGAACGGCGCGTCGCCCGGCAGCGCTTCGTCGCCGCCCTGATCGGCAGTCGGTCGATAGCTCGGTGCCTTGCCGCGCGTGAAGTCCGCGACGTCATGTCCGACCCATTCGCGTTTCGCTTCGTCCCACCACACCAGCGCCTTCCGCTCGCTCCACGGTTTCCCCTCGGGATCCGCGGACGCGCGGTTGTAGAGGATGCGCCGATCGAGCGGCCACGCGTAGCCCCATCCGTGTGCGTAGCGGCCGCGCGGCTCGCGAGCGTTGGCTTTGTTGAAGCCGTAATACACGCCCGAATAGATCCAGCAGCCGCAGAACGTTGTGCCGTCACTCTTCAGGTGACCGAAATGCTGCACATTGCCGTTGATCTCGCGCAGAATTTCGCCAGCATCTTCATCCGCGTACTCCCACGTCAACGCGCGCAGCGCGGCGTCGCGTGGCTCGTCGGTCGCGCGCGCCTTCAGCTTGCGTCCGAGGGCCACCATGAATTGCAGTTCGCTGCGCGCCTCGCCGGGCGGATCGACGGCTTTCTCGCGCCATTGCAGCAGGCGCTGCGTGTTCGTGAACGTCCCGTCCTTCTCCACGTGTGACGCCGCGGGAAAGAAGAACACCTCGGTCTCGAGGTCGTCCGGCGCTTCCTCCCAGAAGTTCGACGTTTCCGTCTCGACGAGATCGCGCACGACCAGCCATTTCAACTTCCCGAGCGCCGCGCGCTCGAGCTTCGCGTTCGGCGAGCCGACCGCGGGGTTCTGGCCCATCACGACCAGTCCTTCGAGCTTGCCGTCGGCCATGTCGAGCCAGTAGCCGAAGTACGAGTGGTCGCCCGTGAGTCGCGGCAGCCAGGCGAAGCCGAAGTCGTTCTCGCGCGTCGCTGCATCGCCGTAGTACGCCTTCAGCAGACTGACCATGTACTTGTCGACGTTGTGCCACCACCCCTTGTCCGCCTTGTGCTTCTTCAGATACGTCTCGAGATCGAGCTCGCTCGACGTCGGCATCGGCAGATAGCCGGGCAGGATGTCGTACAGCGTCGGGATGTCCGTCGATCCCTGGATCGACGCGTGCCCGCGCAGCGCCATGATGCCGCCGCCGGGACGACCGATGTTGCCGAGAAGGAGTTGGAGAATCGCCGCGGCGCGGATCGTCTGCACGCCCGAGGAGTGTTGTGTCCATCCGACGGCGTAGCAGATCGCGCCCGTCTTCTCGCGTCCGGACGCGCTCGCGAACACGTCCGCGATTTTCAGGAACTCCTCGCGCGGGATCCCGCACGTCTGCTCGACGAGCTCCGGCGTGTAGCGCGCGAAGTGGCGCCTGAGCACCTGAAAGACGGAGCGCGGATGCTGGAGCGTTTCGTCGCGGAGCAAACGCGTCGACGGACCGTCGCCGCGGCTGTTCGACGGCGCGTGCCACGCGTCATAGAGCCAGGTCTCGGGCGCGGAGAACAGTCCGTCGAGATCCTCCGTGTCGCGAAAGTCTTCGCGCACGAGCATCGATGCGTTCGTGTAGCGTACGACGTATTCGCGGAAATAGCGCTCGTGCTCGAGCACGTAGCGGATCATCGCGCCGAGGAACACGAGATCGCTGCCCGCGCGGAGCGGCAGCCAGTAATCCGACATCGCCGACGTGCGCGTGAAGCGCGGATCGACGTGGATGACCTTCGCCCCGTTGTGCTCACGCGCCTCGATCACCCACTGGAAACCCACCGGATGATTCTCGGCCATCGACGAGCCCATGATCAGAATCGCGTCCGCGTTCGCGAGATCCTGTTGTGCGGTGGTTGCGCCTCCGCGTCCGAGGGAGGTGCCCAGACCGGGCACCGTGGAGCTGTGTCATATCCTCGCCTGATTGCTCAGGCAGACCATCCCCAGTCCCGCGGTGAAGAGTTTCTTGATGAGATAGTTCTCTTCGATGTCCAGCGTCGCGCCGCCGAGGTGGGCGATTCCGGTAGTGTGCATGTGCTCTTCGCTGAAGGTGCGCTCGCGCGAGGTCCAGATCCGGTCCGCGACCATGTCGACCGCGAGCTCGAGATCCATCTCGACCCACGTCCGCGAGCGCGGCGCGCGGTACTTCACCTTCTTCGCGCGCGCGGGATGCGTCACCAGCTCGAAGCTCGCCGAGCCTTTGGGACAGAGATGCCCGCGCGAGATCGGCGATCGCGGATCGCCCTCGATGCTGACGACCTCGTTGCCACGATGGTAAACAAGTTGACCGCAGCCGACGCCGCAGTAGGGACAGATCGAGCGCGCGACCTGGGTGTCCGCGTTTTTCCGTTTCAGATTGCGCGTTCGATCGCTGATCGCGGCGTCCTTGTCGCCGCGCAGTTGGCGGATCAGCGGCCACTTGAGGAGGAGCTCGGCGAGCATGTGTCGCCTAGTTTATCCCGCGCGCAGACGCGGGATCTCTTCGTTCACCCGCGGCGCGCATGCGATGAGCAGCGTCGGTGCACGCGGAGATCCCGCGTCTGCGCGCGAGATGAGCTAAAAACAGTCCTCCGCCCCCAGCATCGATCCTCTCGCGTTGAGCGCGCGCGGTCAGAACATCTGCGGCTGCGCGAATTCGGTGACGTGATCGTGAATGTATTCCTCAACGCGTGCGCGAACATCCGTGTCCGCGGAGGAAAGCAAGTCGACCAGATCGTCGGGAGTCTTCAGTGTGGAAAACGTCTTCGTCGGCGCGACGTATACGACGGCGGGCTTGGCTCGGGTGACGAGACGAGCGACGTTAACGATTGTGCCGGAGCTCTGGCCGTCCCAAAGCGCCAAGCCCACGTCGGCTTCGTCGGCCATCGCGGCATCTTTCGCGGTGAAAAACGCGAAGTCCCGAACGCGATGTGGTGCATCAACGGCGCGGATGGGCCAGTGGCCGACGTTGTTCCGGCAGTCGCCGGCGGTGCAAAAGACAAAGACGTTCGGGTAGTGCTGTTCGGCGAAGTAGGTCTGGACCGCCTTGTCTGCGCCGTTCGCGTCGCCGACGAGGATCGTCAACTCGCGACGGATCATCTCGTCGAGGCGCTGCCGAACCTCGGGAGGGAGCCGGGAGAGGCGTCGAGAACCGGAGAGAAAGACCTTTTTCATACGCGTCGCGTTTTCGTCAGCGCGAATGCATAGATGATAGCTGCTCCGGCCTCCGTCAGCGCGGCGGCGACGGCGCCGAGAGTGGCACCCGATCGGATGAGGTCGTCCACGAGCAGCACGCGCTTCCCGGCGATCACGCGCCCGTTCACGACAAGGGCGCCCTGCAGAACGGCTTGGCGTTCGTGGAATTCGCGGAGGTTCTTCAACTCAGCCGCGCCGGCCGCCTTCTTTGCTACGGCCTTGACGACGGGAACTGCGAAACGCCGCGCCAGCTCATCAGCAATCTGGTGAAGCGGTTGAACACGACGCGTTCGCGTCGGAGGAGCGGGAACGATCACGTCGAACGTGATGCGCCAGGAGCGGATGAACTTCTCAGCAACGGTGCCGATCTCGTCGAGCGCTGACGCGTCGTTTCGATATTTCAGGCGGTAGAGCAACTCCCCCACTTCGGTGCGGTGGGTGTCGAACTGCTCGCGACCGAACTCGTCGTGTCCGAGAAACTCGCTGCCGGTCGAGTGGAGGTCTAGCACGCGGCCGTCGGCCCATGGGCCGTCAATTTTGCGAGGGTTCGTCGCCGTCACGATTTCATTCCAGACAACAAAGAACGGTGCTCAGTTCGATTCACTCCGGTTCCGCCTCCCCTAGCATCGACGCCTTGTCGCGGCGGAAATATCCCGTCGACAGCAGTGCCGGCAGGAGGGTGATCGAGGCGAGGCAGCTCAGCGCGATTCCGACGACCGATGCGAGGCCGATCGAGCGCACGCCGGGATAGTGCGAGATCGCGAACGACGCGAATCCGATGATCGACATGAGCGCCGCGAGCACGACCGCGCGCCCGGTCTCCTGCGCGTTCTCCCGAAGTCCGCGGGCGACTCGTCAGTTGGCAGTTGGCAGGAGCGAAAGCGACCGTTGGACTCTGGGCTCCTGTCGACTGCCAACCGCCAGCCGATGGTCTACCCTCTGCACAGCATTTCGTCATGCCGAAGAGCTACAGTGCAGGAGGGCGCGCGATGCCCGGTCCACCATCGGGCGGAAGCGGCCTTCCCTGGCGGTCGTGGACGGAACGCTTCGGTGCGTTGCGCAACGTTCCCCCGTTCCTGCGGTTGATCTGGAAGACCAGTCCGGCGCTCACGGCGGGCGATCTGCTGCTGCGGCTCCTGCGCGCGCTGCTGCCCGTCGCGACGCTGTACATCGGGAAGCTGATCATCGACGAGGTAATCCGGCTGGCGAGCTCCGGGAGCGTCCCCGCCGATCTGACTTCCTGGCTGGCGAGCGGCGCCTTTCATCGTCTGGGCGCGCTCCTTCTCATCGAGCTGGCGCTGGCGATTCTCGCCGACGTGCTGGGGCGTGTGGTCTCGCTCCTCGACTCGCTTCTCTCCGAGCGCTTCACCAACGCGACCAGTATCCGTTTGATGGAGCACGCGGCGCAGCTGGATCTCGAGGACTTCGAGGACAGCGAACTGCAGGACCGGCTCGAGCGCGCGCGCCGCCAGACCTCGGGCCGCATGGTCCTCATGAGCCAGATCTTCGGGCAGGCCCAGGACGTGGTCACGATCGTCAGCTTCTCGATCGGGCTCCTGGCCTACGCTCCCTGGCTGATCGTTCTCCTGCTCATCGCTCTCGTCCCGGCCTTCCTCGGCGAAGCGCACTTCAACGCGCAGAGCTACTCGCTCGACTACAAGCGCACGCCGGAGCGCCGGGAGCTGGACTATCTCCGGCAGACCGGAGCGAGCGTCGAGACGGCGAAGGAAGTGAAGATCTTCGGGCTGCACGGCTTTCTGCTGGAGCGATACCGCGTGCTCGCCGCGCGCTTTTACGACGCGAACCGCAGGCTGGCCCGGCGCCGCGCGCTTTGGGGCGCGTTGCTGACCGCGGTGGGCACGCTCGGCTACTACCTCGCGTACGCATACATCGCGTGGCGAACGTTGCGCGGCGAGCTCACGATCGGCGATCTAACGTTCCTTTCCGGCGCGTTCCGGCGTCTGCGCAACCTGCTCGAAGGCCTGCTCATCAGCTTTTCGCAGGTGGCGGGGCAGGCGTTGTATCTCGACGATCTCTTCTCGTTCTTCACGATCGAGCCGGAGATCGTCTCGCCCCCGAATCCGAGACCGTTCCCGTTGCCGATCGCGGAGGGATTCACGTTCGATCAGGTTGGGTTTCGGTATCCGGGAGCCGAGCGGTGGGCGGTACGGAATCTCGCCTTCACGCTGCGCGCCGGAGAAGTGCTTGCGCTGGTCGGCGAAAACGGCGCGGGCAAGACTACGCTGGTGAAGCTGCTGGCGCGGCTCTACGACCCGGACGAGGGCCGCATCCTCCTTGACGGCCACGACCTCCGCGAATACGACCTCGGCGAGCTGCGCTCGAGCATCGGCGTGATCTTTCAGGATTTCGTCCGCTACCAGATGACCGCGGCGGAGAACATCGCCGTCGGCCGGATCGAAGCGCGCGACGACCGCGCGCGCATCATCGCCGCCGCGGAGAGCAGTATGGCCGACGAGGTCATCCGGCGGCTGCCGAACGGGTACGATCAGTGGCTCGGCAAGCGATTCAAATCCGGAGTGGAGCTGTCCGGCGGCGAATGGCAGAAGCTCGCGATCGGTCGCGCGTACATGAGGGACGCGCAGGTCCTGATCCTCGACGAGCCGACGGCCGCGCTGGACGCGCGCGCAGAGTTCGAAGTCTTTCAGCGGTTCAAGGAATTGAGCCAGGGAAAGACGGCCGTGCTGATCTCGCACCGCTTCTCGAGCGTGCGCATGGCGAATCGCATTCTGGTTCTGGCCGAGGGGCAAATCGAGGCCGCGGGAACGCACGAGGAGTTACTCGCGCAGTCACGCCGCTACGCGGAGCTGTTCGAGTTGCAGGCGGCGGGGTACCGGTGAACGTTGGGAATTGCCCTTGCGAGGCCCTCTCATGAGTATGTCGATGATGCGCGTGTGTGCTCTCGTTCTGCTGTTCGCCGCTCACATCGCGTGTGCTGCGGTGACCGATTCGGTCTTCCTCGTCGGCGACGCCGGCCTGCGTGGAGAGAACGATGCGGTGCTGCGCGCGCTCCGCACCGACGTCACGGCATCGTCCGCGAGCCTCGGCCCCGGTCACGTGACGGTGATCTTTCTCGGCGACAACGTGTACGACAACGGCGTCCCGGACGAGCAGGACACGCGGTCATTCCGGGCAGCGCTGAAACGCCTCCGTGGCGAAGTGCAGAATGCGGCCGTCAACGACGGCGTGCGCGTGTTCTTCGTGCCCGGGAACCATGACTGGGACAAGGCGGGCCGCCGCGGACTCGCGAACATCCGCCGACAAGCGGCAGAGCTTACGACGATGAACGTCGAGATGCTGCCGCGCCAGGGATGCCCGGGGCCGGAGATCCAGAATGCGGGCGAGCGTCTGCAAGTCCTCTTCCTTGACACGCAGTGGTGGCTGCACAAGTTCGACAAACCGACGACCACCTGCACGCCGGGAACGAAAGAAGGCGTCGCAACCGCGATCGCGTCCGCACTCGCGAACGCGGGTGGTCGCATGACGATCGTCGTCGCGCATCATCCGCTCACCAGCGCCGGGCCGCACGGACGCGATCTCGAATCCGACGCGACCGAACAGGACCAGCAGAATGCCGCCAATAGGGCGATGCGCGATGCAATCACCCGCAGTTTCACCGCCGCGCCGCCGCTGGCGTGGGTGTCGGGACACGAGCACACACTCGAGGTGCTGAAAGGCACGAGCGCGCGGTACTTCCTCGTCAGCGGCGCGGGCAATGCGAAGCATGCCGACGTGGCGATTCCCGATCTCGCTCGCGGCGATTGGTTGTTCGCGTTCCCGCTGCGGAATCAGCCTCGTTCAAACGGCGGCTATATGCGCCTCGACGTTCCGGACGCGGGCGCGCCTTCGGTGTTCGTGATCACCGTCGATCCGCGCGGCGCGAAGCAGACGCGATTCGTGCAACGGCTGGATTGACGAACGAGGTGGCAGTTGGCAGTTGGCAGGAGATCGAGCCCCGCTCCTGTCGACTGCCAACTGTCAACTGCCAACTCGATTCACTCCGGCTCCGCCTCCCCCAGCATCGACGCCTTGTCGCGGCGGAAATATCCCGTCGACAGCAGCGCCGGCAGGAGGGTGATCGAGGCGAGGCAGCTCAGCGCAATTCCGACGACCGATGCGAGGCCGATCGAGCGCACGCCGGGATAGTGCGAGATCGCGAACGACGCGAATCCGATGATCGACATGAGCGCCGCGAGCACGACTGCGCGCCCCGTCTCCTGCGCGTTCTCCCCGAAGTCCGCGGGCGACTCGTCGTAGCGCTGCAGCATGTACACCGCGTAGTCGGTCGCCGTGCCGACGAGCATCAGCCCCACGAACACGTTCATGAAGTTGAACTCGATGCCGGCCGTAGCCATGAAACCGAGCATGCACGTGCATCCGGCGATGAATGGCACGAAGACGAAACACGCCCGCGCGAACGAGCGGAAGCCGATCCAGACCAGCCCGAAGACGAGCACGAGTCCGAGGAGACTGGCACGGGTCGCGTCCTTTCGTGTGATCGTGCGCAGCGTCTCGGAGATGAGATTCACGCCCGTGAGCACTCCCTCGGGATGTTTGCGGCGGAACTCCTGCATCTCGTCGGGCAGGAAACGCGGCCACTTGCCGGTCGCGGGATACACGTACACGATCGACAGGAACCCGCGGTCGGTCTTCTTCAGAAATCGCTGCACCGCGTCGCCGAGACCGATCCGCTGCAGCGTCTCGATCGTGAGCGACTCGCGCTGCGCGAAGGCCTGCGCGTAAAGAGACAGCACGTTCGAATACGCCTCCGGCCGGAAGCCGTTTTCCACCAGCGTCGCGTGAAACGTGCGCTCGATGCGCGCGAAGCTGAACGCGTCCTGCTCGCCGCGCCGGAGGCGGTCGATCACGATCCGCTGCTGGGCCTCGTCCGGCACGAACGTGGTGATCGACTGATACGAGCCGATCGTCCCGTTTTTCGTCATCCGTTCGAAGTCCGGCATCGCCGCCGCCGTCTTTCCGATCACTTCGCCGGCGGTTGCGCCGCGCACGCCGTACATCATCGCGTCGAACGACTGGCCGAACCTGCGCGTGACCTCTTCCTGCATCCGCACGGCGTCGTTGCCGGTGGCACGCAGGCCCTGCAGGCTGTCGTTGAAAGTGACCTTCCTCGCCAGGATCGCGGTGGCGATCACGACGACGACCCAGACGACGATCACCGCCTTCGGCCGCCTCAGGCTCGCGCGCACGACACCTCCGGAGCCGAGCGCGTGGACGTGCAGCTTGCGTTTTTCGCCGCGCTTCCGCTCGATGAGGATCAGCACGGCCGGGAACACGAAGATCACGCAGAGCAGGAAGATGAGGATCCCGCTGCCGGTCAGAAATCCGAGCTCGGTCATGCCGCGGAACTCGGTGGCAAGGAAGGCGTAGAACGTCGCCGCCGTTGTGAGGGCGCCGACGATCACGCCGGGCAACGTATGGCGCATGAGTGTCCGCACGGCGCTGGTCACGTTCGCGCCGCGATTGCGCTCATCGACGAAACGCTCGTAGAGCACGGTCATGAAGTCGAGGCCGAGGCCCGCGAGCAGCGCCGCGAATCCGGTGCTGGCCGCGGACAGCGTGCCGTACGTCAGCGCGCCGAGGCCGAAGGTGATGATGATCGCGGCAGTCATCGGCACCGCGGCGTACAACATCGCCGACGGGCGGCGGTAGGCGTAGAGATAGAGCAGCAGCACGCCGATCATCGACGTGATGCTGTTGATGGCCATGTCGTTCCGGATGATCTTCTCGTCCGTCGCGGCGATCGCGTAACCGCCGGTGTATCCGATCTGCGGAACCGCGACGTTTCGGTTCGCGGCCTGAAACTCGCGCAATGCCTCTGCCGTGATCCCCCGAGTCTCCTCCATGACCGCGCGGCTGAATGGGAGGTCCTGCGCGGCGCGGTGCGGTCTGGCGATGATGATCGCCGCGCGCTGATCGGCCGAGACGTAGTAGCCGCTGGCGAAATCGATGTTCAACCCACCGCCCGCGCGCTGCAGTTTCTCGACGTAAATCGGCATGAGGTTGAAGGGATCGATGCGCACCAGCTCCTTCGCCACCGTCGACTGCGGAGTCTGCAGGAGCGCGCGGTTGCGCGCGACCGAGGCGCGGATGCTCTCGTCGGTCAGCTTCTGCGCGACCTGTTCGAGCTGCTCCGGCGTGAGCAACAGCATCGAGTACGGAACGACGCGATCGATCACCGCGAACGCGTCGGGCAGCCGCCACGTCACGGTCTCGATGCGTTTCGACTTTCCGAGCTCCTCGCCGATGCGATCGAGCAGCGGGTAATACGCTGCCGCGTCGCTCCCCTTCGGGAACTCGACGACGATGACGTGGAAATCGAGCGTCCCGGTTTCCTTCAGGAGGTCGCGAAACTCGTTCACCTCGCGGTTGCCGCGGGGGATGAGGTTGAGCACGTCGGGGTCGAGACGAAGGCGCGTGGCCGCGGCTCCCGAAAGTAAAACGACGGCCAGCGCGACGAGGAGCACCGCGCGCGGCCGGCGCAACAGAAGTCCCGTGATGCGATCCAGCAGTCGTCCGATCATGCGCTCGTTTCCATAGCCCTCGTTTCCATAGCCCTCGTCCCCATCCGCTCCAGCACGTGCTGCGTCATCGCCTTCGCCAGCTCATGTTCGCCCATGAAGACCGCGCCGGCATTTTCCTCCCGCAGCATCGTAGCCTCCTCGTCGCTGTGTGTGCGCAGGACGATCTCAATCTTCGGATTCAGTTTTCGCGCGACCTCGATCATCTTGCGGACTCCGACCGCGTCCGGCGTCGCAATGACGAGCATCGCCGCGCGGGCCACGTGTGCCTGAATGAGCACGGCGGGATCGTTGGCGTTGCCGGACACGGCGTGCACGCCTTCTCCCCGAAGCTCCTCGACGAGCTCGCGATTCTCTTCGGCGATCGTGAAAGCGATTTTGCGCTCGCGCAGCGCCGCAACGATCCGCTTCCCGACGCGTCCGTATCCGACGATGGCGACATGTCCGGTGAGCAGCGCGGCGTCGACGCTCGTCGGCAGCTCGGCGAGTGGATCCGCACGCCGCTCGAGCTTCCGCGCGAGCTCCGAACGCGCCCGGATCCATCGTTGCGCCGGCGCGATCGCGGCGAATACCGCGGGATTCAGGGCAATCGAGATCAGCGCGCCCGCGAGGATCAGGCTTCGTCCCTCCTCCGGCAGCAGACCGAGCTCCACGCCGAGGCCGGCGAGGATGAAGGAGAACTCGCCGATCTGCGCGAGGCTCGCGCCGACGATGAGGGCCGTGTTCAGCGGATAGCGAAACAAGAGAACGAGCGCAATCGCTGCGAGCGTCTTACCGAACATGATGATGGCCACGACGGCGAGGACGGCGAACGGCTCGCGCATCAGGACGGCCGGGTCGAACAGCATGCCGACCGAAACGAAAAAGAGCACGGCGAACGCATCGCGCAGCGGCAGCGATTCGTCCGCCGCGCGGTGGCTGAGGCTCGACTCGCGCATCATCATCCCGGCAAAGAAGGCTCCGAGCGCGAAGGACACGCCGAACAAAACCGCCGCTCCGTACGCCACGCCGACCGCGGCGGCGACGACACAGAGCGTGAACAACTCGCGCGAGCCGGTCTTCGCGACGAGCCACAGGATCCGCGGGAACAGTCGCCGGCCAACGACGAGCATCAGCACGACGAACGCTGCAACCTTCGCGAACGTGATCGTCAGCGCCATCCCCACGCCGGACCCAGACGCGGCATTCGCGCTGCCGCCGAGCACGTTCGCCAGCGGAGGCAGCAGCACGAGGACGAGCACCATCACCAGATCCTCGACGATGAGCCAGCCGACGGCGATGCGGCCGTTGAACGTCTCCAGCACGCCTCGCGCCTCGAGCGCCTTCAGCAGGACGACCGTGCTCGCGACCGACAGCGCCAGGCCGAAGACCAGTCCCGCGCCGAAGCTCCATCCCCACAGCATCGCCGTGACGGTTCCGAGCGCGGTCGCCACGAGGATCTGTACGACGGCGCCGGGCAGGGCGATGCCGCGAACGGATGCGAGATCTTCGAGCGAAAAATGCAGGCCGACGCCGAACATCAGCAGCATCACGCCGATCTCGGCGAGCTGGCCGGCGAGCGCCACGTCCGCGACGAAACCGCGCGTGTTCGGGCCGATGAGAATGCCGGCCAGCAGATACCCGACCAGCGGAGGAAGCTTCAGCCGCGCCGCGACGAAGCCCAGGACCATCGCCAGCCCGAGTCCGGCCGCAATGGTCGTGATGAGATTGACTTCGTGTGGCACCGGCGCATCTTATACGGCGCTCGCCGCTCTCACTGTCATCCTGAGCCGGCGCAGCGCGGCGAAGGACCTCCTGATTGATGCGCGTGCGTCGCGACTCGCAGGAGGTCCTTCGCCGTCTGCGCGGCTCAGGATGACAGAGCTTTGGTACTGTGCGTCCATGACCCGCATCCTGCGCATCGACGGCGAAACGTCGACCGAGATCGACGACACGCTCGCCGTCGAAGAGCCGCTGGAGATCCGCGTCAACGACAAGCCGGTCTCCGTGACGCTCCGCACGCCGGGCGACGATTTCGACCTCGCGGCGGGCTTTCTCTTCACGGAATCGATCCTGCGCCGCGGCGACGACGCCGAGTCGTATCGGCACTGGGGCTCGCCGAACGTCGTGCGGGTGGCGTTGCGGGAAGGCGTCATCGTCGACCTGCAGCGGCTGCAGCGCCACTTCTATTCGACGTCGTCGTGCGGCGTCTGCGGAAAGACGTCGATCGACGCCGTGCGCGTGCAGACGTCGCCGATCGAGGCGAAGCTCGAGCTCGCGCGCGACGTGATCGTCTCCCTTCCGGACCAACTGCGCGCGGAGCAGAAGACGTTCGACGCCACCGGCGCGATCCACGGCGCGGGCATCTTCGACGCGAACGGTACGCTCCTCCGCATCCGCGAGGACGTCGGCCGGCACAACGCGGTCGACAAGGTCATCGGCTCGTTCTTCCGCGAAGGCACCGCGCTCGACGCGCACGTCCTCGTCGTCAGCGGACGCGCAAGCTTCGAGCTCGTGCAGAAGGCGGTCGTCGCCCGCATCGCCGTGCTCGCGGCGGTGGGCGCGCCCTCCACGCTCGCGGTGGATCTCGCCCGCGAAATGAAGCTCACGCTCCTCGGATTTGTCCGCGACGGGCGGTACAACGTCTACGCGTGAAGGGAGTTATGGACCCGCATAAAGCAGACAGCTATTTCTCACGATCTCCGTGTGTCGCGGTTGCTGACTGCCTCTTCAAACGCCAATTCGAATGCCTGGAGAGCAGCAAGGACGTCGTTCCTGGGTTGCATGACCTTCTCCGACTCAACCACACCGCGGAGATTCGGATCCGGCTTATAAATGGCGGAATGCTCTACTTCCCAAAACGATCCGATCAACAGCCCGACAATCTGAATCTCCGCGGTAATCCGAGTATGGGGCGTCCACGTTCCAAAGTACTTTCGCGCCAGAGGTACACTTGCGCCGTCGACACCCGGAACGGGATCAGCCGTCCAGAGTGAGAGGATCTCCAGGAGAGCCGCGTGGGCGTCATCGATCCGCTGCCTTGGAAAGGCCATCACCCTAATGCCGGCCAGGTCACGCAATTGAGTGAGGGAGTAGTCGTCAGGGCGATCTTCGTCGAAAATCCCAAATGGTTGGCGGCGGCGCAGCGCATCAACTGCGCTGTTGCACTCCTTCACTCGAGAAGTCACAAGCAGCCTCTCGTATTGTTTCAAGTTCAACGAAACGCCGAGCAGATGGCTCCGTACACGCGTTTCTGTTTCGAGAACGGCTAGTCGAATGTCAGCCAGGAGTTCGAAATACTCGGCACGCAGCTTGTCTTCGACGGAACGATTTCTAGGCATCAATCTCAGCTAGAAACTCGTTTACGACTCTTTGGGAGGGCGGAGGATCCGCGTATATCTGCCAATCACCCGAATCGTTGGGTGCTTCCAGGGCCTGCTGAATCTCTTCGTGCGTATGATCTCTGACCCACTCGACGCTGAACACTTTCCGCGCGCCACGATTGTAGTAGGCCATGCGGTCGAAGTTGTACGCGTACCCAGCCGCCTGCAGGATCGGCTCTCTACCGTTCCGCTTCATCGTCATATGATAACGCATGATCTTCGCCGAAACGCCAGCCAACGGCTGAAGCTGCCGAAGCTCGGCTTCAGCCGGTCGGCCGAGCCGATGGGAGTCGTTTACACTCGAGAATGGAATCCCACCTCACTCCTGAAATCGCAACGAACACACCCCCCCACCTTTCGATGGTGGGTCGCGTTTTCGCTGCTCATCCTGACGATCCATGAAGCGCACGAGCTCGCGCATGTCCTGACCGGGAAGGCGGTCTGCGGGATGTGGGCAGCGCGCGACTTCAACTCGTGGTGGTTTACCGGCGAATGCAATTCCGTCTTGCCGACAACGGCCGGACCCATCTTCAGTTACGTGGTCATGTTTGTCGGCGCTGCTCTCGCGTTTCGAGCGAAACCGGTTTATCGATGGGCCGGCGTTGCGCTTCTATTTTCTGCAAATCCTTTCGCGCGGATCTTCACATCGGTCATGGGCGGCGGCGATGAAATGGTGGTTGGACGGCGAATTGCCGACGTCGCGAATCGCACAACGACATTACACATACTCGTGGCCGTCATTGTCGCGACGATCTGCGGGGCGGCGATCCTCATGGGGTGGCGTGCGATGGAAGGGCTCAAGCACCGCGCTCTCTGGTTTGTTGGCGTTTTGTTCTGGCCGATGATTTTAACGGGAACACTCCTGTTCGTCATCGGGAATCGCCTGCTTCGCGCCGGCTTTCTCGCACAGCCAACGATCGCGGGCGCCCCACTGTTGGTCGCGCTCGTCACGGTCGTCGTTTTTGTTCTTACAGGCATGACCGTCAGATGGCTCAGCAGTGAATGAGAGTCTCTTCCATGCGCGCGAGAAGGCGCGTTTTCTGCACGTTTCCAAGCAGTACGAAAACAAGGAGAAATGTGCATGAACAAGAACATGAATCCTGTAGTTCACTTCGAGATGCCGGCGGAAGATCGCAAACGAATGGCTCAGTTCTATACGAAGGCGTTCGGCTGGCAGACTCAATTGCTCGGTCCCGAAATGAACGACTATGTCCTTGTCACGACCACCGAATCCGACGACAACGGCCCCAAGACCCCCGGCGCGATCAACGGTGGTTTCTTTCCGAAGAAAGAAGACTGGCCCGCTCAACATCCGTCGGTGGTCATTGCGGTCGATGACATCGAAGTGGCGATGTCCAAGGTGTCCGACGCAGGCGGCAAGGTCCTCGGCGAGCCGATGGAGATCCCCGGCATCGGACAGTACGTCTCGTTCTCGGACACGGAAGGAAATCGCGTGAGCATGCTGCAGCCCACGCCTATGGACGAGCGGCCGAAGTCGCGGTAAACACGGGGAGTCGCAAAGTCTCAAAGTCGCAAAGGAGGTCGAATAAGAACGCTCTTTGAGACTTTGCGACCGAATACTGCCGCCTCAACGTTTGAAACGGTTCGTCCGTTCGACTCGGGCGACGCGCGTCACGAATTCCTCGTACCACTTCGTGCGGCCGGTGGTCTGCGCGATGCGGTGCTCCGCGTTCGCGCGCCAGTTCGCGATCGCCTCTTCGCTCTCCCAGTACGAGACGGTGATGCCGAGGCCGTCTTCGCCGCGGGCGCTCTCGACGCCGAGGAAGCCCGGCTGCTGCGCGGCCATCTCGACCATCTTGTCCGACATCGCGTCGTAGCCTTCGTCGACGTCGGTGCGCGTCGAGGTGAAGATGACGGCGTAGAACGGAGGCTGGGGAGTCTGCGCGGGTTTGCTCACGCTCGCGAAGTCTAACAGGGAGCCGGGTGAACCTTCTCCGCGCACGCACGTAGCACTGACTATCGTGGATCGTCAGTCGCTTCCTTCCAGGATCTGGAACCGCGTTCCGATCGTCGTTCGGGCCGTCCTTTCCGGCTTCCTGGTGCTCACGGTCGGAGGGATCCTCACCGGACCACTCCTCTTTGCCAACATCAAGTTCTCGCCGGATGTCCCCTGGTCGGTGCCGCTGCTGGCGGCATACATGTGGTTCTTCTGGCAATACCTGCGCGGCCGCTGGTGGCCTCGGTCGACGGCGGACGCTCGCCGCCGCGGTCTTCGCGCGAATCCGCTGTCGTCCCGCACGTGGCTCTGGGCGATGACGACAGGTTCTCTGTCGTTAGTCGGCATCTTTGCGCTGCACGTGGTCGTCGGACGTCTGACGCCGCTGAACATCACCATTCCCCCGCTGCTCCGGGACTTGCCTTCGTTCACGCTGATTTCCGTCCTGCTCATGGTCTCGGTGATTGCCGGGATCGTGGAGGAAGCCGCCTTTCGCGGCTTCATGCAGGGACCGATCGAGAAGCGTCATGGTGTCGTCGCGGCGATCGCGGTCGTCAGCGTCGTCTTCGGGATCGCTCACCTGACCGATTGGCAACCGTCGATGACCGCGGCGCGCATGGGGTTCATCGTATTGGCGGCGATCTTCTACGGGATCATGGTGCACGTGACCAATTCCATTCTGCCCGGGCTCATCCTCCATGCGGCCGGCAATGCGATCGGCACCGTGTGGATCTGGCTCCTCTCCCGAGGTCCTCAATCAAAGGAGGTCTTCCAACGTGGCTTCGCAGCGGCGTCGGCAGATCCACAATTCTGGGTGAACTGCGCGGTTGTTCTCGTGTTTGGGATCGCGGCCGTGTGGGCGTTCCGCCGACTGGCGGTGGTGGCGAACGATAAGGCATGATTCGATCATGCCGGTCGCGCTTTTCTACGCTCTCGCCCTGTTGTTGCCCGGCGTCGTGGCCGGGCAACTGCGATCGTCGTTCGACGCGCATGGCGCGCGCGAGGAACCGTGCCGGGGGCAGCGAAGTGGTGTCTCGCGGCCTGGATTCTGATCTCGCTTCTCGCCATCGGCTACGGCGGACTCGCGGCGCTGGCGATTTCGATCGCGCGTGCGACCACGCCCGGCCGCGCCGATCACGCGAAGGCGCTCGTGGGCGTGCTCGTGCTCGTAGCGTTGGAAGCGGCGGCCGGCGTGGTTCTCAGGATCGCGTTGCGACGGCGCGCACCGGCATAAGACCGGGGGGGCGGGCTGAAGCCGCGCCCTACGTTTGTATTCTTAGAAGATCTTCGGGTATTTGCGCGGATTCGTTTCGTGCATGAGGTTGTACACGCCCGCGAAGATCGTCTCGCGGTTCGGTTTCGACCAGTAGTCGCCGTCGGAGCCGTATGACGGACGGTGGTCCTTCGCGGCGATCGTACGCGGCTCGGAGTCGAGCCATTCGTAGGCGCGGTCGCGCTCCACGACCTGCTGGAGCATGTACGCCGTTGCGCCCCCGGGCACGTCTTCGTCGATGAAGACCACGCGGTTGGTCTTCCTCACCGACTCCGCGATGATGCCGCGCACGTCGAACGGCAACAGCGTCTGGACGTCGATGATCTCGGTGTCGATGCTCTTGCGGCCGAGGAGCTCCGCGGCCTCGAGCACGATCTTCAGCGTCGCCCCGTACGACACGAGCGTCACATCGCGCCCTTCCTTCAACACTTCGGGAACGCCGAGAGGCAACGTCATCTCGGCGATGTTCGCAGGCAGCTTTTCTTTCGTGCGGTATCCGTTGAGCACCTCGATGACGATCGCGGGGTCTTCGCCGCGCAGCAGCGTGTTGTAGAAGCCGGCGGCCTGAGTCATGTTGCGCGGAACGCAGACGTGCATGCCGCGCACGAGGTTGATGATGCCGGACATCGGCGAGCCGGAGTGCCAGATACCCTCGAGGCGATGCCCGCGCGTGCGGACGATCACCGGCGCGGCCTGTCCGCCCGCGGAGCGCCAGCGCACGGTCGCGAGATCGTCGGACATGATCTGCAGCGCGTACAGAAGGTAGTCGAGGTACTGGATCTCCGCGATGGGGCGGAGTCCCCGCATCGCGGTGCCGATGGCTTGTCCGAGGATCGTGCACTCGCGGATGCCGGTGTCCATCACGCGCCACGGGCCGTATTTCTCCTGCAGCCCGAGGCAGCCCTGATTGACGTCGCCGAGCTTGCCGACGTCCTCGCCGAAGATGATCAGACGCGGATCGCGGCGCAGCGCGTGATCGAGGCAGTGGTTGATGATCTCGAATCCGTTGAGCGTCGGCGCGTCGGCCGCATATTCCGGCGCAACCCCGGGGACGTTCACCTTGCCGAAAAGATGTGAGTCGTAGCGCTCGTCGCCTTCGGCGAGTTTCCGGCGAACCCATTCCCCGGCATTCTGATCGCGAGTCTCGATGACCGCGCTTGCAACGGCACGCACCGCGTCGCGCCGGAACGGCGCCTGCGTCTTTTGCAGCTCGTTCTTCTGCTCGTGCGCGCCCATCGCGTCGAGCAGCGCGATCGCTTCCCGCACCTCGGCGTCGATCGGGCTGCGGTATGCCTCCCACGCGCGACGCTGCGACTCGCGCACGGCGGCGATGTCTTCCTTCTCCATCGCGTCGAGCTCGGGCGCGGTGGTGATGCCCTGCGCGATCATCCACTCGCGCATCTTCTTGATCGCGTCGAAGTCGACTTCGAACTGCAGGCGCTCCTCGGACTTGTAGCGCTCGTGGCTGCCGGAGGTCGAGTGTCCTTGCGGCTGCGTGACCTCGGTGACGTGGATGATCGCCGGCACGTGCTCGTGGCGCACGATCGTCGCCGCGGCGATGTACGTCTCGCAGAGCGCCGGGTAATCCCACGCTTTCACGGTGTAGATGTCGTAGCCCTGTTTCGACTTCGGCTCGCGCTGAAAGCCTTTCAACAGCTCGGAGATGTTGCTCTTCGTGATCTGGTGCTCGTTCGGGACGGAGATGCCGTAGCCGTCGTCCCATACCGAAACGACCATCGGGATGCCGAGGACGCCGGCGGCGTTGACCGACTCCCAGAACATCCCTTCCGCGCAGCTCGCGTTGCCGATCGTGCCCCAGGCGATCTCGTCGCCGCGATGCGAGAACTTCTCGGAGCCGGGGATCTGCAGCTCACGATAGAGGCGCGACGCCCACGCCAGTCCGACGAGGCGCGGCATCTGCGAGCCGGTCGGCGAGAGGTCGGCGGAGACGTTGTACGCGTCGAGCTGGTGGATCCAGTCGCCGTTCGCGTCGAGGAAGCGCGACGCGAAGTGCGCGTTCATCGAGCGGCCGCCGGACCAGGGGTCGTGCGCGACGTCGGCGTCGGCGTAGAGCTGTCCGAAAAACTCTTCCAGCGTTGCCGCGCCGAGGGCGAACATGAAGGTCTGATCGCGGTAGTAGCCGGAGCGCCAGTCACCTTTGCGGAACGCGCGCGCCCACGCGAGCTGGGCGACTTCCTTGCCGTCGCCGAAGATGCCGAACTTGGCCTTGCCGGTCAGCACTTCACGACGGCCGATGAGGCTGGCCTGACGGCTGCGGACGGCGATCCGGTAGTCTTCGAGAATGCTCTCGCGCGTGAACTGCGTCCGGGTCTGGGTCTCGGGTCTCGACACGAGCGAATCGTAGCAGAGGGCGAGCCCGATGCACTCTATCGGGTTCGCCAAGGCAAGGCCACGACGGTCGCCCCGATTGCCTGAGCGGCTTCCTCGAGCTGCTGCTTCGCCGCGACCACCGATCGCAACGGTTTGACGCGCGCCTCTCTCGCCCACATCGACCACGGTTGCAGCACGATTTCGTGCTTGCCCGATTCCGTGTGGATTTCCTGAGCGTGCGCCAGCAGCCGGCTCTCGAGCTCTTTGACCACGGGACCGCTGTGGCGGATCGGATGCTCTGCCTCGTCGATCGACGTAAGGAGTCGGCGCGCGGGCTTTGAAATCCCGGCCGTCTGCCACGGCTCAGCGCCGCTCGCGACTGCCAGCACCGCCGGCCAGAGGCTTCGGTGCACGAGAGTGACTTTGCCTTGGAGAAGTTTCGTCAGCAGGACATCGGCGTGCTCGTCGAGACGGGAGAGAACGGCGAAGATCAATTGCGCCTTCGGATGCGACCACCACGACGTGCGCAGGGTCTCCCCGGTGATGAGCGTAACGACGTTCAGAGCGTGTTTGTCCTGCTGGAGCAGAAGGCCGGCGCGCGCAAGCGCGGCAAGGACGCCGGCGGTTGCGGCTTGAACGGGGTCGTTGCGTGTTCCAGTCATTGCAACCAACGAGCGGCGTTTCGCACATACGTTTTCACGTCGTCGAGACGGCGCGGATCGCGAATCACCTCGTCCGAAGGGGGATCGAGGACAAACGACGGCGCGCCTGCGCGTGGATCCCAGTTGTAGTCGCAGAAGTGATGGAAGCTCGACTCGGCGATTCCGCGGCCGTTCGTCCCATCGCCTTCGAATGCAACGATCAGATTGAAATCGCGGCCCGTGGCTTGGCTGGTTCCGGTGGCCACCACGCGAGCGTCGCCGGCGTCAGGCGGTGCTCCGACCGAGCCCTCGTGTGGGTGCGCCGGAAACCACTCGACGGGCGCGCCATCGGCGCGCTGTAGCAGTGGATGAACGTCTCCCTGGACGCGGATCCGCTGGTACTGCCCGTTCTGCCCCGAGTGATAGTTCGGCCAGTCGATGTCTACTGCCTGCCGGTCATCGCGCATGCGGCGCGATGGATCGGGCTCGGGATTGTGCGAGTGAAAGTAGTGCGCCGCGCCGATGCCGCCGATCCTGCAGATCGAGGAACCGAGATCCTGGTGGTCGCGAGTGACGAGAAGGCCGCCTCCGCTCGCGCGGAATCGCGTCAGCGTCTCGCACTCCGCTTCGCCGAGTCCATCACCGGCATCGACGGCAAACAACCAGATCTGATCGGGGCGGAGACGTTCGATCGTCCCGGCGAGACTCTGGTCCTTGTTCGCGCTGGTCACCTCGTGCCCGCACTCGACGAGCAGTTGATGAAGCATCGAGAAGCGCTCGATGGACCAGTCGTCGGACGTGGATGGGATCGTCGTCTGGAGCAGAATCCGCATCGCTGAATACTATCCCTCATCCAATCGCGCGAGCACCCGCAGCGTGCAGCGGTTCATGTGCGCGCCGAGTGCGACCAGCCCGAGCACGATCGGCATGTAGATCAGACCCGTGCAGCAGATGATCAGCATGTGCAACGGATCCCGAACGTTGGCGAAGTAGATGATGCCGAGGGTGAAAATGCCCTCGAAGAGCACGGCGCCGTACAGCGAAACCAGGAAATTGCGGCGTGCGGTGTCCATCTGCTTGAGCGCGTTCGCGCGGAGAGCGTCGATGTCGTTCATGAGGTCAACCTTTCTTCGCGAGCACCACGATCACGATGGCGGCGGCGATCAGGAAATCGATGATGAGGAAGAGCACGAGGTGAGGGTGGAGTCGTTTCATGGGGAGTTCTCCTTTCGCAATCGGGCGAGACCGTACGAGAGTCTCGATTTGACCGTGCCGAGGGTGAGGTCGAGGACGGCCGCCACTTCGCTGAGCGGCATTTCCTCGAGGTAATGGAGGGTGATGACCGCGCGGCTCGCCGGCGAGAGCCGGTCGAGGGACTCGAGAAGGCGTTCGCGCTGCCATGGATCGGGAGGCGCGTCCTCGAACGCGATCTCGTCCACGGGCTCGCTGATGCGCCGCTTCTTCAACACGCGGAAGGCCTCGCGCGACGCGATGCGAAATGCCCACGCGAGGAAGAGCGACGCGTCGGAGAGCCACGCGATCTTCCGGACGATCGCGATGAGCGTCTCCTGAACGACGTCTTCCGCGAGCGCTCGCTCCCCGACGACGCGTTCCACGTAGCGCAAAAGTCTCGGCGCGACGTTTCTCAGCAGCGCATCGAACGCATCCCGGTCTCCGGACTGGGCGCGAAGGACGAGCGCGCGTTGCTGGGCGTCGGCGGTCATCACTCTGTTAGAGGAATGATCGCGGGAAAGTGTTCGGTTCGGCCCCCAACTGCCTACTCAATACTGCAGCTTCGTCAGCGGCGGATCGTAATCGAAAGAGCCGAGGAGGAGCCAGCGGCGCGCGGTGGCTTCGCGGCCGGGGCGCGCGACGAGCGGGGTCGTGTAATGCCAGAACGGCAGGCGGTAGATCGCGATCGCGGCGCGCGAAGCGATACTGTGGATCGAAGAGAGAAACCGCTTCTCCTCATAGACCAGCGATTGCGACGCCACGCCGTCGTTGGCGAACATGATGTGCAGGTCGACGAATCCGTTTCGGAGATCGGTCCGCTCCGGATGGTGGTCATTGTGCGGTCCGCTGTAGTCGCCCGGCTCGTAACAGATGACCTGGCGCGCCCAATAGTCGCTCCGCAGCTGCGGAGTCGTCGCGCGCTGTGCGAGATTCAAGAAACTCTTCGACCACATCAATGACGCGAGACCGCACTCCTGCGCCGCACGAAGCGCGTTCGAGCGCGGCGAGTTGAAGGTCACGGTCTTGACCCGCACCGTCTTCGGCAGTTCCTCCTGATAGTTCTTCTTCATTCCGGTGAGCGCCGTGCGCGGAATCGGCGAGTGCATTCGGCGCAGGTATGGATACATCGCTTCGTCGAGGAGGCGGATGCACTCGCGCGCGACTCCGTCGTCCATGACGTCCTCGAGGAGGACGATGGGCGTTCGCTTCTTCGCCAGCAGCGATTCCAGGGACGGAAGATCGCGAAGGAGCTTCCGCCCGCGACGATTGAGGAGATCGTCGAACTCCGCGGGGAACTTGTCCATGAGCAAAGAGGATACAGGGATCGGTCGTAGAATGCCGCCACTGTGCGAATGGCCTTCGCCTTCATCGCCGCTCTGAGCGCTGCCTCGGTTGTCGCACAACCGGTCGAGTGGAAGAAGGTTCAGACGGGCGTGGAGCTGGCGATCCTTCCGCGCGCGCTGTACGTCGTGCGGATCGATCCGGCGCGCGCGCAACTGCGGGCGGGATTGGCGTCCGAGGGACTGGAGCCGCGGACGGCCGGACAATGGTGCCAGGCCGCGGGGTATGCGGTCGCGATCAACATCGGGATGTTTCAGCAGGACCACCGCTCCAACGTCGGCCATCTGCGCAACGGACGGCACTTCAACAACAGGCGCTGGAACAAATACCAGAGCGTGCTCGCATTGAACCCAGCATTGAATTCGTCAGGCGGAGCGCTTCCGCCGCTCTTGTGGATCGATCTCGATCAGACCGGCCGGCCGCCGGAGCTGGATCGTTATGGCATCGTCGTGCAGAACCTGCGGCTCATTGCATCGCCGGGACGGAATGTGTGGGCGAAGAGCGAGAAGCAGTGGAGCGAGGCCGCACTGGCCGTGGATACAAAGGGCTGGCTGCTGTTCGTGTTCTCGCGCGAGCCGTACGCGATGCGCGACTTCAATCAGATGCTCCTGAAGCTGCCCATCGGCATCACCCGCGCGATGCACGTCGAGGGCGGGCCGGAAGCGAGTCTCTCGATTCACGTGCCGGGACTCGATCTCGACCTCTGCGGCAGCTATGAAACGGGCTTCCTCCCCGACGACAGCAATCGCGAACAATGGCCGCTCCCAAACGTGCTGGGCGTGCTGCGGGAGGACGCGAAGCGTTGAACGGTGTAGAGGCGATCGAGAGGATCTCGCGCGAGTGCTTCCGCAGTTTCAGCCGCTTTCCGAATGCGCGGCTGCTGGACGACGGCCGCGTATTCGGCGTGCTGACGGACGTCCCGATCAACTTCTTCAGCGGCGTTGCGATAAGCGATCTGTCCGAGGCGGACGTGGGGCCGGTGCTCGACACGCTGCGCGGGCGTCCGTTCCGCTGGTGGATCTCGCCGTCCACGCGTCCGGCGAATCTCGCCGCGATTCTGGCCGGGCACGGACTGCGTCATACGTATGACGCCGCGGGAATGGTGGTCGATCTCGAGGCGGTCGATTTCGATGCGCCGCTGCCGCGCGGATTGACGATCCGGCGCGCGACGAGCCTCGACGATTGGACGCGCGTGTTCATGGAGGGCTTCGAACGTGCCGCGCGCGAGGTGAACGTCTGGCCGGCCGCGTATGCGCAGTGCGACAACGTCTGGGTGCATTTCGTCGGATCTCTCGACGGTGCACCGGTCGCGACGACGTCGCTATTGCTCTGTGGAGATTTGGCGGGCGTGTATCACGTGGCGACGCTGCCGGCGGCGCGCGGACGCGGAGTCGGGAGGGCGATCACAGTCGCGGCGTTGGAGCATGCGAAGAAGATGGGCGCGACGCACGCGGCGTTGCAGGCGTCGGAGATGGGATTCGGGGTGTACCAAGCGATCGGGTTTGTGGAGGTTTGCCAGCTCACGCTGTACGACGGGAGGTAGCGGAGCGCCGGCATCCTGCCGGCCGCTACGCCGGCATCTTGCCGGCATGCCGCCTGGAAGGCGGCGTAGCGGCCGGCTGGAAGCCGGCGCTCCGACGCTTACGCATCCAGTTCTTCCACCGCCCGATCGAGCATGGTCTTCACGCGCTCCTGATCCGGGCTCTCGCAGTAGATCCGGATGATCGGCTCGGTCCCCGACTTGCGGAAGAGCAGCCACGAGCCGTCGGTGAAGTTCATCTTCACGCCGTCCTTCTCCTCGATGTTCGCGAGGGAGACGCCAAACGCATCATCGAGCTCGCGGGCACGCACGCGCTCGATGAGGCGCGCGGACTGTTCCATCGGGCGGTGCACGTCGCGGCGGTCGTAATGCAGCGCGCCGAACTCCTCTTCCATGCGCGCGATGATCTCGCTCAACGGACGCCGGTAATGCGCAATCGCCTCGGCCACGACGAGCCCCGACAGAATTCCGTCGCGCTCGGGCATGAAATGCCCGAAGCCGATGCCGCCACTCTCCTCGCCGCCGACGAGCACGTTGCGCGCGAGCATCAGGTCGGCCACGTACTTGAAGCCGATCGCCGTCTCGTGAAGCGTTGCGCCGAGGGAGTGAGCCACCTTCTCGATCAGGCGCGTCGTGGAGAACGTCTTCACGATCTCTCCGCCCAGTTTCTTTTCGCGCACGAGATAGAGCGCCAGGAGCGAGATGATCTTGTGCGGCGAGACGAACTGGCCGCGCTCGTCGAGAATGCCGAGGCGGTCGGCGTCGCCGTCGTTGCAAATCGCGACGTCGTAATCGCCGGCGATCATCGCGTCGCGCGCTGCGCCGAGGTTCTCCGGAATCGGCTCCGGATTCACGCCGCCGAATGACGGATTCACTTCGCCGCGGATTGCGGCGACATCGATCCCGAGGACTTTCGTTGGGATTGTGGCGGAGGCGCCGTGGATTGCGTCGTGAAGGATCTTCACGGACTTCAGCAGCGACAGATCGAGCTGCGCACGCAGCGCCTCGACGTAGTCGTCGAGGATGTTCTCCTCGGCGACCGAGCCGCCGTCGCGCGTCGTGCGCTGCCCGAGGGATGTGGCGATCGCGTCGTACATCTCCGGGAGCGCCGATCCGCCGTACCACGCCTTGAACTTCAGGCCGTTGTACTTCGCCGGATTGTGGCTCGCCGTCACGACCACGCCGCCGAGGACCTTGCGATGACGCGCGGTGAACGAGATCGTCTGCGACGGCGTTGGACGGTCGGAAAGGATCGCGTGAAAGCCGGCGCCGCGGAAACACTCCGCGACCACGACCGCAAACTCGCGCGAGAGGAAGCGGCGATCGAAGCCGACGATGATCGAGCCGGCATCGACGTCGGAGGGCGGATGGAGCGTCCGCGCCGCGACGGCCATGGCGTCGGCGACGAGGCGAACGTTGTCGAAGGTGAACTGCTCGGCGATGACGGCGCGCCAGCCGTCGGTTCCAAAGACGATGGGGACCGGCATGCGGGGCACATTGTAGCGGTGGCTCACACCCACCCTTCCTACCTCGCCACCGCACTCCTAGACTTCTATGCCATAACGGCATAATGTTATTGCACATGGCTCGCCTCGCCCTTCTGTTAGCCCTCGCCCCCGCCCTCTTCGCCCAGCCCCTCTTCTTCGGCGATGCGGTGCCGCAGACGCACACGCGCTATGGCGCGTTCGGCGCGCAGCCGCGGCTGACGACGAACGGGCAGCACGTCTTCCTGTTTTGGGCCAACGACGAGAAGGTGCGCGTGACGAAGCTCGTCGACGGCGAAAAGCGCGCGGGGCGACCGGTGCTCGACGTCAACTTCGGCTGGTTCGACGTCGTCTGGACCGGCTCGCACTTCCTCGTCGCCGCATACGATCGGACCCTCAACACGAGCGAGATCCGCGGACGCCTGCTGAGCGCAAACGGTGATCCGATCGGAGAGACATTCACGATCGTCGCGCGCTTCGGACGGCCGCGCCTCGCGTTCGACGGCGCGCGCGTGCTGATGGTGTACGGGCCGACCGAGCGCGGAGAGATGTACTCGATCCTGTTGCGGCCCGACGGCACGCAGGCGACCGATCCGCGGCATCGGCTCATCGCGCCGACGCACAGCTTGGAGAGCGTCGTGGCCACGGGCGGTCCGGGATTCGTCGCGGCGACCTCGAGCCTCGATCAGATAAAGATCACAACCTTCCAACCGAACACCGACGTCGCGGACTCGGCGCAATTTACGCTGCCTCCGTTGTTGGGACGAAGAGTGGCCATTGGCAGCAACGGGCAGGACGCGCTCGCGGTGTGGACGAACGGCAGCGGCGCGGTGGAATACACGACCGTGCGTGCAAACGGGACGATCAGCGGACCCACGGCAATCGCGGGCACCGAGGGATCGTTCTCGGCGGCGGTCGCGTGGAACGGCACGAAGTGGGTCGTGTCGACGATCGCATCCGGCAAGCTGCAGACGCGCCTCATCGATGGAGCGAGTTTCACCCAGGCGAGCGCATACGAGTTGTCGCCGGTGAGTCTCGTCTCGCTGAACGGGCGCACTCTCGCCGCGTGGGGCGGCACGGGCGCGGGGCAGCCGGTGCTCGTGCGCGACGTGTCGGCATCGAACAACGGCGAGACGGCGGCGTTCGGCGCGGCGGAGCAAACGCTCCAAACCGCGACGTCCTCGCACGAAGCGGCGTTGATCGTGTGGTCGGAGCTGCGCGACGGAAGACGGACGCTGCACGCGGGCGCGCGCACGACGAGCGGCGGCTGGAGCGAGAACCGGATCGGCGACGACGAAGACGCTCCGCTCGCGGCGAGCGACGGCAATCTCTTTCTGGTCGTGAAGAAGTCGAATGCGGGATGGTCCGCGGTCACACTGACCGGCACCGCGCAGGTCACGGCGAGCACTCCGGTCGTGACTTCGTTCACGCCGACCGGCATCACCTGGGACGGCGGAGGATGGGCGGTGATCGGCGTCAGCCCGCAAAAGAACATCTACGCTGTGAGAGTCATGCCATGGGGCGCGGTGTCGGCGCCGGTGCTGATCTCCGAACGCAGCGGCACACACGAGTTGGCGAGCCCGCGCATCGTCTTTGGCGGCGGCGGGTTCTTCGCGGTGTGGCAGGACCATGATTTCGTGTCCTGCTTCCCGATCTGCGATCCGTTCAAGGCGGTGCTGCACGGCGCGAGGCTCACGCCGACGTTGCAGCGCATCGACGTGCAGAACCTCGAGCTCGCACCGGACGAGGCGTTGTCGCCGGACGTGTTCTGGGACGGCACGCGCTACGTGATCTTCTGGGTGAATGGCGGCGCGCTGGAAACACGCACGGTGCGCCCGAACGCGTCGGGATCGGGAATCACCCGCGTCGCGGGCGCTCGGATCGACACGGGAGAATTGCGCGCGACGCTGACTCCATTCGGCGCCGCCATCGCCTCGAATGACGGCGAGGTGTTGCTCGTACGCGACGGCTCGCTCGTCACGCGCTACGACCTCGGACGCGCAAACGCAACGGATACGGTGGTGAACCTCGGCCCCGAGGTCGCGTATGTGCAGGCGGCGGTGCAGGACGACATGCCGTATCACGGCGCGCCGCACTTGTTTCTCCGCGTCGGCGGTGTTCTTCCGCCGAGCAACGTTCCCGATCCACCAAAGATCGTGCGCGCGTCGATGATGGACGGGGGGAATGTGATGCTCGTCAACTGGAGGCCGCCGCTCGATCCGGTGAACGGCTATCGCATCGAGTACCGCGTGAACGACGGCGTGTGGAACGAGCTCGATCAATGGTTCGACGCGGCGACGACGTCGATGTCGATCAGGCCGTGGCTCGACGGCGCGCGCTATCAGTTCCGCATCCGCGCGTGGAGCGACGCGGGCGTGAGCGGCTATTCGATCCCGGCAACGGTGCGGCTGCTCGGACGAAGACGCTCGGTGCGGTAACCAACCCTGAGCGAGCACAGCGAGTCGAAGGGTCAGCTGAGCCCTCACGCTGCGCTTGCGCGAAGCCGCGCTGCACGCGTAAACGCCAAGGCAAGCGCAGCGAGAGGGCTCCCATGACCCTTCGACTTGCTATCGCTCGCTCAGGGTTTGGGAGGCGTTATCGCCCAAACCCGCCCTTGAGCTCGGGCTTGCGCCGCTCGCGACGCACCACCGCCACGCCGTCCGCGCCACCGACGATCGCAACGTCCTGATCGCTGCGAACGGGCTCGATCTCGATCGGCGCGAGATCCTGTTCGATCCATTGCGTACGTGCCGTCGTATCGACGAGCACGGCCTGCGTGTGCCCGCCCACCGGCGCTTCGTTGACGACCTCCATCGGCTTCGGCGGAGGAGGCGGCGGAACTTTGCGCCGGAAGAGGCGTCCGTAGTCGCCCGCGGGGATGCTGCGCATTTCGGAGTAGGTGCTGATCGCGACGAACGCAACCAGAATCACCAACACGAAGATGCCGAAGTTCTTCAACGTGAGGAAGCGCTTTCGCTGTCTGCGATCCTTAACTGGAACGATAAGATCCGGCCGGTGGCCCATGCCGGTTCCTACTTCAAAGGGTCTGCCAAGGAGGCCGCGATGGCGAGAATCGGAATTGTCGGGACCGGTTGGGGCGCACGCGTACAGGTTCCGACATTCCGCGAGGCTGGCTTGGATGTGGTCGGCGTCGCGGGGCGCGATCAGTGGCGCGAGCTCGTCACCGCGGACAATGTCGATCTCGTCTCCGTCGCCGCGCCTCCGCACGAACATCGCGAGGTCGCGCTTGCGGCGCTCGAGGCAGGCAAGCACGTCCTCTGCGAAAAACCGACGACGCTCAGTCCGCTCGAGGCCGAAGAGCTCGTCGCCGCGGCGAAGCAGCGTCCGAACCAGCTCGCGCTCATCGATCATGAGCTGCGCTTTCTCCCTGCCTGGCGCGAGGCCCGCGCGCGCATCGGCGAGATCGGGCGCATCCGCTACGCGGAAGTCCGGTACTCGAGTCCCGCGCGCAACGATCCGAAGCGCGCGTGGAACTGGTGGAGCGACGCGTCGCGCGGCGGCGGGATCTGGGGCGCGGTCGGATCGCACTTCGTCGACGCGCTGCGCTACTTCGGGATGGAGGTTGTCGCGGCGCAGGCGCTGCTGCACACGATCATCGCGCAACGCCCGTTCGGCGAAGGGACACGCGAAGTGACGGCGGACGACTGGGCGTCGGTCGATCTCCGCCTGGGCGAGGGTGCGGTGGCGACGATGCAGTTCAGCGCGGTGTCGTCCGGACCGGACGAAGCTTCGACGCTGACGATCCACGGCGAGAACGGCGCGATGCGTTTCGTCGGCGAGGAAGTGCTGCTGTCGCAAAACCGCTCGCCGTTCGAGCGCATGGCCGGCGGCGCGCTCGAGCAACGTCCGGGCAACTCCCCCGGCGGCGCCTTCGGCACAGGCACGCTGCACCTCGGACGCGCATTACGCGCGGCACTCGACGACGGCGACCGCGACGCGCTCGCTCCCGCGGCGACGTTCGAGGATGGGCTGATGCAGCAGCGCGTGCTCGACGCCGCGCGAAGATCCGCCGCCACCGGGGGTTGGGAGAGGGTTTAGGAACGCCGGCGTCCTCGCCGGCTGGCTCGCAGGCGTCCCGCGCCTGCGTTCTGCGGAGGCGGCGAGGACGCCGCCTGGCCAGCCGCCGAGACGGCAGCGTTCCGACGCATGACACCACACACATACAGCGCCACGAGCGCGGGTGTGATCAACCACGCCTCGATCGGCGCCGCCGCGCGGCCGGCGAGCATTTCGAACGGCTCCTCGGCGATGAGGAGCAGCGCGACGAGTGCGACGATCGCCGTGGTGCGCTGCCGCAACAGCGCGATTGCGATCGGAATCACGAGCACCATGTAGTGCAGCCACACCACGTTTGCGCTCAGGAGGTAGATCAATACACCGAGGCCCGCGAGGAGCGCCGCGTCGGCGGTCTTCGAGCGCCAGATTGCGATGCCTGCGATCACGATCAGGATCGCCGCGAGCAGATAGCTCACCCACTCGCCGTGTTCCAGGAATAGCGCGAGCGCGGGCGTGACGTTGCGCTCCATGCGCGTCGGGAGGCGGTGGTAGAAATCGTTCGCCGCCCTCAGCCACTGCAGCCACACGCGCGGCGAGCCGTACGTGATGCTCGCGATCACGAACGCCGCGACCGCGCCGGCCGCGCCGGCGGCGACATCCACGAACATCGCGCGATACTCCCTCCGTGCGAGACGCGCGACGACGAAGAGCAGCGGCACGAACATCACATTCGGTTTGAACAGAAGCAGCGCGCCGAGAAGAATCCATCGCAACCTCGGCACGCTCACCGCGACCGCGAGCGCGAGCAACTGAATCGAGTTCACGTTGCCGACGCGCAGGTCCGCCTCGAAGCCGCGATACAAGAGCAGCAATCCTGCGAGGAGGAACAGCGATCCCGCCCACGACACGCCAACGGCGCGGCACAACAGCAACACGCCGGCGATGAAGCAGAACAGCACGAGCACGTGATATTGCGTCAGCGCGCGGTCGTAGTCCGCGCTCACCCATCCGAGAGTCGCGAACAGGAACGGACTGGAGACGAGATCGAGGCGCCGCCGGCGCTGCGCGTCGTACTTCCGCAGTTCCGAGCCGCTCCGTTGTGCCCGCTCGAAGTACTCCTCGCCGACGCGCTCCTGCACTTCCGCATCGTAGATATCGTTCACGTCCGCGCGGCCCGCGATCTGCCCTGCGACGAAGTAGATGTAGAAGTCGAGGCCGGCAGCGCGCTCGTTCTGCCGCCACACAGTGACGGTCGCGTACAGCGCCGCGGCGGCCGCGAGAGCGGTGAGGAGGATCCGCGCGAGGCGCATGCGGCGCGAAGTGTAGCGCGCCGACAAATTGTGTGACGTACGTCAACATCTCAATAATTTTCTTGTCGCACCGTGAGGGCAATGTCGGATCTCCGTCATGCGGTGGATCAATACCTCCGTCATTGCTTCTCCTCCGAGGAGGCCCCGCGCGTGTCCGAGCTGGCGGCGCTCCTCGGAATGACGCGCGAGCGGCTCAGCCGCGATTTCGCCACCGCGTATGGCGTTGCGCTCTCCGCGTACCTGAAGCGGAGACAGATCCGTCACGCGCAACGACTCCTGGAAGCATCCGAGCTCACCACGACCCGCATCGGCTACCTGTGCGGTTACGGCACGCGGCGCACGTTTTATCGCGCGTTCCGCCGCGACACCGGCCTCTCCCCCGATCAATATCGCCGCGCGCACGCACGGAATGTCCCTAGCCGCGGCGGAAGATCGGGCGCATCCTGATGAACGAATTACGCAGGCCTCACGCTGGAAGCGGGGACGCGGCCGCGTCCCCGCCACAGCAACCAGACGCACGTCGGGAAAAGCATCAGCATGGCGATGAAGATCAGCGTTGCGCGCAGCTGCGGCGTCGACGGACCGAAGAGCATCTCGTAGGGCGCGTCGGCCATGAGCAGGAGTGCGATGCTGGCGATGATCGTGGATTGGAGCGCCGGCTTCCAGCCGGCCGGTCCGCTGGCATCCTGCCGGCCGCCTGGAAGGCGGCGGTCCGGCCGGCTGGAAGCCGGCGTTCCGTGTGTGCGAAACAGCGCAAACACCGGGAGGATCGCGAGCACGAAGTAGTGCAGCCACACCAGCGTCGCGGACATGAAGTAGATGAGCAGTCCGAGGGAGATCAGCAGAGAGTCGTCGGGCTTTGCACCGCGTAGCAATGGCACGCACGCGATCGCCATCAGCGCCGCCGCAATCGCGTAGCTGATCCACGTCCCGTACTGCTGAAAGAGCGGCAGCGCGGGGGTGACGTTGTTGTATTCGACGCCGAGGAGCGTCTGATAGAGACTCCCCGCAGAATTCAGCCAGAGCAGCCAGATCCGGGGCGTCTCGAACCAGAGCGCACCGACGACGAACGCGATCGCGCCGCCGATTGCGCCGCCCACCACTTCGCGGCCGAGGCGGCGGAAATCGCGGGCGATGACCCGCGAGATCATCAGGATCGCCACGACCAGCACGACGTTCGGCTTCGCGGCGAGCATCATCGCCAGGATCGCGCCAGCAATCATGGGACGCCGCTCGCCGAGCGTCAGCGCGAGCGCGAGCAAAAAGAGCTGAATCGCGTTCACGTTCGCGACGGTGAAGTCCGCGCGGAACGGCAGAAAGAAGTGCACCAGCAACGCGAAGAGGAAGATCGTCAGCCACAGTGGCAATCGGCAGTAGCGTCCGAGAAGGACGATGCCCGCGAGAAACGCGGCGAGGATGAGGACGCGATAGTGCAGAAGCGCCTTCTCAAAGTCGCGACTGATCCAGGCGAAGGAAGCGTAGAGGAAGGGACTCCCGCGGCTGTCGAGTGTCCGGCGGACGCTGGCCGTCTCGTGGAAGACCCGCGATCCGGAATCGAGAGAGCGTCCGAAGAACTCCTCGCCGACCGTCGACTGCGCGTCGGCGGAGTAGATGTTCGGAACGTCGTCGCGCCCGGCCACGTGGACGTTGACGTAGACGAGATAGAAGTCGATCGCGGCCTTCTGCGAGAAATCGCGCCAGATCCGCGCCACCGCGTACGTCGCGGCGGCAATCGAGAGGATGAGAAGAAGGATGCGAAGCGCGCGCGGCATCGCGCAAGTGTAAAGGGGGGCGCGGGCATTCTGCCCGACGCCGCTCCACAGCGGGCTGGAAGCCCGCTCCCCCTAGATCAGCTCAGCCTTTCAGAATCTTTTCGAAGCCGTCCGGCAGCGACGTGAACCGCACGTCGAAGTGATCGGCGCCGCCGCGCGTCACCTTCGCGTAGACGTCGCCGATGCCCGCGATCTGCAACTTCAGGTTCGTCAGGTTCGCGGGCGGCGGCGCGGCGATCTCCGCGCCGACGGTCGAGCAGCGCACGATCGCGCCGGAGACGCTCGCGCTCCCGGCGTGTTTCCCTTCGAGAACCGAGAAGCGCACCGGCAGTGGAGTCGCCAACTCCACCGGCTCGGCTTCGCGTCGGGGCAGACTGAGACCATCGACGCCGCCGACTTCGTAGATCGCGATCGGCTCCGCAACGCCCTTCACCGACGCCTCGATCATCCCTTCGATCGCGACGCCGTCGCCGGCCTCGTTCATCGTCGACTCCGACATCAGCACCTGCCCGCCGAACGTGAACGACTCGATGCGGCTGGTGACGTTCACGGTCGTACCAACCACACCGTACTTCGCGCGCTTGTGCGAGCCGATGTTGCCGACGACGACTTCGCCCGTGTTGACGCCGATGCCCATCTCCACGACCGGCAGTCCGAGGCCCTCGTTCTTCTCGTTCACCTGGGCCATCGCGAGCTGCATCGCCACCGCGCAATGGACAGCGCGACGCGCGTCGTCGTCGCGCGCGATCGGCGCGCCGAAGATCACCAGGATCGCGTCGCCGATGAACTCATCGATCGTGCCTTGATGCGCGACGATCACCTCGGTCATCGCCTCGAGATAGTTGTTGATCAGCAGTACGACGTTCTCCGGCGGCAGTCCCTCGGCGATGCGCGTGAAGCCGCGCAAGTCGCTCATCAGGATCGTCACACGCCGCTTCTCGCCGCCGAGCTTCAACCCTTCCGGTGTCTCGAGAATGCTGTTCACGACCTCGTCGGAGAGATAGCGGCCGAACGTCTCGCGGATGAAGCGGTTGCGGATCTCGAGCTGCTTCAGAGCCTCGTTGCGCTGCAGCAGGTTGATGTAGCCCTGCGCGTGATAGCGCACGCGCGCGAGCAGCTCGAGGCGGTCCGGCAGCTTGACCATGTAGTCGTTCGCGCCGAGGGCAAAGGCTTCGGCCTTGATCGCGGGCTCTTCCTTCGTCGAAAGCACGACCAGCGGTACGTCGCGCGTGACCGGATGCGCGCGGAAATAGCGCACCAGCGTGAGCCCGGAGATCCCCGGCATCACGAGGTCCTGAAGGATCACCGTCGGCGCGACTTTCGCCGCCATCTCCAGCGCCTCGGCGGGATCGGCGCAGTAGTGCAGCTCGATGTCGTCCTCATTCTCGACCATGGCGCGAACGGCTTCGTGCACGATCGCCTGATCGTCGACGAGCAGCACGACCTTGCGACGCGCGGTGAGACCTTCAGGGATGGACACGGTGGCTCCCGGAGACGCGGCTCGTGTGAACGAGAGCCGCGAGCTGCAGCTCGATCGCCTGAGCGATCTCTTCGACCGGCAGGACCTGCACCGCGGCGCCGAGCTCCGCCGCCGCCTTCGGCATTCCGTAGATCACGCTCGTGGCCTGATCCTGCGCGATCGTGTGCCATCCGCGGCCGCGCAGCGCGAGAAGGCCCGAGCCGCCGTCACTGCCCATCCCGGTGAGCAACACCGCGATGCCCGGTCCCGGCCACACCTGCGCGACGCTCTTGAAGAAGACGTTGACGGAGGGGCGATAGGCGAGGTCGAGCGGTTGCGAAACGTAACGGAACGTAAGATTGGGCGCGAGCACCAAGTGATCGTTCGACTGCGCGAGCGCAACTTCACCCGCACGCGGACGCGCGCCTTCGACGACGGTCTTCACCGGGCACGGCGCGAACTCGTCGAGCCAGCCGGCAAGCCCGTTCGCGAACTGCGCATCGACGTGCTGCACGACGACGATTGCCGCTTCTGGCGGCGCGGTCATGCGCGAGAAGATGTCGGCCAGCGCCTTCGGACCGCCGGTCGACGAGCCGATGACGACAAGCGGCGCGGCGGCGCGCGAAGCGGCCGGCGATCCGAGTCGAGGGACGGCGGCGCTCGTCCGCGGGTTGAGCGCCGACTTGCCGATGAGACGTCCGATCGTGCGGATCTTCGCGAGCAGCGCTTCCTCTCCCGACTGCCCGACCGGAGTATTCACCGCGTCGAGCGCGCCGAAGCCCATCGCGCGGAAGATGCGCGCGGCGTCGGCGCTCACGACCGGCGTGACGATGAGGATCGCGCACGGCGTCGCGTCCATGATCTGCCGCGTCGCCTCGATGCCGTCGACGCGCGGCAGCGCGAGGTCCATGAGGATCAGGTCGGGCGTGTCGGCGGCACAACGGCGCACCGAGTCCTCGCCGTCGAAGACGACCCACGCGAGCTCGAGATCGCTCTGCGCGGCGACGATGCGGCGCAACGACTCGGCGACGGCGTGGTCGTCGTTGACGATGGCCACTCTCATGATTGCGCCGGTCCGATCAGGTCCGCGACCGCGCGCAGCATCGTCTCGTCCTGGAAACTGGTCTTGGTCAGGTAGTAATTTGCGCCCGCCTCGAGTCCGCGCAGGCGGTCTTCCTCGCGGTCCTTGTACGACACGATCACGACCGGGATGCGCGACAGCCGCTCGTCGCCTTTGATGCGCGTGACCAGCTCGATGCCGTTCATGCGCGGCATGTCGACGTCGGAGATCACCAGGTCGAATTGCTCGGTGCGGACGGCGTTCCACGCATGCATTCCGTCGACCGCCACCTCCACCTCGTAGCCACGGTTCTCGAGCAGACGCCGCTCGAGCTCACGCACGGTGAGCGAGTCGTCGACGACAAGCACGCGCTTGCGGCGATTCGAGAGCGTCTCCGGCGCTCCGCTGCGCGCGAGAAGCCGCTGCAATCCGCCGCCGGCGAGGAGCTCGTCGACGCTGGTGACGATGTCGTCGATGTCGAGCAGTAGGATCGGGATGCCGTCGACGGTGAGCGAGACCGCGCTGAGATTCGGGACCTTGCCGAGGCGCGGGTCGAGCGGGCGGAGGACGAGATCGCTCTCGCCCGCGAAACGGTCGACGACCACGCCATAGCGCATACGGTGATTGCTGATGACCAGGATCGACACCTGATCGCCGGCGGGAACGTTCTCGATGCCGAGGATCTGGCGGAGGGGAATGATGCCGACGTTCGCGCCGCCGACCGCGACGTACTCGCGCCCTTCGCTGACTTGAATCTCGTCGCGAGGGACAATGATCGCGCGCTCGATGCGCGCGAGCGGGACCGCATACGGCTCGTCGGCCAGATCGACGAGCAGCGAACGAACGACCGTGCGCGTGATCGGCATCTGCAACGTGAAAGTCGTCCCCAGCCCGAATCGAGTCTGGATACGGACGACGCCGCCGACGTCGACAACCATCGACTGCACGACGTCGAGTCCGACGCCGCGTCCGGAGATCTCGGAAACGGTCGTCTTCGTCGAAAACCCGGGAAGGAACAGGAACTCGAGCAACTCCGCGTCGGTCAGGCGCGAGACGATGTCGAACCCGGCGAGATTGCGCGCGGAGACCTCGGCGCGGATGCGCTCGATATGGATTCCGCGACCGTCGTCCTCGACGACGATCTGCAGCAGGCCATGATGGTGCGAGGCCGCGAGACGAATGCGTCCTTCGGACGGTTTGCCGGCGGCGAGGCGCGCAGCAGGCCGCTCGACGCCGTGGTCGATCGCGTTGCGGAGGAGGTGGGTGAGCGGCGCCTCGAGTTTCTCGAGCGTGTCGCGATCGACCTCGGTCGACGCGCCGTCGATCTGCAGCGCGACTTCCTTCCCGAGCTCGCGTGCGACATCGCGCACGAGACGGGGGAACGGATGCGCGCCGGCGGAGAACGGACGCATGCGCGTGGCGAGGACCTCGCGATAGAGGCGCCCGGAGAGGACGTCGAGCTGGCGCGAGAAGTTCTCGCACTCGGCGACGCGCTGCATCAACACGGCGCGGCAGTCGATCGCGCTTTGGCGGATGTCGACGATCTGCGGCGACGGCAGGCGCTCGTGCAGCGCGTCGAGCGATTCGATGAGCGCGTCCTGCTGTTTCCTGAGTTGCGCGAACGAGCTGGTGAAGCCCTCGAGCCAGCGCGCGGCCACCGTGGTCTCGCCGGTCGCGGCCATGAGGCGGTCGACGCGATCGGCGGTGATGCGGACTTCGTTGGATTTCTTGGGCTGTTGAGAGTTGTGGGTTGCGGGTTGCGAGGGCTGCTGCGTTTCGCGCGGAGGTTCTCGCAACTCGGAGCTCGCAACTCGCAACAACGCGGTGAGGCCCGCGAGCTCGTTCGTGCTCCGCTCGAGCTCCTCATCAACCTGCTCGTCATCGCACGCCGCGAGCGCGAGCAGCGTTTCCGCCGCGCGCGTCAGCGGATCAACGGCGCCGCGCGCGTCGGTAACGACGCGGCTCGCCGCGGCGGCGGCGAAGGTCGCGAGCGGCGCGATGCGCAGCAGGCGCGCGGAGCCGCCGATGGAATCGAATGCGGCGCGGAGCGTCTCCAGTTGACGCGCGTCGGGCTTCTCGCCCAGCGCCGCAAGTCCGGCGCGGACGGCGCCGCAGTGTGTCTTCAGCTCCGCGCGAAAGATCGGCAAGAGCGCGCGCGACGAGTCATCGAGCACGAACGTGCTGAGTTTGGGCGCCGGCGCGCTTCCGAGATGCGCGAGCTGGTCGAGGAGTTGCTGCGCTTCGTCTGCGCCGGCACCGCCGGTGGAGATGCGCGTGAGGAGATCGACCGCGCGCAGGAGCACGTCGACGTCGCTCGCGCCGATCCGCGCCTGACCGCGCTGCACGGCGACGAAGAACTCCTCGATGGCGTGCGCCACCTTCACGGCCTCGCCCTGCGACACGATCCGCGCGGCGCCTTTGATCGAATGCGCGGCGCGCATCAGCTCTTCGATGTTGCGCGTCGCCGACGCGTCTTTTTCGATCGCGAGCAGCGCGCTGTTCAACACCTTCGCCTGCGTCTCCACGTCGATGCGGAAGAGGTCCGCCATCGAGAACATGCCTGACATCGACTTGCTCATGCGGTGACCTCCACCGCGAATCGATCGACGAGCAGCTCTCGAACGACGCGTCCATCATGAAGGAGCAACCCGCCGAGGAACGGCGCCTGGGCTACGTCGACTGGCGCGGGCGCGATCGCGGACGCGTCGACTTCGAGCGTCTCGGTCAGGCGCTCGGCAATCAGTCCGATGCGTTTCGGCGACTGGACCACCACGATGCGTGTGCTGAGGAACGCGTCGCTCGCGCCGTCCGCGAGCAGCGTTCGCAGATCGAGCACGGGAATGACCTCGCCGCGATAGTGCAGGAGGCCCGCGAGCGACGCCGGCGCGTGCGGCACCGGCTGCAGCGGGACGCGCGGGACGACCTCGAGCACGGACGTGGCGCGGATGCAGTAGAGCTGGCCGGCGATGTGGACGAGCAAAAGAAGCATGGCGTCACCCGAGCGTCGCGCGACGCTGCAACGTCGCGAAGAGCAGTTTTTCGTCGAGACAGGAGATTTTCCCGCGCTCCCAGTCGAGGATGCCGCGCACGTGTGCGGCGCTGTCGCGGGCGATCGTCACCGGCACTTCGCCGAGCGCGGCCGTGGAGGCGGACAGAATCCCCCAGGCCTCGTCCGCGGGAAACACCCAGCGGCCATCGTCGTCGCCGATGACGATCGTGCGGGGATAACCGCTTTCGCCCGCTGGCGAGGAAGCCGGCGCTCCCAACAGCATCGTCATCGAGAACGCGAGGTGCAGCTCGCCGCGCACGTTCACGAGTCCCGCGAGCAGGCCGCCGGAGCGGCGCGGCAGCGTGCGCACCGGCAACGGCTCCGCGACTTCTTTCACGGTGCTCATCGGCAGCGCGAGCCACTCGTTGCCGACGCGGAAGACGAACAGCGAGAGTCGATCATCGGCGGCGACGCTTTCCTTCGCCTGCGCGAGCTCCTCGGACCACGCCTCGAGATGCCCGGCCGGCGCGGCGCGATCGAGCAGCCCGCGGCCCGCGCGCGCGAAGACGTCGCAGTTCTGGCAGTGGATCACTTCCGCGAGCCGCGGACACGAAGGAGTCGTCTCGCTCCAGACGCCGACGTCGTTCCAGCAGTCGTCACGCATGACTCGCCTCCGCGCGCCGAGCGCGCTCGCGCAACAGCGCGGCGGTCGCGCCGTCGCCGTCGCGCTCGCGCTCGAGGGCCATGAACGTGAGCGCCTCGACATTGTTCGGATTCAAGTAGAGCGCGCGCTCCATGAAGGTGCGGCCCTCGCTGTCGTTGCGGCGCGCAAACGCGACCAGTCCGAGGATGACGTAGACCTCGTCGGAGGGACCGTTCGTGTGCAGCCAAGCGGTCGCGATCTCCGCGGATTCGGCGAGCTTGCCGATACCGGCAAGCGCACGTGCGTCCGCGAGTGTTCGCGCGGGGGCGCCGGGCATTCTGCTCGGCGCAATCCTGGCCGGGCTGGAAGCCCGGGCCCCGGTAAGGCGGCGCGATGTCCTGCGCGCAACCCGTCTCCTCAACGCCATCGCCGCCGATCCGCCCACTCCCATGAATCCCGCCGCGCTCTGCAGCCATACGATCTCGCTCGCGCCGGCGAAGAGGCGTCCAGCGGGGGTGATCCATCGCTGCAGCTGCGCGACCGCGCGGCAGCGCGCATCCTCGGTGAAGTAGATGAGCAGGTTCTTGCAGAAAACGATGTCGAACGTCTCTCCCGCGAACAGCGACGGATCGAGCAGGTTCCCGCGCTGGAAGCGAACGAGGTCGCGCACGGCGTTGCTGAGCTGAAAGCTCGAGAAGTACCGCTCACGCGCCGCAAGTGCCGCGTCGTTGCGGAACGCCGACGGACGGAACACGCCCGCGCGTGCCGCGGCGAGTGCACGCTCACGGATGTCTACCGCGTCGATCGAGAAACGCGACGGCGCGAGTCCCGCGTCGAGCAGCGCCATCGCGATCGAGTATGGCTCCTCCCCCGCCGCGCACGGAATGCTGAGCACGCGCAGCACACCGCTGCTCTTCCACTCTCGTGCGACGAACTCGCGCAGGTACTCGAAGCTCCCCGGATCGCGGAAGAACGACGACTCCGGCACTGCCACGGCATCGATGAGACGATCGAGCTCGCGCGCGTCGCGCAGCATCGGCGCGTAATCGTCGACCGTCGGCGCGCCGGCGGCGTCCATCGTCGAACGCACCGCCGCTTCGACGACGTGACGGCCCACCGACTGCACGTCGAGGCCGATTGCCTGGCGCAGCAGCGACTCAATGACCAGCATCGACTCGATGCCGTCGAGCGAAGCCATCACCCAGCGGCCTCCGTCAATTTGAAGCGCGAGAACATCGTCTGCAGTGAGCCGGCGGCGTCATTGAGCTCGACGATGGCACGGTTCGCTTCTCGCAACGCGAGCGCGGTCTGCTGCGTCGTCTCGCTGAGCTGACCCATGGCCTGGCTGATCTGCTGTGCGCCCTGAAACTGCATCTGCATTCCCACGTGCGCGGCCTCGAACTTCGGCGCCACTTCCTGGATCTTCCCGACGATCGTCTCGAGCTGCGCGCCGACCTGCCGCACGGTGTCCACCGAATTCCGCACCTGCTCGTTGAGCTTCTCCATGCTCATCACGCCGGACGACACGGCGGACTTCATCTCTTTCACCATCTTCTCGATGTCGAGCGTGGCCACCGCGGTCTGATCGGCGAGGCGCCGGATCTCGCGCGCGACGACGGCGAAGCCCTGTCCGAACTGGCCGGCCTTCTCCGCTTCGATCGCGGCGTTGAGCGAGAGGAGATTGGTTTGATCCGCAACCTTGGTGATGGTCGTAACGACGGTGGAGATGTTGCCGGCCTTGTCGTTGATCACCGCCAGGCGCGCGGAGACGGCCTGCGTCGCTTCTTCCATGCGCAACACGCTCTCGGCCATCTGGTGCAGGTCGCGCTGTCCTTGAGCCGCGGCGTGCGCGGTGTCCTCGGACATGCGCGCGACTGCGCTCATGGTGAAGGAGAGATCGTTCGCGGTCGCGGCGATCTCGTTTGTCGTAGCCACGACCTCGTTCGTCGCTGCCACCTGTTCGGCGACGCTGGCCTCGAGCTGCCGCGAGCCAGCGGCGATCTGCGTCGTCGACATCGTCACCTGCATGCCCGAGCGAATGACCTGATCGATCATCCGCTGCAGGTTGTCGACGAAGGTGTTGAACGAGCGCGAGACGAATCCCAGCTCATCGCTGCGCTGTGCCGGAAGCCGCCGCGAGAGGTCGGCCTCGGCGGTGGCAAGGTTGTGCAGGGTCCCGGCCATCATGGCCAGCGGACGCGTGAGGTAATTCGCGAAGAAGATGGCGACGAACACGACGGCCAGGGCGACGACGGCGGCGACGACGATCGAATTCCGAATGACGCTCCACGCCGACTTTCGCGCTTCGCTCACCGACTCCGTCGCAATCGCGGTCCAACCGAGCCCGGGGAAATCGCCCGCACCTCGCGAGCGCGCGTAGCCGGCGATCAACTCTTCGTCGCTGCCCAAGCCGCGCGTGCGGCTGGAACCGCGGACGTCCGAACGGCGCACGCGATCGACGATCTCGTGATCGCTGAAGGTGGTCCTCATGAACTGCGCGGCGTTGTCGGAGTAGACGATCGCTCCCTCGCGATTCAGGAGCAGGAGTCTCGTTGAGGGGGCGCCGGTCTTGCGCTCATACGCAACCGCATCCTCGGCGAGCTGCTGGACCGCGGCCCAGTTGCAGACGAGGTGCAACACGCCGACGATCCGCCCATCGCGCTCGATCGGCGCGGTGAACGTGACCGCCCATGCGCGGCCCTCGTCGCCAACCGCGTTCCGCAGCAGAGAGTCCTGATGCACGTCCTCGAAAAGAGGCTGTTTCGCCGCGATCTGCCCGCCGATCGCTTTCCGGAACCACGACTCGCCGCTCACGTTCGTGCCTTCGATCCGCTCGCCATGGACCTCGCTGCCG
Organism: Thermoanaerobaculia bacterium; assembly: GCA_035999335.1. Taxonomy (GTDB): domain Bacteria; phylum Acidobacteriota; class Thermoanaerobaculia; order Gp7-AA8; family Gp7-AA8; genus QHVT01. Next base: position 4,617 of record DASYGV010000139.1, on the reverse strand, counting down.
CGGCTCGCGGCGACGATGTTGCCGCTCGGATCGGCGACTGCGATCAGCGCGTAATTGGGGTTGTAGATCTCGACCAGCTCCGTCAGACGCCCGCGCAACGGCTCTGCTTCCATCGACTGCACGAGGACCGTGTGCGGAAATGCCTGCGCGTCGCCCCAGCGCTCGAACATCATTCGGTCGACGATCTCGGTGAAGTTGTACGAGACCTCGATGAGCGCGGCGCCGGAATGGTCGACGAACGTCCGCTCGTGCGTACGGAAGGCGATGAACACCGCGATCGCCAGCGGGATGAGGCCGACGGCGAGCAGGACGACGATGAGCCGGCCGCGCAGGGAATGCCTCCAGGCGATGCTCTTGAGATTCACCCGATGGAGCCCTGACATCGAAACCCGCGGGTCCACGCCTGCCGCCATCTCACGCCTCCTTCAGATCGAAAAACGAATAGATGCGCCGGACCAGGGAGCGTTGCTCGGTCTGCTTCCGCAGCCGCTTCGCTTCCTCGGAAAGTCCTTCTTTGGCCGCCGCGTGCTCCACCAGCCGCTCGGCCAGCGCCGCGCAGACGTCGTCCGCGATCTGGATGCGCGCCTCCAGGATTTCGGCGAACGCGCCGCTGTCGAGTCGCCAGCAGTCGACGTCGTCGAGCGCGACGATCGTGGCCGTGCGCAGCTCGCCCGTGAGCATCCCCATCTCGCCGAAGAAGCTCGGCGCGGAGATCTTGGTCACGGCCTTCGACGCGCCGTCGATGGCGATGCGCACCTCCACCGTTCCGCGGGTGAGGATGTACAGATGATCAACCGCGTCGCCTTGGACGATGATCGTCTCGCCGCGCGTGAACGGCGTGAGCACCAGGCGCTCCGCGAGCTCGGTCATCTCCGCCTCGGTGAGTGAAGAGAGAATCGAGACGGCGCGAAGCGCTTTCGTGCGCTCGGCGATCGGCTCGTCCGCCGACTGCGGCCGATGAATGACGACGTCGCTCATCTTCGGGCTGAGCGCGAGACCTCCGCGCTTCAGCGCGAACATCACTCGCGAGCGGATCACGGACTCGACGCTTTCGGCGTCGGTCAGACGCGTGAGCCAGAAGCGGACGGCGTACTTGCAGGTGTTGCCTTGGATGTCGACCATCACGACGTCGGGCTTCGGCTCCGCGGCGACGTCGGGAACGCCGTGCGCGAGTGCGTTCCCGATCGTCTCGATCACGCGCGCGGGCGCGAAGTCCATCTCGATCTCGAAGAAAACGCTCCGGCGCTGCTGCACCGGACCGTTCCAGCGCTTGCCGGTGACGGTGACCTGCTCCTGCACGAACTTGCTGTTCGGGACGATGTGCAGGTCGCCATCGAGGCTCTCGATGCTGACGCGCCGCCAATTGATGTCGCGCACGACGCCGTGCACGTCGCCGATGCGGACCATATCGCCGGCCACAATGGAGCGGTCGAGTTGCAGAGCCAGTCCGCCCATGACGTTGCCGAGGACTTCCTGCAGCGAGAAGCCGATGACGGCGGTGATGACCGCGGACGTGGCGATGAGGCCGGCGACGTCGAAGCCGTAGATCAGCAGCAAGTAGAAGGCGACGGCGATGTACCCAAGGGCGAGCATGAGGTCACGCGCGAGACGCGGCGGCTCGAAGTGGAGCGGGCGGAGAACGACGGCGAAGAAGAAGAGCACGGCGAGGTTGAGGAGGACGACGCCGACGAGCACGCGATCGAGGAGGAGCAGCACGTCCGCGGATTCGGGGTGCCCGAGGCGGCGGGCGACGATGCCGGCGATGCGGAGGACGATCGCGGCGAGGTAGAGGCCGAAGATGCGCAGCGCCGCGGTGCGCTCGCGGCGCGCAAGAATGACGATCGCGGCACAAACCGCGAGGACCGCCCCCAGGTTGACGACCTGAGAAAGCGGAAGCAGCGCCTCCCCTGCTGTCTGCATGGTTGAACCAGGATCGCGCGGGACCCAACTCGCCGCGATTCGATTGTCTGTTTCTGGAATCTTACGCCGGTCGGGGAGGGAGTTCCAGATGGAATGAAAAAGGGCGACCCGAAGGCCGCCCTTTTGTTTGTTAGCTCTGCGGCTCGCCGCCGCCGCCACCTTCACGGTGACCGCCACCGCCGCCGCCGTCGCGGCGCGGCGGACGGGGGCCGCGATCGTCGCGGCGCGGGCCGCGGTCGCGGTCTCCGCCGCCGCGATGGCCGCCGTGACCACCAGCGTCCCGGCGCGGGCCGCGATCGCGATCGCCGCCGCGGAATCCGCCGCGATCTCCACCGCGGTCGCGGTCTCCGCCTTCACGCGGGCCGCGCGACTCGCGCTGACGCGCCGCCGCCATCTCCTCCTCGGTCGGAGGCGGAAGGAGCGGCTTGCGCGACAAGCGGATCTTGCCGCTGTCCGGATCGATGCCGACGACCTGCACCTCGACTTCGTCGCCCATCTGGAAGAGGTCCGTCACCTGGCCGACGCGCGAATGCGCCATCTCGGAGATGTGCAGCAGCCCGTCCTGACCCGGGAGGATCTCGACGAACGCTCCGTACGGCTCGATACGCTTGATCGTTCCCTTGTAATTCTTGTTGACCTCGGGCGAAGCGGTGAGGCCCTTGATGATGTCGATCGCGCGCTCGGCAGCTTTCACGTCGCTCGCGGCGATCGTGACCTTGCCGTCGTCCTCGACGTCGATCTTCGTGCCGGTCTCCTCGACGATCCAGCGGATGGTCTTGCCGCCCGATCCGATGACGTCGCGGATGCGGTCCTTCGGAATCTGGATCGTGTAGAGGCGCGGCGCGAACTCGGAGAGCTCGGCCACCGGAGTTGCAATCGCAGCATCCATCTTGTCGAGGATGTGCATGCGTCCGGCCTTGGCCTGCTCGAGCGCCCTGGCCATCACTTCACGCGACAGACCCGACACCTTGATGTCCATCTGCAGCGCGGTGATGCCGTTGCGCGAACCGGCGACTTTGAAATCCATGTCGCCTTCGTGGTCTTCCATGCCGGCGATGTCGGAGAGGATGGCGTGCTTCGTGTTGTCCTCGCTCGACACCAGACCCATGGCGACGCCGCCGACAGCTGCGCGCATCGGCACGCCGGCCTGCATCATCGCCAGCGAGCCGCCGCAGACCGAGGCCATCGACGAGGAGCCGTTGGACTCGAGGATGTCGGACACGATGCGGATCGCATACGCGAACTCATCCTCGGGCGGCAGCAGCGGAGCGAGCGCGCGGCGGGCCAGGTTTCCATGGCCGATCTCGCGACGCGCGGGGCCGCGGAGGAACTTCACTTCCCCGACGGAAAACGGCGGGAAGTTGTAGTGAAGCATGAAGCGCTGGAAGGTCTCGCCTTCGAAGTCTTCGATCTTCTGTGCCTCTCGCGGTGTGCCGAGGGTGACCGTGACCAGCGCCTGCGTTTCGCCGCGCGTGAAAATTGCGGAGCCGTGCGTACGCGGGAGGACGCCGAGGTCGATCGTGATCGGACGGATCTCGTCGAAACGGCGGCCGTCGACGCGCTGTCCCTCGTTCAACATCAGGTTGCGGAAGATCTGTACTTCCATCTCGCCGAACGCCGCGGTGACGGCGGCCAGGCGCTCGAGGTCTTCCGGCGGAACGCTGCCGATGATCTGCGCCTTCACTTCTTTGATCGCGGCGTAGCGGGTGTGCTTGCCGCTGGTGAGCATCGCGGTCTTGAGCTGCGAGCCGTACTGCGCGAGCAGCTCTTGCAGCAACTCGTCGGTGAATTTCGCCTTGTACTCGACGGTCAGCTTCTCTTTGCCGATGTCAGCGCGAAGCTGGTTCTGCAACTCGCAGATGCGCTTGATCTCGGCATGCGCCGCATCGAACGCGTCGAGGACAACCTGCTCGCTGACTTCGCGCGCGCCGGCCTCGACCATCACGATCGCGCTCTCGGTGCCGGCCACGATCAGATCGAGATCGGAGAGGTCGCGTTGGGAGTTGGTCGGATTGATGACGATCTCGCCGTTCACGTAGCCGACGCGCACCGCGCCGATCGGGTTCAGGAACGGGATCTCGGAGATCACGAGCGCCGCGGAGGCGCCGTTGATCGCCATCACGTCCGGATCGTTCTCGCCATCCGCCGAGAGGACGAGGGCGATGATCTGCGTTTCCTGGCGGTAGCCTTTCTGAAAGGAGGGGCGGAGCGGACGGTCGATGAGGCGGGAGGTGAGGATTTCTTTTTCGGTCGGACGACCTTCGCGTTTGAAGAAGCCGCCCGGGATGCGGCCGCCGGCGTAGGTGTACTCCTTGTAATCGACGGTGAGCGGCATGAAGTCGCCGATCACGGTGCCGTCCTTGTAGCACGCGGTGGCGAGCACCACGGTGTCGCCGTAACGCACGACGCAGGCACCATGGGCCTGTTTGGCGATCGCACCTGTCTCCAGCGACAGGGTCTTCCCGCCGATCTGCAATTCTCTCTTGAAACTCATGGGTTCCCTTCGTTGCGCCGCGAGGCCACTCATCGCCTCGGGCTGTAGAATTGATGCCGCGGGGGCCGAACGATGGGATCCGGCCTTGGAAGGAGTTTTCGTGCAGGCACCGGGCCTGAAACACGAGGGGCGGGCCCGAAAGCCCGCCCCGGGGGGTCGACTTACTTACGAATGCCGAGCTTGTCGATGATCGAGCGGTAGCG
>DASYGV010000009.1:0-51420 GCA_035999335.1 Thermoanaerobaculia bacterium | reverse complement strand
CTTGCCGGCCGCCTGGAAGGCGGCGTAGCGGCCGGCTGGAAGCCGGCGCTCCGATGCGGTGCGAACGTTGCTAGATCCCCTTCCTCCCTGTAGGATTCGCGCCGTTTTATGACCAACAGCTACATCCCCATCCTGCTCATGCTCCTGGTCGCCGGCATCCTCGGCGCGGTGTTCCTCGGGCTGAACTGGATTCTGGGCCGCCATCAGCGGAACCCTTCGAAACTCGGGCCTTACGAGAGCGGCGTGCCGCTCATCGACGAGAACCGCAAGCGCGTGAACGTCCGCTTCTACCAGATCGCGATGCTGTTCATCCTGTTCGACATCGAAGCGGCGTTCCTCTATCCGTGGGCGGTCATCTACCGCGACGCAACCCGCACCTCCAGCGCGCTGGCGTGGTTCGTTTTCGGTGAAATGCTGCTGTTCATCCTTCTTCTCGCCGTGGGTTACATCTACGTCTGGAAGAAGAAAGCTTTCGACTGGAAGTAGACATGGCCGACCTCCAACCCGACAACGCTTACGCAAAAGACCGCTTCCCCGATCCGAAGAAGACCGTCGAGTTCCCCGAAGACGTGAAGAAGCGGTTCGATCACATCCTGACGCTCTATCCGACGAAGGAAGCCGCGTTGTTGCCGACGCTCCATCTCGTCCAGGAGACGTGGGGCTGGATTTCCCCGGAGGCGGTGCATTACGTCGGCGGACTGCTCGATCTTTCGCCGGCGACCGTGTTCGGAGTCGTGTCGTTCTACGACATGTACGACCAGAAGCCGGTCGGGAAGTACCGCCTGCGTGTCTGCACGAACCTGAGCTGCATGGTCTCGAACGCGTACGACATCTACGAACATCTCTGCGATCGCCTTCAGGTCCATCCGCACGAGACGACGAAGGACGGCCGCTTCACCGTGCTCGAGGTGGAATGCCTGGGGTCGTGCGGCACCGCACCGGTCGTGCAGATCAACAACGATTACCACGAGAACATGAGCGTCGAGAAGATGGACGCTCTCGTCGATCAATTGAAATAGGCGCAATGGAACCGATCAAAGTCCTCACCGCGAACATCGACAAGCCGAACTCCGCGTCGATCGACACTTATCTCGCCGGCGGCGGCTACGAGTCCGCGCGGAAAGCGCTGGGGATGAAGTGGGAAGACATCATCCAGCTCGTCAAAGACTCCGAGCTCCGCGGACGCGGCGGCGCGGGATTTCCGACCGGGATGAAATGGTCGTTCGTTCCGCGCAATGCTCCGAAGCCGACGTATCTCCTTTGCAACGCCGATGAGGCGGAGCCGGGCACGTTCAAAGACCGCGTCCTCATCGAGAAGGATCCGCACCTCCTCATCGAAGGAATGATCATCTCCGCGTTCGCGATCGGCTCGAATCCGATGGCGTACATCTACATCCGCGGCGAGTTTCACTACGGCGCCACCGTGCTCGTCAAAGCGCTCGAGGAAGCGCGTGAGAAAGGCTTCCTCGGCAAGAACATTTTCGGCAGCGGCTTCGACTTCGACATCACCGTTCATCGCGGCGCGGGCGCGTACATCTGCGGTGAGGAGACGGGACTCATTGAATCGGTGGAAGGCCACCGCGGCCAGCCGCGCGTCAAGCCGCCGTTCCCGGCGGTCATCGGCGTGTTCGGCGGACCGACGGTCGTGCAGAACGTCGAGACGCTGGCCTGCGTGCCATTGATCGTCAAGAACGGCGCCGACTGGTTCAAGTCGTTCGGCACCCCGAAGAACACCGGCCCGAAGCTCTACTGCGTCTCCGGCAAGGTGAAAAAGCCCGGCGTGTACGAGTTCCCGATGGGGATCACGCTCAAGGAGCTGATCTACGACCACTGCGGCGGCATCACCGGCGATCGCAAGTTGAAGGCGGTCATTCCCGGCGGTGCTTCGGCCCCGATGCTCACGCCGGACGAGATCGATCTCCCGCTCAACTTCGACGCCGTGATGAAGGCGGGCTCGATGCTCGGCTCGGCCGGCATCATCGTGCTCGACGAGACCGTGTGCATCGTCGACGCGGTGTGGCGTCTGGCGAAGTTCTTCGCGCACGAGTCATGCGGTCAGTGCACGCCCTGCCGCGAGGGAACGAACTGGATGGAGTCGATCCTCGACCGCCTCGAGCGGGGAGAAGGACGGCAGCAGGACGCGGACCTGCTCCTCGACATGTCGGACAACATCGGCGGCAAGTCGCTCTGCGCCCTCGGAGACGCAGCCATCGGTCCCGTGATCTCGTCGGTGAAGAAGTTCCGCGACGAGTACCTCCATCACGTGACGCACAAGAGCTGCCTGCCGGGAACGAAGCGCTACCGCCGGTTGGACATGCCGGTAGGCGCGCACTGACCGTTACGGTCATGACGTTCGTCATCCCGCCGCGCTGACACCGTCCACTGCCTGGATTCGCGAGGCTTCCTTACATTGGTGCGTGTAGGAGGCAGTTCATGAAAATTCGTTGGGCATTGGTGTTCCTCATCGCGCTCGTCGTGATGCCGGCGTATGCCGCGGACGAGATGCGCAAGCTCGATTGGCTGGTCGGGGAGTGGAAAGGCGAAGCCGTGGTCCTGAGCGGACCGGAGAAAGGCGAAAACGCACTGCAGTCCGAGCGCGTGCAATCGAGGCAGGGCGGCAAGATTCTGGTCGTCGAAGGACTCGGCAAGCGCAAGCTCGCGGACGGAACCGCGGGCGACGTCGTCCACGACGCATTCGGCGTCATTTGGTACGACGAGCAGGCGAAGAAGTACCGCTTCCACTCCTGGACCACGCGCACCGGCTACGTCGACTCGTGGTTCGAAGTGAGCGACGACGGCTCCGTGCGCTGGGGCTTCGACATCTCGCAAGGCAAGATTCGCTTCACAATCAAGCGCACGGAAAAAGGCGACTGGCACGAGGTGGGCGAGTACTCGCCGGACGGGACTCGCTGGTTCCAGACTCTCGAGATGAAGCTGCAGAAGAAGTAGGCTCGGAGCGCCGGCCGCTGGCCGGCCGGTCCACCGGCTGCCAGCCGGGACCGGCCAGCGGCCGGAGGACCAGCCGGCGAGCCGCCGGCGCTCCTTTGCACCCGATTCCGGAATCCTGCGTATATAGCTCGCAGGATGACGGCAATCGCTCCTGAGACGATCGAGTTTCCCACCCCCTTCACCCGGGCGCGGGAAGGCGATCACGACGCGTTCGCGCAGCTCATCGAGCGGCACGAGGCCATGGTCTACAGCCTGGCCTGGAACTTCTTCGGCGACCGCTCGCGCGCGGAAGAGATCGCTCAGGACGTCTTCCTGCAGCTGTACCGCAACCTGCACACCATCGAGTCGGACTCGCACCTGCTCTTCTGGCTGCGCCAGGTCACCACGCGCCGCTGCATCGACCTCGCGCGACGCGCGCGGCTCAAAGCCGTCAGTCTCGAGGACGCGGGCGAGCTCTCCGCCGAAACCAGACCGCGCGATCCATTTCTCGACCGTCGTTTGAAGCGACTCGTCGAGCAGCTGCCGGACGTGCAGCGCGCCGTCGTCACCCTCCGCTACCAGGAAGACCTCGATCCGTCGGAGATCTGCCGGATCGTCGGGATGCCCGTCAACACAGTGAAGAGTCACCTGCACCGCGCACTCCAGGCGTTGCGCAGGAAACTGGAGAACCGCCCATGAACCTCGAAGATGATCTGAGACGCGCATTGCGCCGCGAATCGCCGGCGCCCGGCTTTGCGTCGCGCGTATTGCAGCGGATCGAGACCGACCCGACACCGAAACGGCGCCCGTCGTGGCGCGCCGTGGCCGCGTCGCTGACCCTCACCGCCCTCATCGGCGCAGGGGTCGCGTACGAGCACCGCGTCCGCGAAGGAGAGCGCGCGAAGGAGCAGGTCCTGACCGCGCTGCGGATCGCCGGCGAGAAAGTCCGCTACGCGCAGAGCGAAGTGCGCACGATCGGATCACAAGATTGAACAGGAGAAACCATGCGTAAGCTCGTCATTGTCCTCACCCTCATGCTCGCCGTCGCGATTCCCGCGTCCGCGCAGCGCATCAACCTCGATTTCCCCGGGCTCGCCGAGCGTGCCGAGGAGGTCGTCGACGTCACGCTCGACGCGTCGATGCTCCGGCTGGCCGCGAAGTTCCTCGGCGGCAACGATCCGGACGAGCGCGAGATCCGCGAGATGATCAACGGTCTTCAGGGGATCTACGTCCGCAGCTACGAGTTCGCGAAGGACGGGGAGTACGACCGCGCGCTCATCGACCGCGTGAAGTCGCAGCTCGGCCCGACCTGGAAGCCGCTCGTGACGGTGCGCAGCAAGACCAAGGAGAACGTGAACATCATGGCCGACGTGCGCGGCGACCGGATCCACGGCCTGGTCATCATCGCCACCGAGCCGCGCGAGTTCACGATCGTGAACATCGTCGGCGACATCGACATCGACCGGCTCTCGAGGCTGGAAGGGGAGTTCGGGATCCCGAAGATCACCAAGGAAAAGGACCACGACAATGACTAAGCGAATCGCGGCAGCGCTCCTTCTCCTCACCGTCGTCGCGCTTCCTCTTCGCGCCGACTTCGCGTCGATCGCACATGCGATCGACGCGCAGAGCGGGGTGAAGCGGATCTGGATCCCGTTCCTCTCCATCGCGCGCGTGGCCGTGCGGATGATCGAGCCGGAAGGGGTTCACGACTTCCAGCTCGCCACGTTCGAAGGCGCGGACGATCTCGATCCGCGCACGCTGCACGACATCATCCGCACCAGGGCGGGCGCGGGTTTCGTGCCGCTCGTGCAGGTGTGGTCGCGAAAGTCGAACGAGTGGAGCTTCATCTATGCGCGGCCCTCGGCGCGGACGGACCGCTTCGAGCTGATGATCCTCGCGCACGACGACAGCGACACCGTGCTGGTGCGGGTGGACGTCGATGCGAAGGTCATGGCGCGCGAGCTGAAAATCCGGCCGCGCAATGTCACCAACATGGCGCGGAGGTGATCCCGGCGTACCGTCAGGCAGGTGTAGAATGCTCGCTCCGCGAACATGGCCCGGTACGAAGAAAGAGACGAGTCCTACGATCTCCTCAATCAGTACCTGCAGGAAATCGCCAGAGTGCCCCGTCTCACGCCGGAGCGGGAGCGGGAGCTCGGGCGCCGCATTCAGGAGAAGGAGAATGACAAGGCGGCCCTGGAGGAACTGGTCAAGGCGAACCTGCGCTTCGTCGTCTCGTACGCGAAGCGGTACCGGAACGCGCACGTCCTTTTCCTCGACCTGATCAATGAGGGCAACATCGGCCTCATCCACGCCGCGAAGAAGTACGACCCCGACAAGAACGTCAAGTTCATCACCTACGCGGTGTGGTGGATCCGTCAGGCGATCTTGCACGCGCTCTCCGAACAGGCCGGGGCTTTCCGCCTGCCGCCAAAGCGCGCGAATCTGATGTACCGCCTGGAGAAGGCGATCGCGACGGCGATGACGGAAGGGAACCACATCCCGACGCCGGACGAGCTCGCACAGAACCTCGGTGTGAGCGTCAAGGAAGTGCAGACGCTGTTGCAGGCGAACGCCGACAACTATTCGCTGAACGCGGAGCTCGACGACGAGTCGCATACCGAGCTGGCAGACGTCGTCGAGCAGACGATGATCCCGTCCGCGGAAGACGAGATGCAGGAGCAGTCCCGTAGGGAAGAGCTCCTCGCGCACATGTCCGAGCTCTCGCCGAAGGAGCGTCTGGTGCTGACGCTGCGGCATGGCGTGAGCGACAACGTGCCGAAGAGCGTTCGCGAATTGGCGTCGTTCCTCAATCGCGAGGTCGAGAACGTGAACGGTGTGCTCGACAGCGCGACCAGGAAAGTCTGCGAAAGGTTGTCGATCACGGACAGCGAGCTCGCCGTCCTGCTGCTCTACACGAACCCGAATCCGAAGGCGTCGTTCCACTACTGGTACGAGCTGAACGACCGCAACGAGGGAATGAGCCCGCATCTCCAGGAAGATCGGCTGCCGTTTCTACAAAACGTCCGGCAGCACGCGTCGGTGCAGGTGGCGGTGGACGAGCTGTCGCTGGAAGAGAAGACGATCGTGAAGCTGCGCTACGGAGTCCTTCAGGACGACGAGCTGACGCTCCGCGACATCGGCGAGATTCTCGGATTGTCGCGCGAGCGCGTGCGTCAAATTGAATCGCGCGCCGAGGCGAAGTGCAGGCGGAGCGTCAGGCGGGAGCGGTAGCGGCGCGTTTTTCGAAGTAGGGGAGGAGGTCTTCCTTCGCGAGGAAGAGATTCCCGTCGTCCTCGAGTCTGCCGGCGCGGATCCAAACTCTTGCGATCTTCTCCAGAAACTCCCGGTTTTCCGCGAAGGCTTCACGCAGCATTTTCGAGTCGCGCTGTACCCCAAACAGCTCGCTGAGAGCAGCGACGCCGAAACCGACGCAAAACGGCTGGAAATCCATGGTCCCGTGGAGCGTGACCACCGATAGGTCTCCGTTCCACTGGGTCCAGATCCACTCTTCGAATTCGATGTTCATCTGCGGTTCCTCAACACATCGGTGACGGCGCTCATTCGCGCGGCGACGAGATCAAGATACCTCGGAAAGGCGTCGAGAGTAACGACGTCGAGGGCATACTGCGGACGCTCATAGGCGTCACTTCGATACTCGAACGTGAACGCCGCGCCGTCCGTTTCCGTAAGCACTAATTTCCCTTCAAGCGATAACTCGGCCGCGACCAGGAGTCCATCCAGCACGACGACTGGTTGGATGATCTCGAAATGGCTGTCGAGACGAGGTGTGACCGCAGCGCCGTCGAATACGGATTCGGCCGCCTTGCAGACGGAGACGAAAGCCGAGTACCAGCGCGACCGATCCGTCGGCGGCTTGAATGCTTCGTGAATGCTGGTGCCTGCCCAGCCTGTTCGCGCGGCGAGTGAGTGACGGCGAATGATGCCGCCGATTCGATCCCCGTCGGGCGCATTCGTGATGGTGATGTTTTCGCACTCGTCCATGAACCTCGAGCGCCGATCCATGGACCCGATCCATGGCACCTCCGCTTTTTTCACCTGCCCCACGAGTCGCGCCATCACGTGAATGGCACCGTCGTATTCGTCGACCCGCGACCACTCCCGCACCGCCTGAAAGTCACACTCGCGTGTCGTCCTCTGATCCTTGTCGAAGTACGTGAAGCTCCCTCGACACTCCCACCCGGCCGCCCCACACGCCTGGATCGTCCGCATCTCCGAGTAGAACCCGCACTTGCGCAAGTCATCAACGAGCTTGGCCTCCAACTGCTCGTTCATAGCCGCTTCTTCTCCGATCCGCGGCGACGCACCCAGATGATCAGGCCGTCCAACTCGCGCGCCGCGTGACGTGCGCGTTTCTTCAGGTGCTCCGCCACACCCGGCGCGAGGATGTCCAGCTTCGCCGCGGCGATCACGTGCGCCTGCACTTCGTACAGCGAGCCGCGGGCCTCGCTGAGCATCTGGCTCCACTCCTCATTCGTGAGCCTTCCCTGTCCCTCGGCGATGTGACTCACGACCGATCCCGCCGCGCGGCGGAGGCGCGGACGGAGATCGGACTGCGACACCTTTTCTGTGGCCGCGTACACGTCGACCATCAGGTCGAGCGCGCGCTGAAACGCGCGCAGGTCTTCGAACGTCTTGCTCATGGATTGCTGCTGGTGCGGAGGAAGGGCGTGGGCGCGTGGTCGCGCGGAAGCAGCGTGGACGGCGTCATTGTACAACGCGATACACTACGAAGCCGATGGCCGATCCGCAGCACGCCCCCATGGGCCGCCTCGACGCCTTCGACGTCGCCGGCAAGAAACTCACCATCCAGACGGAATTCTTCTCCCGTCCCGCGTGGCGTATCGAGACGAAGGTCTACCTCGGCGGCGCGCTCAAGAAGGTGTACACCGAGGACCTCGACGAGTCGATCGAACCGCAACTGCAGGCGCGCATCGACGCGTTCCATCAGACGAAAATCACCGAGATCGTCGAAGGGCTGCGCGCGCGCAAAGCATGAGTGTCCCCGGCGTCCGCATCCGCTCACTGCGGAAGTCTTTCCGCTCCTTTCGCCGCACCCACGAAGTGCTTCAGGGCATTGACCTCGATGTCGCGCCGGGCGAAGTGGTCGGGCTCATCGGCCCGAACGGCGCCGGCAAAACGACCCTGATGTCGTGTCTTCTCGGCTTTCTCCATCCCGACTCCGGCGAGATCGCGATCGACGACAGAACGAACGACGATCTCGACGTCCGCCGCCGCACCGGATTCGTCCCCGAGCGGATGAACTTCGACCGCCGCGCGACCGGATGGGACTTCCTCCGCTACATGGCCCGTCTCGCGGAGGTTCCTCGCGCGGAAGTCGACGAACGCTGCAAGGCGATGCTCGACCGCCTCGGACTCGCGGATGCCGCCGGCAAGCGCCTCTCGCAGTACTCGCGCGGCATGCTGCAGCGCATCGGCATGTCTCAGGCACTCATCCACCAGCCGGCATTTCTCTTTCTCGACGAGCCTACGTCCGGCCTCGATCCCAACGGCGTGCTTCTCGTTCGCGACCTCATCAGCGAACAGAAAGCCCGCGGCGCGGCGGTGCTTCTCAACTCGCACCAGCTTGCGGAGATCGAGAAGGTGTGCGATCGCGTCCTCTTCCTCCATCGCGGCGTGATCGAGCGCGCGGAGACGCTGCGTCACGCGGACAAGATCGTCGTCGCTGTGACGATGCTCCCGGGCTTCGACGCGAATGAAGTCGAGCGCATCGCCGGCGTGGCCGCGCGCGAGAACGTGCTCATCGTCTCCGTGGAGACCGAGAACGCCATCGCGGAGCTCGTGCGCGAGCTCGTCGCGAGCGGCGCGGGCGTCATCGACGTGCGTCGCCACACGACCGATCTCGAGAGCATTTTCCGAGGTGCCGCGTGAACTGGACGGTGATCGCAGAGACGTTCCGCAGACACGTGACGAGCGGCGCATACCTCGCGTTCTGTGCGCTCCTCGCGATCGTCGCCCTCGGCTCGTCTGCGTTCGACAAGCCGGCTGCCGCGTGGCCGTCGCTCGTCGCGCTCCTGGCGCTCATCGCGGGTTGCGGTCCGATCGGTCCCGAGTTCTCCTCGGGAACGCTGCAGCTCATCCTCGTGAAGCCGGTGAACCGCGCGGTCTATCTCCTCTCGCGCGTCGCGGGTGTCGTGCTCGCGGTGTGGGCTGCCGCGACCGCCGCGGCGTTGTTCGAGCTCGCGGGACGCGCGATCTGGGGCAACGGCGTTCCTGCCGCGATCATCGGCAGCGCGCTGCTGAATGTCGCCGCCGACACGATCCTCGCGGTCTCGCTCCTCACGCTGCTCGGCAGCCTGACGCGTGCGTACTTCAACGTCGCGATCTACATCGTCGCGACGACCGGCCTCGCGATCCTGGAAGTCGTTCTGGGCATGATCCGCCAGTCGGCGAACACCGTCGGACGCTTCCTCAGCGACCATCCGATCGTCGAGCGCGCGCTGGCCGTCGTTGAACAGAATCTCTTCCCCGACTTGGCACCGAGCCTCGACGCGCGGTGGACGCTGATGGTGCTCGCGAATGCCGCCGTCGCGCTCGTGCTCGCGTGTCTCGCGTTCCGGAAGAGGGAGGTGCCGTATGGCGCTGACTAATCAGCGCGTCATTCCGATCGCGCTGTTCATCGTTGCCCTCGGACTCGTCGCAGCGCGCGTCGCCGTGTCACTGACGAAACGCGAACCGTCGAAAAGCGGCGGCGTGCAGTGGCTCACACCCGAGGAAGGGATGCGTCTCGCGGCGAATTCGAACAAGCTGGTCCTGCTCGATTTCACGGCGGACTGGTGCCGGCCCTGCCACGTGCTCGACGCGGAGGTTTTTCAGAATCCCGAGATCGCGAAGAGCATCAACGAGCGCTTCGTGCCGATTCGCGTCGTCGACCGGCGGCGGGAGGAGGGGAGGAACGCACCCGAAGTGACTGAGCTCCAGCAGCGATTCGCCGTGCGCGGATTTCCGACCGTGATCTTCGCCGATCGCAACGGGGAGCGTGCACGCATGGAAGGGTTTGGCGGGCGCGAGAGGTTCGAACAGACGATGGAATCCGTTCGCTGATGCGTCTCGAACATCTGTCCGAAGAAGAGGAAGACTTCTGGCGCGGCGAGTTCGCGCAGGAGAACTGGATCTTCGGCGCGATGACGTTGAGTGTGACCTTGCCTGAGTTCGCCGGCGGTACGCCTGCACTTCGCGAGATGCACTTCGGGTACTACCTGCAGCCGCTGCATCTCAACGTCGACGATCGTGAAGACCTCCCGCGCAAGCTCGCGCATGTCCTCGGCCGCCGCAAGCCGCCGCTCGATTTCCTCGAGCTCTCCGGCGCCGGCGTGCGCATCCCGCACTGTTTTCCAACCGGTTTCACGCTCGGCTCGGTTCTGCGCATTACGCTGCAGGAGCTCAAGCGTCTGCCCCTCCGGGAACCGCTCGACCGGAACGATGAACGATGAGCGATGAGCGATGAACCGGGTCGATGTTCATCGCTCATCTTTCATCGTTCATCGCTCGTTAGAATGAACAGCGTATGACCCCTGCCCGCCGTCTCCTTCATTACTTCGCTCTCTACAAAAAGCGCCTGATCGTCGGAGCGGTGTGTGTCGTGGGCTCGGCGCTCTTCTCGCTCGCGAAGCCGCTGATCATCGGCAGCGCCGTGAACGCGCTTGGAAGCGGGATCACGCGCGAGATGCTGATTCGCTACGGCCTGCTTCTCATCGGAGCGTCGATCATCGAAGGCGTGTTCCTGTATCTGCAGCGTCTGATCATCATCGGCGCGTCGCGGCGCATGGAGTACGACATGCGCAACGACTTCTACGACCACCTGCAGAAGTTGCCGCTCGGTTTCTATCAGGAGCAGCGCACCGGCGACCTGATGTCGCGCGCGACGAACGACCTCGGCTCGGTGCGCATGCTCATCGGTCCCGCGACGATGCACTCGCTCTCGTCGCTGCTCGTCGTGACCGGATCGTTCATCATGATGGTGCGCATCGACGCGAGGATGGCGCTTCTCGCGCTGACGGCAGTCCCGATCGTGGCCGGTCTGGTGAAAACGTTCGGCCAGCGCATCCACAACCGCACGAAAGCCGTGCAGGACTACTTCGGCGAGATCTCCGCGCGCGTGCAGGAGAACCTCTCCGGGGTGCGCGTCGTCCGCGCCTTCACGCGCGAAGACGCCGAGATCGAGACCTTCAAGCGGATGAACCACGAGTACGTGGAGCGCAATCGCTCGCTGGTCCGCCTAACCGCGACGTTTTATCCGTTGCTGCACATGCTCATCGGCCTGATGTTCGTGTTCGTCTTCTTCCTCGGCAGCCGGAAGATGATCGCCGGCACGATGACCCTCGGCGCGTTCGTCGCGTTTCAGTTCTACCTCGGACGGATGATCTGGCCGCTGATCGCGCTCGGGTGGGTGATCAACCTCTTCCAGCGCGGCATGGCTTCGATGAAGCGACTGCACGAGGTGTGGTCCGTGCCGCCGCACTTGGACGTTGAAGGTCGCGTGGCCGCGGAGCCAGTGGGGAATCTCGAGATCCGCGACCTCACCTTCACATACGACACGCGTCCCGTGCTCCGCGACATCAACCTCGACATCCGTCACGGGCAGACCGTCGGCATCGTCGGAAGGACCGGCAGCGGAAAGTCGACGCTGCTTTCGCTGATCACGCGCGCGTTCGAGCCGCCGCCCGGCACGATCTTTCTCGACGGGCGTCCGATCGACACGATTCCCGTCCACCAGCTGCGCGAGTGGATCGGCATGGTGCCGCAGGAGACGTTTCTCTTTTCCGAATCGATCGCGGAGAACATCCGCTTCGGCCGCGCCAACGCGAGCGACGAAGAAGTCGATGACGTCGCGAGCCAGGCCGGCCTCTCCACGGACGTCGCCGGATTCCCGCAAGGACTGAAAACGATGATCGGCGAGCGCGGCATCACGCTCTCCGGTGGCCAGAAACAGCGCACCGCTATCGCGCGCGCGCTCGTGCGCGATCCGCTGATTCTGATCATGGACGACTCGCTGAGCGCGGTCGATACGCACACCGAGGAGCGGATCCTTCATGCGCTGCGGACGATCCGTCAGGGACGGACGGTGCTGATCGTCTCGCACCGCGTGTCGTCGGTGAAAGACGCCGACCACATCGTTGTCCTCGACGATGGAAAAATCGTCGAGCGCGGCACACACGAGCATCTCATCGCGAAGGGCGGGTACTACGCGGATCTGTATCGGCGGCAGACGATCGAGGCCGAGCTGGAGGAAATCGCGTAGTGGCCGAGGCGATCGAAAAACACGAAGAAGAAGGCGCGAAGGCCTTCGATCCGCACCTGACGTGGCGGCTGATGAAGTACCTGCGGCCGTACCGCTGGCGCGCGGCCTTCTCCGTGTTCCTGGTGATTCTCTCCTCGCTGTTCGAGATTGCCGGTCCCGCAATCACCGCGATCGCGATCGATCTCTTCGTGAAGCCGCTGCACGGCGCGGAGCCCCTCGGCGTCAGCCAGAACATCGCGAGGTGGTTGGCGTCGAACGGGATCGAGCTCGATCCCCTCACCGGCATCAACGTCGCGGCCGCGATCTATCTCTTCACGCTCGTCGGCGGCTTCGCGGTGCTCTACACGCAGATGGTGCTGATGAACCTCATGGGGCAGTACATCATGTACGACCTGAGGAAGCAGATCTTCGGACACCTGCAGCGCCTCAACGTGCAGTTCTTCGACCGCAACCCGGTCGGGCGCCTGATGACGCGCGTGACCACCGACGTCGACGCGCTGAACGAGCTCTTCACCGCCGGCTTCGTCGCGATCTTCGGCGACATCTTCGTGCTCGTTGGGATCGTCGGCGTGTTGTTCTGGATGAACTGGCGCCTCGCGCTGGTGCTCTTCTCCATCACGCCGTTCATCATCCTGGTCTCGATCTGGTTCCGCCGCGGCGCACGCATGACTTATCGCGCGGTGCGCGCGCGCATCGCCGCGATCAACGCGTTCCTGCAGGAGCATATCTCCGGGATGTCCACCGTCCAGCTCTTCAACCGCGAGGCTAAAGAGGCAGACAAGTTCGAGGGGCTGAACGCGCGCCACCGCGATGCAAACATCGATTCGATCTTCTACTACGCCGTCTTCTATCCGGTGATCGAGCTGATCGAGACCATCGGTCTCGCGCTGATCGTCTGGTACGGCGGCGGGAAGGTGATTCAGGGAACGCTTTCCGTCGGAGCGCTGATCGCGTTCTTCCAGTACTCGCAGCGCTTTTACCAGCCGATCTCCGACCTTTCCGAGAAGTACAACATCCTCCAGGCCGCGATGGCGGCGAGCGAGCGCATCTTCAAGTTGCTCGACACACAGGTGCGCGTCCCCGACACCGGCAAGCGCGAGATCCGCGACTTCCAATCGCTCGAGTTTCGGGACGTCTGGTTTGCGTATAACGAACCCGATTGGGTACTGAAGAACGTCTCGTTCCGCGTTCAGCGCGGAGAGCGCGTCGCACTGGTCGGCCACACGGGCGCGGGGAAGACGACCGTCACGTCTTTGCTACTCCGTTTCTACGAACCGCAACGCGGCGAGATCCTGATCAACGGCATCGACATCCGCGAGTACTCGATCGAGTCGCTGCGCCGGTTGTACGCGATCGTCCAGCAGGACTTCTTCCTCTTCACCGGCACGATCGCCGACAACATCTCCCTCGGCGACCCGTCGATCAGCAGCGACACGATCCGCACTGCTGCCCTTCGCGTGCAGGCGGATCGTTTCATCTCGCGGTTGCCCGAGGGTTATGCGGCCCAGGTGCGCGAGCGGGGGGCGGGGTTGTCGGTCGGGGAGAAGCAGCTTCTCTCGTTCGCGCGCGCGCTGGCGTTCAATCCGCCGGTGTTGATCCTCGACGAGGCCACATCCTCGATCGACACCGAGACGGAGCTCCTCATCCAGAACGCGATCCAGACCCTGCTCGAGGGCCGGACGTCGATCGTCATCGCCCACCGGCTCTCGACGATCCGTTCCGCCGACACGATTCTGGTCTTCCACCACGGCGAGATCCGCGAGCGTGGCACGCACGAGGAACTGATGCAGATCGGCGGCTTGTATCGCCGGCTGTACGAGATCCAGTACCGCGAAGCCGTCGTGGCTTGAAGTTATTTGAGTTTGACATCCTGGAAAAACGGGCCTAAGGTCTGCAAGTCCATAAGTCGGTTGTTTTCAAATGGGAAGGGAGGGGAGGCGATGACCGTAAGGTTCTTCCCCGGTACACAGAGGCATAAAACGAGTTTGATTCAGGGATTTCTGAGGCAGTTCCGCGTAGAGCATGAGCTCGTTCGCGTCGACGAGAGCCGGAAGTCCTACACACACCACGCCGGATCGGATCCGGCCCTCGAGGTGGACGGAAAGCTGTTCGTCGATCCGAACGTCGACGCTTTGAAGAAAATATTCAGCGTCGACGAAGCTACGCAGTCCTGAACATCGCGTCCGCCTCGCGCTCGACCGCCTGGCGGATGCGGCCCTCGAACATATTCGCGATCAGCGGCAGCTTTCCATCGACGATCACCTCCGCATCCGTGATCTCGATGGTTCCCTCGACCCGAAAGCCAAGCGCCTTCCCGTTGAACCGCATCGTGTCCCCGAGCCATTCGCTCTCGAAGTCCTCCTCGCGTCCGCCGTATTGCACGAGAAGTTGACCGAGCCGCTCCTCGAGTTTCTCGCGGGCGACTTCCTTCGAGGTGTGGTGTTCCACGGCAATGCGCATGCTTCCTCCGGTTTTCTCCTGTCAACCGATCGTATCTTGCCTCGGTTGAATCTCCGAGGGATACTCCCTGCGGGACTTCCGCACAGGTCCACAAGCCATGCTTTCCAAAGTATGGAGCGCCGCCACGTGCGGAATTGACGCCGTTCGCATCATCATCGAAGTGGACGCCCGGATGGCGCATCAGCCGGGGTTCACACTGGTCGGGCTTCCCGACGCTGCCGTTCGCGAGGCCTACGCCCGCGTCCATTCCGCGCTCGCAAACTGCGGGTTGTATCCGCCCACACGTCACATCACCGTGAACCTCTCACCAGCGGACGTCCGGAAGGAGGGGTCGCGATTCGACCTGCCCATTGCCATCGGCATCCTGCACGCGCTCGACCTGCTGAGTGAAGACGACGTGATGGGCCGCGTGTTCGCGGGTGAGCTCTCACTCGACGGCGCACTGACTCCCATTCGCGGAACGTTATCGATCTCGTCCGCGTTGGCGGGCGACGAAACGGTCCGCGAGCTGGTCGTGCCGGTGGCGAACGCGAACGAGGCCGCTGCCGTGCAGCGGACGCGCGTCATCGGAGCGCCGCATCTGCTCGCGGTGCTGCGGCATATCCGAAGCGAGCAACCCATCGCGGCCGCGGTGTCGGTCATGACCGCGGAGCCGCCGGATCACGACGCCGACTTCGCGGAAGTGCGCGGACAGGCGCAGGCAAAGCGCGCGCTCGAGGTCGCGGCCGCAGGCGGCCACAACGTGATGATGATTGGTCCGCCGGGATCGGGAAAGACGATGCTGGCGCGGCGTCTCTCGACAATTCTCCCGCGACTCTCGCTCGATGAGGCGATCGTCACGACGAAGATTCACTCCGTCGCCGGCGTGCTTCCCGCGGGCAGCGGCCTTCTCACGCGCCGTCCATTCCGCGCGCCGCATCACACGATCTCGACAGCGGGAATGGCGGGAGGCGGAACGCCGCTTCGCCCGGGAGAGGTGAGCCTCGCGCATCACGGCGTGTTGTTCCTCGACGAGCTCCCCGAATTCCGCCGCGAGACGCTCGAAGTGATGCGCCAGCCGATGGAGGACGGCAGCGTGACGATCGCACGCGCCGCGCGCACGGTCACGTTCCCGGCGCGCTTCACCCTCGCCGCCGCGTTGAACCCTTGCCCCTGCGGCTATTTCAACGACGCCCGGCGCGAGTGCACCTGCTCGCAGCATCAGATCGCGCGCTATCTCGCGAAGATCTCCGGACCACTCCTCGACCGCATCGATCTGCAGGTGGAGGTGGCCGCGCTGTCCACGGAGGAGATCGCGTCGGTCGATCCCGGCGAGTCTTCGGCGGAGATCCGCGCGCGCGTCGATGCCGCGCGACAGATTCAGCACGAGCGTTTCCGACGCGCGGTGATCCGTTGCAACGCGGAGATGACTTCGCGTCACATGCGCCGCGTCTGCGAGCTCGACCCATCCTCGCGCCGACTGCTCATCTCCGCGATCGATCGCCTCAACCTCTCCGCCCGCGCGCACGACCGCATTCTCAAGGTCGCGCGCACGATCGCGGACCTCGCGGGCGCGGAGCAGATCGAATCCGGGCACGTCGCCGAAGCAGTGCAGTACCGCGCGTTGGATCGGGCGTATTTTCGATGAGGAGGACGAAATTGCGTTTAGTCGAAGATCCTGAGCTCACCGCCGCGACGAATGAGTTCGTGCGCGGCGTGCCCTTGCCGCTCGTGCGGTATCACTTCGAACGAGGGGAGGTCGAGGAGGCCGCCGCGGTCGCGCGCCTCGCGCTCAACATGGCGGATTGTCCCGATGCCGACGCGATCGAGGAGATCCTCGATCGCTGCAGCGCGCCGCCCGAGGATTGGAAGGAGCGACTCGACCGGTTCGCGGAGGATCCGTCGCTCGAAGGCTGGCGCGAACTGATGCGGTTCGTTCCCGAGGACCTGTTCTATCAGCGTCATCGGAACAGCATTCGGTATCTGCGCAAACGCGGCGTCGACCCGAACGTCCTGTTCGTCTGCGCCTGCCATCCCGGCATGACCCCGGACGCGATCGCGCTCGTGGAGGACGGGCTCGTGCACGTCGACACGATTCTCTCGCGTGCTGACGACGCAGGCCGCGCGCGCGGTGCGTACGTCGGTCTTGCCGCGCAGGCCGCGTATCTCGCCGGCGACATGGTCGGCACCATCCGTCTCCTGCGCGACGCCATGGCGTCGGAGACGGAGTGGATCTCCGCCGAGCCGCACGTCTGGTTCATCCGCGAGCGGGCGAGCGAAAGCGAACACGAGGCCCTGGACCGTGCGGGGATTCCGCGCGAGCCGGAGTGACGATCGCACTGAAAGAAAGATCCGCGTCCGTCAGTAGATGGTAGGGAGTTCGCGCTCTTCCGACTCTCCTTATTTAGGTCCAGCCATCATGCGGTCACGGAGTCTCTACGCGATTCTCGGCCTCGCCGTCTTTCTTTGCGGCCGGTTTCCGGCCCTCGCTCGATCCGCGCCGTCTCTCGGTTCTGCCTCGAGTTATGCCGTGCTCGCGGGGACATCGATCCGCAGCGAGGGCGCGACGCGGATCACCGGGAACGTCGGCGTCAGTCCCGGACATCAGATCGCCGGTCTTTCGGCGAATGCGGTACGAATCGGAACGATCGTCGACGAGAGGACGGCGCGCGACGCACAAAGTGACGCCGCAGCCGCGGTCGCTCTTCTCGGCGCGATGCCCTGCAGTGCGACACCGGCAGCTCTCGCCGGCACGCTCGAGCCCGGGGTCCATTGCTTCGACGCGGACGTCGAGCTCACCGGCACGCTCTTTCTCGATGCCGTGGGCGACCGCGATGCGCTCTGGGTTTTTCGCGTGCGGGGCAAGCTGACGACGGCTCCCGATTCAGCGGTGCGCGTCATCGATGGTGGTTCTGCCGGCAACGTTTTCTGGGACGCCGAGGAGGTGAGCCTCGGCCCGCGCACGGCGTTCGCGGGAAACATCCTCGCGCGGACGCACATCGCTTTCGAAAGTGGAGCGTCGCTGTCCGGCAGGGCGCTCGCGCGGACGGGCGCGGTGACTCTGGACGGCAACGAGATCTCGCTCTGCTGCGGTCCGATTACGCTCGCTCCCGCGACGCTTCCGAATGGAGTCGTGAGCGTGGAGTACACGGCGCCGAGGATCGCCGCGAGTGGCGGTCTGGCGCCGTATACGTTCGCCGCGGCGTCGCTTCCTCCTGGATTGAGCCTCTCGCGCGACGGTCTTCTGACTGGCGTCCCGACGTTGCGCGGCACGTTCCCGTTCTCCGTCACCGCGACCGATGGGCAGGGCTGCACCGGCACCGCGGTTTACACGATTGCGATCGCGTGTGAGGAGCTTCCCGACGCGACGGAGGGAGCGGAGTACAGCGCGATCCTCGCGCCGGAGGCGACCTGCGTCGCGACGAGCGCGCTGCCGCCGGGACTGACGCTCGTCGGGTGCACGCTTGCAGGGATACCACGAGAGCCAGGGCGATTCGACTTCACGATCGTGAGCGGCACGCGCATCCTCTGCTTCACGCTCGACGTGGCGGCGTGTCCGATTGCGTTCCTGCCGCCGGACGTACCCGATGGAACGGCTTGCATCCCGTTCAGTCACACCATCGCTACCAGCGACTGCACGGACTGCGCGATCACAGCGCCGGACGCGTTGCTTCCGCCGGGATTGTCGCTATCGAGCGCTGGGGTGCTCTCCGGCACGCCGATCTTGCCGGGAACGTTCACGTTTCCCGTGACCGCGCGCGACGAAACGTGCGCGCGGACGCGCGAGATCACGATGGCGGTCGCGTGCCGCGTGATTGCACCTCCGCCGGAGCGCCTTCCCGACGGAACGGTCGGATCGATGTACGCGGAAGCGCTTCGCAGGGGCGAGTGCCCGGGGAAGCACACGTTCGTCCCCGGTCCGCTTCCGCCGGGATTGATCGTGGACGGCGACGGCGTCCTGCGCGGTACCCCTTCGGACGACGGCACGTTTGCGTTCACCGTCGCGTCGACCGCCGCCAACGGCTGCACCGCGACGCATTCGTACGTCGTCGACATCGATTGCCCGCCCATCGCGCTCGCTCCCGCGACGCTTCCTCCGGCCACCGTGGGTGTTTCTTACGAGGCGACGCTCACGGCATCGGGCGCGATCGGTCCGTACACGTTCAGCAGCTCACCACTGCCGGCGGATCTGATGTTGGCGGCGGACGGCAAGATCACCGGCACGCCCGCGGCCGCTGGCGTGTTCGCGTTCAGCGTCACGGCGAGAGACACCGTCTCCGGATGTGAGGGGACGCGCCAGTACGAGCTCCTCGTGGGTGGCTGTCCGACGTTGACGATCGGCCCTGCCGTTCTTCCGAACGCGACGGTCACTGTGCCGTACAGCGAGACGTTCACGGTCGCGGGAGGCACGCCGCCGTATGCATTCGCCGTCGTTTCGGGTGCGCTTCCTCCCGGACTCACGCTCTCCGGCAGTGGCACGTTGGCAGGGACGCCGACGGCCACCGGCACGTTTTCGTTCATGCTCGAGGTCACCGACGCCGCTGGATGCAAGGACGTGCTTGTGTTCTGCGCGATCGACGTTCACGAGTCGGACTGTCCGCTAGATACGGTGATCACGCTCGCTCCCGCCGCCCTTCCGCCGGCGGCACCGGACGAGCCGTACGGGCCTTACGCGATCGTCGCGGCCGGCGGAACGCCGCCGTATACGCTGACGGTGACGTCGGGTGCGCTTCCTCCCGGACTGACGCTCGTTGGCGGCATCCTCTCCGGCACGCCGACGGCCACCGGCACATTCACGTTCACCGTGACAGCCACGGACGACAACGGATGCCGCGGCTCGCTCTGCTACACGCTGCAGGTGAGCACCGCGATCCCCACGCTCCCAGAGTGGGCGCTGCTCGCGCTGTTGATCGTCCTTGCCGCGGCAGGTCTGACGGTCCTCGGAGGACGCCATGCCTGAAGAATTCCACGTTTGCGTCTCGTACTCGCGGAAGGACATCGAGTACGTCTCTGCGGTCGTCGCCGCGCTGGAGACCGCAAACGTGCATGTCTTCTGGGACAAGAACGAAGAGGCGGCGCTCTGGGGAACGAACCTTCGCAGGAAGCTCGCGTTCATCTATCAGCAGGCGAAGTATTGCGTGGTCTTCCATTCGGCTGCGTATCAAAAGAGCGTTTGGACGCAGTACGAGCTCGGTCACGCCGGCATGCGCGCGCTGCACGAGGAGTCGCTCCTTGTGGCTCGACTCGACGACACGCCAATGCCGCTCGAGCTGTCGACACTCGTCTGGATCGACGTCGGCGAACGATCTCCGGAAACCATCGCGGAGCTCATTGTGGCGAAGGTCAAAGACGAGGAGGTTCGTCCGCGCGAGCGCACACGCTGGCAGAAGATCAAGGACTACGTGCGTTACCGCGTATGGCGCATCGCCGCGGTGCTGGCGCTGCTGATCGCGCTCGCTGCCGGGGTCGCCGAGCGGTATCGGCCCTCACACACTTCGGTCGCGTTCGAGCGCGCGGCCAACACGATCGTCGTGCGAGTCGAGAACTCGGGAAGACGGCCATCCGAGCTCGTCGGCGGGCGATTGAAGTTCAAGCGTGTGCCGCTGAAAGAGACGGAGCTGGCCGTAGTCCGGAATGAGCCGAGCCACGTCGAGCGAGGAAAGGGCGAACGGAATCTCCTGCCGGTCAAGCTGGAGTTGTTCCGGACGCGCCCGATCAAAAAAGAAGAGGTCATCGATCAACTCGCGAGCGGCGAGGTCACATTGGAAATCGACGTGAAAGAGTCGAATGAAACGGAACCTCGAAGGCGGCCGCTGGAACCGTTGCCGGCGGAGAAGATGAAACCCTTTATCGAAAAGTGGGTGCCAGATGTTCAGTAAATGGAATCGTCTCGCCGGCGCGCTCGCGATCCTCGCCGCCGTTGCCACACGGGGCGCAACGAGCAAGGTTGTGAAGATCGAATTCCCGACATGCCCCGGCGTGAAACCAGGCGACGTAAAGATGGCCCAGAACGGCGATGACTCGACGTTGTTTGACCTGGCTCCGTTGACAGGCCCTGGCGTGGTGTGCACCTGGATGCGCCGAGTCCCCGAGTCGTTCTCCACGGCAACGTCCCACTTCAGTTTCCGGATCGGCGTCAACCGCACCGGATGTTATCGGCCGGACCTGGACGACACGAAACAGGATGATCCCGTTGCGGTCTTCGTCCTGGCCTGCTGTGGATCGAAGGGTGCCACGGTTACGGTCGAGGAGCTCGACCCCGGCATGGAGCTCAGTTACCTGCGTATCGTCCCCATGGGCAACGAGGCGAGGCGGAAAAAGAACATACCAGTTGGATGCACGGAAAGCGGCGTTCTCAAGGATGACGTTCGCACGGTGACGCGTGTTGTGTCGAAGGAGAAAGTCCGTCTGCAGTTTCGCGACAAGCCCGATCCATTCTTTTTCGGTCTGCTCGTAAACGATTTACCGGCCAAGCCGCTTACGCGCGACGGCGTTCTCTACCAGTTCATTTACCAGCGCGGGAAAGGAATCGACGGCAGCGGAACGAGCCTGTCGCCGAACGCAATTGAAGTCGATGCGCTGAAGCTACGGCAGACCGGTCTCAAGAGACTGAAGGTGACGGTGAAGTGATGCGTGCGCGTCCAACTCTCCTGCTGCTCTTCCTCGCCGCAACCGCAGCGGCGCAGCCGCGCTCGATCTTCGATGCCGACGACTTC
Organism: Thermoanaerobaculia bacterium; assembly: GCA_035999335.1. Lineage (GTDB taxonomy): Bacteria > Acidobacteriota > Thermoanaerobaculia > Gp7-AA8 > Gp7-AA8 > QHVT01. The sequence continues at coordinate 30,054 of DASYGV010000009.1, read as the reverse complement.
GTCGACCCGCGCGAGCGCGATGGGCACCCGCTCTTCGTCTCGCGCCTGCTCCTCGGCGTGGCGAAGAGCTACGTCGACCGCTACCGTCCGCTCCATCATGACGCCGGCTTCGTCCACATCGCGAACAGCTTCTACTTCTCCGATTTTCAGTTCGACTACAAACGCTCCGAGGTGAGGGGCGAGCATGGCGTGCCGGTGATGGTGTGCGAGTGCGAGGAGGGACCGATCTACTTCCCGACGCCGCCCGCGCCTGACGCCACACCGGCCGCACCGCCGCCCGGATCGACAGATACGCTGCAATTCGCGTGGTATCGCACTGTCGGCGTCGAAGGCGCGCCGCCACTCATGCTGCGCTACCGCCTGTCGTGGAGCCGACAGCCGATCGACACCGCGGTCACGGAGATCGCGACGGGAGAAAAATTCGCGCGCCTCTCGGGACGCGAGCAATCCTTCGGGCTCGAAGCCGACACGCACTTGCGCATCCGCGGACGCGACATCTTCGGCTCGCTGCAGTTCGCGCGAACGAAGCGCAGCGGGACGGTGGACGACCGATCGCAGAATGAGCTGACGTACACGAACCGTTTTCCGGCCTGGCGCTTTCGCCGCATCTTGCTGCGTCCCACGCTCACGGTCGGCGGTGTCTCCGGCCGCGGCGGCACCGCCCTCAACGTCGTGCATCCGCAGTTCGAGGCGTTCTGGCATGACACGACCACCCGCGCGAACCTGCATTTGATCTGGGCACCGCAGACGATCCGCAGCGGAAGAGGAGGGTGGACCACGACGCACCAGATCGCCTTCTTCGTCGACCGCGCCCTGTTCGTGAGGCTCTTCACGAATGAGCCACGCAACGATTCTGCAAGACAGGACGCGGGAGGAGGCGCATTCTGACGTGATGCGCGTCTTCTCCTCGGGGACGCTCCGCGGGTGACGCATCGGTCCCTGAGGAACCTCCGCGCCCAGCATCGCATCGACCTCGAGGTGCGGAAGCGTGCGTCCGTGCTGTAGTCGTTTTAAATCAGCGACTTAGCAGATCTCAGCAAGCCTTTTGCGACATGGTCGTCCGTGCAAAAAACAGACCACGATTTCAACTAAACTCGGAATCACGCGTCCTGGCATGACGTTTTCCTGTCGCGAAACACGTCCGATTAATTGTTGACAAAATCATTCCAGTTTTTATGATCGTCAAGACGCCAGAGAGGTCAGTGATGGGTGAGGAGTCGGTTTATGGCCTTTGAGAAGTGGGAGCCTCAGCCGGAGTTCGAACGCTTTCCCGCTTCGGCGACGATCGTTCAGTCGCGCCTCATCCGCCTCCCATCTCCCGTCGCCAACATGCTCCGCCTGCGCGGCAAGACCAGCGCAAATCTCTACTACGACAAGAAACGCAAGGTGATCGGCATCAAGCCGCTCGAGCGCAAGGAAGAGGGTGCGGCGAAGATCCGCCAGTCCGAGAAGTCGACCTCGCTGCACGTGCCGAGCTTCTTCCGCTTCTACGACATCGAAGTCCCGGGCATCAAGCGCTTCCACTGCTGGTATGACGAGAAGGAACGGATGGCAATGATCGACATCTCCAGGCCGTCGCCGCGCGGACGACCAGCGGGAACATGACGACAAAGAAAAAAGGGCGGCCGCGAGGCCGCCCTTTTTGATTGTCGGTGTTTGATTCTCAATTCCGGATCGCGCGCATCTTGCGCATCGTCGGCTGAGCCCACATCGTGCGGATCTGCGTCGCCGCTTCCTCCGTGACGACCAGACGGTCCGCATTGGTCACCAGCCCGTCCGGGGTCTCCGGGAAGAACGCGCCGTTGTTCGCGTAGAGCTGCGCGATGCTCGCGAGCGGGATCTCGGTGTCGTACGCCGCGTTGATGGTCTTGATGTATTCGTTCGCGAAGAGCGTGTATCCGAGGTCGGTGAGGTGGAAGAAGTCGTTGCCGAAGAAGCCGCCGGTGACCGGAGCCGGGCTGATCGTCACCGGACCGACGTGCAGGCCGCCGGTCGCGTAGACGCGATCGAACAGCCCCTTGATGTCCGCCACCGCGATGTTGCGCGACGAGGCTGCGGCCTGGATTGCGGCGTTGTACTCGTTCACGCGCGTGAGGATCGTCGCGAACTCCGCCGGCGTGAGGGTGTCGGAGTCGGGGAGCGGCTTGCCCGCGTTCGGGAACGCGCTGAACGGCGGCACGTTCGGCAGACCGAAACCGGTGGCGAGGTTCGAGCGCGCGTGCAGGAGCACGAAGGTGCCCGGGGGCAGTGGGCCGACGGTGCCGTTGCCGAGGTCGCCGATGAGCGGGATCGGGTTGCCGTCCGGACCGGGGACCGGCTGGCCAGTGGCCGGATTCACGACCACGCGCGGGATGAGCAGCATGTACGGCAGCGGCTGCGTCGGGAGGTTGCCGACGACGATGCCGGCATTCCCCGCGCCGGCGACCAACCCGGAGAGGATGGCGTTGTAGCGCGCGCCGAAGTCCGCTGCGGGTGTGAGCGTTCCCGGCGTGCCGCTGAAGAGCGTGCTCAGCGCGTCATTGCCGCCGATCCACATGACGATGAACGTCGGATGCTGCTCGAGCGCCTGCGCGGTCTGGGTTCCGCGGCCGCGCAGGATGAAGCGTCCATACGACACGGCCGTCGGCTCGCCCGGCGTCGGAGGCTCCGCGCCGGTGATGCCGAGCAATCCTGCGAGCGTCGCGCCGGGGACGGCGAGGTTGTTGTAGGCGCGGCCGAACGTCGTCATCACCGGCACGCCGTTTCCGCCCGCGGGGGCGATCGTCGGAGTCAGGTTGACGAGCACCAGTTCGGGTCCGATGCCGGGGAAGGTGACGAGCGGCTGCGCGAAGCAGGGGTCCGTAGCGGCCGCGTTCGGCTGGCAGGTCGTGTATCCGACCTGGCGCGCGATCACGGCCGGCCAACTCCACACCTGATGGCGTTCATTGAGTGAGCTGGCGACGACGCCCGCGCCGTAGCTGTCGCCGAGGGCGACGAGCTTCGAGAAGTCCGCCGAGCCGCGTTGCGCGAACGCCGGTAGGGCCACGACGAGTGCTGCGACGACGACTGCCGTTGCAAATTTCGCGAATCTGTTCATGAGTCGGGTCTCCTCTTAGAAGCGATAACCGAGGTTGACGCTCCAGAGCATCGCATCGGTTTCGTAGGTGCCGTCAAAGCCGTCCGGGTTGCGTCCGTTGGTGCTGCGGTCCTTGAAATGGAGGACGAAGGCCGCGCCGTCGATGATCCAGTGGCCGTGGTGGAAGCCCGCGCCGAAGGTGAAGGCGATGCGATCCGAGTCCGGCAGCAACGGGCTCACGGCCTCGACCGGCTGCGGGTTCTCGTCGTAGATGGCGCCGAGACGCACGTCCCAGTTCTCGGTCGCTTCGATGTTCGCGCCGAGGCGGTACGCGGACGAGTCGTCCCAGTTCTGCTCGCGGCTGATGTTGCGCGCCGGCTGATCGTCGAATTCGACGTCGAGCGACTCGAAACGGCTCCAGGTCATGTGCGTGACGTCGAGCTCGATGTCGACACGATCGGTCGGGCTGAACGCCACGCCGACGGCCGCGATGGCGGGGAAGGGGACCGTCGTGGAGATCGTGTCGTCGTGAGGGAACGTCGCGGCGACGAGTCCGTCGAGCTGCGGGTTTCCGGTGGAGATCTGGGTGAAGTCCGCGGTGCCTTCGAGGTCGATGTCCATGTCGCTGCGGTAAGACGCGCCGAAGCGGATGCGATCCGATGCCTTGAAGAGAACGCCGAGGTTCCAGCCGATGTCGTCGCCGTAGTCGCTGGCAAGACGCGCGTTGCCGATGTCGGTGATGCGGCCCGTGAACGGGTTCGGGAACGGCAGCGGAATGTTCTGGTTGAGGAACACGCGCGCGCGGCGATACTCGACTCCGCCGCCGAGGGCGAAGCGGCCGTCGCTCGTCTTCCAGGCGATCGTCGGCTGGACCGAGAGCGTCTTCAGATCGGCGTCGCGCGAGATGAAGCGACCCACATATGGATCGGCCCAGTCCGTACGAAGACCCCACGCGGAGAAGGTGCCGAAGCCGATGGTGAGGTTGTCGCCGATCGGCAGGATGCCGTACATGTTGGGCGGGACGAACGTGTGCCGGTCGTACTTCGCTTTGGTACCGGCGGTGTACACGCTGTTCGGGTCGCCGGTGAACTCGTTCGTGAAGTTGATGAAGGTGGCCCCGGCGAGGAACGTGATCTCGCGCTGCTGGGCGATGCCGGCGGGGTTGTAGAAGATGGCGCTCGGATCATCGGCGGTGGCGACGAACGCGCCGCCCATGCCGCTCGCTTTCGCGCCCTGCTCGAAAATCGAGAAGCCGGAGGCGAAGGCCGGGGCGCTCATCGCGAGGCAGCCGATCGTGAAGAGGGTCAGTTTGAGGGATCGCAAGGGTGAAACCTCCTAAGTCTGTTGTTCTACAGAGGATTACGGCGCTCCAAGAATCGGGGCGGAATATACCACCGAACAGGTGGGGTGGTCGGTGCCCCAAATTCACTGGTCAACCAAGCAACTCTTTCAGGATCTCGTTCGCCAGATCCGCCTTCGCCTTGCCGCGCATTTCCTTCATGAGCTGCCCGACCAGAAAGCCGAAGACTTTCGTCGTGCCGGCTTTGTACTGTTCGACCTGCGCGGCATTGGCGGCGAGCACGCGCTTCGCCGCTTCGCGGATCGCGCCGGGATCGCTGACCTGGCTCAGACCCTTGCGCTCCACAATGACGTTTGCCGCTTCGCCGGTGTGCGACATGTCCTCGAATACTTCCTTGGCCGCCTTGCCGCCGATCGCGCCGCTGTCGAGCAGGCGAATGAGCTGCGCGAGCATTGTGGGCGTCACGCGATAATCGGCGATGTCGATCTTCTGTTCATTGAGCGCGCCCAACACCTCGTTGCGCACCCAGTTCGCCGCCGCGCGTGGATTTCCCGATTCCGCGGCCGCGGCTTCATAGAACTCCGCAACGGCCCGCGTCATCACAATGACCTCGGCGTCGGCCACAGAGAGTCCGTAATCACGCTGATAGCGCTCAATGCGCGCCTGCGGCAACGCGGGCAGCGAGCCTCGTACGTCTTCGATCCACGGCTCGTTCAATTCCAGTGTGAAGAGATCGGGATCGGGGAAATAGCGATAGTCGTGCGCCTCTTCTTTGGAACGCATGACGCGCGTTTCTCCCGCATTGGGATCGAAGAGGCGCGTTTCCTGATCGATCCGTCCGCCGCTCTCCAGCACCGCGATCTGTCGCTGCACTTCATAATCGATTGCGCGTCCGAGGAAGCGGAAGGAATTGAGGTTCTTGATCTCCGTGCGCGTTCCGAGCGGCTCCCCCGGTCTGCGCACGGACACGTTCGCATCGCAGCGCAGCGAGCCTTCCTCCATGTTCCCGTCACACACCTCGGTGTACATGAGGATCTGGCGCAGGCGCGTCAGGTACGAGCCTGCCTGCTCGGAACTGCGGATATCGGGCTCGCTCACGATCTCGATGAGCGGCGTGCCGGCGCGATTGAGATCGACCAGCGACGCATCGCTTTCGTGCAGTAACTTTCCCGCGTCTTCTTCCATGTGGATGCGGAGGATGCGCACGTCGTGAAGCTTTCCGCCGGTTGCGATCGGGCGGTCGAACTGTGAGATCTGGTAGCCCTTCGGCAGATCGGGATAGAAGTAGTTCTTGCGCGCGAATACGGAACGGGGATGCACTTCGCAGCCCGTCGCGAGGGCCATGCGCATCGCCAGCTCGACGGCGCGGCGGTTGAGGACCGGGAGTGCGCCCGGATATCCGAGGCACACGGGGCAGACGTTGGTATTCGGCGGCGCGCCGAACGTCGTTGCGCAACCGCAGAAGATCTTCGTCTGCGTCAACAGACGCGCATGGACTTCGAGGCCGATGACCGTTTCCCACATTGAGCGGATTATAGGGTGCGGGATGGAGGAGCCGACCGACCGGTTTTCTACTGCGCGGTGCACCCTTTCCCCTGCGCCCTATAATTCGCCTCGTGTCCCGCACCGCCTTTTTCCGCGGGTTCAAAGTCGCTGTGGTGGCGACAGCGGTCTCGCTTCTGATCTATTCGGCGATGACCCGCCCGCCGGCCGAGACGCGCACCGCGCTCGTGTTCGCGGCGCTGGTGCTCGTCGCCACATTTCTGCGTATCGACGCCGGCGACGCGTCAGTCGGATTCGAGGCGTCGGTCGTCTTCGGCGCGCTGTTGATCTTCCACAGTCCCGCGGTCGCGTTGATGGCGGTCTTCGTCGGTGCGGGCGCGCACGCGGTGTACGACGCGCTGTCGCGAAAGAAGTGGGAGATCGAGCCGTTCTACAACGCTGCGCAGCTCGCGCTCTCGTACTCGATCGTGGGACTGCTGTACGCGCTCGCGGTCGCGGCGGACGCGCCTTCGTCGGCGAAGATGGCCGGCGCGACGCTGCTCCTCGTCGGCTACGTCGGCATCCATCTCCTCTTCGTCTCGCTGCGCCGATACGCCGAAGGCGAGACCGCGCCTCTCGATCTTCGCCGCGTACTCCTCGTGCAGGCAAAGACGCTGCTGCTCGTGACGCCGGTCGTCGCGATCGAAGTGATGCTCTACACGCACTGGGGGATCGCCGGTTTCACCATCGCGTTCCTGCCCGTGCTCATCGTCGCGTACTCGATGCGCAACGAGTCCGAGGCCGCTCAGCAGAACGTGGAGCTCGTGCGACGCAACCGAGAGCTGGCGATCCTCACCGAGAGCTCGACGCAAATCCTTTCCGCGGAGACCGATTACGAGACGCTGCGGCGTCTGATGTCGTTGCTCTCGAAGCTCGCGAAGATGAAAGCGTGCGCGGTGGTGACGTGGGAGCCGAATCCCGACGTGCCGCCGACGGTCTACCGCTTCGGCGAGTGTCTGCCGACCGATCAGGACATCCTTCGCTGGACCGAGGCCGCGGGCTTCGCGCAGTCGGCGCCGAGCCGCGCGTTCATCTTTCAGAGCGACATGCGCAAGTTCCCGCTGTCGGACGGGCAAGCGATCCAGGTGCTGATCGGCATTCAGACCCCCGAGGTCATCTACGGGATCCTCATCTTCGAGACGGAGGACCTGTCGATCCTGAAGGTGGGGAGCCTCAACCTTCTGACGCTGCTCGTGAATCAGACGGCGCTGTCGCTGCAGGACCAGTTGCTGCGCCGCGAGATGCGCGAGACGACGGCGCAGCTGGAGAGCAACGCCGCGACGATGGCGACGATTCTGGACGTGTCGAACAGTCTCATCGGACAGTTCGAAGTCGACGTCGTGCTCACCCGCATCGCCCAGGCCATCCGCCGCGCGCTTGGATTCGAGAACGTAGTCTTTGCGCTCCGCGACCCGCGCACGAACGAGTACGTGCGGCGCGCGCACGCGGGGCTCGACGATGTGTGGGAGGAGGTGCGCAAGAAGCACGTCACGCCCGCGGAGATCGAGGCGTTCTTCAATCCGGAGTTCAAAGCCTCGAGCTCGTACTTCGTCTCGCACACGGCGCTGCGCAAGAGCGAGCACGACTTCTTCGTCCGTCCCGAGGACGCGGATGATGGGTTCCTCAAGCCGGACGAGTGGCACGAGAACGATCTATTGCTGGTGCCTCTGATGAGCCACGACCAGAGTGCGGATCAGATGATGGGATTCCTCTCCGTCCGCGAGCCGCATGACCGCCGCATCCCCACCATCGACAAGGTGCGGACGCTCGAGGTTTTCGCGACGCAGGCCGTCACGGCGCTGCAGTCGGCACATCAATACGAGGAGATCCGCCGCCTGACGCTCATCGACGCGCTCACGCCGGCGTACAACCACCGGTTCTTTCAGGACGCGCTGGCCAAAGAGGTCCATCGTCACGCACGATCGGGTCTCGAGCTCGCGTTGGCGATGCTCGACATCGACAACTTCAAGAAGGTCAACGATACGTTCGGCCATCCGATCGGCGACGAGATCCTGAAGGGCCTCGTCGAGGAGCTGATGGCCCACGCCCGCGAAACGGACGTGGTCGCGCGTTACGGCGGCGAGGAGTTCGGGATCATCCTCCCCGACACGCCGGCGCGCTCGGCGCGCGAAGCCGCGAATCGCCTACGCGAGCTGATCGAGCGGCGCGTCTTCACGCTTCCGCAGGTGAATAAGACGCTACACATCACCGTGAGCATCGGGATCGCCGTCTATCCGCGAGACGGAACGACTTCCGCGGATCTGATCTCCCGAGCCGACGCGGCGCTCTATTTCGCGAAGAAGAATGGGAAGAATCAGGTAGCGGTGGCGGGAGAAGTCGTAGGGGCGGAAGCGATGTAAGCTGCGCGGCATGCGCAAGCTCGCCCTATTGCTTCTTCTGACGACCCCGCTCTTCGCTCAAACGCTCGATCAGCGCGTGCAGAGCGCGTTGCCGTCGCTCGTCGAAACCTATCGCACGCTGCACGCGACGCCCGAGCTGTCGATGCAGGAAGCGAAGACGTCGGCGTTCGTCGCCGCGCGTCTGCGCGAGCTCGGATACGAAGTTACGTATCCGTTCGGAAAGTACAAGGATCCGAGCGCGACCTGCTACGGCGTCGTTGCCATCCTGCGCAATGGCAATGGTCCGACCGTGCTCGTGCGCAGCGACATGGACGGGTTGCCGGTGGCAGAGCAGACGGGTCTCGCTCACGCGAGTCAGAACGCGGGCGTGATGCACGCATGCGGACACGACGTCCACATGACCACGCTCCTCGGCACGGCGAAATTGCTGGCGGACCTGAAGTCGCAATGGCGCGGGACGGTGATGCTCGTCGGCCAGCCGGCGGAGGAAGTCGTGAAGGGCGCGGAGGGGATGCTGTCCGAGGGGCTGTACGAAAAGATCGCGCGGCCCGATTTTGCGATCGCGCTGCACGACTGGGCGGTGCTCGAGGCCGGAAAGATCGGCTATCGCGCCGGCCAGTTCATGGCCGCGACCGACTCGGTGAATCTCACCATCCGCGGCGTCGGCGGCCACGGCGCCTCGCCGCAAAGCACCAAGGACCCGGTGGTGCTCGCGTCGGAGACGGTTCTCGCGCTGCAGACGATCTCCAGCCGCGAGCGCTCGCCGCTCGATCCGGTGGTGGTGACGGTGGGCAAGATCGAAGGCGGCACGAAGCGCAACATCATCCCGGATGAAGTGAAGCTCTACCTGACCGTGCGCACGTTCAAGCCGGAAGTGCGCACGCGCGTGCTGGAGTCGATTCAACGCATTCCGCGCGGCCTCGCCATCGCAGCCGGCGTTCCCGAAGATCGCATGCCGGTCTACGAGCACATCGGCCACGAATCGGTCGCCGCGACGTTCAACGACGCCGCGCTGACCGCGCGTCTCGTGAAATCGATCGGCACCGAGCTCGGCGCCGCCAATGTCGTGGAGATCGACCCGGCGATGGTGAGCGAAGACTTCGGCCTGTTCGGCGCGAACGGCAAGGTGCCAACGGTGATGCTGGCACTAGGCGCCGGCGACCCGGCGGCCTTGTCCGCCGGAACGCAACCAGGACTGCACTCGAGCAAGTTCGCACCCCGCGATCCGGAACTCGTGTTGCGGACTGGGGTGAGGGCGGCGGTTTCGGGCGTGCTCGGATTGCTCGCGCGCTAGCAGTGCGGTGGCGAGGCGGGTGGCGGAAAGGGAGCCACCGCTCTGGTACGTCCACAGCACGGATTGTCCGACTCGCAACTAGATTACTTCTGCGCGTACCGTTTCACCGCACGCTCCAGAGTGAATCCCTGCAGGAACTCCTCCTTCACGTATTTGCCGTTGTCGAACTTGTACACCGTCACGCCGGTCTTCTCTTCGAAAAAGAAGCGGAGGCCGTGCGCGCGCGCCTTGAACGTCACCTGGCGTCCGCCCTCGTTGCACAGCGAACCGAGGAAGAGAGCGATCGAGTGAGGGAGGGTGTCAGGAGCAACGGTCGATGACTTTGGAGGCGCCGCGGAGGCCGACAGCACGGCCACGACCACGAGTAAAGCAATTTTGCGCATGAGCAGGATTGTAGCTGGGGTTACTATCCCTCCACACCAGATCCGCGATCGTGCCCGATTTCGACTTGCTGTTCGTCTCGACCGCTTATGTTGCCAGCGCTCTAGCAGTTGCCACGGCCATCTCGGCGGTCTCCATCCTGCTCCTCGGCGCGGGAATGCTGTGGCGTGGCCGCACGAGCGGAGCGAGCACGCAGTTCTTCGTCCTGGCCTTGATGACGTCCCTCTGGCTCGGCGCATGGGCAATGATGTACGCGTCGCGCGAAGCCGAGGTCGCGGTGGTCTGGGCGCGCCTCGGCTACGCATTCGGCGTGATGATTCCCGCGGCGATGTACCACTTCGCCGCACGCGTCGTCGGCCGCGCTGGCCGGCATCGATCGGTCATCGCGCTCTTCTGGCTCCTCTGTGCCGCGCTCATCGCCATCGGCCTCGGGACGAACCTCGTGATCGCCGGAGTGCGCCGCTTCGACTGGGGTTTCTATCCCGACTCGCTGCCTTCAGCCGGATTCGTCGTGCTCGTCGTTGCAGCGATCATGATTGCGAGCACCCATCTCTTCTGGCGCGCGTACCGCGACGCGGACGGCAAAGGCCGCGATCGCGGCGGCGCACTGCTGCTCACCGGGGCGTTCGGCACGATCGGGTTGTTCGACTACCTCCCGTCGACAGGCATCGACATCCAGCCGGCGGGCTACATCACCGCGCTCGCCTACATCGTCATCGTTGCGACGGCGGTGTGGCGTTTCGAGCTCGCCGGCATCACGCCGGAGTTCGCGGCGACGCAGATCCTCGACACGATGAAGGGAGCGGTGATCGTCGTCGACATGGACGGCCGCATCCGCGTCGTGAATCGCGGCGCGGCGAGCCTTCTCGGTTATCGCGCGGAGCAGCTTCGCGGCGCGCACATCCGCCAGATCTTCCCGCGCGACGAAAACCTGACCACCGGACAACTCCTCAACTCCCTTGGCATCCTCGAGCACACGATGGCCTGGCTCGCGGCGGACGGCTCGCGCATCGACGTCCTGGCAGCGTCGTCGTTCCTGCGCGATCACGACAACAATCCGGTCGCGGTCGTCTACGTCGCCAGCGATTTCACCGAGCGCAAACGCGCGGAAGGCGCGTTGCGCGAGAGCGAACATCGCTACCGCACGCTGTTCGAGATGAACCCACTGCCGATGTGGGTGTACGACTTCGAGTCGCTGCGCTTCACGGACGTCAACGACGCGGCGGTGAAGCATTACGGCTACTCGCGCTCCGAGTTCCTGCGGATGACCATCCGCGACATCCGTCCGCCCGAAGAGATCGAGGCGATGGAACTGGCGCTGGCGACGGCCAGCGCGCGCCGCGGACCGAGTCACTTCCGTCATCGGAAGAAAGACGGTGGCATCATCGACGTCGAGATCACGTCGTTCGAGTTCGTCTTCGGCGGGCGCCACTCGCGCCTCGTCATCGCGCAGGACATCACCACGCGCATGCGTGCCGACGAAGAACTGCGCCGCAGCGAGGAGCGCTACCGCGAGCTGTTCGAGAACGCGAACGACATCGTCTACACGCACGATCTAAAGGGACTCGTGACGTCGATGAACATCGCCGGCGAACACGTAAGCGGCTATTCGCGGGACGAGATCATCGGCACGCACATCCAGAGCCTGATCGTGCCCGAGCACCGGCAGACCGCCGCCGACGCGATGGAGAAGAAACTGCGCGGCGAGGCCACGGCCACGTTCTACGAAGTCGAGATGCGCTCGAAGGACGGGCGCCGCATTCCTCTGGAGCTGAGCACGCGCCTGATCTACCGCGACGGCAAGGCCGTCGGCGTGCAGGGCATCGGCCGCGACGTCACGGATCGGAAAGCGAGCGAGGCGCGCTATCGCCTGCTGTTCGAGCGCAATCTCGCGGGCGTTTATCGCAGCACGCCCGACGGCACCATCCTGGACTGCAACGACGCCTGTGCACGGCTCTTCGGCTACGAATCGCGCGAGGAGTTCCTCGGCGCGAACGCAAACGACTTCTACTTCGACGACCACGAAAGGGAACGGATCGTCCAGATGCTTCGCGAGCAGCGCCAGTCGACGAATCTCGAGCTGCGGCTGCGGCGCCGCGACGGTTCGACGGTGTGGGTCCTGGAGAACGTCACCCTCCGCGACGAAGACATCATGGAAGGGACGATCATCGACATCACCGACCGCAAGCGCGCACAGGAGCAAGTCGAGTATCAGGCCTACCACGACTCGCTCACGGGCCTGCCGAACCGCCTACTGTTCCGCGACCGCATCACCGTCGCGCTCGCGCACGCGAAGCGGACCGGGCGCCTGAGCGCGGTGATGTTCCTCGACCTCGATCAGTTCAAGCTCGTCAACGACACCCTCGGACATACCGTCGGCGATCGCCTGCTGCAGGCGATCGGAGCGCGCCTGGTCACGTGCATGCGCGCGGAAGACACGGTCGCGCGGATGGGCGGCGACGAGTTCACGGTGCTGCTCGCAGACATCGCTGACCGTCGCGGCGCGGCGCTCGTCGCGCAGAAGGTGCTCGAGGCCGTGCGCCATCCGGTGACGATCGACGAGCACGAGCTGTACGTCACGACCTCCATCGGTATCTCCGTTTTCCCGGATGAAGGGACGGACGCGGAGTCGCTGCTCAAGAACGCCGATCGCGCGATGTACGGCGCGAAGGAGCGTGGGCGCGACAACTACCAGTTCGCGTCGGCCGCTCACGTGCAGCCCGCCGAGAGCCGGCTGGCGATGGAGCGCGCGATGCATCGTGCGCTGGAGCGCGACGAGCTGGTCGTGCACTACCATCCGATGGTCGAGATCGCGACCGGACGCGTCGTTGGCGCCGAGGCGTTGTTGCGGTGGAACCATCCGGATCAGGGGCTCATTCAGCCCGAGGACTTCATCCCGCTAGCGGAAGAGACGCAGCTCATCGTGCCGATCGGCGCGTGGGTCCTGCGCACGGCGATCAAGCAGATGAAGGCCTGGCACGACGCCGGACATTCCTGGCTGCGCGTCGCGGTGAATCTCTCGCCGCGCCAGTTCCAGGATCGCGAGCTGGTCGCGACGGTCGAGGCGATCCTCGCGGAGACGGGCTTCCCGGCGCAGTTTCTCGATCTCGAGATCACGGAGTCGACGGCGATGCAGAACGCGGAGCTGACGCTCATGATCCTGCGGCGTCTGAAGGAAATGGGGATCCGCATCTCGATCGACGACTTCGGAACCGGCTATTCGTCGCTCAGTTACCTGAAGCGCTTCCCGATCGACACGGTGAAGATCGATCAGGACTTCGTGCGCGACCTCACGCCGGACGACGCGGCGATCATCTCCGCGGTGATCTCGATGGCGCGCGCGCTCAACCTGCGCGTGATCGCCGAGGGTGTGGAGACCGAGGAACAGCTTGCGTTCCTCAAACGCGAGCAGTGCGGCGAGATGCAGGGATTCCTCTACAGCCAGCCGTTGTCGGCGGCGGACTTCGGGCGTGCGCTCGATGCGATGTTGCGTGTGCCGGTCTCCTCGACGCCGACAGGGCTGAGGTTGACATAGGAATCGGTGCGCCATGGATCATGACGAGAAGAAGCTCAAGAAACACTTCGAGAAGCATCTTCCGTACGACGAAATGAAAGCGCGCAAACGAGCCGGCAACCTGCGCAAGAACTTCAAGAAGGACAAGGGCGACGCCGGCGCGCAGCGCATCACCGAGGACAACTGGGAGACGCTGCTCGACCAGCATGGCCACGCGCGCAAGCGACCCAGCGTCACGGAACTGATGGAGCAGCTCGACGACCACACGACGGCCGTCGACGTCGATGACTCCGAGCGCGCGAGCGCCGCGATCGTGATGAGCGTCTCCAGCGGACGCTGTCGCGTTTTTCACGGCGGAGAGGAGATCGACTGCGTCGTGCCGCCGGAGATGGCCATTCGGCAGAAGAGCGCGCTCGCCGTCGGCGACCGCGTGCGGCTCGCGGAGGAGAACGGCATCGTCACCCTCGAGGCCGTGCTGCCGCGGCGCACGGTGCTCGCGCGTCCCGATCCGCTACACGCGCACCGGCAGCGGCTCATCGCCGCGAACGTGGACGTCGTCATCCACGTGGTGTCGCTGAAATCGCCGCCGCTCCGTCCGCGTCTGATCGATCGTTTTCTGATCGCCATCCAGCGCGGCGGCGCGAAGCCGGTGATCTGCATCAACAAGGTCGACCTCCTCGACGCGGAAGAGCGCGAGGCCGAGTTGCCGAAGCTGGAGCCGTACCTCGATCTCGACGTCCCGATCATCGGCTGCTCGACGAAGACCGGCGAGGGACTTGAAAAGCTCCGCGCGGAGGTCGACGGAAAGATGTCCGCGCTGGTGGGACACAGCGGCGTCGGCAAGTCGTCGATCCTCAACGCGCTCGACGAGTCGCTGCAACTCGCGACGAACACCCTGCACCGCAAGCGCGCCACTGGCCGTCACACGACGTCGGCATCGACGCTCTACGACTTCGGCGAAGGGACGTACCTCATCGATACGCCCGGCATCCGCGAGTTCGGCCTCTGGGACCTCGACCGCAACACGCTGCGCGATTACTTCCCCGAATTCGAAGAGCCGTCCGAGCTCTGCCGCTTCACGGACTGCACGCACGTCCACGAGCCCAACTGCGAGGTGAAGGAGCGCGTGGAGCGCGGCGAGCTCAATCGCGCGCGCTACGAAACGTACGCGCGCCTCTGGGCGGACCTGGGCTGACGCCGCCACACTCTTCCTTCCAGGCCGTGCGCAATCCGCTTCTCACTTTCGAGGGGTGGCATAAGTGCCACTTCCGTCACACCGCGAGATAGAGGGCGCCCTCCCGAATCAGAAATCAGGAGGGCTTATGCGTCGTGTATTCAATTCGTCTGTTCGTGGTGTGGCTGCAGTTGCCGTGATGGTGGCGCTGTCGACGAGTGTGTTCGCGGCTCCGCGTGAAGAGCGCGATCGTGACCGTGGGCGGGACAGGGGCAGCATCGTCAAAGTCATCAAGAAGGTTGTTCGTGCGCTCGGAGACGGTCTGACTATTCCGCGTCCGTGAACACCTCGTGCATACTTCACTTCTCATTATGAAAGCTGGATCAGTAGGGAGGCATATGCGTCGTGTACTCGAGTCGTCTGCTCGGGGTGTGGTTGCGGTAACGGTGATCGTCGCGCTGTCGACGAACGTGTTCGCGGTTCCACGCGATGAGCGGGATCGGGATCGCGGGCGGGACAAGGGCGGCATCGTCAAGATCATCAAGAAGGTCGTTCGTGCGCTCGGAGACGGTCTGACAGTGCCGATCGGGAGCCCTAGGCCGTAGCAATGAACTCCCGCTGAGGCGATCTCCGGAGCGATACGATGTAGTCGCGCACATCGCCGACCGTCGCCGTCGACGCTCTTCGCGCAGCGATCGCTTCCTGCAGGTAGCCGAGCGCGGTGATCGCGCGCGTGTTGAGCGCCGCGGCCGTGAAATCGGAAATGACCTGCCGCGCGAGCGCTTCCGCTTCGGGTGTTGCGCCGCAGAACAGCAGGGCTTCGACGATCTCCAGCGCGCAGATCCCAGCTTCCTCCGTCATGCCATGGCGGAGGAACCTGGCGCGGATGACGCGGAGATGAGCGATGCCGCGGTCGATCTCTCCTTTCCTCACCAGCAACTTTCCGCGTCCGAGCTCTGCCCTCGCCACTCGGAGTGGTTGATGCAGCTCCTCGAACAACTCGATGGCGCGCGACAGATGCACCTCGGCCGCGGCGTAGTCGCCGAGGTCGACGGAGCAGAATCCGATGACGTTGTGCAGGCACGCCAGCGATTCTCGATCGATCGAGTCCCGCGTTTCGGCGAGCAACAGCAGATACGCTTCGCGAGCTTCGCGGTACTTGCGCAGGCGATGCAGTAGCACACCCTCCGCGATGCCACACAAAAGCAGGCGGCGGCTGTCGCCGTGATCGCGGAAAACCTCGTTGCACTCGGACAGGAGCGCCAGCGATTCATCGTGCCGATCGACTTCCTGCAACGTCGTCGCGCGGACGAAGCGGACGATCGCGCGATCATGTGCGAGCGCGCCAAAGCTCGCGATGTGCGACTCGGCGCGGTCGAGCGCCTCCAGGGCCTCGCGGTACCGGCCGAGATACGCGAGCGACTGGCCTACGTCTTTCCACGCATGTGCGCGCAGTTGCGCGACGACGACGTTCGGGTATGCAGTAGAAGAAACGCCTTCCGCGATCGAGGCTCCCAACTCCGCGATCGCCAGTGCGTGTTGCGGATCGCGGTCAAGCGTCTCGGCCACGAAGTTTCCCAGCCACTCCAGCGCGCCGCACGTCCGCAAATCCGCGCGCTCGGCGAGCGCGGGCCACTCCTCGCGCGGCGTTTCGCGCAACAACTGCTCGACCACGTTCGCGGCGGCGGCGCGCTCGCTCTGCAATCGGCGCGCGGTCTCCGCGAACTCCTGCGCGCGCGCGTGGTCGACCCGCCGCCGGAAGCCGGCCAGCACCGCGGGCTTTCGTTCCTCGCTCATCGTCCGCGTCCCTTCTGGCCGTACAGCCTCTCGGCGCGCCGGAGGCACTTGGTGATGAGCTTCTGCGCGTACTTCGTCTTCACGCCGAGGCGGGTGGCGACCTCCGCGATCGTACAGCCCTCGAAATAGCGCATGTGCAGGACCTCGCGGCAGCGCGGCGCCAGGCACTCCAGCGCCTCGCGAGCCGCAATCTGGTCCGGCAGACTGTCGAGGATGCGCAGCGATGCCGGATCGACGCGATCGAGCTCGATCTCCGCGTCGCCGCCGACCGTTCTTCCGTTCAGACGCCAGTAGTGGCGGCTCGCGTAGCAGATCGCTCCGATGAGCCACGGGCGCAACTCGACGATGTCTTCGGATTTCCGGAGATAGCTGATCAGGACGTCGTGCACCAACGTCTCCGCTTCGGAGTCGGGCACCTGGAATTTGAAGACTGCGATCTGGGCGAGAAAGTCGAAGTACTGGCCATAGACGGCTTCGAAACTCTCGTCGTCGACGTGGGCGCTCGTCAGCGAAGTCATGATGGATTTTTTGTGACCTTAACACGGGGCGGAGGTAGGTAAACATGGATTTCCGCACACTCCGTACAAGAGGGAGTGCGAGTGACGCGAATAGGAGTCAAACTGCGGCAAATCAGGAACTTATACGTTCTGATGGTGTTCGCTCCGGGCAGTCGCAAGCGGATTTTGCAGCGCCGCGCGGCGCGTCGTCCGTGGCCGTCGCACGGGCCGGGAGACGTGCTCCACGCGGGCCGAAAAAAGGTGCGCGTGACGTCCGTTGCGATGCGCGTCGAGCGTCATCCCGATCGCATCGAACATGTGACCGAGGTCTTCACGCGCGCGGTGCATCGCAAGCGCACGAGACGGTCGGAGACGGCGACGAACGTCGTGCGCATGCCGACCGGGGACGGCTCGGTCGTTGCGGAATTCCTTCGCTACCACGTGCTCGTGCGCGTATTCGACGGCGATCCCGACGCCTGGCTCGCGCACCTACGGGAGCGGGGCGGCGACGGCGGCGACGTGCGCTTCGTCCGCTGGATCCGCTCGCGCCTCCGGCAGGACCCGACGCTCCTCGCGTCGATCCGCAAGATGGTCGACTCGACGCCGTTCTGGCGCGTGGCGGAAGCGTGAGATACCTTCCGCCGCCATGACCGAACAGGATCTCGTGATCAATCCGCGCGAGAGCGGCTTCCATCGCCTCGACGTGCAGGCGTTGTTCGGCAACGCGAAGCCGGTGATTCTCGAGATCGGGTCGGGCAAGGGACGCTTTCTCATCGGCTCCGCGATGGAGCGTCCGGACGTGAATCTCATCGGCATCGAGAAATCGCTGCACTATCACCGCGTCATCCGCGACCGCGTGATGAAGCGCCATCTCGAGAATGTGCGGCTGATCAACCACGACGCGTTCCTGGTCCTGCGCGACATGATCCCGGACGCGTCGATCGCCGAGTTGCACATTTACTTCCCCGATCCGTGGCCGCGGAAGAAGGAACAGAAGCGGCGGATCCTCCGTCCCGAGGTGTTGAAGGAGATCCGGCGCGTGCTCGTCGACGGCGGCGTGGGGATCTACGTCACCGATCATCAGGAGTACTTCGAGGTCGCGGCGCCGCTGATCGAGGCGGAGTTTCGCGCGGAGCGGCGCATTCCCGGTCCCGAGGACGTGCCGCGCACGAACTACGAGGCGAAGTATCGGGCGGAGGGGCGGGGGATTTACGAGGTGAGGTTTTCGAAGTAGTTGCGAGTTGCGGGTTGCGCGTTGCGAGCGCTCGTTCATAATCGCGGTAGTGCGCATCCTCGGGATCGACCCCGGCTCCATCACCACCGGCTTCGGCGTCATCGACTACGAACGGGGCCGACTCACCCTCGTGGAGCAGGGATCGATCAACACCCGCCGCGGCGCCGAACTGTCGGAGAGGCTCGGGGTCATCCATGACGGCTTGCGCGAGGTCATCGCGCGGACGCAGCCGGTGGCCGTGGCCGTCGAGACGCCGTTCGCGGGACACAACGTGAAGAGCCTGATTCAGCTCGCGCACGCGCGCGGGGTGATCCTGCTCGCGGTGCGGTCGGCTGCGGTGGAGGTCTTCGAGTACTCGCCGCGCTCGGTCAAGAGCGCGGTCGTCGGCTACGGCGGAGCGGAGAAGGAACAGGTCGCGAAGATGGTCCGCATGCTGCTTCCGGGTTGTGCGTCGCTGAAGTTGTCGGCGGACGCGGCGGACGCGCTGGCCATCGCCATCTGCCATGCGCACACGGCAGGCACGGCCGCGCGAATGAAACTAAGGGCATGAGCGCTTCGCTACCGCAGGAACAGGCTCTCGAGCACGAAGCGCAGACGCCACCACCTCCCGTAGGGCGGCTGGCGCGGACGTTCAGCGCGCTGCGGTATCGCGACTATCGCGTGGTCTGGCTGGGCGCGTTCACGTCGACGACCGGCACGTGGATGGCCACCGTCGCGCAGGGCTGGGTCGTCCTGAACATGACCAACTCCGCGTTCCTCCTTGGCGTCGACGGATTCCTCGCGACTGGACCGATGCTCATCTTCTCGCTCTTCGGCGGCGTCATCGCCGACCGCGTGGAGCGGAAGAAGATCATGCTGTTCTCGCAGTACCTTCAGATGACGTTCGCGTTCATCCTCGCGGTGCTGATCTTCTCCGGCAACGTGAAGGTATGGCACATCTTCCTCTTGTCATTCCTCACCGGCAGCGCGCAATCGTTCAGCGGTCCGGCGTACATCTCGCTCCTGCCGCTGCTGGTGAAGCGCGAGGACGTGCCGAACGCGATCGCGATGAACTCGATGCAGTTCAACCTCGCGCGCGTGATCGGACCGATCCTCGCCGGCATCGCGCTCGCGGCGTGGGGCGCGGCGGTCTGTTTCGCGGTGAACGGGTTGTCGTTCCTCGCGGTGATCCTCGCGCTGCTCCTGATCCGATCGCCGCGCGTGCGGCCGGCCGCGGAGCAGGGTGGCATGGTGGACGAGATGAAGGCGGGCTTCCGCTTCGTCGCGCAGCGTCCGAAGCTGATGATGCTGACCTTCCTCGCGTTCGCCGGCACCTTCCTCGGCATGCCGATCGTGACCTTCCTCCCCGTCGTGGCCAAGTCGATTTTCGGTCTCGAGGCGAAGGGCTACGCCTGGATGATGACCACGTACGGCCTCGGATCGGTAACCGGCGCGCTGGTCGTCGCTGCGACGGCGCATGCGGCGAAGAAGGGCAGGGTCGCGCTGAAACTGCAGCTCGCGTTCGCGGCGCTGATGGTCGCCTTCGCGTTCTCGCGCTCGCTGCCGCTGTCACTGCTCATCGCCTTCTGCGCCGGCATCTGCATCGTCGGCGTGATCTCGCTCTACAGTTCGCTCGTGCAGCTCACGACCAGCGACGACATGCGCGGCCGGGTGATGTCGATCTTCATGCTCGCCTTCCGTGGCGGTATGCCCCTCGGCAACCTGATCGCGGGCTACGTCGCCCAGCGCTGGTCGATCAGCATCGCGCTCGCCGTGAACGGCGCGATCCTCGCGATGGTGGCGCTGGCGTTCATTGTGAGAGGGGTGAAACTGGATGAAGGTCCGGAGCGGACCGCCAGCGTCCTCGCTGGCTGATGTGGCGGCGTCACGCGCCGCCACTCGCGCGGGCGGCACGGCAACTCATCACCCTCAACTCGCAACTTGTATAGAATCCGCGCCCACGGCGTGCCTTGTGCAACGGCCGCGCATATTTGAACGATGGCTAAAGCAAAGAAAGAAAGCAGTTCCGCGGTCGCCGATCCGGCTTGTGCGCCGGAATGGACCGACCTGTTGCGGCAGATGATCCTCATCCGCCGGTTCGAAGAGGCGACCGAACGCGAGTTCCGCAAGGGCAAGATCGGCGGTTACCTGCACGTCTACATCGGCCAGGAGGCAGTGGCTTCCGGCATCCTGAGCGCCCTCAACGAAGACGACATCGTCTTCTGCGGGTATCGCGATCACGCGCAGGCGCTCGTCCGCGGCTCCGATCCGGGCAAGATCATGGCCGAGCTGTTCGGCAAGGGGAGCGGCATCTCGAAGGGCAAGGGCGGCTCGATGCACCTCTTCGACGCCGAGCACGGCCTCTACGGCGGCTACGGCATCGTCGGCGGACATCTCACCCTCGCCGCCGGCGCCGCGTACGCGCTGCGCTACCAGGGCACCGAACGCGTCGTGGTCTGCTACTTCGGCGACGGCGCGATGAACATCGGCTCGTTCCACGAGGCGATGAACATGGCCGGCCTCTGGGGCCATCACGGCATGTGCCCGATCATCTTCGTCATCGAGAACAACGGCTACGCCATGGGCACGTCAGTCGAACGCCACTCCGCGCTCACCGACCTTTCGGCGCGCGTCCGTGCGTACGACATCCCGACCGAAAAAGTCGACGGGCAGGAAATCTTCGCCGTCCGCGGCGTCGCCGATCGCGTCGTGCGCCAGGTGCGCGAGACCGGCAAGCCGTACTGCATCGAGGCGATCACCTATCGCTTTTCCGGACACGGCGCGGCCGACATCCTGCAGCCGTACCGTCCGAAGGAAGAAGTCGAGAAGCACCGCCAGCGCGATCCCATCGTCATCCTCCGCAATCGCCTCGCCGAGGTATGCGGATTGGCGGATGACGACGTGAAGGAAATGGATACGTGGGCGACCGAGGAGGCGGCGAAAGCGGTCAAGTTCGCCGAAGAGGCTCCGCTCGCGGAGCCCGAGGAGTTGTTCACCGACGTCGTGGCCGAGCACGGACCGCGACCCGTGCGCGAGAGTGAGCATGAGTGAAAAGTCCTACCGCGACGCGATCCGCGACGCGATGATGGAAGAGATGGACCGCGACCCGAACGTCCTCATCATGGGCGAGGACATCGGCGTCTACGAAGGCACGTTCCGCATCACCGCGGGCATGCTGAAGAAGTACGGCCCGAAGCGTGTGATCGACACGCCGATCGCCGAAGCGGGGATGGCCGGTACCGCGGTCGGCATGGCCATGCTCGGCCTGCGGCCGATCGTCGAGATGATGACGATGAACTTCGCCATCGTCGCCGCCGATCAGATCCTCAATCACGCCGCGAAGGTGCGTTACTTCTCCGGCGGACAGGTCGACGTGCCGATGGTGATCCGTGGACCTCAGGGCGCAGGCGTGCAGTTGTCCGCGCAGCACTCGCAGTCGTTCGAGTCGTTCTACGCGCACTTTCCCGGGATCCACGTCGTCGCACCGGGCACGCCCGCGGATGCGAAGGGAATGCTCAAGACCGCGATTCGCGGTAAGGACCCCGTGATCTTTCTCGAGAGTGCCGCGCTCTACGGCATGAAGGGCGAAGTGCCCGACGATCCGGACTTCACCGTGCCGTTCGGAAAATCGCGCGTCGCGCGCGAAGGCAAAGACGTGACGATCGTCTCGTACAGCCGTATGCTGCAGCTCTCGCTCATCGTCGCGGACAAACTCGCGGCGGACGAGGGCATCGAGTGCGAAGTCATCGACCTCCGCTCGCTGCGCCCGTTGGACATGGACCCGGTCTACGAATCGGTTGCGAAGACGCATCGCGCGGTCGTCGTGCAGGAGCAGTGGAAGCCATTCGGCGCGGCCGCGGAGATCTCCGCGAGCATCGCCGAGGCGATGTTCGACGAGCTCGATGCGCCGGTGTATCGCGTGACCGGCGAGGACGTGCCGATGCCGTACGCGCGCAATCTCGAGTTGCTCGCCACGCCTCATGAAGAGCACATCGTGCGCGGCGTGAAGAAGGTGATGTATGCCTGAGGTCATCATGCCGAAAGCCGGCGATGCGATGACCGAAGGGAAGGTCATCAAGTGGTACAAACAGCCCGGCGACGCGGTGAAGAAAGGCGAGCCGGTCGCGGAGATCGAGACCGACAAGGTCAACCTCGATCTCGAGGCCGAGGCCGACGGAAAACTGGGTGCGCATCAGGCGAAGGAAGGCGACATGGTCCCGGTGGGGAACGTGCTCGTGAAGATCCTTGCCGAAGGCGAAAGCGACGACGCGCCTGCGCCGAAGAAGCCCGATTCGGAGAAGGATGCTGAGCCGCAGCGCCGCGCGACCGACAAGAAAGACAGCGTCAAGCACACGACCGGCGAGTATCACGAGGCGATCGAGCAGAAGGGACCGCGCCGCGACCGCAGCGCGCCGGAGTCGAACGTCGTCGCCATGCCCTCGGATGAGGGAGATCGGAAGCGGTCTTCCCCGCTCGCTCGGCGGATGGCGCGCGAGATGGGCGTGAACCTCGAAAGCGTGCGAGGGAGCGGGCCGCGGGGACGAGTCGTCGCGGCGGACGTCAAGAACGCGCGCACCTCGGCTTCGGCCCAGGGACGGGCTGAAGCCCGTCCTACGTTGGAGACCAAGATCATTCCGCTCAGCGCGATGCGCCGCACCATCGCGAAGAGACTCGCCGAATCAACGGGACCGATCCCGCACTTCTATCTAACCGCCGATTACGACGTGACGAACCTCGTCTCCGTCCGGCAACAGCTGATCGAGATGACTGGGGCGAAAGTGAGCCTCAACGACTTCCTGATTCGCGCCATCGCGCTCGCGCTGCGTCATCACCCCAACGTGAACGCGAGCTGGGGCGACGACGCGATCACCCAACACGGCGAGGTGCACATCGGCGTGGCCGTCGCGACGCAGGACGGGCTCATCACCCCCGTCATCCGCAATGCGGATCAGAAGTCGGTCAGCGACATCGCCGCCGAGGTGCGCGCGCTTGCGGACAAGGCGAAGAACCGCCGCCTGAAGCCCGACGAATACCAGCACTCGACGTTCACGATCTCGAACCTCGGAGCGTGGGGCATCGAAGAGTTCACGGCGATCATCAATCCGCCGAACGCCGCGATCCTGGCCATAGGCACCGCGGAAGCACGTCCTGTCGTCGACGCCAACCGCCAGATCGTCATCCGCGACCGCATGAAGATCACGATGTCGTGCGATCACCGCGTGATCGATGGTGCGAGCGGCGCGGAGTTTTTGAAGACGCTGAGGACGTATGTGGAGCAGCCGTTGCGCGTTGTCGTGTAGGGCGTCCCTCCCCGCCCGGGACTAGTTTCCGTCCCGGACCTTGTTACACTAGGAGCATCCCTGAATGCCGAGCACTCCCGAGCTCATCACCATCTTCATCGCCATCGTCCTTCTGTGGATCGTGCTGAAGGTGGCCAAAGTGGCGATCAAGCTGATCCTTTTCGTGATCGTGATCGCCGCGATTGCCGGAGCGCTCTGGCTCTTTTTTCCGAGGTGAACGTGAGCGACGATCGCAAATACAAACATCGTGGTTACCAGGACGGAGGCGGCTACGGCCAGGGCTCCGGAGGTGGCCAGACGCAACGACCGAGGGGACCGCGTCCCGAACCGCAGCGCCAGCGGCTGGAAGACGCCCCTCGTGGAAGGACGGCCGGCGGCTTCGGCCCCGACGCCTTCAAGTGCAACAAATGCAGTCAGATCCGCCACAGCCTCGGCGAGCTGACCATGGACGACACCTGCCTCGCCTGCGGCGCCGATCTCCACACCTGCGGCAACTGTCGCTTTTTCGACGCGACCACGCTGTGGGAGTGCCGCGAGAACATCCCCGAGCGCGTGGTGGGCAAGCAGGTGAAGAACCAGTGCACGTTCTTCCAGCCGAAAATCGTCAAGGACCTCGCCGCCGACAAGGGCAAGCAGCCGATGTCGGAGAATGACGCGAGGAAGGCGTTCGACGCGCTGTTCAAGAAGTGACGAGCTGTGAGTTACGAGTTGCGCGCAACTCGCATCACGCAACCCTCGACTGATGCTCATCCGCTTCCCTCTCGCCATCACGACCGGAGTGCTCTTCGCGCTCTCTTTCCCCGACGTCGCGCAGGGCTGGCTAATGTTCCTCGCGCTCGCGCCGCTGTTGATCGCGGTGACCCGCGCGCGCACGACGTGGGAGGGTTTCTTCCTCGGCTGGGCCGCGTTCACCACGGCATGGTTGATCATGGTGCCGTGGGTGGTGCGCGTGATGTCGCACTATGGCGGGCTTCCGTACTTCGCCGGTGTGCTGCTCCTCATCGCGCTGGCGCTGGTCCTCGGCCTCTACGGCGGTGCGTTCGGCGCGATCGTGAAGCGTCTGCGCCTCGGCGAGCGTTTCGCGCCGTGGCTGTTGATTCCGCTCGCCTGGGCGGCGATCGAGTTCGCGCGTACATATCTGCTCACGGGGTTTCCGTGGAACCTCGTGGCCACGGCGATCGTCGACTACTCGTCGCTGATTCAGATCGATCGCGCGATCGGACCGTACTTTACAGGAGCGCTGGTGCTGCTGCCGTCGGTCGTGATCGCGTGGCTCGTCACGCAGCGCGCCGCCGCGACTGCGCGCGTGATCGTCGTCGGCGCCCTCGGCATCCTGCTGCTGGTGTGGTGGGGGACGGGGCTCGTCGCGTCGAAGCTCATCGCGCGTCCGAGCGGGAGCGAAGCGGTGAAGGCCGCGCTGCTGCAGCCGAACATCTCGCAGGAGATGCGCTGGGACGAGGCCAACGTCCTCGCGATCTACAGGAAAATGATCGGCATGACCGTCGATGCCGCGCGGAACGGCGCGAAGGTCGTGATCTGGCCGGAGTCGACAGTGCCGCTGTCGTACACCGAGACGGACTTCTACCGCGCCTCGATCGAAGACCTCTCGCGCGAGCACGACATCGACATCATCCTCGGATCGGTGGCGACCGATCCCGCGCACCCGAATCGGATCTGGAACTCGGCGTTCCTCGCGAGCAAGGGACGGACGGTCGGCCACTACGACAAGATCCGCCTCGTACCGTTCGGCGAGTACGTCCCGCTGCGGCGTGTGTTGTTCTTCGCCGAGAAGCTCGTGCACGCCGTCGGCGAGTTCGAGTTCGGTACGAACGACTTTCCCCTCGGCGGCAGGTTCAAATACGGCCCGGCGATCTGCTACGAGGTCGTCTATCCGCAGATCACGCGCCAGCAGATCCGCAACGGCGCGGACGTGCTGGTCACGATCACGAATGATGCGTGGTACGACGGGACCGCCGCACCTGCACAACATCTGTGGCAGGCCCGTTTGCGCGCGGTGGAAGGGAATCGCTACCTGCTGCGCTCGGCGACCACCGGCATTTCCGCGTTCGTGGACCCCACCGGCCGCATCCTGCAATCGATCCCGATGGGCCGCGACGGCATCATCTACGCGACCTTCGAGCCGCGCACGGAGACGACGCCGTACGTGAGGTTCGGGGACTGGTTTGCCTGGATGGCCGTTGCGGTCGTGGTGCTTCGCCTTTTAGTTTACCCCGCGCGCAGACGCGGGGTCTCCGGCGACATCGGCAGCGCCTGAGCCTCATGCTACGCTCATGCACCGGAGATCCCGCGTCTGCGCGCGGGATAAACTAAAACTGATATGCGCGAAGACACCATCACCCGAATTGACGACCTCCGCGAGCGACTCCGTTCCGTACGGAGTTATCTTTGACCCCGCTTCCGCACGAAGACTTCTAGACGAGATCGAGGGCGAGATGTCCGCGCCGGGCTTCTGGGACGACCAGGAGAAGGCGCAGGAGGTCGGGCGCAAGCGCGCGCGCGTAGAGAAGCGCATCGCCTCGAGCCAGTCGCTGGACTCGAAGTTCGGCGACCTCGACGTGCTGTTCGATTTTCAGCGCGAAGGCGAGAACGTCGACGCCGAGATCGAGGCGCTGGTCGCGCAACTCGAGGCGGAGATCAATGCCATCGAGCTGACGATGAAGCTCTCCGGCGAGCACGATCTTCGCGACGCGATCCTCAACATCCACCCCGGCGCCGGCGGCACGGAGTCGCAGGACTGGGCGGAGATGCTCCTGCGCATGTACCTCCGCTACGCCGAGCGCAAGGGATGGTCGACGGAGATGCTCGAGTACCAAGCCGGCGAAGAGGCGGGCCTCAAGAGCGCGACGGTGATGGTCCGCGGCGATTACGCGTACGGCTACCTGAAGGCCGAGACGGGCGTGCATCGCCTGGTCCGCATCTCGCCGTTCGACGCGGCGAAGCGGCGGCACACGTCCTTCGCGTCGGTGATGGTCATGCCCGACATCGACGACACGATCGAGGTCGAGATCAACGACAAGGACCTGCGCGTCGACACGTACCGGTCGTCGGGCGCGGGCGGGCAGCACGTCAACGTCACCGATTCAGCGATCCGCATCACGCACCTGCCGAGCGGCGTCGTCGTCACCTGTCAGAACGAGCGCAGCCAGCACAAGAACCGCGCGACGGCGATGCATCTCCTCCGCGCACGCCTCTACGCGCTCGAGCAGGAGAAGCAGAAGGTGGAGCAGGCGACCCTCGCCGGCGAGAAGAAGGACATCGGCTGGGGAAGCCAGATCCGCTCGTACGTCCTCCAGCCCTATCAGCTCGTGAAGGACCTGCGGACGCAGTACGAGGTCGGCGATCCGAGCCGCATCCTCGACGGCGACTTGGATGGCGTCATCGAGGCCTGGCTGGCGGCGCAGGCGAAGAAGAGCGCGGACTAGATGGATCGGTTGGCGGTTGGCGGTTGGCGGTTGGCGGTGTTGACGCCGCTGCCACCGGCGAGAACCGGTGTCGCGCATTACGCGTCGATGCTTCTTCCGGCGCTGCGGAATGCGGTCGGCAGCGTCGATGCGTTCGATTCTCTCGACGACTGGACGACTGGACGACTCGACGACTACGACTACGTCATTTACCAGCTCGGCAACAACCCGCATCACGAGCTCATCTACGCCGAGGCGATGAAGAGGCCGGGGATCGTGGTCCTGCATGATCTCGTGCTGCACCACCTCATCGTCGAGATGACGCTCGCGCGCGGCGACGCGGACGCGTACGTCGCGGCGCTGGAAGCGAATCACGGCGCGCCGGGTGCGGCGTGGGCGCGAGGGCGGGCAGCAGGGCTGCACAGCGAGATGGGTAACTTCCTCCTGCCGGCATCGGTCGAAGTCGCGCAGCGCGCGCAGAGCGTGATCGTGCACAACCAGTACGCGCACGATCGCCTGCGCTCGTTCGGCGTGACGACGCTGATCCACGTCGTACCGCATCCGTACGTGCCCGAGACGCGTGTCTTCGATCGCGGGACTATGTTCTCGCGCGAGCAGCGGGTGATCGGGTTCTTCGGATTTCTCACGTCCGCGAAACGCGTGGAGGTCGTGCTCGAGGCGTTCCGTATCGCGCGCGCGAAAGATCCGCGGCTGGCGCTGCTGATCGTCGGCGAGCCGGCGCCGAACATCGATGCTTCGTCATTTGCGTCTGACGGCGTCGTGATGACGGGCTATGTCGCGGATGACGATTTTCCGCGGTACTACGCGGTGGCCGATCGATTCGTGAATCTGCGATATCCGTCCGCGGGGGAAACGTCGGGGACGTTGATTCGCGCGCTCGATGCGGGAAAGCCAGTGGCGGTGAGCGACTACGCGCAGTTTGCGGAGTTGCCGGATGACGTGGTGTTCAAAGTGCCGCTGGGGGTGGGGGAGGTCGAGCGGCTGGTGGAGTTCTTCACGAGCGATCTGCCCGATCCTTCGGAGAAGCAGCGCGCGTGGTTGAAAGAGAACGCGGCATTGGAGAAGACCGTGGAGGGCTACTTGCGCGCGTTGGATTCTGTCATCCTGAGCCGCGTAGACGGCGAAGGATCCCCTGCGGTGAACGCGTCGCGTGCTATCGGCAGGGGGTCCTTCGCCGTCTACGCGGCTCAGGATGACAGGGCGGCGCTTCCTCTCTTCCCAAGCCTCGAGGTGGTTTCCGCCGATCCGCTCGTCATCAAGAACATCGGCGATGCGACGATCCGTACGCGCGTGTACGGCGAGCCGGAGTATCGACTGATCGTGAAGTGGCTCGTGGGCGAAGTTGTCGTGCACGATCAGTGGCTCGCGCTGCCGAAGGATCTCCACCCCGGTGAGACCACGGAGATCGAACTGCCAAGGCGCAAGGCCGACACGCTCCGTCTCTATCACGCGATGCAGGACGTCCCCATGCTCGAGCCCGAACCGTGGGAGACAGTGCGTGTTCGATGAGGCCGCGCTCGGGCGGCTGCGCGAGATCCTCGCGCGCCGGCCCGCGATCGAGATCGACGCGCCGCAGCATCGGCGCGCGTGCGTCCTGATCCCGCTGATCCGCAACGGCGCGGGGTACTCGATCCTCTTCACGCGCCGCTCCGAGAATCTCGCCGCGCACAGCGGACAGATCGCGTTTCCCGGCGGCGCCGTCGAGTCAGGAGAGACGCTCGAACAGGCCGCGATTCGCGAGGCGGAAGAGGAAGTGGGGATTCGTTCGCGCGACGTCGAGCTCATCGGACGGTTGGACGACGTCATCACCCACAGTGGGTTTCTCGTCGCGCCGTTTGCAGGCGTGATCCACGAGCCGGTCGAGTACGTCATCCAGGAGTCGGAAGTCGTGGAAGTGTTCGAAGTCCCGATCGAGGCGCTGCTCGACGTCCGCAATCCCGAGGTGCGCTACGTCGCGTTTCGCCGGCAGGAGTACCCGGCGTACTTCTATCGCCATGGCGACTACGAGATCTGGGGACTCACCGGACGGATGCTGAAAGCGTTCCTCGACGTCGTGTGGCAGGCCATTTGACGATGTCGCGTCACTTCGAGAGCAGGTTGTCGACGTAATCCGCGAGCGCCTTGCCGTCCTCGCCGGCGTCGACGATCGCGCCGTTGACGAAGTACGTCGGCGTCGCGCGGACGTCGTTGCTCAGCGCGAGACCCGCGCCCGCGAGGATCTCGGCGCGCAGCTCCGCGTTCTCGAGGTCCGCGTCGTATTTCTTCAGATCGAGGTCATGATCCTCGACCCACGCGCGCGCCCAGTCCCAGAAGACGAACGCATTGAGGTTGTCCTGGTTGTCGTAGACGTTCTTCTTGAAGTCCCAGAACAGCTCCGGCTTCTGACGGTAGATCGCGCGGCCTGCGAGCGCGGCGGGGAAGGCCCAGGGATGTCCCGTCAGCGGCAGGTCGTAGCGGACATAGCGCACCTTGCCGTTGTGCTTCGTCACGATCGGGTCGACCCAGCCGGACGAGCGGCGGCACGACGGGCACTGGAAATCGGAGAACTCGACGATCGTCACCGCTCCCGATCCCTTTGACGGCGACTTCGCGAGAAGCGAGTCGAACACCTTCGTGCGCTGCGCGAGGATGTCGCCGTTGAGACGCTTGAAGTTGCCGAAGAAGAACGTGCGTCCGTCCCCATCGAGGAGACCGTAGAGCGGCTGCTTCCCACTCTCCGTCGCCTGCCACAGCGTCACCGGGATGAGTCCGTCGTCGGTAGGTTTCCACTCGATCTCCGCGGTCACGTTCGTCTGCATGTTGCGCCAAGTGAAGTTCTTCAGCTTCTCCGCGACGGTCTTCCCCTCTTCATCGCCGATTGGCCACGGCATTCCGAGGTAGAAGCCACCGGTGGGGGAGAGGACGGCGACGTACTGGCCGGCGCAGGATGGACGCGGACTTTCGATCTGCACCAGCGTGCCGGCGAAGCGCTGCGGGAGCTTGACCGAGCTCTCCGCGTATTTGACCGTCGCATCCGCGCAGACGGGGAGTGACGCGCGGATGGCCTTGTCGAGCTTCGGATCGACGTCGATCGCGAATGCGGGCGTGCAGAGGACGAGCGTGAGTGTGAGAATGATGGACCGGTTCACGAGGGGAGTGAACGGTCTCTTCCGGGTGGGACATTCCGCGACCGGTTGGCGGTTGG
>DASYGV010000040.1:0-3901 GCA_035999335.1 Thermoanaerobaculia bacterium | reverse complement strand
CCACCGACAGGCGCGCGCCGCGCTCGCCCAGAATCGTGTCGTAGCCCTCGGGTAGCGCCTCGATGAACTCGTGCGCATGCGCGGACTTCGCCGCCGCCACGATCGCGGCGAGCGAGACGTCGGCGCGACCGTAGGCGATGTTGTTGCGGACGGTGTCGTTGAAGAGGACGACTTCCTGGGTGACGAAGCCCATCAGGCCGCGAAGGGATTTCAGCGTCGCGTCGCGCACGTCGATGTTGTCGACCGAAATGCGCCCGCCGGTGACGTCGTAGAAGCGCGGGAGGAGATTCACGAACGTCGACTTGCCGGCGCCGCTGCCACCGACCAGCGCGACGATCTCGCCGGGCGCGACGTGGAGGTTGACGTCGCGGAGGACTGGATCATTGCCGTAGGTGAACGTGACGTTCTCATAGCGCACGCCGCTGCCGACGCTCTTCAACTCCACCGCATCCGTTTTTTCGACGACGTCGTTCTCCACGTCGAGCATGCGGAACACGCGCTCGGACGCGGAGAGCGCGGTATTGAGCGAGAGGTTCACTTTGTTCAGCTTCTTGATCGGCGCGTACATCAGCGCGAGCGCGGTGAGAAAGCTGATGAACTCCCCTGTCGACAACTCCCCTGCCGCGATGCGGCGCTGCGCGTAGGCGAAGAGCAGGACCATGCAGACGCCCGCGAGCAGTTCCATCACCGGCGAGGTCAGCGCCTGCACGCGCGACGCGCTGAGCGTCCAGCGCAGGTGCTTGCGCGTCGCTTCGCGGAAGCGGCCGATCTCGAACGGCTCCATCGTGAACGCCTTCACGATGCGCACGCCGCGAATCGTCTCCTCGAGCAGCGTTGCGATCTCGGCCATCCGTTCCTGGGAGCGATGGGTCGTGCGGCGGAGCCGTTTTCCGAACTGGACGACCGGCGTGACGATGAGCGGCGCGCCGACGAGGCTCACCAGCGCGAGCAGCGGATTGATGTAGAAGAGATAGGCCATCAGGCCGACGAGCGTGACCGACTCCTGCAGCAGGTCGCCCATGCGCGTCGACACCGCAGCCTGGATCGCGTCGGCGTCCGAGACGACGCGGCTGACCATCTCCCCCGTCGGCCGCTCGGTGAAGAAGCGATGGCTCTGATGGATCATCCGCTCGTAGAGCTGGTTCCTCAGATCGCGCACGGTCGACAGGCCGACTTTCTGGAACGAGTACTCGGAGAAGAACGAGGTGATCGCGCGCAACAGGAACACGAGGAGGATCAGCGTCAGGACGCGCTGCGGCTTCTTCGCGGCATCGGCGTCCCACCACGCATCGAAGTTCGCTTTCGCGGTGCCGACGACCGGCATCCGCTCGATCGCGGGGTCGAGATTGTTCTGTGGCCGTGAGATGGCGGTCTGCGGCGCGAGCACGTCGTCGAACAGCGGCTGCACCAGCATGGCCAGCACGGTCTGCGTCAGCGCGAAGATGATCATCGAGCCGAACGCGACGAGCGCCCAGGCCCTGTACGCGCGGAGATATCCGTAGAGTCTTCGAAGGACGCTCATCGTCTGGCGAGCGATGAACGATGAACGATGAACGATGAGCGCCCGCCCGGCCTTGGTTCATCGCTCATCGTTCATCGCTCATCGTTCGTTCGTAGAGTCTAATGATTTCCTCGGCCGCACGCCGGCTCGCGCCCGGTGTTCCGAGCTTGCCGCGGATGATCTCCAGCTCGTTGCGCACCCATTCGTTGTGCCCGGGCGCGACGAGCTTCCGCACTTCCTCGGCGATCCGCGCGCCGTTCACGTCGTGCTGGATCAGCTCGGGGACGACCTCGTGTCCGGCGATGATGTTGACGAGGCTGAAGTGCGGGAGGCTCACGAGTCGCTTGCCCAGCTCGTACGTTGCGCGGCTGAGCCGATACATCACGACGACGGGAGTCCCGAGGATCGCGGATTCGAGCGTTGCCGTTCCGGAGGACGACAGCGACACGTCCGCCGCGGCAACTCCCTCTCCTCGATCATGCGGGAGGATCGGCACTTTCACGCCGCAGTTCTTGACGATCGCTTCGAGCGCGTCGTGCGCGATCGTCGGCGCCTGGATGATGTACGCGTCGACCTTGCGTTCCTTGCGCAGGATCCGCACCGCGTCGAGCATCGCCGGCAGCAGCGAGCGCACTTCCATCCGCCGCGAACCAGGCAACAGCGCGATGCGCAACGTGTCGTCCTGGCGCGCGGGTTTGCGGACGTGCTCGAGCTGCTCGACGAGCGGATGTCCGACGTATGTGACCGGCACGTCGTGCGTCCTGTAGAACTCTTCCTCGAACGGGAAGATCACGAGCATCCGATCGACGTACTTCGCGATGTGACGCACCCTCCCCCGCCGCCACGCCCAGAGTTGCGGCGAGATGTAGTAGACGACGTGCAGTCCCAGCTCCTTGCAGCGCTTCGCCATGCGGAGGTTGAACTCGGGATAGTCGACGAGGAAAACGACGTCCGGCCGTTCGCGCTCGATCTTCTCGATGAGCTCATTGAACACGCGCCGGAACATCGGCAGGTGACGCAGTACGTTGAACAGGCCGACGATGCCCATCTCGCTCGCGTGGTGGAGGAGATTCATCCCCTCGCGCGCGAGCAGATCGCCGCCGATGCCGAACATCTCCAGTTTCGGATCGAGCTTCTTCAACTCGCGCACGACTTCGGACGCGTGCAGATCGCCGGACGCTTCGCCGGCTACTATTGCTAGCTTCATCGTAGGGCGAGCTTCATTTCAGTAAGGAGCGGGGTACATCAGCCAGCCGAGGGCGATCGCCCCGAAGAACAACGCGGAGAATATGACGAGAAAGGTGCGGATGCGGTCGCGTTTCTTTTCCCGCCAGAGGAGGGAGAAGAAGAGCGCGGTCGGGACCGCGTAGAGGAACATGAGGGCGATGTGAGTGTGAAGGAGGGTCATTGGCCACTTCCGTCGGACCGCCGGCGTCCCGCCGGCTGATGCGCAGGCGTCCTCGCCTGCGCGTGGGCGGCGGCGAGACGCCGCCGCGTCAGCCGCCGAGACGGCGGCGGTCCGCTGAAACACCTCACCGTTTCCCCCTCACGGCGATGTCCCAGCAGTCGAGCACCAGCAATAGGTTCATCACGCCCGCGGTCAGTGCGAACGTCCGTCCGTACTCGAACATCTCCGAACGGATGTTCCCCTTCGGACCGAACGTGGCGCCGAGGAAGTAGAGCAGTCCCGAGCCCATCGAGCCGAGGCTGGCGAGTGTGCTCAACAAATCGCCGCGGGCCTCGCGGAGGATGTACAGGCTCCCGTCGACGGCGAGGCCGAGGACGAACAGGAACACGACGATGGCGAAGAACGCGAGTGCGCGGGCGCGGCGTCCGAGGAAGAAGTGACCGGCGCCGGGAAGAACGAGCGCGAGAGCCATGGCCGCGATGGCGCGGATCTTCATGCGCCGAGCGATTCTCCACGGACGTCGCGGAAGTGCGGCGCGAGCTTGTCGAACGTCTGCTCGAGATCCTCCGGCACGATCCGCGTCTGCGCGGTGACGGTCATGAAGTTCACGTCGCCGCCCCAGCGCGGCACGATGTGCAGGTGATAGTGATCGGCCACCCCGGCGCCGGCCACCTGGCCGAAGTTCATGCCGACGTTGAATCCGTCGGGGCGATACACATCCGACAGGATCCGCTGCGCCTCGGCCGTCAGTCGAATGAGCGCCTTCAGCGAGCGGTCCGCGGAATCGAACAACCGCGCCTCGTGCGCGATCGGCGCGACCATGAGATGGCCGTTCGTGTAGGGATAACGATTGAGCATCACCAGCGCGTCGGCGCCGCGAAAGAGAGTGAGCGTCTGGCGAACATTCTCCGAGGACGCTGCGATGCAGAAGATGCAGCCTGGTGGCTGGTCACCTTTGGGGGACGTCAAGTAGGAGTATCTCCAGGGTGTAA
>DASYGV010000026.1:0-6264 GCA_035999335.1 Thermoanaerobaculia bacterium | reverse complement strand
GGCGCGGGACGCCGCCCGGTCAGCCGCCGGGACGGCGGCGGTCCGCCTATGACGTATACAACGCGCGCACCCACGCCACATCCGCTTCGCTCAGCGCCTCCCCCGCGCTTGCGGCGGCTTCCACCTGCCGCACGTTGCGTTGGCCGAGTAGGACGCACGCCGTCGGATTTCCGGTCAACAGCGCTCCGGTCACGGCGTTGAGGACCGGCATGCGCGCGCTCACGGTTGCCGCGGCGCGTTTGTAGCGCGCGATGGCCTCGGGGTCGCGGAAGTCGGCGACGTTGCTGCGGTGGTCGCCTTCGGGGAACTCCACCGGCGCATCGTATTTGCCGAGGAGCAGTCCGTGCTTGATCGGCGAGAAGAATGCGACTCCGAGATCATGCTTGTCGACGTATCCCTTCAATCCGCTCGACTCGTAATCGTCGTCGACGAGATTGCGATACGGCTGCACGACGTCGGGATCGGCGCGCTCGATGAAGCGCATGATCTTCGTCGCATCCCAATCCGACAGGCCGACGAAACGCACTTTGCCTTCGTCGCGAAGGCGGTGCATGCACTCGAGAGCGCCGTCGAAGTAACGGCCGTCCGGACCGAAATCGCAGTGGTGAAAGTAGTGGAGGTCGATCACGTCCGTGCGCAGGTTGCGCAGCGAGCGCTCGGCGCGCTCGCGCATGAACGCGGGATCGTACGGATGCTTCGCGGGTCCGTAATCCCATCCGAACTTCGTCGCGAGAAAGATCTCGCCGCGCGGCACCTCGCCCCACGACTCGCCGATCAGCGTCTCCGCGTGTCCTCCGCCATAGACGTCCGCGGTGTCCCAGTGCGTGATCCCAGCGCGGTACGCGGCGACGAGCGCTTCTTTCGCTTTCGCATCGTCGTGGCCGGCCCAACCGACCGAGGCGCCTTCGTCCGTCACGCGCGGGCCGCCTTGTCCCCAGGTGCCGAGGCTGACGGCGGGGACTTCGACGTTCGTCCGGCCGAGGCGGATGTTTCTCATGGCGGCGAATTATGTCATCGCCATACAATCCGTTTCCCTGCTCGAAAGTCGCCGATGAAACGGTTTCCCTCTCTCCTGGTTGCGCACCCCGGTCACGAGCTTCGCCTTCACCGATGGCTCGAGCTCGCGCGGCCGTCGCTCTTCGTCCTCACCGACGGCTCGGGCAGCGCGGGTCACTCGCGCGTTCCGTCGACGCATGCCGTGCTCGCGAACGCCGGCGCCCGCGCGGGCTCGGTCGTCGCGCCGTTCACGGACCACGAGATCTACGCCGCGATCCTTCATCGTGACGCGAGCGCCGTCGCGTCGGTGACGCTCCGTCTCGCCGAGGCGTTCGTCGACTCCGACTTTGTCGTGACCGATGCGTGGGAGGGCTACAACCCCGCACACGACGTTTGCCGCATCGTCGGAGAGCTCGCGACCGACCACGCTTCGCGGCTCGCGGGCCGCGCGATTCCGCTCTACGAGTACACGGTCATCGAACCCTTCGAGGTATCCGATGACGCGGGCGAGATCGTCATTCGGCTTGACGAAGCCGCGACCGAAAGAAAAATCGCGGCCGCACGCGCGTACAGCGAGCTGCGCAGCGACGTCGATACGATGCTAGCCGCAGAAACGGAGCGTCTCCGGCTCGAGATTCTTCGGCCCGCGAGACCACCGGTCACGAGGGGCAAGCCGTTCTACGAGACCCGCGGGGAGCAGCAGGTCGCGGCCGGACGCTATCACGTCGTCCTCCGCTATCGCGATCACCTCGCGCCGTTCCTGGAAGCGCTCGTCGAGACGGTGCGCGGCACCGCACCGATTCCGTCATGAGCGCTCCCGAGCCGCGCCGCGTCCTGATCGCGAACATCGCGATGACCACCGCCAGCGGCACGGTGACGTACACGCGCGACCTCGCGCTGGCATTGCTCCGCCACGGATGGACGCCGATCGTCTACACCTCGGTGCTCGGCGAGCAGGCCGAGGTGCTGCGAAGGGCGACGATCCCGGTCGTGTCCGATCCCGCGCAGCTCGGCGCGCCGCCGGACATCATTCACGGCCATCACGTCCTCGAGACCCTCGCCGCGATGGCGCGCTTCCCGAACGTGCCGGCGCTGTTCGTCTGCCACGACTCGCTCTCGTGGCATTCGATACCGCCGCGAATGCCGCGGATCCGCGCGTACGTCGCGGTCGATCGAAACTGCCGCGACCGGATGGTGCTCGAGCATGGCATCCCCGAGGACTCGGTGCGCGTGTTGACGAACCCCGTCGACCTCCAGCGCTTCGCGCGCCGCGCTCCGCTGCCGCCGAAGCCGCGGCGCGCTCTCGTCTTCAACAATGATGCGTTCCAGTACAGCCTCGTCGCACCGATCCGCGCCGCGTGCGCGGAGCGCGACATCGAGGTCGATGTGATCGGTCTCGCCTCGGGGAATGCGGTCGATCATCCCGAGGAGGTCCTGGAGCGGTACGACCTTGTGTTCGGGAGAGCGCGTTGCGCGATCGAGGCCGCGGCCATGGGCGCCGCCGTCATCGGCTGCGACGCGCGCGGCATGTCCGGCATGTTGACGACGACGCGCCTCGAAGAGCTGCGCCTTCTGAATTTCGGCGTGCGCACGCTGCAGTTGCCGCTCACGCGTGAGAATCTCCTCCGCGAGATCGACCGCTACGACCCCGCCGACGCAAGCACGGTCGCCGATCGCATCCGCGCGTCGAACAGCGCGGACCTCATCGC
Organism: Thermoanaerobaculia bacterium; assembly: GCA_035999335.1. Classification (GTDB taxonomy): domain Bacteria; phylum Acidobacteriota; class Thermoanaerobaculia; order Gp7-AA8; family Gp7-AA8; genus QHVT01. The sequence goes on along the minus strand of DASYGV010000026.1, from coordinate 3,559 downwards.
CGAACAATTCATCTCCTTGTACGATGAGATCCTCGCCGATCCGGTGCGCGTCGCGCCGGAGGACGACCTCGCCGGCATCTCCGCGACGCTGAGCAAAGTCGGTCATCACCTCTATGGGCAGACGGAAGTGACCCACCCTCGGTCCGCTCTGCTGTCGAAACTGCTCGACTCGCGGATCCTTGCGGGACCGTTGCACCGCGTGTATCGCTGGAAGAAGCGGCTCCAGTCCCGATGAAACTCGTGGCGTCGGGCGGATCGGCCTCACAAAATGCCGCCCATGTCGGCAGCCACACCGCTACTACACGACCCGCCTTGCATTCATGTCGCCGATGTGCAATTCTGCAAATAGGCACCTACCCACATCCATAGAGCATGAATCCGGCGACGCTCGCCCCTGAAATGCACAGTGCACTTCATTGGCGAATCGATCAGAACGAGGAGACTCCATGCGCGAGTTTTTCAAAATCGCTATGTGTGCAAGTGTGTTGTGCGCCCTCCCCATTCACGGGCAAACACCCGGTTGGCAGAGCTCGGGTGGAAATACGACGACGAGCGACAGGGTCGCGGTCGGAACAACCGCGCCGACGACCCGGCTGATGGTCAACAATGCCGAGGTCAACGTTCCCGCCTTTCTCGCGCAGCAATACAGCGGCTACACCGCGAACACAAACTCCTCCGACATCGCTAGCCATGGGCTAATGAGGACATCGGTCACGACGGGCGTCACGCAGTCGGGCACTGCCCTCGGAAACAGCGGACTCTCTTACCTCGAGGGAGCGGGAACACTTCAGACGGCATTTGGGCTCATGGGATACGTGAGAGTCACACCGGCCCATACTGGAACGATCAACAATGCCTACGGTTTGTGGGCGGACGTCGACAAGTTCAACGGCGCGGTGGGCAACGGTTATGGCCTGTACGTCGGAGACATCGATGCCACGAATGACTATGGCATTTTTCAGTCGGGGCAGAACGACTCCAACCAATTCAATGGCGACGTGACCATCGGTGCAACCGGCGCGACGGGTACCAGGCTGATCGTGAACGGAAACGTCACCGTGAGCGGCTCGATAACCTCAGCATCCGTCATCGGCGCAACCTTTCAGGACCTCGCCGAGTGGGTCCCAGCAACCTCGGACATGGAGCCGGGAACGGTGGTCGTCCTCAACCGCGATCGGACAAACGAAGTGATGCCCTCCAATCGCCCATACGACACGAGCGTGGCCGGCGTCGTCTCCGCCAGGCCGGGCATCCTTCTCGGGGTGGAAGGTGAATCCAAGGAACAGATCGCAACCACCGGACGTGTGCGGGTGAAGGTCGACGCCTCCACCGGCGCGATCGGGGTCGGGGATCTGCTCGTCACCAGCAGTAAGCCGGGCCATGCAATGAAGTCTGCACCTGTCGAGATTGCCGGAATCCAGATGCATCGGCCGGGCACGATTGTCGGCAAGGCATTGGAGCCTCTCGCAAACGGCGAGGGCGAGATTCTCGTCCTGCTGTCGATGCAATAAGGAGGAACCATGCCCCGCGTCAACATGCGCATCGCCGCGGCAATGATCGCGGCGCTTCTGTTCCCCGCCTCCGCACTGGCGGCGGCACCGGCCATCGAGGTCGTATCCAAAGGGCTCCGTGCTACGGGAATCACTCCCGGCAGCGATGCCGTCTGGTTCGGCATGACGATCGACACGCTGGCGATGACGCGTGCTCTCACTCGGCATGCGGCGGTCGTGCGCGACACGGACGGCGACGGCGCGGTCCTGTATGACATGCCTCGAATCTCGCGATTTTCGCTGCTGTTCGTCGTCGATGCGACCACAGGCGAGTACGCGGTGTTCCGCGCCGAGGGCGTCGACGCGATCGAGCACGACTTGCACGGCAAAAGATGGCGCGCTGGTCTCGAGGACTTCGACCTCCACGCCGACGTTCTCGAGGTCCTGGTGGTCCGGCCCGGCGAGGGCGCGTGGACGACCAGCGCGATGGAGGGAGGAGCGAACGACGGCGACGGCCGGCGCGATGGGAAGTTCCGCCTGAAGGTCCGGGACATGGACCCGATCGTCGCAACAAACAACAAACCGCAAAGCAACGTGCGGCGCAACGACTTGCTCGTCATGATCGACGCGCGCACGCTCGCATACGCCGTCAGGCCGGCGCAGGAGTGAGGACGACCATGCGCAGACCACTGCTGCTCGTCCTTCTCCTCACTCTTCCATCTGTCGCGTTCGCGCAGGACCCGAACCTGCAGCGCGGCTTCGCTCCGGGGAAGTTGTACGACGTCCTTGGCCTCGACAGCGTGAGCACGTTCAATGGCAATCTGAACGTCCGCATCCCGCTGGGGCAGAGATACACCGTCGGTCCGGTGCTGCAATACCAGTTCATGCTGGCGTACAACAGCAAGATCTGGGAGTTCGAGTTTCTCGAGGCCCCGCGCCCTCCTGGCGATCCGAGGAAACGCCCGGTTCCCGACACGCGCTCGAACGCCGGACTCGGATGGCGCCTCACCCTAGGAGAGCTATTTCCTCCGAAATCGGTCAACTTCATGCCGCCTACGACCGGTTGGACCTATGTCGCAGCGGACGGGTCCGAGCACGAGTTCCGAACGATCGACAGCGATCCCGTGCTCGCCTATACGGAGGACAGCTCGTTTCTCCGCCTTCGACGCATCACGGAGGGGGGTATCGTTTATCGCGAGATCGACTTTCCGGACGGGACCACCCATCGTTTCGATACGAACGGACATTTACAGAAAATCACCGACCGGTATGGCAACTGGATCAAGGTTGCGCGGACTGACTATCAGTGGACCGTGACCGATGGATATGCGAATCAACCCGCGCGGTCGCACACGATCGTCCTCGCGGACGCGGTGAACTTCGCCGGCCAGCCGTACAACCAGCAGAACTTCAAGAAGCGTCCGGTCCAGGTCAAGCTCGCCGCGTTTGGCGGAGCGATCGCCACCTACGTGTTGACGTACGAGGACGTGTCGCTTCCGGTCGGTATCTGCGCAGGGAATGCCGTACCGCTGCCGAATGCACTCGTGCCGCTACTGGAGCGGATCGACCTGCCGGACGGAACGACGTACGTTCCTTCGTATCAGATGCAGGAAACCGAACGTTGCACGTCCGGAACGCTCAGTGAACTGACTCTTCCAACGCTGGGAAAGATCGCTTGGCAGCACGGGCTGTACGCAATGGCGTTGCAGGAATGCGTCCAGCCGTCGCCCGACGACCTCGCGGACATCGGCTGGGTGACCGAGACCGCCGGCATCGTCAGTCGAACGCTCAAAGACAAAAGCGGCACCAAACTGGAGAGCCGCTCCTATACGCCGGAGCGGGTCAACCGAACGTTCGAATATCAGAAATGCGGCGGCCCGGTTGCTGAGCACTACATTATGCGGGCGCCCGAGGAGTTCCGAAACACGATCACAGTGGCGGTAATGGATGGAGGCGTGCAGAAAACGACCGAGAAAGCGACGCATTACTTCTCGATCTTTCCGGCGATGGCGCATCCGACGCTGGACACCAACTTCGCCAAGGGCGTTGAATACGGTTTGCCGTTCACT
>DASYGV010000154.1:0-24921 GCA_035999335.1 Thermoanaerobaculia bacterium | reverse complement strand
ATTCGGGTGCGGAAGGTGGCGGACCGCCGCCGTCCCGGCGGCTGATGTGGCGGCGTCCCGCGCCGCCCCCCGGGCGGGCGGCGCGGGACGCCGCCCGGTCAGCCGGCGAGGACGCCGGGCGGTCCGAGTCTCGGCAATACGATGCTGCCTCTGCCGCGTTGATCCCTTCTGCAAATGACGAACTTCATGGAGCGCGTGCGCGCGGCGACGGAGCTGCTCGAGGCGATCGACGCGGATCGCGGGCTGTTGGCGCAGTTGCCCGCGGAAGATCGGCAGCGTCTTCTTCATGCGACGCGGGTGGTGTCGGATCCCGATCCCCGCGCGCGGCGGCGACTGGTGAAGGCTAGTACGCGGCGGCGCAAGGCGGCGTTGGCGAAGGAGTCCGAGAAAGTGTTCGCTTCGACCGGAATCCGCGAGCTTCGCAGGAAGCCTGTGTTCACGACGCCCAACTACTATCTCTCCGAACCGACGGGTGACGAGACGCGGATGTTGCCGGAAACGCGGCACTGCTATGTCTGCAAGGTGCACTATCAGACGGTCCATCATTTCTATGACCAGCTTTGTCCCGCCTGCGCCGAACTGAATTTCGCGAAGCGTACGGAGACGGCGGACCTGACCGACCGCGTTGCGCTCCTGACCGGCGGACGGGTGAAGATCGGTTATCAGGCCGGCCTGAAGTTGTTGCGCGCGGGCGCCCATCTCATCGTCACCACCCGTTTCCCGCGCGACGCGGCGGCGCGATATGCCGCGGAGCCGGATTTCGCGGATTGGTCGGAGCGCGTGGAGATCTTCGGACTCGACCTGCGGCACACGCCGAGCGTGGAGGCCTTCTGCCGGGAGTTGCTGGCGACGCGCCACCGCCTCGATTTCATCATCAACAACGCCTGCCAGACCGTGCGTCGCCCGCCCGCGTTCTACGAGCACATGATGGAGAACGAAACGGCCGCGCTCCATGCGATGTCCGAGAGTCAGCGCAAGCTCCTGGGCACGTTCGCGGGGTGGCGCGGCTATCACATGCTTCCCGATGGAAACGCGATTGCGACGACGTCGGCGGTGCTCACGGGTCTTACGCATTCCGCGCAGCTGTCGCAGGTGCCGCTGCTGCCGGAAGATCACTGCGGCGAGCGAGATCTGTTTCCGCAGGGACGGCTCGATCAGGATCTCCAGCAGATCGACCTGCGCGGGCGAAATTCATGGCGCCTGCTGATGGACGAGGTTTCGTCGGTGGAGTTGCTCGAGGTGCAGCTCATCAACGCCATCGCTCCGTTCATCCTCAACGCGCGCCTCAAGCCGCTGATGCTGAGGACGACGAACCGCGAAAAGCACATCGTCAATGTCTCGGCCGTGGAAGGTCAGTTCTATCGCAATCAGAAAACCACGCGCCATCCGCACACGAACATGGCCAAGGCCGGCCTGAACATGATGACGCGCACCGCCGCGGCGGATTACGAACGCGACGGCATTCACATGAACAGCGTGGACACGGGCTGGGTGACGGACGAAGATCCGGCCGAGATCGCGGCGCGCAAGACGGTCGAGCAGCGGTTCCATCCGCCGCTGGACATCGTCGACGGCGCGGCGCGGATCGTCGATCCGATCATCTCCGGCATCAACACGGGCCAGCACGTCTGGGGTCAGTTCCTCAAGGATTACAAGCCGACGGATTGGTAACAATCGAGATCCGCAGGCGGACGCGCCGGGATTGCGGACGTACACTTCGACGCATGACGCGACGACTGTGGCTGTGCGCGATCCTAATCATTACGCTGATCATGGCCATGCCTGCGCTTGCGGCGCGCCGCCGCACGGTGACTCCGGGCGACCCGGATCACTGCGTGCACACGACGCTGGCGCGCTTCTTCACGTCCGCGCAGAACCTTGCGGTCGACGAACAGCACGTCTATGTCGCCGACGATTTCGGAACCATCATTCGCCTGCCGAAGCTCGGCGGCGGTATCGAGCTCCTGGTCTTTTCCCTAGGGGACTGGACGCCGCTGTCGATGACCATCGACGCGACAAACATCTACCTCGGCGTGATGGCCCGGAACGGTTTCTTCACGAAGGAGCCCGGCGCGATCCTGACGGTGCCGAAGAGCGGCGGCGTGCCGACCGTTCTCGTGGAAAACGTCAGGACGCCGTTCGCGATCGCGGCGGATGCGACGCACATCTACTGGGCCGCGGCCGGCACGATCGATTTTGCCGCGCAGCGCATCGAATCCGACGGGAAGGTCGAGCGCGCTCTGAAGAACGGATCGAGCCGCCAGACGCTCGCGGAAGACCTCTCCGGCCCCCTCGGACTCGCGATCGATGCGAACACTGTTTTCTTCAGTGAGACCGGGATTGCGGATGACGATCCGACGGTCGGGCTCTATCGCATCCCGAAGAACGGCGGAACGGCCGCCGAACTGGCTGACGAGATCGGAGCGATCCTGCTCGCGGTCGACGGCAACACCGTCGTTTTCTTCGGTGGGAATGAAACCGAAGGCGGAATCGTGGCGATCGAAAAGGATGGAGCGACGCCGATGCGCGTGCTCTATGCCGGGAATGAAACGAGCGACGAAACCGCCGGTGGCGCCATCCGCATCGCGGATCGGCGTGCGTATTTCGTGCTCCAACGTGACGGTGGAGACGCGGGCGAGCTCGCGTGGGTGAGCATCGACGCGCCCAATGGTTTGGTCGTGGTGCGCGAGGGGCTGTACTTCGAGGACGACTTCGCGCTCGACGGCTGCGCGGCAATCGTGAGCACGATCGAAGGGCAGCTGATCCGGACGGGGAGATAGCTGGAGCGCCGGCATCCTGCCGGCCGCTCCGCCGCCTTCCAGGCGGCAGGATCTCGGGAGATCGGGCCGGCTAGAAGCCAGCGTAGCGGCCGGCTGGAAGCCGGCGCTCCATTAAGCAATCTACTGCGGGGGTACGTAGGTCGGGTCTTGCGTGATCTGGTCGATCGCGCTTCCGTATCCGGTCACGCGGCCTTGGCCGCTCACCACCTTGAGCGTCACGCGTCCGTTGTAGACCGCGTCCGGCAGGCCGAACGAGGACAGGCCGATCTGCTGGAATTCGTTCGGTTGCAGGTTGATCGTCACTACCGGCGTCGTCAGCGAGTCCGGCGTGATCAGGCTGACTTCCACCGTCACCGGGTTTCCGGTCGTCTCGGTCAGACCGATGTTCGTGCGGATGCGCGTCGACTGTTCCACCTGCAGGATCTGCAGCGCACGGTCGTTGAGTCCGACCGAGTCGGCGACCGTCACGCCGGGGATGTACTGGCCGTACGTTCCGTTCGAGGTCTGGTTGTACGTGCGCGCCGTCGCGATCAGGGACGTCTCCGTGGGAGTGGTGATGACGATCGATCCGCCGGCAGTCGTCGTCACTCCGAACGCGTTGACGAGCACGTTGTTCAGCACCTCGATCTCGCCCGCATTCAACTGAACGTCGGTCGTCATCGCGGCGGTCGGGTTTCCCCACGGATAGAAAGTGAGCGTCGCGTTGGTCGGCGTCGTGCCCGCGTTGAAGATGCGCAGGTCCGTGACCCAGAACGCCGCGCCGGTGTTGATGTAGGCCATGCCGGGGACGATGTAGCGGTTCGCGACGACCGCGCCCTTCACGACCGGCGACACCAGCAGCGGATCATTCGTCGCGTTGTCGACCTCCGACACGTAAGCCGACACCTTTCCGTCGCCGCTCAACACTTCCACTTCCACGCGGCCGTCGGTGAGGTCGTTGATGCCGTTGTTCTGCAGCAGGCCGTTGAGCTGGCGATGCTGCATCGCGCCGAGGGAGACCGGGAGCGTTGCGAGGAGATTGTTCGACGTGTCGTACACGCGCGCGACCAGCTCCGCAGGCTCGCCCGACGCCTCGAGGAAGCCGAAGTTCGCGCGGAACGCGACCGACTGCGCGACCTGCTGCAGCGAGAGGATCGAGCCGCGGCCGACGAAGTCGGCGAAGCGCGTGGCTGGGATGAACTGTCCGAACGTGCCGTTCGGCGTGAAGTTGTACGTGCGGCTCGAGGCCACGGTGTGAATCTGCGACTGAGCGTCTTCCGTGATCGAGCCGAAGAAGCCGCCGCCCGATTCAGGCGTCGTCAGCGGACGCACTTCCAGCATGCCCAACGAACTGCCGACCGTGCCCGATCCGAACGCGCTGGCGACGACGTCGTCGAGCGCCATCGTCGCGCCGGGTGCGACTTCGACCGTGCTCGTAATGCCGATCTGCGTGCCGTCGACGCCGGACGGCGTGAAGTTGAGGTCGTATTTCATCGTTTGCGCGCTGAGATTCGTCAGGCGGATGTCGGACTCGAACAGCGAGTTGTTCACACCCTGCGCGTGACCGACCGCGGCGAAGATCAGCGCGTCGGGCGGAGGCGTGCCCTTGCCGGACGGCATCACCGGCGTCACGAGACTGATGGACGTCGGGATCGAGATCGTCGTTGTTTCATTCGTGGCGATGCCCTGCGCGGCGGAGCCGGACGTGACCCGAAGCGTGGCCGTGTTTGTGCCGATACCGAGGGAATCGGGATCGGCGGTCACCAGAAGCGTCAGCCCTTCAACCGGCAGCGTGCCGTTCGATGGAGAGACCGTGAGCCACGGCTTGTCCGTCGTCACGCTGAACGGCTGCGGCGTCGAACTGCCGGGGAGGAAGACCTTCTGCACGATCGCGGTGTCCGTGCCGAGCTCCGAGCTGGCGTTGTTGGTCTTCGCGTCGATGACGAACACGCCGACGACGTCGGAGTACGGCCCGCGCTCGTCGCTGCAGTCGCTCACGCCGCGCACGCGGTAGAGGTACTGCACCGGTGCGCCGGTGACCTCGTGCATGAACTTCTTCGCGGGACGGAACGTCGAGAACGAAGACGCGTTCTCGAAATCGAGCGACGTCGACTCCTGCACCTCGTATTGCGACACGTTCGACAGCGGCGTCCAGCGCAACTGGTATTCGACTCCCGACAGCGCCCGGCCGATCACACTCGCGTCGGGGCGCGTCGGCGTCGCGCACGGAAGTGCTTCGACGATGACGATGAATGCTTCGGCGGAGAACGTCGATGGGCAATTGCCCGCGAAACGCGCTTCGACGAACCAGCGGTACGAGCCCGGCGGCAACTCGACTTTCGCGGACTGCTCGGTCGTTGTCGCGACGATGGCCGGCGAGCCCTGCGCGACCCAGATGCGGTACTCGATCGCATTCGGCACGCCGAGCCACGCGAACTCGACCGGCGACGGCACTTCTCCGTCATCGTCGGTGGGGAAAAGCAATACCGGCTTGCGCTCGCTGCAGTTCTGCGGGCGCGGGATGGTGAACGTGAACGGTTGCGCGCGCAGCGGATTACATCCGGGCAGGAGCGCGATCACGGTCCAGGTGATCCTTCCGGGCGGGAGTCTGCGCCGCAGTTGGGTGGCGTCGGTCGTACCGAGGAGCGTCTCCGCACCGTCGTTGACTTTCGCGATGACGTTGTACGCGAGCGCGCCGCTCACCGGCGCCCAAACGAATTCGACTTCGGGATCAACGTTCGTCGCGCCGTTCGGCGGCGACACGAGCTGCGCGGCGTCGGTCGGACAACTCTGCACGCTCGGCAGCACGGTGAAGTGGGTGCGCGGCGACTCCGTCGATGGGCACTCCTCGAGCTCTGCCTGCACGAGATAGATGTAGTCGCCCGGCGGCAGGATGCGCTCGAGCTGCGTCTCCTCGGTGGTGCCGAGGAGCGTGGGCTTGCCGTCGACGACGGCGATGACGCGGTACTTCTTCGCGCCCGGGACGCCGCCCCACTGGAAGAGGACCGGCGAAGCCACATCCGCGCCTTCGGCCGGCGAAATGACTTGCGGCGCGTCGGTTGGGCAGATTTCGGAAGGGATGTCAAAGAACGCGGTGGCCGAGCGAGTCGGTTGGCAGTTTTCGAACAGCGCCTGCAGGAACCAGCGATAGCGGCCAGGATCGAGCGTGATCTCCTTGGACGTCTGCGTGGTGAGCGCAATGTCTTGGAACGGCTCGGCGCCGCGTGCGAGCCAGACGCGGTAGCCGATCGCATTGGCCACGGGATTCCACGTCAGCGTCACCGGTGACTGCGTCTGCGCGGGTTGAGTCTCGGTGCCTACGGGCGAGATCAGCACCGGCACGGCGTTGCTCGCGCAGTTCGCTGCTTCCTTGACGGTGAATCTGCGCTCGTCGGACGACGGCTCGCAACCGTCGCGCAGCGCTTCCACCTGCACGATGAACGTGCCGGCGGGGAGCTTCAGCGACTCGGAAGTATTCGTGGTGCGCAACGACAGCGCGACCGCGCCGTTCGCGGTCTTCAGGGTGATCCGGTATTGCTGCGCGTTCGGGACCGCGTTCCACGACACCGTGACCGGCGAGCTCACTTCGGCGTTGGCCGGTGGCGAGGAGATTTGAACGGCGCCGAGCACGCAATCGGCCGCGCTACGGAAGGTGAACGTGCTGCTGCGAGTCTCCGGACATCCGGAGAAGCGTGCGACGACGAACCAGTCGATCTCGCCGTTCGGAACGAGACGCACGAGCTCCGTCTGATCCGCGCCGGTCGAGCCGTAGAGTGAGAACTCGGTACTGCCGCCAACGGCGATGAAGAGCGCGTAGCCGATTGCGTCGGGCACCGAGCCCCACTTGAACGTCACGGGTGAGGCGACGTTCTGCGCATTGTTTGCGGGTGAGATGAGTTGCGGCGCCTGGTTGCTGTTGCAGCTCCCCCCTTGCGTCACGTTGAAGCCGCGCCGCTCGCTGAGCGTGGTCGGGCAGTCTTCGCCGAAGAGGGTCTGCACGAACCAGACGCCGCCGCCCGTCGGAAGTTTCACGCTGAGCTGCGTCGTGTTGGCGCTGGTATTGCCGAGGACCACGGGCTCCGGGTCGTTGGCGAAGATGCCGAGGACGCGGTAGCCGGTCGCATTGGCGACAGCGTTCCAGTCGAAGGTGACGGGAGAGGTGAGGTTGGTCGCACCAGCGGCTGGCGCAACGAGGGTGGCCTTGCCGGGACTCGTCGGACAGCCCGAATCGGGCTGCACGGTCACGACGCGCTTGTTCGACGCCACGTCGGGGCAGTTGTCGTATTCAGCGACCGTCCACCATGAGTACGTGCCGGGCGCGAGGTCGTCGACGACGAGCAACGTCGCTCGTGTGTCGTCGACCAGACGCGCGGTGTTCTGGCCCTGCAGCTGTACGTAGAGCCGATAGCGCGACGCGTTGACATTGGTCCACTTGAACGTGACTGGTTGGTGGACGTTGCCGTTGTCCACCGGTTCGAGGAGTTGCGGCGCCGTGGTGGCGCAGCTGTTGATGAGGAAGGACGACGGCTGGGAGAAGAAGGGACCGCAGGCGCCGTCGAAGTTCACGCGCACGTGCCAGCCCCAGTTGCCCGCGTCTAGGTCGCTGGTCGTGAACTCAGTGGCCACGATGTTTTCAGCGATCGTCTCGAAGGTCTGTCCAAAATCTGGGGTGACGCGGACGTCGTAACTCGTCGCGCCGGGCGTCGGCGTCCATTCGAAGGTGATGGCGTCGCCGGGCTCGAACGACTCTCCGGGATCGGGCTCCTGGAGATTAGGAACCGTACTGGGGCAGCTGGTCGTAAACGTGCGGTAGCTGGGGTACTGCGTCGGACAGCCGACCGCGGCCGCTCCCGCTTTCCATTGATACGTGCGGCCGGGCTCGACGGAGATGATCTTCTGGGTCAGGGGCGTCGCGCCGCGAAAGGTCGACGGTTCGCCGCCCACGCCCATCCAGACCTCGTAGCTCGTCGCGTCGACGACGGGGTCCCAGTTGAGCGTGACGCTGCCGAACGGCACTTGCGTGCCGTCCGCGGGCGCGCGGAGATTCGGAGGACCTGCGGGACATACGGCGCTGGCAGGTTGAACGAATGCCAGCGCGAGCAGCGCCGCCAAGAGGAGCTTTTTCATCGTCATCTCCGTTGTCAGGACCCCAGGAATGGACTGCAATATAACCTGTTCGTTTACACGGCGGCGTGACTGCGGTCACGCACCCCGAAAAGGAACGCCGGCGTCCGCGCCGGCTGGTCCGCAGGCGTCCCGCGCCTGCGTTCTGCTGGCGGCGGCGAGGACGCCGCCGGGCCAGCCGGCGGGACGCCAGCGTTCCTTACCGGTACTTGTTGCCGCCGGTGTTGAAGACCACCACAACGTCTTCCTCGCGAATCGCGCCGTTCGCGCGCAGTTCCGACAGCGCGAGCCAGGCCGCTCCCGTCTCCGGGCCGGCGTCGATTCCTTCCGCGCGGCGCAGCTCCGCGGCCGCGGGCTCGATGCGCGATTCCTCGACTGAGATCGCGCCGCCGCCAGACTCGCGCAGCGCCGCGAGCATCAAACGGTCACCGACGGCACGCGGCACGCGCAGTCCCCACGCGCTCGTCCGCGGCGACTCCCATTCGGGCGCGGTCTCGAGCTGCTGCTCGAACGCGCGCACGACCGGCGCGCAGCCGCTCGACTGCACGCTCCACATCCGGGGGCGGTGAGAGTCGATCCAGCCGAGGCGCTCCATCTCGTCGAACGCCTTCCACATGCCGATCAAACCCGTGCCTCCGCCGGTCGGGTAGAGGATCACGTCGGGTAGCCGGCCGAGGTCCTTTTCGAAATCAGCGGCCAGCTCGTAACCCATGATCTTTTTCCCCTCGACGCGATACGGCTCTTTCAACGTCGAGAGATCGAAACCACCGTTGTCACGAATGAACTGCTGCACGCGCTTCGCCGCGTCGGTGATCACGCCTTCGACGAGCTCCACCTGCGCGCCGTAGTCACGGCACTCGTCGACGATCGACGCCGGCGTGTCCTTCGGCATCGCCACGAACACCGGCAGTCCCGCGCGCGCGCCGTACGCGGAGAGCGCTGCGCCGGCGTTGCCCGCGGTCGGCGCTGCGAGGCTTCGCGCGCCGAGCTTGCGCGCCATCGTCACCGCCGCCGCCATGCCCCGCGACTTGAACGAGCGCGTCGGGTTCTTCGACTCGTCTTTGATGAAGACGTTGCGCTGCGTGCGCGATGGGAGCAAGGGCGTGATGCCTTCGCCGAGGGTGACGATCTCGTCGTCGGAGACGGTAGGGAGGACGGCGCGATAGCGCCACATATCATTTCTTGACGAGCTCACGCGCGGTGCGCGCGTGAGCTCGTAGTGCACAAGGATCGGTGCGCTGCAGTTGGGACAGAGGTTGTAGAGCGCGTCGATGGGCGACTGCCAATCGCAGCGCGAACAACGCAGCGTCACTGCTGCTTCGCCTGATCGTTGAGCTTCTCGATCCCCTCGACCGCCTTCTGCGCTTCGCCCGGCTTGTCCTCGTACTTCGAGAGCTCATGCGCGAATGCGTTCAAGGCGCTCTCGTACTTTGCCAGGAGCTGTTTGTTGTACGCGATGGCCGGATCTTCGCTCTGCGTCGCGGTCATCTCCTGCTTCGACTTGTCATACCCGGCGAGGACGTCGGCGTAGAGCTTCTTGGTGCTCTCGTCCTTCGCCTCGTCGTGCGCCTTCTTCGCCTCGACGTAGGCCTTGTCGAAGTTCGCGGCCATGGCGTTGCTGAACTGCTCGGCCATCTCGGCGGTCGACGCCGCCATGATCTGCTGCTTGACCCACAGGTACTCCTGCGTGTTGTAGCCGAGGTCTTTCGCCGCGCGGATGTCGGCGGTGAGGAAGTCCGCGGCCGAGCCCAGGGCCTTCATCCCTTCCATGAATCCGCCGATGGACTTGTCGCCCTTCTTCTTGGCCTCTTCGGCGTGCTTCTCGAGCTCGGCCTTCGCCACCTTGGCGATCTTCTTTTCGTGCTCGCGCACCTTTAGGTACATGTTCACCTGGTTGTCGGTGAGCCGTCCGTCCTGCGGCGGATCATAGGAGTCGTTCGCGACCTCTTTCATGAGATCGGTCGTACCGCGCTCCTTCAGATCCTTCGAGATCGCCGCTTTGTCTACGGCCTCTTTCACTTTGCAGCCAACGAGAGCGAGAGAAAGACAGAGCATGAGTGTGAGAGTGCGACGCATGGGTTTGCTTGGCCTCCGATGTGTATTGGGATGATTGTACGACGTAGGGCGGGGGCTTACGTTTCGAGCTGCGCGCTGACGCGCGCGCGCAAATCGTCGAGCTCGCGAAGGATCGACGCCAGCGCCGTTTGGCGGATGAGCAGCTTCTGTTCGAGCAAGGAGATCTGCGACTCGAGCTCGGCCACACGGGAGTCCGGAGAAACCGCGGCTTCCGCGGCGACCGCGGGCTCTTCCTCCATCACCGCGACCGACACGGGCACCTCCTCTTTGACGAGTTGCTCGACGCGGAGCTCATCGACTTCTTCGTCAGGGACCGCCACGTTGCCGGAGAACGTCGAGGGACGCGAGCGTCCTTCGGCGAGCAGTTGATCGAGCGAAACTTCTTCCGCGTTGTCGTAGTCGGCTTCGACGGGCACGTCGGAATCAGCGAAGGGAACGGAGTCCGCGAACGGGTTCGGCGCCTCGGCCATCGGATCGTTGTCGAGCATCGCCAGCGGTTCCGGCTCGACTTCGACTTCGGGCTCGCGCATCGGCGCGGCCTTCAGCGCGACCTTCTTCTTCGGCGCTCCGCCCGAGCTTCCCTTGAGCTTCGCGAAGAGATGTTTCGCGGTGATCTTCGAGATCAGCTTGAACGTCTCCATCACGCCTTCGCCCTTGAGCGCGGAGGCCTCGGTGTAGGGATAGCCTTCGAATCCGAGGTTCTCCTGAAGGGCCTCGATCGGGAGCACGCCGGGGAGATCGCGCTTGTTGAACTGGATCACGATCGGCGTGTCGTGCGGATCGATCTGGTTCTCCTGGAGGTTGTCCATCAGGTTCGCGAACGACTCGCGGTCCGCCTCGATCATCGCCGGCTGCGAGTCGGCGACGAAGACGACCGAGTCGGCGCCCTTCAGCACGAGCTTGCGGGTCTCGTTGTAGAAGACCTGTCCGGGGACGGTATAGAGCTGGATCTTGAGGCTGAACGGCCCGACTTTGCCGATGTCGACCGGGAGGAGATCGAAGAACAGCGTACGATCGGTCTTGGTGGCCAGCGACAGCATCTTTCCCTTCGATTTGGGGTCGAGCTTGTCGAAGATGACCATCAGATTGGTCGTTTTGCCGCAGAGACCGGGACCGTAGTACACGATCTTCGCCGTCATCTCGCGGGTGGCGTGATTGAACAGGACCATGGGAGGCGAAAGTATCGCACAGGTTCAGAGGGCAGGGCGCAGAGGCCCACGCTGTCAGATGACAGAGCCACTAGAATGCGCCCGTGGACGATGACGCGCCGATCGAGATTCCGATCACCGACACGCTCGATCTGCACCCGTTTCTGCCGAATGAGATCAAGGACGTCGCGCGCGAGTATCTGACCGAGGCGCACGCGCGCGGTTTCCGTCAGGTGCGGCTCATTCACGGACGCGGCATCGGTGTGCAGCGCGAGCGGATCCGCTCTCTGTTGCAGACGCTGGATTTCGTGGACGGGTTCACCGACGCGGACGGATCAGGCGGGGGATGGGGCGCGACGGTCGTGGCGCTGAAACAGCAGTAGCCGGTTGCAGGTTGTAAGAGGAGAACATGTCGACGCTTTTCGAAGAGCTCAGCCGCGTCACCACGTACGAGTACACAGAGGAGGAAGTCCGTGAGTTCGAGGTGCTCCACGAGGAGATCCGGAAGCTCAAGAAGGAACGGAACGCGGTCATCGTCGCGCACAACTATTACCGCCCCGAGATCCTGAAGGTGGCGGACTTCGTCGGCGACTCGCTCGAGCTCGCGCTCATGGCGTCGAAAGTCAGAGACGCGGACGTCATCGAGTTCGCGGGCGTGCACTTCATGGCCGAGACGGCGAAGATCGTCAATCCAACGAAGACCGTCCTGCTGCCGAATGCGATGGCCGGGTGCCAGCTGGCGGACTCCGCGCCCGCCGAGGATCTCGCGGCGCGGATCGAGGAGCTGAAGAAGCAGTATCCCGATCTGGGCGTGGTCAGCTACGTGAACACCACCGCGGCGGTGAAGGCGCTGTCCGACATCATCGTCACCTCGGCGAATGCGGCGAAGGTCGTGCGCACGCTCCCGAACGAGAACATTCTCTTCGTGCCCGACCGGAATCTCGCGCAGCACGTGGCCGACCAGGTGCCGGAGAAGAACATCATTCCGTGGGACGGCTTCTGTTACGTGCACCAGCAGATCACGCCCGAGGAGATCTCGCGGATCCGCCAGGCCGATCCGGAGCTGAAGATCCTCGTTCATCCGGAGTGCCGCCCCGACGTCGCCCGACTCGCGGACGCGGTCCTCTCGACCTCGGGGATGGTGCGTTACGCGAAGGAGAATCAGGCGGATCGTTTCCTCGTCGTCACGGAGTGCGGTCTTTCGGACCGCCTGGCGATGGAGGTGCCGGACAAGAAGTTCCTGAAGGGCTGCAAGCTCTGCGCGTTTATGAAGGTGACGACGCTCGAGGACGTGCGCGACTCGCTGCTGTACATGCGCTACGAGATCAACGTGCCGGAAGAGATCCGCGTGCCGGCCGAGCGCGCGCTGCTGCGGATGTTCGACGCGACCGCGTGACGTGGATCACATTTTGCCGTAGCGCCTCCCATAATTACTGCTTGCGAAATCACTAGGGTGGAACTATATCTGTCCGCAGCGTATCGGTGATTTCGCAGGAACCGAGCAGCGACGCTGCTGTCGAGAGCTCTGTGGGGAGCGCATTTTCTCGACAACCGTCCTTCACGAACGACGTCGCACGTCCTCGGTGTCACCGGTCCGTCTGCCGGTCGCGTATCGAAAAACCGAAGGAGGATGAAATGGTGCGTAATGGACGGAAGAGCAGGATCGTTGCGTTGGTCGCAGTCGCGGTGATGGTCACGGCGATGCCGCTGGTCGCGCAGGCGAAGGGGATTCTCAGTGGCGGAGCTGGCGCCAACAGCCCCTATTTCCATGACCCGACCCAGCCGGAAGGGTGCCGGGGAGCGATCAATTTTGTGCAGGACATCGGCTTCGAAGGAGTGAAGACGACCACCCACAACTTCAGCAACGCCACGGGCGGCGGCGAGTCGAATCGGTTCGACAAGACCCCGGTGCTGACCACGAAAGTGGAGCTTCGGGAGGGTTGCCTCAACGCGCACTTCAGCGCGGTCACGGGCAGCGCGCAGGCGTACGGCACGTCGCCGATCACGTTTTACCAGGTGACGCTGACGCCGACGGACGGCAGCGCGGGTCCTCAGCATATGTACGGTCACTATGAGACGCCGTACGGCATCTATGGCCCGGCGGTGTTCATCGAGGCCGAGACGGACGTCGACGAGATCGGCGCGAACTTCTTCCAGCGCATCGGCGACGGACCGACCGACGTGAAGCCGGGCGTGTACTACGTCGATGTCTGGTGGGCGGGTGGTCCGGCCGGAGCCGGCGGCGCGATCGGTGCCGCGTTCGTTCTGAAGCTGTATCAGCAGCAGTAGCTCGACAAATCGCTCGCGACGACATCGCACCGGCCGCCGTCGCGCGACCCGGTGGCAGGGGCGGTGTCGTCGCGTTCATGAGTGGAACGCCGGCGTCCTCGCCGGCTGGCCGGGCGGCGTCCTCGCCGCCCCGCAGAACGCAGGCGCGGGACGCCTGCGGACCAGCCGCCGGGGACGGCGGCGTTCCAGTGTGATGAAATGCGCCGCGTGAGGTCCTTGGCAGTTTTCATCACTCTGATCGCGCTGGCCGCGTGTGGGGAGCGCGAACAAACGACGCTTACTGCCGCTGCATCCGGAGATCTCGTGCTCGTCACGATCGACACCTGGCGCGCCGATTCCGCCGGGTTCGCGGGCAATGCGCGGGTGAAGACGCCGTTCCTCGACGGCCTTGCGAAACGCGGTGTGGTCTTCACGAACGCGCACGCGCACAACGTCGTCACACTCCCGTCGCACGTCAACATCCTCACCGGTCTCAATCCCTATCAGCACGGCGTGCGCGAGAACGCGGGATACGTGCTCGACGAGCAGGTGGAGACGCTGGCCGAACGGCTGCGCGGCGCGGGATATGCGACGGGGGCGTTCGTTGCCGCGTTTCCGCTCGACGCACGTTTCAATCTCGATCAGGGCTTCGACGTTTACGACGACAACTACGGCAAGGGCCGCTCGTCGTCGGATTTCGCGCTGCAGGAGCGCGGAGCGGACGCAGTGCTGCAGTCGGCGGCAAGTTGGTGGCAGTCGGCCGCGGGCCGCAAGCGATTCCTGTGGATTCATCTTTACGAACCGCACGCGCCGTACGTTCCGACGTACCTCGGGGAAGTGGAGAAAGTCGATACCGCGCTGCAGCATCATCTCGCGCCGCTGCTCAATGCCGACACCACGCTCGTTGTGACGTCCGATCACGGCGAAGCTCTCGGCGATCATGGTGAGCTGACTCACGGTCTCTTCGCGTACGAGGCGACGTTGAAAGTGCCGTTGCTCGTCGTCGGTCCGGGAATCGCCGCGCGTCGCGAAGCCGGGTATGCGCGGCATATCGACATTGTGCCGACACTGCTCGAGCGCGCCGGAATGACTGCCGATCTGCCGGGACAATCGCTGCTGCGTCCATTGAAGAAAGCCGACACCTATTTCGAGGCGCTCTCCACGTCGCTGAACCGTGGATGGGCGCCGCTGACCGGCATCATTCGCGACGATCTGAAATTCATCGACTTGCCGCTCTCGGAGTTGTACGACCTGAAGAGCGATCCCGGCGAAACGAAAAATTTGTACACGGAGCGCCGCCGCGAGAGCACCGCCGCGCGCACTGCATTGCGTGAAGTGCAGGTGTCGCCGAGGGAGGGACGAAGCATTTCGGCCGAGGAGGCGGCGCGGCTGCGCAGCCTCGGATACGTCATTGGAGCCTCGGCACCGAACGTCACCGCGTCCGACGATCCGAAGAACCTCGTGCACATCGACGCGAAGATCCATCAGATCATCGAGCTTCACCAGCGCGGCGAGGCGGAGAAAGCAATCCAACTCGCGCGTGACGTCGTTCGGGAGCAGCCGCGCATGGGGGTCGGGATCGAGCTGCTCGCATTCGTCCTTCAGGAATCGGAGCGAGTTCCGGAAGCGATCGAGACCTTAAAGGGGCTCGTGAGAACGGGACAGGCGTCGACGCCCTCGAAAGTCCAGCTCGCGAAATTGCTGACGGAAACGGGTCGTGCGTCCGAGGCGCTCGAGATCATTACGCCGCTGGCGGGCGGGGATGCCGATGCGGACGTGCTCAATGCCTACGGCATCGCATTGTCGGAGGGCGGCCGGCTTCGCGAGGCGGTCGCGCAGTTCCAGAGAGCCATTGCGCTCGATCCGAACAATGCGCCCGCGTACGAGAACCTCGGCATTACAGCGTTGCGTGCGAACGACGTGCGCGGCGCGGAAGAGAATCTCACGCGCGCGCTGCAATTGAATCCGCGATTGCCGCTGGCGCTGAACACGCTCGGAGTCGTGTACATCCGCAAAGGAGACTCCGCGCGCGCTCAGGAAGCATGGAAGCAATCGTTCACGATCGATCGCCGTCAATACGACGCGCTGTACAACCTGGGCATTCTCGCGGCGCGACGCGGCGACCGGGACGAGGCGCGCCGGGCGCTCGCGGAATTCGTGCGCATCGCGCCGCCGGCGCGCTACAGCGCGGACATCGCCGCCGCGAAGCGCGCCCTCGAGGCCTTGCGTTGAATGCCACAACTGTCATCCTGAGCCGCGAAGACGGCGAAGGACCCCCTGCGGTTTTGCGATGCCCGCGCGATCAATGAGGGGGTCCTTCGCCGCGCTGCGCCGGCTCAGGATGACAGAGCGGGAGCGGCCAGAATGGCCGGCCCTCCCAAAAAAAATGCCCGCCGGTTTCCCGGCGGGCATTTTCGACTGCGATGAGTTCGACGATTAGAAGGTGACCTTGCCGCCGATGCGGAACACGCGCGGCGCCTGCATCTCCGTGATGCGGCGCGCGGCGCCCGTCGTCGTCAGACCGTTGCGCTGAAGGATCGTGCGCTCGTTGGTCGCATTGAAGATGTCGGCGGAGACCTGGAACGTGGCCATGTTCATGATGCGGAAGTCCTTGGCCAAACGCAGGTCGAGCTGGTGGACGTTGTCGAAGCGACGGTCGCCGATCTCCTCGTACGCCACGGTGGCAGCCCCGGAGACGGCCCGGAGCACGTCAGGATAACCCTGGCGATAGAGAAGGTTCGCGCCGATGTTGATGTCCCACGGGGCGACGTAGACGGCGCTGAGGTTGGCGTTGTACTTCGAGTTGATGAAGACGTTGCCGAACGCACCCGAGCCGGCCGACTGCGGGGCGACTAGGCCGCCGATGCAGGCCGGAGCGCCCGCGTAAACGGCAGCACCGTTGACGATGCCGGTGGCCGGCAGACCCTTGGTCGGGTTCGCGAACGAGTCGGCACCGCAGTCCTCGGTGTAGTCGTTGTAGCTGGCGTTGACGCGCATCATCCAACTACGCGACATGCGCTTCGTGGCCGTGACTTCGAGGCCATTGTAAGTCTGGCTGTAGTCGGGACGGCTCGTGATGACCGAAAACGTCGGACTCGGAACACCCGGGCGAAGGCCGTATACAGGAGCACCGGCGATTGCGTTTCCGGCCGGACAGGCGCCGCCGACGAGCGGAACCATGCAGGCCTGCGTCACGCCCGTCTGTACGAAGTCGGCCTGAGTGAACCAGTCGCCCTGTCCCTGGGTCTTCTCGTAGCGCAGGGCCACGAGGTCGCTGTTCGAACGGTGCGTGAACGTGGCGCCGACGGAGAAGTCGGTCCAGATCTCGTGCTCGAATCCGATCAGGAACTCGTCGGTGGTGGGCGGGTTCATGTCGTAGTCGATACGGCGCGTGGACGTGAGCGAGGTCGGGTTGGCCGGATTGATCCCGGTGAAGCTGCGAACCTTGCTCAGCTCATTGCGCTGAATCGTGTGGTCGCCGTTCGCATCGATGCCCCAGAACGTCATCTGGCTGTTGCCGACGGGGCTGGAGCTCGAGATCGTGGAGCCGAGCTGGCTGGTGTAGCGGTTGTATCCCGCGCGCAACAGAGTCTTCCTCTGTGTGCCGAGCGCATAGGTGAGGCCGATGCGCGGCGAAAGACTGGTCCAGGCGAGCTCCTCGTCCTGGCCCGGATAATTGAGGCCCGGAAGGTGCGCATTGACCGAGCCGCCGGCGCAGTTCAGGCTGGCGATGCAGGGCAGATTGAGCGCGGTGCCGATCACCGGATTGCCGTCGACCGCCATGGCCTCGATCTTCGAAGCCTGGTCGTCATAGCGCAGACCGGCCTGAATGGTCATGTTGCCGAACATGATCGTGTCGCCGACGTAAAACTCGTTGTACTCACCCGAGTAGGCAGCGGTCGGCTGACGGAGCAGGACGGCGACACCGCAATCCTTCGTCGCGGTGCCGGTGCACTCGGCGGAGTCCGCGAAACTGAAGTCCCAGTAGCCGAACGCGTCGCCGGGATACACAGACGCCGAATCGACCGGAGTGTCACGGAAGCCGTACCCGAACTTGAATTCATTGTTCAAGCCGGCGATGTCGACGAAGTACGATCCGTCGAGTCGAAGCTGCTTCTGCGGACGCACGGTCGAGTATGTGTAGTAGTTGTCGTGGGCGACATTGGCATCGTCGAACCACAGCGACGGCGCGTCGGGGCCGAAGCCGCCGTTGCCGAAGAGACCGAAGCCGCCGTCGACCTTCGACCACATCGCGGTCAAGTAGAGGTTCTGTCCGATGAGCTGCGTGTCTTCGAGCTTGTACACCTTCGTCGGACCGGTCTGCTTCCAGGCCGTCTCGAACGGACGGGACGGGGACAGGTCGCGCGCATTGCGGTATTTGTCGCCGTAGGTGTACGACGCAACGAAGCTGTTGCTGGCCATGATCTGCGCGTTGGCTTTCAAGTTCTTGTTGCGCAGGATCGTGTCATCCGGGATGAAGAACGTCGGCGCCGGGAACGGCATCGACTGCCACGTGGAGATCTTCTGGTCGGCGCGCGCGCCCCAGATCCAGATGCGGTCGCGCCACACCGGTCCGCCGATCTCGCCGCCGTAATCACGAACGTAGTTGACGCTGTTCGTCGCGGAGAGATAACTCGACGCTTCGGACGGAACCGTCGCCTCGGCGGACGAGCTGCCCGGCACGTAGAGATAACGCGCCGATCCGCTGTAGTCGTTCGTGCCGCGCTTGGTGACCATGTTCATCTGCACGCCGGCCGTCTGAATGCGCGGGTCCGAGCCGCCGGTCGTGATCTGCATTTCCTCGAACGTGTCGAAGTCGTAGTAGGTGGGTGAGGAGCCGGTGGCGCCCATGTCGGTGATGTTGACGCCGTCGATGTTCCACGTACCGTCGGCGCGCGGTGCGCCCTTGGAGATGTAGATCGACTGCTGTCCGCTCTGCGTTCCGCCGACGTTGATGCGGTCGACGAACACGCCGGGGGTGGACTGCAGGATCATCCACGGGTCGCGCGCGGTCGGGACGGAGTCGAGCATCAGTTGATCGACCGTCGTGCCGGTGCCGCTCTTGCGAACGTCGAGCAGCGGCGCTTCGGCCGAGACCGTGATCGCCTCGGACATCGAAGGATTCAGCGTGAGCTCGATGTCCGCGTTCGCGCCGACGCGAACGCCGACGCCCGTGCGGATCGCCGAGCCCATCCCCGAGAGATCGGCCTTGATCGTGTACGAGCCGGGCGAGAGGTTGATGAATCGGAACATGCCCGTGTCGTCGCTCATCGTCGTCTGCGGTGCGCCTACACCCGACAACGTGACGGTGACTCCAGGCAGCGCCGTGCCGTCTTTCGCGGTGGTCTTCCCGTAGATGTTTCCCGTCTGATACTGCGCGGAAGCGCTGATACCGATCATCAGCGCGACGACCAATGCGGCGACCATGGCCGCTCGAACCATGTGAATAGGGCCTCTCCTCATGTGTAGCCTCCTCCTCATTTCACTCGTTCGTAGTTGGACGACGAACATTCGACCGCACGGATCCCGGGCGGTCAGGGTGAGCTTCGATTGGGACGTTTCGGGATGTTGTACCACACAAACGTGGAGGCACCCGCGGGAGCAGGTGAGACGAGCATTGGAAGTCAAGCCCACACGTTTCCATTTTCGTCGTTTCCTGAAACGTCACAGCTGGCGGGTACGAACGGCGCTTGTGCACTGGACAGACCACCCACCCGACCGATCGGTAAGTTGTTGACGGGATTGCGACTGGACGGACAGTCCGTCGCGGCGGGATGGGGGCGTTCTTCGGTGTGTTGAATTTTTCGCGACAGTTTTTTGACGAGGACGTAACCGGCTCTTCCGGCTGCGGAGTACTATCGCGACGTCCTCGGGGAGCGACCGACCGACATGAGCGGGGCCGAAGATCTTCCGTATCGAGCAACGCTCGACCAGTATCAGCGACAGGCTGAAACACTGTTCTCTGAGCTGGCGCCCGGCGATGGGCCCGCGCCGTGGCGCTTCAAGTGGGAGCACCCGCGCTTCCGCGGCAAGTCCGTGGATGACGTCCGAGCCGCAACGCTGGACCTTGCCGACGCACAAATGGTCATCGCGCGCGAATATGGCTTCGGCGGTTGGGACGATCTCGCGAAGTTCACTCATGCGGTGACGAACGACCCGGAGGTCGCGCGTTTCGAGGCGGCGGTGGAGGCGGTGATCTCCGGCGACGTCGAGACGCTTCGCTCGATGCTGCGCGAGAATCCGGATCTGATCCGCGCGCGATCGACGAGGAGACATCACTCGACGCTGTTGCACTACATCGGTGCAAACGGCGTCGAAGGGGGTCGACAGAAGACGCCAAAGAACGCGGTGGAAGTCGCGAAGGTCCTGCTGGATGCCGGCGCCGAAGTCGATGCGCTGGCGGACCTGTATGACGTGAAGTGCACCACGATGAGCATGCTCGTCTCGAGCTGTCATCCGGCCAACGCAGGTGTGCAGGTGGCGCTCGCCGAATTGCTGATCGACTATGGCGCGGCATTCGAAGGACCAGGCACGAACTGGCAGTCGTCGGTCATGACCGCGCTGGCGTTCGGATATCAGGACACCGCGGAAGCTCTTACGCGACGCGGCGCGCCATTGAACGACGTCGCCGCCGCAGCGGGACTCGGCCGTTTGGACGACGTGGCGCGTTTGCTCCCGGACGCGGATGCACGGAGCAGACACATCGCGCTTGCGCTCGCGGCTCAACACGGGCACACCGCGGTGGTCCGGTTGCTCCTCGATGCGGGCGAAGATCCCAATCGCTACAACCCCGACGGATTTCACTCGCACTCGACGCCGTTGCATCAGGCGGTTTGGTCCGATCATATGGACGTGGTGCAATTGCTCGTCGACCGAGGCGCGCGTCTGGATATCCAGGACACGGTCTATAGCGGTACGCCGCTGGGTTGGGCCGAATATGGCGAGCGGACCGCGATCGCGGATTGGCTCCGCAACAAGAAATAGCCCCCGGCTTCAGCCGGGGGCTAATCACCTCGTTCGCCGAAGCAATGCGAACAGCGACGTCCCTGGTCCCAGCGGCAATCTTCGCAATTGATAGTCGAGCAGCGAAAGCCGTTCGAGCGCCGCATTGATTGGCGCGCTGGGAATCGCGGCGATCGTTTGCGCGCGCGGGCGGGCGAGCTTGGCGACCAGGCGTAAAGGCGCGGTCCACCGAAACCACCAACTCATCGCGACGACTTCCGCGCCCGCACGTGAGGCCAGCGCGCGGAGCGTTGCGCGCGTATAGCGGCGATAGTGGTGGTTCACTTCATCGTGAGCACTCCAGAGGAACGGCAAAGCCGGGACCGTCGCGACAATGAGTCCGTCATTGCGAAGGAGCTCGAGGGCGCGGGCGAGGAACGCCGCGTCGTCCTGCACGTGCTCGAGAACGTCGGCCATGACGATGAGACCGAAACGGCGGTCGGTGCGGAAGTCCTCGAGCGGACCGACATGGACTTCGCCGCGACGGCGGGTGTCTTCGCTCACGAGCGCCGCGTCGGGCTCGATGCCTTGCGGTTTTCCGAACTGTCGCAGCTCGTCGAAAAACAAACCGTCGCCGCAGCCGATGTCGAGAATGTCGCCGAAACCATCGGGAGGACGTAGACGGCGAAGCTCGGCGATGAGCATCGCCTCGCGTGCGCGCCACCACCAGTGGCGTTCGTACAGCTCGCGGTACGCCGCGCCATAGTCCCGCTCCATCGCTACTTCCGAATGACTTCGGCGACGACGTAGCGCGGCCGCGCCTTCACTTCGGTATAGATGCGTCCGACGTATTCGCCGATCACACCCAGAAAGAAAAGCTGGACGCCAGAGACGAAGATGATCGTCAGAATCAACGCGGTGAAGCCCTGCGGCGATTGGTGGAGGACGAATTTCGCGAACAGCGAATAGAGCCCGAACAGCATTGCCGCGGCGACGGTGAATACGCCGAGCGTTGCCGCAACACGCAAGGGGATGCGCGAGAACGAGAAGAGTCCGTCGAAAGCGAGCGCCAGCAGTTTGCTCGCCGTGTACTTCGACGTTCCTTTCGCGCGCGCCGGCCGCGGCACTTCGATTCCGACCTGGCGGAACCCAGCCCACGCGCGGAGGCCGCGGAGATATCGATGACGTTCGGGCGCGCCGCGGATGACATCGGCGACACGCCGGGAGATGAGCGAGAAGTCGCCGCTGTCGAGCGGCATCGGCGTATCCGACATCGTCTCCATCAGGCGGTAGAAGAGGCGATACAGCACGCGCAGATGCCACGGCGCGTCGCGGTGCCCGCGCCGGGCGTAGACCACGTCGAATCCTTCCCGATGTTTCGCGACGAGTTGGGGGATGAGCTCCGGAGGATCCTGCAGGTCTCCGTCGATGAGGATGATGACGTCGCCCGTCGCATGGTCCAGCGCAGCCGAATACGCGGACTGATGACCGAAATTGCGCGAGAACGACACGATGACGAGATCGACGCCGTTCAGCGAAGTATTGCGCAGGAATTCGAGCGTCCGATCGGAGCTGCCGTCGTCGACGGCGACGATCTCGTGCCGGGAGGGGATCTCCAACAGCACGGCGGACAGACGGCGCAACAACTCCGCCACGTTCTCTTCCTCGTCGTACATTGGCACGGCGACCGAAATGCGCAGTTCCGTCATCGGCTGTGTCCGCGGAAGTAGACCATACTCCAAAGGGTCAACGGCCCGACGCCGAGCGGATACGGCTCGAACGTCTCCTCGGTGAACGACCGCCGGAAGAGCTCCCGCCATTCGGACAGCGGCCGCGGATGCTCGCCGCGGTCGAGCCGTGCGAGCGCGCGCGAAGGCGACCAGCGTTCCGGCAGCACGAGGTCGAGGATGTGCACCGTTCCGTCGTGCGTCAGCAACCGGGCAACTTGATCGAGCACATGGCGCGCTCCTCCGTCGTCGATGTGATGGAGCAGGCTGTTCATCAGGATGAAGTCGAAGCTGTGCTGCAGCGCAAAGACGCCGCTCGTCACGTCGGCGACTTCGAATCGCGCATTCGGAAAACGTCGCCGTGCGTCCTCGATGTAGCGCGGATTGAGATCGACGCCGAGGTAGTCGGCACCGGCGAAGAACGGTGCGTTCGTGCCGGGCCCGCACCCGACGTCCAGCACTCGCCGCGCACGTCCGGCGATGCCGGTCGCAATCAGCGGCGCGAGCTTTCGGGCTGCGAACGGCGCCTGCCACAGCCGGTAAACAGCCGGCTGCGCCAGCAACGCCACTACTTTGCCTCGCTTCTCCATCGCACCTCGAACGGACCGATCTCCCGCCCTTCGCGAAACCGCTGGCGCAGCATTGCCGCGACACGGTCGTCGACAGGCGGGGAGAACTCCGGGATATGGTTGATGACTACAACGTCGACGTCGTCGATGATCGTGTCGACATCGGAGACGCCGAGGAAGTCGTAAAAGCCGCGCGTCGGACTTCGTTTCCCCGCGAGAAAGTACACCTCCGGACAATCGGGGAACGCGTAAATCACGCCGGATCGCGCATGCTCATCGATCACCTGCACGAGCTGCGTATAGCCGTCGGCATGGACGGCGGGAACATCAAGGTTCGCGCGCGCGGGAAGAAGAAGCTTCACCTCGCTGCGCCGCTCATAGCGCTCGCCGAAAGTCGTGATCCGGCTCGTATTCAGCCAGACGATTGCGAACGCCGTTGCAAACGCGAGGGCCGCGGCTGCGAAGGGGAATTCAATCTCAGCGTCAAGCGACGCGCGGTAGCGCGGGTCGATCGACGAGCGATAGCGCAGCAGGAAAACAGCCACGAGCAGAACCAGCGGCGCGACGTAGCAGAAGTAAATGCCGTACGCGTAGGGGAACTGGATGAGCGCGCAGAACGAAGCGACTGCCAAGACCGCAACGAGCTCCTGGCGCTGGCGCCCCTGGACCGGGTAGCGAATCAGCAAATAGGCTGCGACGATGGTCAGACCGAGGAGGAACGACCGCACGGCCCACCAGATGGCGTCGTACAGCGGCGCATCCGACACGAACGGAATCGCCGCGAGCGCGACGACTCCGGCGACGATCGCCGGAGTCCGAGATCGTGCGGGCAGCAGCGCGAAGACGAGCGGCAGCGCGGCGATGGACGTCCACAGCGGCGGCAGATCGAAGGCGGCGAATGCGAGACGCCTTTGCGGCGCGATGAAGATCCCGTCGAGCAACATCCGTAATCGGCCGGCCGCGACGTAAGGCGCGGCGAAACAGGAGATCGGCAGTACCACGCCCACGGCGAGCAGCGCGACCCGTCGCAGCAGGACGCCTGGAGGAGCGGCGCCACGCCGCCACGCGTCGCTTGCAATGACCAGACAGATGAGTGCCGGCGGAATGACGAAATGCGCGATCGACTCGATCGAGACGCGTTTCGCCAGGATGAAGATCGGGAACAGTGCGGCGAGGACGCTGCCCGCGATCGCGAAGATCGCGCCGAGGCGCGTTCGCCGATGCTGTTCGTCATCCGCGTGCAGCAACACCACAAACACGGCCGCGACGAAGTAGAGACCGCTGATCTTCACGAGGATCGACAAACCGCCGCACAAGCCCGCAGCGACGATCCACCATCGGCCGCGCGTTTCGAGCCATCGCAGCAATGCGACGAGCCCGAACAACGCGAAGAAGAGGTTGTACCAGGACGGCAGCGATGCGAAGTAGTTCGGGAGGCTCCAGACGACGCCCGCGCCGGCAACGGCAGCGGCCCACCATGGCGAGAGCGCGCGGCGCGCGATGGCCCACAAAGCCACGATGAACGGGATCGAAAATGCGTACAACAGCCAACGCAGCGTCGAGAGGCGCGCGCCGCCGATGCGAAAAGCAAGCGCGTGAAGGTACGCCTGGCCGCCGGTATAAGGATCGTCGAAATCGACGTGCGGCCGCTCGCCCGCCATCACCCGCTCCGCCGTGCCCCCCAGAAGGCCTTCGTCGTGCGGCACCCAACCGGAGCGGACGAACGGCGCGAGGTAGGCGAGCGACGCGACGAGAAGCAGGATCAGGACCACGACGGGTCGCATGAAGAGATGCGCGGCTGACGATGCGGTGCTCGTGGACGCATGATAACCACGCCCGATGGCGTGCACATGACTTTGGATGGCGTGCATCAGATCCAAGGATCGGGTGTACGCGACTTCGAATCGCGTCCACCCGATCCATTGATTGCCTCGGCTGTTACCATTTCGGTGATGCCGAAGGCCAAGTCACTCGATGCCAACGCAGTGCTCTTCGGCACGATCATCTATCGAATGCGGACAGAGCGTCGTTGGACGCTCGAGGACCTAGGACGGGTGAGCGGGATGAATTCCGATTGGCTGGGCGTGCTCGAGCGCGGCCTGAACGTGCCGAGCCTGACGACCATCCTGCGGCTCGCGGACGCATTCGGCGTCGAAGCGGCCTCGCTCGTGCGCGACGTCGAACTGCTGCGAACTTGGAAAAACGCGTCGGCCGAGGAAGAGCCGAATCCCGCCGAGCCGTGTTGAGTACGGCGCGCAGTTCGCCGAGGGTGGCGCGAGGAGACAGCAGCGAGGCCACCAGGTGCCGC
>DASYGV010000118.1:0-27541 GCA_035999335.1 Thermoanaerobaculia bacterium | reverse complement strand
GTTCCGCGCCGCGTACTTCCAATACGCCGCGTGCGCCGTCAACTCCCAAACGTTGTGACGTCCCTTCCCCGGCCGCCACAGCGCCTCCTCGGACGTCACGCCGCGCAGCGAGCCGCGCAGGTTCGTGCCGTGCCATCCCTTCTTCGAGTAGGCCGCGTCGAGATTCGCCAGGAGCACCTCGAGCACTTTTTTCATGCATTCGATGCTACCGCCTCTTGACAAGCTACTACGTGCGTAGTAGATTCTACTACAAGATGCGGATACAGCTGACGAAGTTCGAGCTCGAGATCATGGACGTCCTCTGGCGGCTCGAGGAAGCGTCCGTCCGCGAAGTCATGGACGCGCTCTCGGAGAAGAAACGTCCGGCCTACACGACCGTGCAAACGATCGTGCAGCGCCTGGAGCAGAAGGGCGCGGTGCGCCGCACACGGAAGATCGGCAACGCGCTGATGTTCGAGCCGTCCATCACCAAGACCTCCGCCTATCGACGCGTGGTCGACGAACTGCTGGCGCTCTTCGGCGGCTCCGCGCAGCCCGTGGTGGCGCATCTCCTCGAGAGCGGGAAGCTGACGCTCGAGGACCTCAAGGCGCTCGAACAGGCCGAGGGGAAGAAGACGAAGAAACGGGAGAAGAAATGATCGGCGATCTCGTCACGCACGTGATCGTGTCGAGCGCGATCCTCGCCGCGGCAATCGCCGCGGCGGCGTGGATCCGTCCGCTCACCGCGCGCACGCGCCACGCGATCCTCGTCGCGGGCATGGCCGCGCTGGCGCTGCCTTCGTTTCTCGTCACGAATCTCGTGGAGCGGAACGCGAAGACGCTCGAGCCGATCCTTCTCGATCACGCGGCGATCTTCAATCCGCCCGCCGTCGCCGGCGTGTTGAAGTCCGCCGCTCCACCGGTCGAGATCTTCTTCATCGTCTGGGCGAGCGTCGCGGCATTGCTGCTCATCCGCTGGTGGATCGTCACGCGGCGACTCGTCGCCACCGCCCTGAGCGCGGCCACGCCACCGCCGCAACGCACGAAGGACGCGCTCGACGCCGCACGCCGTCGCCTCGGCGTTTCTCACAGCATCGATCTCATTGCGTCCTCCACGTGCGAGGCACCGGCGGTCGTCCGCGTGCTTCGCCCGATGATCATCCTCCCCGCGGACGGTTGCTCCACTCTCGACGACGAGGAGCTCGAGTCGCTGCTCTGCCACGAGTGCGCACACGTGGCACGCCGCGACAATCTCCTCGGCGTCGCCGAGGCGGTCGCCTGTTCGCTTTTCTGGTTCAACCCGCTGGTCTGGCTCGCCCACCGCAGGATCGCCGCCGCTCGCGAAGCGGCATGCGACGAGCGCGTGGCGGACGCCGCGCTGCCCGCCGAAACGTATGTCGGCGCGCTCGCGAAAGTCTGCCGCTCCCTCCTCGCGCCGCGTGTGCCCGCGGTGTCGTGCATGGCCAACGCACATTTGAAAGAAAGGATTCAACATCTCATGGGTTACGACACTCTCCGGAAATCCGCGCTCTCGCACCGCACCATCGTCGCGAGCGCAATGCTCACCGTCCTCCTCACCGTCGCCGCCGTCGGTGTGGTCACCGCCGATCCGGTCACCGTCAACGCCGGCCGCTATCAGTTGAATTACTCGATGAACAAGACGCCAGACGGCAACCTCTCGATCCGCATGCGCGTGATCGACACCGAGACGCGCGAGGTGATGGGCGAACCGTCCGTCATCACGAAGCCGGGCGAGCGCGCAACGACGCGCTTCGGCAATGACCAGCGCGAGTGGCAGATCATCGTGATGGCAAATCCCGACGGCAGCGGCTCGCTCACGCTCGTCGCGACGCACGACAGTCGCGAGGTACAAAACACGGTCATGTACTTCCCCGCGCCGGGCGTGCAGCAGGCGCCGGGATTCAGCGGAGCACCGCTCAGTCTCAATCTCGTCAAGGCCGACATCCAGGACGTGCTGCGCACGTTCGGGAAACTGTCCGGCATGGAGATGGACATCGCGGCCGAGGTGCAGGGGTCGGTGACCGTGAACGTGGTCGACACGCCGTGGGATCAGGCGCTCGACGAGATCATCCGCGAGAACGGATACGCCTATCGCGTCGAGGGCAAAACGATTCACGTGTTCAAGCCGTGAAGTGCCTGCATACAATGTGGCGTCATGAACGACGCCGCTGAACGTTACGTTCGGCTCGTGCTCGCGATGGGCGAGCACGACGCCGATTACGTCGATTCCTACTACGGTCCCGCCGAATGGCGGGACGAAGTGCGCACGACGCGACCGACCCTCCCCTTCATTCACGACGCGGCAGTCGCGTTGCGCGGAGACCTCGAGGCGCATGCGCGTTCGAACGATGCGATGGAGTCGCTGCGGCTCGACTATCTCCGCCGTCAGACCGATGCGCTCATCGCGCGCGCAGAGATGCTCGAGGGACGGCGGATGCGTTTCGACGAGGAGTCGAAGGCGCTGTACGACGCCATCGCGCCGACGCATGGCGAGGACTACTTCCGCGGCATCAACGCCGCGATCGACCGCGAGCTCCCGGGGAGCGGCGGGCTCGCCGATCGCGTCGAGAGCTACCGCATGCAGTTCGTCATTGCTCGTGAAAAACTCGACGACGTCTTCGGCGCCGCGATCGACATCTGCCGCGAGAAGACGGCCGATCGGATGGCGCTGCCGATCGGCGAGACGTTCACGGTCGAATACGTGAACGACAAATCGTGGAGCGGCTACAACTGGTACCAGGGCGGCTTCCGCTCGCTCATCCAGGTCAACACCGACCTGCCGATCTTCATCGACCGCGCCATCGACCTCGCCTGTCACGAGGGCTATCCCGGACATCACGTCTACAACTCGCTGCTCGAGAAAACGCTCGTGCGCGATCGCGGCTGGATGGAGTTCTCGGTCTACGCGCTCTTCTCCGCGCAGTCGCTCATCGCCGAGGGGAGTGCGAACTACGGTATCGACGTCGCGTTCCCCGCGGAAGAGCGCGTGCAGATGGAGAAGGAGCGCCTCTTCCCCGTCGCGGGACTCGACGCCTCGCGCGCGGAGCATTACTACCGCGTGCACGAACTGATCGCGCGCACCGGCTACGCCGGCAACGAGGCCGCGCGACGTTATCTCGACGGCGAGATCTCCGCGGACGACGCGGCGGAGTGGCTGACGACGTACGCGCTGATGGCGCCCGCGCGCGCAAATCAGCGCGTGAAGTTCATCGAGCAGTACCGCAGCTACGTGATCAACTACAACCTTGGCAAGGACCTCGTTCGCCAGTACGTGGAGAAACGAGGCGGCGATCGTTGGGCAGTGTTCGCGGAGCTGCTGTCCTCGCCGCGATTACCGTCGGGGTTGACGTAGATATGGAGTGCGGCGGCAAGGCCGCCGCTTTCGAATGCATGGCGAGTACGGAACGTCAACGCTCTTGCCGCGCGTTCGAAAGCGGCCACCCTTGCCGCCGCACTCCATAGAAACCGCTCGATTGCGGGTACGGCGCGGTCGCGGCACTCGATGATCGCCAGGTGGCCGCATCCTTCCAGCGTTACCAGCTCCGCTTGCGGCAGCTCCTTCTTCATCCTCGCGGAAACCGGGAACGGGACGATGCGGTCGTTCGTGCCCCACACCAGCAGCACCGGCATCGTCACGCGCTGAAGCTTGCCGTCGAGCATGTCGCGGCCGGTGAGCATCGACCCCATCGAGCGCCGCACCACCCACGCCTTCTCCTTCGAGCGCCACAGAAAATCGCGCAGCACGAACGTCGGGATCGACGACGCACGATCCGTCTGCAGCGCCAGACAGAAGCGCAGCTCGTCCATCGTCGTCGGCGAGAACGACGCTTCCGTCAGCGTCGTCTCGAACGGCAGCCCTCCGCTCGCGACGAGCACGAGACGCCGCACGCGCTCCGGATGCTCCGCTGCCATCTTCAAGACGGCCCATCCACCCATCGACACGCCCATCACATCCGCCTGGCGCAGACCGACCGCGTCCATGAAGCCGCGGATGATCTCCGCCTCAGTCGCGATCGAAAAGTCGCCGTCGAGCGGACGGTCCGAGTCGCCATAGCCGAGGAGATCGAGCGCGTAGACGCGGTGCGTACGCATCAGCTCTCGATAGATCAGCGCGCCGTCGTCCGCGCGCGACGCGATCCCGTGCACGACCACGAGCGGCGGACCCTCGCCGCCCGCGCGGTAGTGAATCCGATGACCGCCGACGTAGACCTCCGCGCCGCGCATCCCGATCGCGCGGAGATACATGTCGCGCGCGACGAACAGGACCGACAGCGGACGCAGGTAAGCGAACGCGGCCGCACCCAGAATCAGCGCGAAGAAGATGATCCGTTGAAACGCTTTCCGCCTTTTCATCACTACCTGCAGAAGTGCCTCAGCTTGAACGTGATACGCGTCACGCAAAAGTTCCACTATTAGATCTGGACTAACCAAATTTGGCGCCCTATGTTGATTGCTTCACCACAGATCCGCATCTGTTGGAATTGGGAGGTCTCTGCTTGGCGTACGTGCATAAGTACGACGTGGCAATCCTTGGCTCGGGCATCGGTGGGTCGATGCTCGCGTGCATCCTGGCGAAGCACGGATTGTCTACGTTGCTCATCGAGGAATTGACGCATCCGCGGTTCACCATCGGCGAATCGCTCATTCCCGAGACCGGCGTCCGCCTGCGCATCCTCGCCGAAAAGTATGGCGTCCCCGAAGTCGGCTGGCTCGGCAGCTTCCAGGCGCTGCGCGACAACGTCAGCACAGCGTGCGGCGTGAAGCGCTCGTTCGCGTTCATGTATCACCGCGAGGGAGAGAAGCATCGCCCCGAGGAGACCAATCAGCTCCCAACGCTCACTCCGCCGTTCGGACCCGACTCGCATCTCTTCCGCCAGGACACCGACGCCTACCTCGCCTCGATGTCCGTGAAGTACGGCGCGCACTTCCGCCAAGCGGTGAAAGTGACGAACGTCGAGTTCGACGATGACGAAGTGCGGATCAACGTCGCGAACGGCGAGCAGGTCCGCGCGTCGTTCCTCATCGACGGCGGCGGCATGCGCTCGCACGTCGCGACGCAGTTGAGCCTGCGCGACGAGACGCCGCGCTTCCGCACCGATACGCGCGCGATCTACAACCACTTCATCGACGTAAAGCCCGCCGACCTCTTGCTCGACGGGAAAAAGGTCACGCCCTCTCCGCTCTCGCAGGGGACGATGCATCACATCTTCGACGGCGGCTGGATCTGGGTCATCCCATTCAACAACCATCGCGAGTCGACGAACCCGCTGACGAGCGTCGGACTGATGCTCGATCGCCGCAAGTATCCGACGCCGCAGGGAACGCCGGAGGAAGAGTTCCGCTCGATCACCGCGCGCTTCCCGACGGTCCGCAGACACTTCGCCGACGCGCGTCCCGTGCGCCCATGGGTCGGAAGCGGACGCATTCAATACTCGCAGAAGACGATGCTCGCGCATCGCGTGATCCAGCTTCCGCACGCGGGTTGCTTCGTCGATCCGCTCTACTCCAGCGGCATGTCCGTGCTGACCGTGGCCGTCGACCTGATGGCCGGCGCGCTGCTCGAGGCGTTCCGCGACAACGACTTCGCGATCGAGCGCTTCCGCCGCGTCGACGAGGTCGTGAACACCGGCTTCGATCACTACGACACGATCGTGTCACGCTCGTTCGATGCGTTCGCGAGCTACGACCTCTGGAACGCCTGGAATCGCAACTGGGCAATGGGCAACTTCCTCGGCACGTTCGGACCGCTCGCGAATTTGCTGCGGTATCTGAAGACGAACGACCGGCATTACCTCGACGTCACGACGCAGCCCGGCAACATCGGAGTGCTGAGCAGTCATCTGCCCGAGGTGCGCGCGGCGATCATGGCGTCGTCGGACGACATCGGCGAGGCAATCGCCGGACGCATCACGCACAAGGAAGCGAATCAACGCATCTTCGCCCGCCTCGGCGCGCTGAAGTTCCTTCCGCCGTACATGGGCTTCGGCAAGCCGGAGCAGCACGCGCCCGCGACGTTCACCCTGCCGGCCGGAGCGCGCCACGTCACGTGGTATCGCTTCCGCGCGGAGAAGAAGTGGCGCGACTACGCCGTGTTCAGTTTGATGACGTACGCGCGCCAGGTCGCGGGATTTGCGTGGCGGCACACGTTCGACTCCCTCTCGCGCGCCGCGCGCGGATTGCGCGACGTGCTTTGGGCGGGGAACAACGAATGGAAGCGCACGCCGCACGCGCTGCGCGCGCATGAGAAGTGGGCGACGCTGCCTGACGAAAGTGACGTAGGGCGTGGCTTCAGCCCGCCCGCCCCCGGGGGAGGCGGGCTGAAGCCACGCCCTACAGAGGCGGCGGCACCCCAACCGTGATGCACGCCACGCAGGAAAACCTCGCCTGGCGCGGAGTCTTCCGCGACCTCCCGCGTGAGCACGGCTTCGAGCCGCTGCACGTCGAGGGCACTTTGCCCGAGCGGCTGCGCGGCGTGCTCTATCGCTGCGGCCCCGCCCGGTTCAGCATCGGCGGCGAGCCGTACCTGCACTGGTTCGACGCCGACGGCGCCGTCGCGGCAGTGCGCTTCGAAGGCGATCGCGTCGAAGCAGCGGTCCGCACCGTCGCGACACGCTGGCTGCGCCAGGAGCAGTCCGCGAACCGCCAGCTCTATCGCTCGTACGCACAACTCGGACGCGGCTGGCGCCGCTGGCTCACGCTGCCGAAAAATCCCGCGAACATCTCGGTGATGCCGTACGACGGCCAGGTGCTCGCGCTGTGGGAAGCCGGCCTCCCGATCGCCCTCGATCCCGCGACCCTTCAAACGCGCGGCGAGACCGACCTCGGCGGCCGCATCGGTCCGACGTTCTCCGCGCATCCGCATCGCGTGGGACGCACGCTCTTCAACTTCGGCGTGCGCTACGGCAGGAAGTTCTCCATCGACTTGTATTGCGGAACGCCGGCGTCCTCGCCGGCTGGCCCGCAGGCGTCCCGCGCCTGCGCCCCCGCCCGCGGCGAGGACGCCGCCGGGCCAGCCGCCGGGACGGCGGCGTTCCAACGGTTCGCGAACATCCCGTTGCCGCGGCCGACGATCATCCACGACTTCATCGCGACGCCGAAGCACATCGTCTTCTTCTGCGCACCCGTGCGGCTGCGGCTGGCGCGTTTGCTCGCGGGCATCGGCAGCTTCGACTCGAACCTCGCGTGGGAGCCGGAGCACGGGACGGAAGTGATCGTCGTGCCGCTCGCGGAGCCCGACAAACCAATCCGCTTCACCGTGCCGCCGTTTTTTCAATGGCACTTCGTGAACGCATGGGAGGAGGGCAAGACGCTCGTCGTCGATTACCTCCCCTACGACGACTTCGAGACGAACGCATGGTACGGGCGTACGCCGTACGAGCCAGCACGGCAACCGCCGCCGTCCCGTTACGCGCGTGCGCGGCTCGATCTCTCGTCGCGACGAATGGACATCGAAGTGATTTCCGAAACCTCGCTGGATTTCCCGGCCATCCATCCGAACGACGCCGGACGTCCGCATGAGCACGTGTGGCTGCTCGATTTCGAGAAGAGCATCCCGCCGTCGCTTTGCCGCTTCGACACGCGCACGCGTACCGTGCGCCGCGTGCCGCTCGGCGAGAACACTTTCCCGAGCGAGGCCGTCGTCGTGCCCGAGGGGTGGGTGCTCAGCCTCGTGTACGACGGCAACCGCGACGCGAGCTACGTCGCCGTCATCGACAGCGCTCGCCCCGAGGATGGACCCGTCGCGCGGCTCTGGTTCGATCATGCAATTCCCTTCCTGTTTCATGGAGCGTGGGCCCAGTGAAACGGATTTGGTTTTTTCTGCACTACTCGTTGATCCGCTAGGAGGTTTTGGAATGTCATCCACAGAAGGGCGTACGGGCGAACGTGTATCCAAGCCAATCGCGATCGTGGGAGCGGCCTGCCGCTATCCCGACGCAACTTCGCCCAGGGAATTGTGGGAAAACGTGCTCGCGCAGCGGCAGGCGTTTCGCCGCATGCCCGCCGAGCGCCTTCCGCTCGAAGACTACTATTCGCCCGATCCGAACGCTCCGGACCGGACGTATTCGCAGAACGCCGCGGTCATTACGAACTGGACCTTCGACCGCGCGAAGTATCGCGTGTCGCGCAGCACGTTCGAGTCCGCCGACCTCGCGCACTGGCTCGCGCTCGAAGTGGCCGACCTCGCGCTGCAGGACGCAGGCTTCGAGCCTCCGCAGACCGGCACGGGAGTGATCGTCGGCAACACCCTCACCGGCGACAGCTCGCGCGCGGGATCGTTGCGCCTGCGCTGGCCGTACGTGCGCCGCGCCGCGATCGCCGCCGGCGTCGACGGCGAAACGCTGCAGAAACTCGAGCAGGAGTTCAACGCACCATTCGCCGAG
This sequence comes from Thermoanaerobaculia bacterium, assembly GCA_035999335.1. Classification (GTDB taxonomy): domain Bacteria; phylum Acidobacteriota; class Thermoanaerobaculia; order Gp7-AA8; family Gp7-AA8; genus QHVT01. The sequence goes on along the minus strand of DASYGV010000118.1, from coordinate 19,160 downwards.
ATCGGCGAAGACTCGCTCGCGGGCGGACTGTCGAACACGATCGCCGGACGCATCTGCAACTACTTCGGCTTCAACGGCGGCGGCTACACCGTCGACGGCGCATGCTCGTCGTCGCTGCTCTCCGTCATTCACGCCTGCAACGCGCTCGTGAACGGCGACCTCGACGTCGCGCTCGCGGGCGGCGTCGATCTCTCGCTCGATCCGTTCGAGCTCGTCGGCTTCGCGAAGTGCACGGCGCTCGCGAAGGATCGCATGTGGGTGTACGACAAGAAGGCCAACGGATTCCTCCCCGGCGAAGGCTGCGGCTTCATCGTGCTGATGCGCTACGAAGACGCCGTCGCGCAGGGCCGCAACATCCACGCGAAGCTCGTCGGCTGGGGCATGTCCTCGGACGGCTTCGGTGGCATGACGCGCCCCGAGGCGAGCGGTCAGCGGCTCGCGCTGCAGCGCGCTTACGCGAAGGCCGGCTTCCCGATCGACAGCGTGACGCTGTTTGAAGGACATGGCACCGGCACGCCGATCGGCGACCCGATCGAGATCGAAACGATCACCTCGCTCCTCGGCGAGGCGAACGGTCACCCGCACTTCATCAGCTCGATCAAGGCGAACGTCGGCCACACGAAAGCGGCCGCCGGAATCGCGGGGCTGATCAAGTCGATGATGGCCGTGCGCGAAGGCGTCGTGCCGCCGATCACCGGCTGCACCGAACCCCGCGACACCGGCACGTTGTCGGTCACGCAATCGCCAATCCCCTGGCCCGACAACGCGCCGCGCCGCGCCGCCGTCAGCGCCATGGGCTTCGGCGGCATCAACACCCACGTCGTCCTCGAAGCCTCGGATGCCGCTCGGAGCGCCGGCTTCCAGCCGGCCGCTACGCCGGCTTCCAGCCGGCCGTCCTCCGAGCTCTTCCTCTTCGGCGCCTCCACCTCCGACGACCTCCGAGCACAACTCGACGCCATCGCCACCCGCGCCCCCGAGCTCTCCCTCGCCGAGCTCACCGACCTCGCCGCATCGCTTCGCACGAAGATCACCGGCCGCACCTATCGCGCCGCGCTCGTCGCCGGCACACCCGCCGAACTGCACACCGCCGCGAAATCCGCCGCCGTACAAGCCTCGTCGCGCCGTCCGAGAATCGCGTTCCTCTTCTCAGGCCAGGGCTCGATCCCCAACGTCACCACCGACGTCGCGCAGCCCGCGATCGTCCGCGCCTCGATCGAGCGTCTCAAAGAACTGCGCCGCCTCGGCATCGAAGCGCACTGCGCCATCGGTCACTCGCTCGGAGAACTGACCGCGCTGCACTGGGCGGGTGCGATCGACGAACAGCAACTGATCGACCTCGCGACCTTCCGCGGCAACGCCATGCAGCAACTCGCCGGCGACGGCGCGATGCTCGCGCTCGCGTGCAATGAAGCGACGGCGCGCGTGATCCTCGACGGCGAAGCCGTCGTCGCCGCGACGAACGGTCCCGAACAGACCGTCGTCTCCGGCCCGGCAAATTCAATCGAGCGCGCGATGGAGCGCGCGAAGTCGCGCGGCATCGGCGCGACGCGCGTTCCCGTCAACGCCGCGTTCCATTCGCCGATGATGGCGCCTGCCGCGTTGCCGCTGCGCAACTACGTCGGCACGCTCGGTACGAAGCCGACCGGCAGCGGCATCTTCTCGACCGTCACCGCGACCTGGCTCACGCGCGACACGAACCTCTGCGAGCTCCTCGCGAATCAGCTCACCGCACCGGTGCGCTTCCGCGAAGCGGTCGACGGCATCGCCGCGGAGGCCGATCTCTTCATCGAAGTCGGCCCCGGCCGCGTGCTGACGAACCTCGCGTCGTTCGCGGACACGCCGATCGTGTCGAGCGATCGCATCGAAGACGCGATCGCAGCGGCGTGGTGCGCGGGAGCGGATGTGGATGTCGAGGCGCTGTTCGCGAATCGGTTCGCGAAGCCGTTCGACCTCGACGTGCGTCCGACCTTCATCGAATCACCCACGGAGCGCTTTCGGAGTGCTGCGGCAACGCCGCAGCTTTCGAATCCCGCGCCTCTGCCGCAACCTTCGAAAGCCGCGACTGAGGTCGCGGCCCCCACGGGCACCCTCCGCGAGCTCGTCGCGAAGCACGTCGACCTCTCGATGGACCTCGTGCTCCCGACGTCGAAGCTCCTTTCCGATCTCCACCTCAGCTCCATCACCGTCGCGCGTCTGCTTGCCGACGCCGCGCGCGCGATGGGCGTGCCGCCGCTCGCCGATCCGATGTCCTTCGCCAATGCGACCATCGACGAAGCGACCGCCGCGCTCGAAGCACTGCGCGGCGTCGAAGCTCCGTCGCAGGAACCGCGGTTCGCAGAAGGCGTGGAGAACTGGTTGCGTGCGTTCCGCATCGATGACGTCCCGGTCGCGATCGCCCGCAAGAAGAGCTCCGCGCGGTGGCGTGCGATCGGGGAGTCGCAATGGCGCATCCTCGGCGACTGGCCAGCGGTCGCGCAGCGTTTCGAGACCGTCAATGGCAAAGGCGTCGTCGCCGTCCTGCCGAAGGACGACCCCGATGCCTGCATCGAGATGCTCCTGCAATGCCGCGAGATCAAAGACGGTGAACGCCTCGTGATCGTGCAGAGCGCACCGTGCGGCTCCGGCTTCGCGCGCACACTGCACCTCGAACGCCCGCACGTTGCTGTGCGCATCGTGAGTCTCGATCAACTCGACGTCGAGCACATCGCCGCGGAGGCCGACGCGCCGGGCGATTTTTGCGAAGCGACCTATCGCGATGGCGTGCGGTACGAGCCGCGCGTGCGTGTCGCGAATGTCGCGCGGGCTGGAAGCCCGCGCCCCCTTGACGAGAGCGACACGCTCCTGGTCACCGGCGGCGGTAAAGGCATCGGCTTCGAGACCGCCCTGGCCTTCGCGCGCGAGACCGGCACGAAACTGATCCTCCTCGGACGCTCGAAGGATGACGACGAGCTCCGTGCGAACTTCGCGCGCCTCGACGCGGCCAAAGTCCGCTACGAATATGTCGTCGCCGACGTCACCAAACCGCTTGCGCGGAAGTTCGACGGCGTCACCGCGATCCTCCACGCCGCCGGCACGAACGCGCCGGCGCTCCTTGACGCGCTCGACCTCGAAGCGTTCCGCAAGGCAACCACGCCGAAGCTCGACGGACTCGCGAACATCCTCGGCGCCGTCGACGAGAACGCGTTAAAGCTTTTGGTCACCTTCGGCTCGGTCATCGCCCGCACCGGCATGCGCGGCGAGGCGCACTACGCGTTCGCGAATGAATGGCTCGCGCGCCGCACGAAAGAATTCGGCGACGCGCACCCGAGCTGCCGCGCCATCTGCATCGAGTACAGCGTCTGGTCCGGCATGGGCATGGGCGAGCGCCTCGGCACGGTGGACATGCTCCGCCGCCAGGGCATCACGCCGATCGCACCCGACGAGGCGACGCGACTCGCGCTGCAGCTCGCCGCCGCGCCGCCCGCCGCACACGTCATGGCCTGCGGCCGCCTCGGCGATCCGCCGACGATCCGCTTCGACGTCGAAGCGCCGCCGATGCTCCGCTTCCTCGAGCAGACGCGCATCACGATCCCCGGCGTGGAGCTCATCACCGACTCCGAGCTTTCCTCGCGCAACGATCCGTACCTCGACGATCACGCCTTCGGCGGCGAGCCACTGTTCCCTGCCGTCGTCGGCATGGAAGCGATGGTGCAGGTCGCGCGCGCGGTGACGGGCGCGATGCCGTCGCGTATCGACAACCTCGAGCTGCTGCATCCGGTGACGCAGTCGACGGTGCGCATCGCGGCGCTGACCCATGAAGGCAATGTCCAGCTCGCACTGCGCTCGTCTTCGACGCAGTTCAAGCTCGATCACTTCCGCACGCGCATCTCCGTCGCGCCGCGAGCCGAGCGTCCGCGCATCGACATCCCGAGCGGCAACGTCGAGCTCGATCCGACGCGCGATCTTTACGGCCCGCTTCTGTTCCACACTGGCCGCTTCCAACGCGTCCGCCGCTATCGCGTGCTCACCGCGACGCACTGCGTCGCAGAGCTCACGCCTTCGACCGACGCGCCGTTCCATCGCTATCACCCGCAAGACCTGCTCCTCGGCGATCTGACCGTCCGCGACGCCGCGATCCACGCGCTGCAGGCGAGCGTCCCGCAGGGCACGGTGCTGCCCGCGGGCATCGCCAGCGTCGAATTCTTCGCGCCGGTCGAGGGCGAGGCAATCGTCGTCGCGCGCGAGATCGAGCGCCACAAAGACAGCTTCGTCTGGGACGTCGACATCGCCGCGCCCGACGGACGCCTCTTCGAGCGGTGGCGCGGTCTGCGCCTGCAGGTCGTGGCGCGCCGCGAGCGCGTCGACGATCTCGCGCCCGCGCTGTGGGGACCGTTCCTGGAGCGTGAGCTCAACGTCGACATCCGGGAGCTCGGCGTGCGCATCGAAGTCGCCCCGGACGCGCTTCAGCGCGTGGCCGGCCCCGTGCTGCGGCGCAAAGACGGCAAGCCTCTCGTCGAGGGCGCACATGTGTCGGCGTCGCACGACGGCGGGATCGGTCTCGCGGTCGCGCACGAGAAGCCGGTCGGCTGCGACGTGCAGTTCGTCGACGATCAGCCGTGGGACGACCTCCTTGGCCATCACGACGGCCCGCTCGCGGACGTCTGCACGCGCCTCTCCGGCGACGACAAGCCGTTTGCCGCGGCCCGTGTCTGGAGCGCGCGCGAGTCGATGAAGAAGCTCGCCGGCGATCCGCTCGTCCCGCTCATCATCGATACTTGCGGCGATCACGGGCGGGTCACGTTCCGCTCGGGCAGCAGCCGCATCGACACGTTCGTTCTGCGCGACTGCGTGGTCTCGGTGGCGCGCAATTGAGGAGGAAGGCATGTACCTGAACGACGTACAGCATCAGCACAGCCAGAGTCCCTGGGGAGAAGCCGCCGTGGGAATGGAGGCGGCCGGGATTGCGGTGCCGCAGATCCTGCACCTTTTCAATTTCAAGCCCGAGCGCACGCGCTTTCTGGCGATGTTCACGCAGGAGGTGATGCGCGGCCCCTCGCCGCTCTCGCCCGGCCAGCGCGAGCTCATCGCCGCGTTCACGTCGAGGATGCGCAACTGTGAGTTCTGAACCGGATCGCACGCCGCGGTCGCGGCGGAACTGCTGGGAGACAGGAATCTCGTGACCTCAGTCATCGACGACTATCGCAGCGCGCCCATCGACGCGAAGTTCGCGGAGCTGCTCGTGCTGATCGAGAAAGCGGCGCGCAACGCCGCGAGCGTGACGTCCGCGGACATCGACGCGGTGCGCGCCGCGGGCTGGAGCGACGAGGCGATCTACGACGCCGTCACGGTCTGCGCTCTCTTCAACTTCTACACGACCTGGGTCGACGGCTCGGGAGTGCCGGGACTCGAAGACTACAAACCGTCGGGCATGCGCCTGGCGACCGAAGGATACGCAAGAGAATGAAGTACTACGAATACGATCACGTGGTCGGGTTCCAGGAAACGAACCTCATCGGCAACGTGTACTACGTGCACTATCTGTCGTGGCAGGGACGCTGCCGCGAGATGTTCCTGCACGATCACGCGCCGGGCGTGCTCGAAGACATCGCGAATGGCCTGAAGCTCGCGACGGTGCGCGTCGCGTGCGAATACGAGGAGGAGCTGTTTCCCTTCGATCACGTGACCGTCCGCATGTCCCTCGGCGTGCTCAAGCCGAGCGGTTTGACGCTGAAGTTCACGTATGTGAAAGTGGCGGACGACCGCGAAACGATCGTCGCACGCGGCGAAATGGAGATCGCGTGCCTCCGCGGCACCGCCGCGGCGCCGGTCCCGGAGGAGTTGAGAGAGGCGTTGAGGCCTTATCGTGAAGATGCGGCGTGAGTAGGACCAATAGGACCTATGGGACGAATAGGACGTATGTGCGTCCTATTTGTCCTATCTGTCCTATTGGTCCTATGAGTTAGAACGACACACATGAACGCACTCGCCATCACCCTCCTGCAGATCGTCATCGTGACCATCTCGGCGCGCGCGATGGCGATGCTGCTGCGCCGTCTCGGCCAGCCCGCAGTCATCGGCGAGATCGCGGCCGGGATCCTCCTCGGGCCGTCGCTGTTCGGCTTGATCGCTCCGGGCTTGTTTGCCACGGTCTTCCCCGCGAACAGCATGCCGACGCTGCTCGCGCTCAGCCAGATCGGACTGATCCTGTTCATGTTCCTGGTCGGGCTCGAGTTCGCACCGGAGCTCGTGCGCGAGCGCCCACACACGGTCGTCGTCATCAGCCACGTCAGCATCATCGTGCCGTTCATCCTCGGCACCGCGTTGGCGGTCTATCTCTATCCGCGCGTCGCCGGACCCGGAGTCGCGTACCGCAGCTTCGTTCTCTTCCTCGGCACGTCGATGAGCATCACTGCGTTCCCGGTGCTCGCGCGCATCCTCGAAGAGCGCCAACTGCTGAAGACGAAGATCGGCAACACCGTCATCGCGTGCGCCGCCGTCGACGACGTGACGGCGTGGTGCATCCTCGCATTCGTGGTGATGCTCGCGCGTGCGGGCGATCCGATGCGCTTCGCGATGCAGCTCGTACTGCTGGCGGTGTATGTGGTCGTCATGTTGTTCGTGGTGCGGCCGCGCCTGAAACAACCATCACTCACCGTGGCGCTCCTCCTCGTCTTCGCGTCCGCGTGGTCGACCGAGCTCCTCGGCATTCATGCGCTCTTTGGTGCGTTCCTCGCCGGCGCGATCATGCCGCGCGACGCTCACCTCCGCGAAGCACTGGCCGGACACCTTCGCGGCCTGACGAGCATCGTCTTCCTCCCGCTCTTCTTCGCCGTCACCGGTCTGCGCACGAACATCGGCTCGCTCGCGACGCCGGAGCTGTGGCTCTGCTGCGCACTGGTCCTCCTCGTCGCCATCGTCGGAAAATTCGGCGGCGCGACGCTCAGCGCGGTGAGCGTCGGTTTGTCGTGGCGCGAGGCCAGCGCCATCGGCGTGCTGATGAACACGCGCGGCCTGATGGAGATGGTCGTCGTCAATATCGGACTGGAGATCGGCGTCGTCTCACCCAGTCTCTACACGATGATCGTCATCATGGCGCTCGTCACGACGGCCATGACCTCGCCGCTGCTGGATGTGATCAAGGTCCGAGCAATTCCGCTACCGACGCTCGTACGTCCTCCAGCATCATCTCCACTCGATCCCGATGCGTCCGGTGCGACGCGATCGCAACGCGGGTGACGAAGCGTCCGTCCGGAAGCGTCGTCGGCGTGAGCATCACGCGCTTGCGAGCGGTGATCCGCTTCAGCAATTCTCGATTGATGTCGTTGTCCCCGCGCAACCGGAACGCCGTGATCGTCAATTGCGGCTCGGCGACGATTTCGATGCCTTCGATCTTCCGCAACTCGGCCACGGCATACGCGATCAGGTCGAGCTTCTCGTCGAGCTGCTCGCGGAACGGCTCGATGCCGAACAACTTCAGCGGCAGCCAGACGCGAAGACCGCGGAAGTCGCGAGAGAGCTCGGGCGAGATCTCGCAGAAGTCGACCAGTTCGTCCTCGTGCTGCATCGCCGGAAGATAGTCCGCGTGCAGCGAGTGCGCGCGGCGCAACGCGCCGGCGTCGCGCACGAGCACCGCGCCCGTGCCGAACGGAAGGAAGAGCGTCTTGTGCGGATCGAGGATGACCGAGTCCGCCTGCTCGATTCCCTTCAACACCGCGCGCCCGCGCTCCGTCAGCATGAACAACGCGCCGTACGCGCCGTCGACGTGGAACCACATCTTCTCGTTTCTCGCGATCCGCGCGAGCGCTTCGAGATCGTCCACCGCGCCGGTGCCGGTCGTGCCAGCGCTGCCGGCGATGAGGAACGGTGTGAAACCGGCTCGACGATCATTGGTGATCGCCTCCTCGAGCGCATCGATGCGGATGCGGAACTGATCATCGACGGGCAGTTCGCGAACGTTGGCGTACGGAAATCCCGCGAGGTTCGCCGCTTTCTGGAACGAATGGTGGATCTGATTCGAGCAGTAGAGCGTGCCGCGAAGGAAGTCGTCCGGCAGCATCGCCTTGCGCGCGGTGACGACGCCGGTGAAGTTCGCCAGCGACCCACCGCTGGTCAACACGCCGCCGGAGCCTTTCGGCATGCCAAGGATCTCGCAGAACCAGCGGACGACATTCGCTTCTAGCTGCACCAGCGCGGGCGCCGCCGCGCACACACCGACGTAGCGATTGACCGCCGCGGCGATGAAGTCCGCGAGCGCGGAATGAAAGAGTCCCCCACCCGGAACGTACGCGAGGTAGCCCGGCCCAGACGACGTGAACGAACGCGGGATCGCATCCTCGAACAGAAACGCGAGCAACTTCTCGTACGACTCACCGCGCTGCGGCAGCGGCTCGACGAGCGTGCGCGCGTACTCCGTCGCACCCTCGACGTTCATCGCCGGCTGCGTCGGGAGCGATTCGATGTGATCGACGATGCGCCGCATCGCTTCGTCGACGAGGCGGCGCATCTCGCGCGCATCTGGTTCGAGCGGATACGTCATATGGAGTGCGGAGGCATGGCCTCCGCTTTCGAACACCACGGCAAGAGCGCGGCGGCTGCGATCCTGCCACCCATTGGAAAGCGGCGGCCTTGCCGCCGCACTCCATATTTCACCAGATCGTGCACCGCTCCCCCTCCGACCTCACCAGCTTTGCGTTCGGCGGACAGTTCCACGCGTCGGCGAACTCCGGCATGTTCTGCACCGTGAGATTCACGCGCGCGGGTCCCGGCGCATGCGGATCCGTCAGCGCGCGGCGACGCGCCTCCTCGGCCGCCATGTTCTGGCCCCATACCTGTGCGAATCCGAGGAAGAACCGTTGCTCCGGGCTGAAGCCGTCGAGGGTCATGCGGTCTTTGCCTTCGAGCGACTTCCGATACGCGCGCAACGCGAGCGTCGCTCCGCCGAGGTCCGCGATCGCTTCGCCGGTGACGAGGTTGCCCTGCAGCTTCAGGTTCTCCTCCACCGGCCAGGCGCCGTACTGCTTCGCGATGCATTCGGCGCGCGATTGAAAGTTCTTCAGGTCCGCGTCCGTCCACCAGTTGCGCAGGTTCCCCTCCGCGTCGAACTTCGCGCCCTGATCGTCGAACCCGTGCGTCATCTCGTGGCCGATCACCGTGCCGATACCGCCGTAGTTGTACGCGTCGTCCGCGGCCGGGTCGTAGAACGGCGGCTGGAGGATGCCTGCGGGGAACGTGATGTCGTTGCGCGTCGGGCTGTAGCCCGCGTTCACCGTCGACGGGGTGAAGAAGCCCCACTCGTTCGGATCGTCCGGCTTACCGACGCGGCTCACCGCGCGACGCACGCGGAACGCATTCGACGCGAACACATTCGCAGCGTACGAGTCGCGGCCGACGTTCAGCGACGCGTAGTCGATCCACTTGTCCGGATAGCCGATGCGGCGGCGGAACGCTTCGAGCTTCGCCATCGCGGCGGTCTTGGTCTCGCTGCCCATCCAAGCCAGCGTCGGAATGTCCTCGCGCAACGCGGCAATCAGATTCGAGATCAGCTCATTCATCTTCTCCTTGGCTTCCGGAGAAAACGCGCGCTTCACGTATTCCTGTCCGAGGATCTCGCCGACGTTCGCGTCGGCGGCGCGGACGCAGCGCTGCCAGCGCGGAAGAATCTCCTTCTGTCCTGACAGCGTCTGGCCGCGAAACGCGAAGTCCTGATTGACGAACGCGGACGAGAGCGTCGGCGCCGCGGCGTCGAGGACGTTCCAGCGGAGATACGCACTCCACGTGTCCAGCGGAACTTCGTCGAGAAGACGGCTTGCTTCTTTGAAGAACTCCGGCTGCGCGACGTTGAGCGATTTGAGATCCGCGAGGCCGATGCCGGAGAAGAACGATGGCCAGTCGAGGGTCGGCGCGTTCGACTGCAGCTCGGAGAGCGGCATCAGGTGATAGACGTTCTCCGGCTTGCGCATGTCGACGCGCGCCATCGACACACGCGCGAGCTGCGTCTCGAGAGCGAGCACGCGGTCGGCGTCACTGCGCGCCTTCGCGGCGGGAACGCCCGCGAGCTCGAACATCTTCGTCATGTGCTCGACGTATTGCTTACGCGTCGTCGCGAACTTCTCGTCGTCGCGAAGGTAATAGTCCCGGTCGGGAAGTCCGAGTCCGCCCTGCGACACAGCGGCGATCATCATCTTGCTGTTCTTGAAATCGTTCTGCGCGGAGAAGCGGAAGAGCGGTGTGACGCCCTTCTGTTGCTGGCGGTGAATCTCCGCGACGACGCCGGACTTGTTGGCAATGGCGGCGATGCGATCGAGGTCCGGCTGAATCGGCCCCGCGCCCTGGGTCTCGAGCGCCGTTTCGTTCATGCACGCGCCCCAGAAATCGCCGAGCTTCTGCGTCGCGCTCCCCGCCTCGGGCTTCTCCGCCTTCGCCGAAGTCTCGAGGATCTCGCGCAGCCGGCCGCGGTTGCGGTCCGCGACTTCCTCGAACCGCCCGTAGCGCGCGTACGTCGCCGGCAACGGGTTCTTGTTTCGCCAGCCGCCGGTGGCGTACTGATAGAAGTCATCGCACGGCGACACGGATCGGTCGACCTGCGTCAACTCGAATCCATGAGGACCGAGGAACGCCCTCGGCCTCGGAGGCTCCACCTTGACGGGCGGCTTGGGAGCGGTAGCGCAGGCGGCCAGAAGCAGCGCGAGTACGGGGAGGGATTTGTTCATGGCGCGCGAATGCTAACAGTATGGAGTGCGGCGGCAAGGCCGCCGCTTTCGAATGCGTGGCAAGTACGAAACGTCGGCGCTCTTGCCGCGTTGTTCGAAAGCGGCGGCCTTGTTGCCGCCGCACTCCACAGATCACTTGATCGCGAGCACCATCTCGAACAATCGCAGCAAGTCCTCGAACCTCCCATCCGGCTTCGCCATCACCGGGGCGTCGATCGGGATGAGTTGCGGGTCGCGGGCGGTGAGCAGGATGATCGGAAAGGCGCGGAGCTCGCGGGCGATGTCCAGTGCGCGTAGATCCGGAAGGTCGAGATCGAGGATCACGACGTCGGGATCGAGTCTACGCAAAGTGGGAACGACATCGGCGTCAGGGCGCACCAGAGAGCAATCCAGCTCCATCAGGCGGAAGAACATGTGCAGCATTTCCGCAGCTTCACGGTCGCCTTCCACGAGCGCCACGCGCCGAGTTGTGAACATCTCGACGTCGCCCTTAGACTTGGGGCTAGACTTGACCGGCTGCAATGGCTGCTACTGATCCTCCCCTTCCAGATCGAAAAGGTCAGAAGCGCGGACGTTCTCGCCCGAGAGCCGTCGGCATGCGGCCGCGATCGCGGCAATACAGCGCCGCGTCGGTTCCATCCGTCCCGTCCTCAACCGCAAGAGGTGCTGACGGCTGTAACCCGACTCCCGTGCGAGGTGCGCCGGCTTGATTCCCCTGGACTTCAAAAACGATTCGAGGCGTGTCGACATGTGCAGTATGTTGCATCTTAGTGCCGTGAAGGATAGATGTCAATCCAGAGGTGTCGAAAGCGGGCGATCCGGAGCACAATAATGCGCAACTTCCGCACCCATAGCGACTTGCCCGCTTCTGCCCTTCCATAACCGCCTTCCCCCACCGTTTGCACTTCGTGCTTCCACAGGGGGTGGAAAAGTGTCTTTGCGTCACCCCTTGTGTGAGAGTGTCCGTGCATGAATGGTTCGTGGCCCCAGAGCTCGCGTTGAGCCGCCGCACTCTCGCATCCCTCTGATTCACGGCCAATTGCAGTGTTTGCGTGTGTTGCCTAATTCACAACGACTCAGTAACCTATAAGTTCCTAAGCGCCATGCTCGGTGAAACTGTTCGCGAAGCTCGCATCCGCAAGAACCTGACGCAGGCCCGGCTGGCCAAGTTGGCCGGGGTCAGCCGGAGGCATCTCGCCGCCCTGGAGAAGGGCGCGAACGTCTCCGTCAACATCCTCCAGCGCGTCGCCCAGGTGCTGGAGCTGACGGAGATCCAGATCGGCGACCTCTCGCTTCGCTCGAACGAGGCGGACCGGCACGTCAACTATCCGCTTCTCACGGACACGATTCGCGAGGCTCGCGCCGAGGCCGAGCGCGCGCAGGCGATCCTCGCGCGCGCCGAGAACCTCCTCGGCGGCCGCTCATCGGACCCGCAATTCGAAGCGACCTTCCCGCGCATGCCCGTTCGCCGGATCGAAGCGCAGCGCGAGCCGTCGGCGGACATGCTCCGCGAGCGCCCGGACTGGACGGAGATCGAGATCGCGGGCGAGATCCGCCACGGCCAGCCGATCGACGAATCCAAGAAAGAAAAAATCGCCGTGCCGAAGTCGCTGGTGGAGGAAGGCGAGATCGTCTTCCGCGCCCGCGGCGACTCGTTGCACGACCAGGGCATCCACGACGGCGACCTGCTCATCGTCGAGCTCCGGCCGCGCGGCCGCGCCTCGAGCGGAGAGCTCGTCATCGGCCGCATCGGCAAGCAGGTCTTCATCGGCCGCTGGTGGCAGAAACACGGGATGAAGGCGCTTATGTCGAATGGCTTGTCCGAGGTGACGGTGGGACGCTCGGCGCGATCGCTGAAGGTGGTGGCGGCGATCAACCAGATCATTCGGGTGTGATGGGGCGCGGGCGTCCCGCCCGCGCAGCGTCCTGCCGGCTGGAAGCCGGCACCCCCAACGTAAAATCCGCGGCATGCGTTTGCTTGCGACGATCGTTGCTCTCGTCCTCTCCGCGACCACCACCTTCGCTCAGCAACTCGACCTCGCAGCCGTCGACCGTCTGATGACTGAGACGATCCAGCGGTGGCAGATCCCCGGCGCGGCGATCGCGATCGTGCAGAACGATCGCGTCGTTTACGTCAAAGGCTACGGCACGAAAGACGGCACGCATCCCGTCACGCCGGACACGCTCTTTCAGATTGCGTCGACGTCGAAGGCGTTCACCAGCACGGCGCTGGCGATGCTGGCAACCGATGGCAAGCTGACCTTCGACGACCCGGTGCGCAAGCACATCCCCTACTTCCGCATCGCCGACATGTGTGCCGATTCGCAGGTCACGCTGCGCGACATCGTCACCCACCGCACCGGACTCCCGCGCCGCGACGAGCTGTGGGACGACACGCCGCTCACGCGTGAGGATGTCGTGCGCCGCATGGGCATGCTCTCGCTCGAGAAGCCGTTCCGCGCATCGTACGGCTATCACAACATCATGTTCATCGCCGCCGGCGAGGCCGTCACGCATACGTCGGGCATGTCGTGGGACGACTTCGTCCGCACGCGCATCTTTCAACCCCTCGGCATGAAGAACACCGTCATCTCCGACGCGGAGTGGAACTCGTCGACCGATCGCGCGACTGGACATAGCTGGGACGCGAAGAAGGCGCGTGTCGAGGTGCAGAAGCCGATCGACACGACGACCATCGGCGCGGGCGGCGCGATCAAGTCGTCCGCGCGCGACATGGCGAACTGGGTTCGCTTCCACCTCGCGGGCGGCACGTTCGACGGCAAGAAGCTCGTCGACCCCGATCAACTCACGGAGACGAAGACACCGCACACGGTCATCCGCCTCACCGGCAGCACGCGCGACGTCAACCCGGAAACGCAGGTGCTGACGTACGCGATGGGGTGGAACGTGCAGGACTACCGTGGCGAACAGCTCGTTGCGCACGGAGGCGCGCTGAACGGTTTCCGCACGCACGTCGCACTCCTCCCGAAGCGCAACACCGGATTCGTGCTGCTCATCAACGCCGGCCGCGGCTGGTCGTTGTACGCGCTGCGCAACACGTTGATCGACATGCTGAACGGCAATGCGTCAAAGGACTGGAACGCGTATTACCTCGCGCTCGACCGCGATTCCGACGCGAAGGCGGCGAAGGACAAGGCCGAGCGTCTCGCGAAACGCGTCCCGAACACCACGCCCAGCCGCCCGCTCACGGACTACACCGGCGAGTACACGAACGAGGCCTACGGGCTTGCGAAGGTCTCGCTCGTCGACGGCGGTCTGGTCCTGCAGTGGAGCCGCATCACCGCGCCGCTCAAGCACTACCAATACGACGTCTTCGATGCCGGGGAAGAGGAGCACGCGCTCGAGGAGACGGTGACGTTCGCGCTCGACGACGAGAAGAAGGTCAAGAGCTTGACCTTGTTCGGGGAGAGGTTCGTGCGGCCCACTCCACGATCAAATCGATGATCTTCACCGCTTCGTCGCCGTCGCCGATGTGGTGGTTGACCATCACCGAGAAGTACCGGTAGCGGCCGTCGGGCATGGCGATGATTCCGCTGAGCGCGGCCACGCCGTTGATCGTGCCGGTCTTGCCGCGCAGGCGTTCTTCGAGCGTGACCAGGCGGCGGCGCAGCGTACCGTCGTTGTTCGGCTGCGCGAGGATCGGCCACCAGAATGCGCGGCGCGACGGATGGTTCATCCACCGCAGCAGCGCGATACTTGCGCGCGCGGACACGAGATTGTCGGGCGCGAGGCCGGAGCCGTCGACGAAGCGGAACGAATCGCGAGGCACGTGCACCTCGCCGGCGAGCAGCGCGCGCTCGAGCGCAAATGACGCGTCGTAGGTGCCGTTGGACGAACGCTTCAGCAGCATCTCCGCATAGAGGTTGTGGCTGTTCTTGAGCACAGTCTGCAGGAGTTGCGCGACGAACGGCGACGGGATGCTCGCGATCTTTTCGATCGCGATCTTTTCAGGCAAGGCACGCGGTTCTGTATTGACGCGCACATTCGCGACGCTGATCCCGCGCAGGTACAGCGACTCGCGGAGCACGTTGCCGGCATGCAGCGCCGGACTCTCGACCGCGCGATCGGTCGGGATCTCGTTCTCCCCCCACGTGATCGCGTCGACCGGCGCGGAGTAGTCGCTGCCGACGTTGCCCAGCTTCCACCCGCCGGGGAGCAGCACGCGATCGAACGTCGAGACGTCGATGACGAGGTCGCGGACGTTCGTGACGCCCTTCGCTCGCAACGTCTCCGCGAGGCGATCGAAGTCGTCTTCGCGCGAGTAGCGCCAGGAACCGAGCGACGGATCGCCATCGCCTTTCACGATGAGGTCTTCGCCGTCGCGATAGACGTCGGTGCTCAGTTGCGTGGTGGCTCCGAGGCAGGTTGCGATCGTGGCGGCGGCGAAGAGCTTCCGGTTCGACGCGGGGATCATCAGCTTGTCCGCGTTGAGCGCGTAGAGCGTCTGGCCGTTTTCTTCTTCGATGAGGATGGACCAGAGCGCTTTGTCGAAGGGCGTCTGGTCGATCGGGAAGTGCGTCGCGGTGGTGCAGGAGGCGAGCAGGAGAATCGCGGGAAGGAGGAGGTACTTCACGCGAAGCTCCAATCGGCGAAGCTGTCGCCATGCTCGAGGTTGTGGTGGACGGCGTGGAGGAGCTTTTGTGCGTGTTCGGGGGAGAGGCGGCGCGCGTAGGAGTGGGCGATCAGAGTCTGCGCGTAGTCGCGCGCGAGGTGATAAGACTCCAGCCGGCTGGAAGCCGGCGGAGCGGCCGGCTGGAAGCCGGCGCTCCGATAGAAAACCGCGGTTACCGCGTCGGGCGATCCGCCGGATTCCACGGCGCGCGTGATCAGCGTATCGAGCGGCGTGTCGTCCTCGCGAGCGCTTGGGGCGGCGATCAGTTCCCAGACCGGCATGCGCAGCAAAGCGTAACGACCTTTCTCGCCGAGGAGCGGGAGCAATCCGACGGCGGTTTCGAGCATGAGCTGCGCGTCGCAATGCGCGAGCTCGCGCAGCGCGGTCTCGGCGTCGTCGAGACGCGCGGAGAGCCAGCGTTCGGCGCGCATGCGATCGCCGTCGCGCATCGCGGTACGCAACTCCTCCACGTCGCCGGAAGACGGCTCCGGCGGATCGAGGATCGGCGGCTCGCTCCACGGCTGACGACTCTCCGCCGCGTAACGCGCGCACGCGATCACCATCTCGATCCAGCGGTCGTCGAGCTCGTCGCGCACGTCGTGCGCCGCGAGACACGCCATCACCGCGCGTTTTCCGTGTTGCGACGGCGCGTACGCGAGCACGGCGAAGCGCGCGATCGCGAGCCACAGCTCGTCCGGCGAATGCGACTCGAGAAATCCGTGCGCGACCGCGGGGAACGCGTCGAGATCGCGCTCGATCAGAGGCTCGTACAGCTCGCTCGTCACTGGGTTGTCGTTGTCGGTGGCGGCGGCGCGGTGTCGACCGTGGTCGTCCCCGACGTCGCGCTCTCTTCGATCGCCGCACCCTCGGAAACGGAGCGGCTGTCCTCGATGTCCACGGTCTGAGTCATGGCTTCCGTGCCGGTCGGCGCGGGCTGCGGCTGCGCCGGAGCAATCGTCGCGGTGGCGTCGCCGTCCGCGGCTTTCTCTCGCCCTTTGCACGCGCCGAGCGCGAGAAACAGCGAGACGACGATGACGAATCGAATGGTTGAGCTCTTCACGAATTTGGACCTTTGCAATTTCGATACAATGCCGCGCCTATGCCGCACCGCAGAAGAGTCGGCGTTTTCGGGTGGGGCGTCGTGGCGCCGAAATCCCCCAACGTCGACGTTTTTCAACAGAATCTCGAACAGGCCGGAACATGGCTCTCGCCCTACACCGGCTACGGTCAATCGAATTTTCTCGTGGGCTACCCTGACTTCGACTTCGAAACATACCACGCGTGGTTCGACGAGCGTTTTCCGCCGGCGAAGTTCGCACAGTTGAAGGAGAAGATGGGTCCGATGGTGCAGTTCGCCATCGGCGCCTTCATTCAATCCCTCGCCCAGAATCCCGGCATCGAGCAATACCTCCAGGACCTCGGCATGAAGTGCCACATCTACGTCGGCACGGGGATCGGCGACATCACGGTCACGCAGCGCGAGGCGCTCGCGTACGAGCGCGTGCTGCGGCGCTGGAACGAGTTCTGGGCCGCGCCCGAGCGCTGCGCGCCGCTGCGCAGTCACCTCGAAGGCAAGCTCGATCCGTCCGCGCCGCGGAGTCCGGCCGAGCTGACGATCGGCACGGAAGACTGGATCGAGGCGAAATACGAGTGGGAAGCGCATTGGGCCGCGAAGAGCGACGCGCTCGCGCAGTATCTCGCCGACGCGCGCGAAGTTCACTCGGATCCCGTGCCTCCCTCGTCGGGTTCCGCGAAGCTCAGCTCCATCCGGCAGAAGCTCAACCGTATCCGCGCGGTGAACAAGAAGTGGGGCTGCCCCGAAGAGCCTTGGGCTGCATGTTCACCGAATCTACTTTGGAACATCGCCAACATCCCGGCGGCGCAGATCTCGATGCTCGGCAAGATCGTCGGCACGACCATCGCGCCGATCGCGGCCTGCGCGTCGTTCGGCGTCGCGATCAAGATGGCCTCGGATGCAATCCATCGCGGCGACGCGACGGCGGTCGTCCTCGGGATGACCGATCCTCCGCCGCACGAGATGGTGATCTCCGCGTTCTACAACGCGAACGTGCTCTCCGCCGACGCGGACGTCTCGCGTCCGCTGACGGGCCTGAAGGGAACGCACGTCGCGGGCGGCTCTTGCATCTGGATCGTCGGCGACGCCGACGCGTTCATGGCGCAGGGCTTCAAGCCGCTGGGGATGGAGATCGTCGGCGTCGGCACCTCGGCGGACGCGCATCACATCATCACGCCGTCGAAGGGCGGACCGCAGCTCGCGATCAAGGCCGCGCTCGAGGAGATCCAGACCGAGGACGTGCGGACGTGGGACATGCACGCGACGGCGACGCCGGGCGACGCGACGGAGATCGAGAACTCGCTGGAGATGCTGCATCCCGACGTAATCTTCACCGCGCGCAAAGGCACATTCGGTCACGGCATGTCCGTGGGCGGCGGATGGGAGCTGACGGCGCAGCACCTGGGCGTCGCGAAGGGCAAGCTCTTCCCGATGCCGTTGACCGAAGGGGAGCTGCACGCGGACGTGAAGGTGCACAGCGCGCGCTTCGTGGACGAGAGCGGCTGCGAGATCGCACACGGCTACAGCGGGAAGTTGAGCATGGGCGTCGGCGGAATCAACTCCTGCGTAATCTCCAGGCCGTGGAGTTAAGTAGGGTCAGACCCGGAAACTCTACTTAAGCCGCCCTCACCAGCCACCGCTTAAGTAGAGTTTCCGGGTCTGACCCTACTTAACTCGCGCTACGATCTCCCCCGCACAAACAACAGGAGGAATCGATGAAGGTCAAGCTCTCTCTCGCGGTAGCTCTGCTCTTGGTGTGTACGTCCGCATTCGCGCAGGAACAGAAACCGCCTGCGATGGATCCGGCCATGATGGAAGCGATGATGAAGGCCGGCACGCCGGGCGACGCGCACAAGAACCTGAACGCGCTCGTGGGCTCATGGAACACCAAGGTCACCATGTGGATGGTTCCGGGTGCGGACCCGATGACGATGGACGGAACGTCCGAGACGCGCTGGGTCATGGGCGGCCGTTATCTCGAGGAGCGATTCGCCGGCAACTTCATGGGCATGCCCTTCGAAGGCCTCGGCTACAGCGGCTATGACAACGTGAAGAAGCAGTATTGGGGCACGTGGATGGACAACATGTCGACGGGCATGATGATGTCCACCGGCACGTACGACGGAAAGGCGTGGACGTTCAAGGGAACGATGGCCGATCCGATGACCGGCAAAGACAGCACGATCGACCAGAAGGTCACGTTCGCCGACGCGGACCATCACATGATGGAGATGTGGGGCCCGGCTCCGGACGGGAAGATCTACAAGTCGATGGAGATCACCTACTCACGAAAGAAGTGAGCGCACGCAAAAAGGCCGGGCGCGCAGCCCGGCCTTCTTGATTCTCGAGGGTCGATCGTTTACCCGACGGTTACGTTCTGAGCCTGCAGGCCCTTCGGGCCCTGCGTGACGTCGAACTGGACCTGGGCGCCTTCCTGCAGGGATCGGAATCCACCGCTCTGGATGGCGGAGAAGTGCACGAACACGTCCTCGCCACCTTCGGTCGTGATGAAGCCGAAGCCCTTCGCATCGTTGAACCACTTCACGGTTCCGGACTGACGCATGGGATAGATCTCCTTTCGTGAATATCTGCTGCCCTACGGAGATCCACAGTGCTGCGTATCTCTTCCGGAAGCCTCAGTCGCAACACGACCAAAAGTCCCTGCATTCCGGGTGGAACGCCGGCGTCTCGCCGGCTGGCCGGGCGGCGTCCCCGCCGCCCCGGGACGCAGGCGCGGGACGCCTGCGAGCCAGCCGGCGAGGAC
>DASYGV010000086.1:0-180140 GCA_035999335.1 Thermoanaerobaculia bacterium | reverse complement strand
AACCGCCAACCGCCAACCGGTTCATCAATTGTTCGGCGGCGCCTGGCTGATCTCTTCCACTGCCTTCCCGACCTTGCTGTCCTGATTGGTCTGGCTGGCGATGTCGCCGAGCGACACGATGCCGACGAGCTCGTTGTTGCCGTTCACCACCGGAACGCGGCGGATCTCGGCGTTGCCCATCAGGTCGAGCGCCTCGCGGACCGTCGAGTCTTCGCGGACGCTGTGGATGCTCTTCGTCATCAGCTCGTTCACGCGCGTTTTCTCGAGGTCTTTCCCCTCGGCCAGTCCGCGCACGACGATGTCCCGATCGGTGATCAGGCCGACGACCTTTTTGCCGTCGACCACCGGCACGACGCCCGTGTCCTTGTTCTTCATGATGCGTGCGACGTCCCGAAGGGAGTCCTTCTCGCTGACACTCTCGGGGTTCGGCGTCATGACGTCGCGGATGTGCTGGGTTCGATCCAAAGCCATTGTTCCTCCTTCATTTCAGAGAGAGGAAGAGCAATGGCCGTTCCCGTTAGAACGAGACTCGGAACCCGCCGCCGACCGTGAGATAGCGCGGATGAAAGTCCGTGCGCGTCCAGTGGTAGGCGGCCTCGAGGACGACGCCGTAGCGGCGCGTAATCGGGAAATCCGAGTTCACGCCCGCGGTGATGCCCCAGGTCGAGCGCGACTCTTCACCCGCCGCCGACATGCGGTAGTAGCCAAGTCCCGCGAAGAGGCCGCTCGAGCCGAACGGCTCGTCGAACTCGTATTCGATCACCGATTCGAGGTGATGCACCTCGCCTTCAGCCACATCGCGACGGAAGATCTTCGTCTCGCCCGGCTTGGCGGGGTCCGGTCCCTCGTGAGGCACGGCGATTTCCGTCTCCAGCCGCCCGCCTTTGAACTTCAGGTTGAGGTCCGGCTCGATCGGCATCGACCAGTACAGCTCGATGGAGTTGTTGCTGAACGAGAAGTTGCTTTCGATCCAGTCCGATTCGGCGGGGCCGGTGATCGACTCGGTCTTCGCGCCGTCGATGAAGCGGCGGCTGCCGCCGATGATCACGCCGAACTCGTTCGTTTCCTGAGCGAAGACAGGCACCGCGCAGACGATCAGCGCGAGCAGAAAGAGGGTCCGTTTCATGGGCGGCACTATACGGGATGCGTTCTGGTTCTTCAAAGTCGGAGACTCCTCGCTAGAATGTGCGCGTGCGTACGCTCGCGAGCGCGTTGTCGTTAGTAGGACGCGAGGCGCTGCGAATCGTTCTGCCGTCATGGTGTGTGGCCTGCGAACGCGAGCTCCCATGGCGCGACCGGAAGGCATCCTGCTGCGCCGATTGCTGGG
Organism: Thermoanaerobaculia bacterium; assembly: GCA_035999335.1. Taxonomy (GTDB): domain Bacteria; phylum Acidobacteriota; class Thermoanaerobaculia; order Gp7-AA8; family Gp7-AA8; genus QHVT01. The sequence goes on along the minus strand of DASYGV010000086.1, from coordinate 178,813 downwards.
CGAATCTGCCGAAGATCGATGGGCCGAAGTGTGAATCGTGCGCTCTGCCGATGCCCCAGTTGCGAGTTGCGGGTTCCGAGTTGCGAGAGCTTTCCCCCGAGAGCGACGAATCCCTCGCAACTCGGAACTCGCAACCCGCAACCCTCTGCATCTCCTGCCTCGCCAACCCCCTCCCTCTCGAATGGTGCGACGCCTGGGGCGAATACCGCGGCTCTCTCGAGCGCCTCCTCGGAGCACTGAAGTTCGAGCGCCATGATTTTCTCGACGACGCTCTGGCGTCTCTGCTCGAGGAAACACTGCGCGCGCGGGGCGACCTCGCCTTCGACGCGATCGCCGCCGTGCCGATGGCGCCGGCGAAGGAGCGCCGCCGCGGTTACAACCAAGCCGACCTCCTCGGGCGCGCGCTGGCACGCCGGGTCGGCGTGCGTTGTGATATGACGCTCCTGAGACGAGCCGAGGAGCGCGCCATGCAGTCCACGCTGCCGAAGCGCGAACGCGCGGCGAACGTCCGCGGCGCCTTCGCAGCCCCATCCCGCGTGAAAGGAAAATCGATTCTCGTCGTCGACGACATCTGCACCACAGGCGAAACTTTGCGTGCCTGCGCGACCGCGCTGCTGCGCGAAGGCGCCGGCCGCGTGTGCGCCATCACGGTCGCCAAGGCGAGTTGACCTCTGCATGTTCCGAGCGTTCTTCATTGCACTTTCTGAAAGCCGAATGATCCGTTCCATCGCGGAGCGCTCGCGCATCGGCCGGCGTTTGTCCGGCCGGTTCGTCGCGGGCATGACCGTCGAGGAGGCGCTGCAGGCCACCGCCGCGACGACCGCGAAGGGCATGAGCGTCAGCGTCGACAACCTCGGCGAGAACGTCACCAATCTCGAAGAAGCACGCCACAGCGCGGAGCTGTACCACGAGATGCTCGACGAGCTCACGAACCGCAAGCTGAACGCGAACGTGAGCATGAAGCTGACGCACATGGGCCTCGATCTCGACGAGGCGCTCGCGAACAAGATCGCGGGCGAGCTCGTCGCGCACGCCGCGCGGCTGAACAACTTCCTGCGCGTCGACATGGAGGGCTCGCCGTACACGCAGAAGACGCTGGACATCGTCTACGACCTGCACCGCCAGCCCGGCAACGCCGGCCACGTCGGCGCGGTCATTCAGGCGTATCTGCGCCGCAGCGAGAAGGATGTGCGCGAGCTGTGCGCCGAGGGGATTCGCATCCGGTTGTGCAAGGGCGCGTACAAAGAGGCGGCGGAGATCGCGTACCAGGAGAAGTCCGAGGTCGACGCGAACTTTGTCTCGCTGATGAAGATCCTGCTCAAGAGCGGCGTCTACCACGGCATCGCCACGCACGACCCGAAGATGATCGACGCGACGATCGAGTACGCGAAAGCGGAGAAGATCGCGCCGAAGGAGTTCGAGTTCCAGATGCTTTACGGCGTCCGCCGCGACCTGCAGGAGCAACTCGTCAAGGACGGCTGGGGCATGCGCGTCTACATCCCGTTCGGGACGGAGTGGTATCCGTATCTGATGCGCCGTCTGGCCGAGCGTCCCGCGAATGCGATCTTCATTCTGAAAAACCTCTTACGAAAGTAGCCGAACACTCGTGATCCGCTGTTCGCGCGGCCGTCACCTCGAATTGAAATCCGTACGCCGACTCGTACTTCTTCTCGAACTTCGAAGCGGGGATGTACTCCGCGGCGTCACCATAGAACGTGTAGGATCTCGTGCCGAGGTATCCGATGCCGCCGCATGAGGTCCGGAACTGCTTCGGATTCGCGACGTACCAGTTGAGGGAGCTGAAGGCGCGCTCGTGCGGCTTGGCGATGATCAGCCAGTAGGTGCCCTTCGCGAGATCGAGATCCACGAAAAGCGTGACCCAGCCGTCCTGCGGGTAAGCGAGATCGAACGACGTGTGCGCGATCTCGTCGGCCCTGGAGGTCCCGGGTCCGATGCGTTTCGTGAGATAGGCATCCAGATCCGCATGACCCCCGCCGTTCCCGAGACGTGCGGCGATCGCCACGTGCTGTTGCGGCTCCGTCAGCGCGAATCCCACGGCCTGGCCATTGATCGGAATTGGCCACGTGCGCTCGCCGTCGACCGCGAAGATCGTTGCGCGAGGCATGAGCGGCGGCGGCTCCTGAGCGTGCGAGGGAAGCACGGTGAGGAGCAGGAGCAACGTGACCGCGGCTTTCATTTGCGGCGCAAGAGAGCGGCACACATGCCAGCCCTTCGCTCTCACGGGCGCGGATGCGACACACGTCAGGTCTCCTCGAAGAGGGACGCTCACGCCTTCTGTGGGAGACAATTCACTCATGCAATCCATTCGCGTCCTCCTCGCCGCGGCGATCGCGCTGACCGCCGCTTGCTCGTCGATTCCTCCGTCGCGCGCGGTGAACACCGAAACCCTCTTGGTGGCCCAACGCGTCGAGCACATCGACATCGTTGGGCGCGAGCCGATGCTCGTCGAGCATCCGAACGGCGCGCTGTTTGTAGCTGGATACGGAGAGCCCGCGGCCGACGTTGTGGAAAAGCAGCGACGGCGGGGCGACCTGGAGCCGCGTCGACGTCGGGACGGAAGGCGGAGGGGGCGATCGGGAACTCCGATGTCGATCTCGCCGTCGCCTCGGACGGCACGCTCTACTTCGCGTCCATGCTCTACAATCGCACGGCGAACGAGGGGCGGCAGATTGCTATCGGGGTGAGTAGTGACGCCGGCGCGAGTTGGCGCTGGACGACGATCTCGAAGAATCGCTTCGACGACCGCCCGTGGGTCGAGGTCGCGCCGGACGGCACGGCACACGTGATCTGGAATGACGGCGGCGTTGCCTACACAGCGAGTCGCGATCGCGGCACGACCTGGGCGCCGACGGTGCGTGTCAACGATCAAGGTGGATCGAGTCACCTCGCCATCGGACCCGCGGGTGAAGTGGCCGCGCGCGTTACACCGCTGTCCGCGTCGGGCAACAAGTACGACGCCGGCGTCGACCTGATCGCCGTCAGCACCGATGGCGGCGCGTCGTGGCAGAAGCATCCCGCGCCCGGGACGCGCGACTGGTCTCCCGACTTCATGTCGGACGCGACCCCGCGATGGGTAGAGCCGCTCGCATGGGACGCGGACGGGCGGCTGTACTCGCTCTGGACCGACAAGAAAGGCGTGCGGCTGGCCCGATCCGACGATCGTGGCGCGAACTGGAAGACGTGGACCGTAGCGGATACGACGGTTCCGCCGTTTTTTCCTTACCTCGTTGCGCGCGGCCGAGGGGAGCTCGCGGCGACTTGGTTCACCGCGTCGAATAACGACTTGCACGACATACAGTGGTACGTTGCGCGCGTCGAGAACGTTACGGATGAGATCCGCGTGCTCGTCTCTCCTCCGCAATCGCTGGAGAGTCGCCGTGCACGAGCGGACCGCGGCGGCGCGGTTTTCAACGACACGGCAGGCGAGTATCTCGCGACCGCGTTCCTGAGCGACGGCAGCATCGCTGTCGTCAGCCCGATTCAGAACCGGCCGGAAGGGCGTGCGGGATTCACGTGGTGGAAATTTCATTGAGCGTTCACAGTCGTCGGCGAGAAGATTCGTACACTCGTCGTCCATGAAACTCGCCGCCGCGCTCCTCACCCTTGCGCTCACCGTTCCGACGTTCGCCGACGCCATCGAAGAAGTCCGCCAGGCCGAGATCGGCTTCGCAAAAGCCTTCGCCGATCGCGACAAAGCGAAGTTCTTCTCGTACGTCGCGGACGACGCCGTCTTCATGGGAGCGAACAACACCTTGCGCGGCAAGCAGCAGGTGATCGATCGCTGGTCGCGGTTCTTCGACAACGTGCCGGTCGCGCCGTTCAGTTGGGGGCCGGAGCGCGTTGAAATCACGGCTGACGGGAAGGTCGGTTTCTCGATGGGACCGATCTACGACGCGCAGTTGAACCATGGCGGCTATTACTCATCCGTCTGGCAAAAGCAGGGCGATGGCTCGTGGAAGGTCATCATCGACGGGCCGGGCAGTCCACCCGCGCCGCTGCCGCAGACTGCGGCGAAGCTCGAAGAAGGTTTCGTCACCACGCCCGACGGCGTGAAGCTCTACTACCGCAAGCTCGGCGCGGGCAGTCCCTTGACGATCATCGCGCCGCTCGACTTCGTCATGCACGAGCCGCTGCAGCAGTTCGCCGACGTGGCGACGATCATCACCTACGACCTCCGCAACCGCGGGAAGTCATCGCGCACGACAGACGTCAAGACGTTGACCATCGAGCAGGACGCGGTCGATCTCGAGACCGTCCGCGCGCATTTCAAAGTCGACAAGTTCATCCCCGTCGGCTTCTCGTATCTCGGCAAAGTCGTCGCGATGTACGCAGCGGCGCATCCGGAGCGCGTCGCTCGGATCATCCAGCTCGGGCCGTCGGCGAATCGCATGGCCGACTTCAAGCGTGTGCAGGACCACGACTTCGGCGCATCGGCCGAGGATGTGAAGAAGTGGCAGGAGATGCGGGCGGCGGGGGCGATGCAGAAGGAGCCGCGTGCGTTCTGCGAGATGCAGGGGAAAGTGATGAACTTCTATCTCGTCGGGAATCCCGCGCGGGCATCGAGCGACGTGTCGTTCTGCGCGCTCGAGAACGAATGGCCGGTGAATTTCGCGGCCACGTTCGAGACGCTCTGGCCGACGATCGAGAAGGCGTCGCTGTCCGCCGACGAGTTGAAGAAGATCACCATGCCAGTGCTCGCGATCCAAGGCGACAAGGACCGCAACGCGCCGTACGAAGGCGGAAAAGCCTGGGTCGCCGCTCTGCCGAATGCGCGTCTCGTGACCGTTCCTGGTGCCGCGCACGTCGCCTGGCGCGACGACCCGGTCGCGGTCTTCGGAGCGATCCGCCACTTCCTGCGCGGAGAATGGCCGCTCGGCAGCGAGTAGCGGAACGAGCTTGCTTAGCGTCGCCGTCGGCTGTAACTTAGCGGGCGATCCGTTTCAACTGACACGGCTACCGCGGCGGGGAGGCGCCCGCGACGCGGTCTGCCGCCGATGTGGCCAGGGCGCTTCCGTTCTCGATAGGAGGAGACCCCGAATGATCTTCTTGTTCCAGGATCAGCCCTACGGTGACACCGGCGGAGCCGCAGCAGCCGGTCTGGGGATCGGCTTCATGATCGTGTGGCTTGCGTTCATGTTGTTGATCTTCGCCCTCATGTGGTGGAAGGTCTTCGTCAAGGCCGGCAAGCCCGGCTGGGCGTCCATCGTCCCGATCTACAACTTCGTGGTGCTGTTCCAGATCTCTGGCAAGCCCGCATGGTGGGTGATCCTGCTGATCGTTCCTGTGGTGAACTTCATCATCATCATCATTCAGTCGATTGCGCTGGCGAAGAAGTTCGGCAAGGACACTGGCTACGGCCTCGGCCTCGCTTTCCTCGGCATCATCTTCTACCCGATGCTCGGGTTTGGTGACGCGCAGTACGACCCGAACGCGGCCACGTAGTTTTTCGGAGCGCCGGCATCCTGCCGGCCGCTACGCCGCCTTCCAGGCGGCATGCCGGCAAGATGCCGGCGTAGCGGCCGGCTGGAAGCCGGCGCTCCGTCATTTCCGATCGCGCCAGCGGTCGTGCACCCACACCCACTGCTCCGGTACACGCCGCACCTGCGCCTCGATGATGCGCGTCATGCGCTCGGTGAGCTGAACCGGATCGTCGTTGCGGGACACCTCGAACGGCTCGCCGATCTTCAGGCGATGCCGTCCGTCCGGCAGTCGCTCGATGAGGATGTCCACCACGATCGACTCCGTGCGCACCGCGAGCTTCGCCGGACCGATGGGCGTGAGCGCAGGTCGTCCGAAGAACGGCACCTTCACGCTCTCCGTGCGGATGTTCTGATCGATCAGGAACGCGAGAATTCCGCCGCGCCGCAGCGACTGAATCAGCTCGCGTCCCGCGGACGAGGAGCCGCGGTCGATCGTCCGCACGCCGCTGCGCGCGCGGAGCTCGGTGATGTAGCGATTCATCTCCGGCGCGCTGCGCTCGCGCTGCAGCACCGTCGTCGGCCGCCCGAACAGGCCGACCGCGTAGGACATCCACTCCCAGTTCCCGCAGTGCGCCGTGAACACCACGACTCCGCGTCCCGCGTCCATCAACTCGAGAACCGGCTCGGCCCCTTCGACGACGGTGAGCCGGTCGCGCAGCGCGACGTCCATGTTCGGCAGCCACGCGATCTCGAAGAGCGACATCCCGAAGTGCCGGAACATCGCTTTGATCGTTTCGACGCGCTGGGTCTCGCTCCACTCCGGAAACGCGATCGCGATGTTCGCGAGCGCCTTCCGCCGCTCGCGGCGCGCGACGCGAAACGCGAGCCACCCCATGCCGCGTCCGAAAAATCGTCCGAGACGCAACGGCAGGCGGCGGCCGATCGCGCTGATGACGACGAGCGCGCGATAGATCGCGCGCTCCCTAAATGCTCGAAGCCTCGGGCCTGCCACTGGCGAATTCCCGGATGAGAAGGTCCCACTCGCCGCGCTCGCGCAGCACGCGCTCCACGATCTCGCGGAACGCGCCCGCGCCGCCCGCGGCGCTCAACTTCCATGTGGCGATGCCGAGGACCTCGGGGGCGGCGTCGGAGGGTGCGGCGGAGATGCCGACGCGCGTCATCGGCGCGAGGTCGGGGAGGTCGTCGCCCGCGTAGAGAATCTGTTCGAACGGAATCGCGAGGCGCAGCGCGAGCCGCTCGCTCGCTTCGAGCTTGTTCGACGCTCCTTGATGCAGCTCGGTGATCCCGAGCTCCTGCGCGCGCCGCTCCAGCGCGTGCGAGCTGCGGCTCGTCAGCAGCGCGACGGTGATCCCCGCGCGCTGCGCGAGCTTCGCCGCGAGTCCGTCGCGCACGTTGAACTCCTTGAGCTCGTTCCGCTCGCCGGCGTAAATGATCCTGCCGTCCGTCCAGACGCCGTCGACGTCGGAGATGATGAGACGAATGTCGGCGCCGCTCGGCATTTTGCGCGCGAATCCTAGCATCACCTCTTGCGGCGCTCTTGACAATCGATCTGTCTCGACGTATATAACCATTCAGTTAGTTAACTAATTGGTTGGTACGAAATGACCGATGCACTGAGCACCACCTTTGCCGCTCTCGCCGATCCCACACGCCGCGCGATCCTGGCCCGCCTCGCCGACGGTCCAGCCTCGGTCAAAGAGCTCTCGGTGCCGTTCGCGATGAGCGGCCCCGCGGTCTCCAAGCACCTCCGCGTGCTCGAGCGCGCCGGTCTCATCGCGCGCGGACGCGAGGCGCAGTGGAGGCCTCGCACGCTGGAAGCGACACCGCTGAAGGACGTCGTCGAGTGGGCGGAGACCTATCGCCGATTCTGGGAAGCGAGTTACGCACGGCTCGATCAATATCTGCAACAGATGAAGGAAAAGGAGAACAACGATGCCCACGACTAGTAACGTCAACGCCACGACCTTCAAAACACCCACGGACCGCGAGGTGGTCATCACGCGCGTCGTCGACGCGCCGCGCGGAACCGTGTGGGAAGCGTGGACGAACCCGAAACACGTCCCGCATTGGATGACCGGTCCCGACGGCTGGAGCATGCCGGTCTGCGAGATCGATCTCCGCGAGGGCGGCGGGTGGCACTTCGTCTGGCGCAAGTCGAACGGAACGGAGATGGGGATGCGCGGCACGTATGTCGAAGTCGCGCCGCCGGAGCGGCTCGTCCACACCGAGTCGTGGGGCGCCGAGTGGCCCGAAACGACGAACACGCTCGTGCTCTCCGAGGAGAACGGCAGGACGACGATGACGCTGAGGGTGCTCTATCCGTCGAAGGAAGCGCGCGACGCGGCGCTCGCCACCGGGATGAAGGACGGATCGGAGCAGAGCTACGATCGCCTCGAGGAGTACCTGCGCACGCTCGCGTGAGCTTTTGGGAACGCCGCCGTCTCGGCGGCTGGCCGGGCGGCGTCCTCGCCGCCCCGCAGAACGCAGGCGCGGGACGCCTGCGGGCCAGCCGGCGAGGACGCCGGCGTTCCACTTCACCGCATCAGTGCCTGAAGTGGCGCTCGCCGGTGAAGACCATGGCGAGGCCGCGTTCGTTGGCGGCGGCGATCACTTCCGCGTCACGCACCGATCCGCCGGGTTGAATGACTGCGCCTACGCCCGCATCCGCGAGGATGTCGAGGCCGTCGCGGAAGGGGAAGAACGCGTCCGACGCGGCGAACGGCGCGGGCTTCGCGGATTTCATGATCGCGACTTTCGCCGCATCCACGCGCGACATCTGTCCCGCGCCGACGCCGACGGATTGCGACTCGTTCGTCAATACGATCGCATTCGATTTCACGAACGCGCAGAGGATCCACGCGAACTCGAGACCATCGAGCTCTTCCGGCGTCGGCTGGCGTTCGGTCACGACCTTCCACGCATCGCGTCCGCCGACGCGATCTGCGTGCTGGACGAGGATGCCTCCGGCGGCGCTGCGGTAGTCCCCGCGCGCCTGCGTGAGCGCGGTCGTCACCAGCCGCAGATTCTTTTTCTTCGCCAGAATCTCCTTCGCTTCGTCATCGAAGCCCGGCGCGACGATCACTTCGAGGAACATGTCCGCGATGAGCTTCGCGCTTGCGCCGTCGAACGTACGATTCGCGCCGATGATGCCGCCGAACGCAGACACCGGATCCGCGTCAATCGCGGCCTGCAGCGCGTCCGCGAGTGTGTCGCGTCGCGCGACCCCACACGGGTTCGTGTGCTTGATGATCGCGATCGCCGGCTGCGCGAACGCGTTCGCGATGCGGATCGCGGAGTCGAGATCGAGCAGGTTGTTATACGACAGCTCTTTCCCCTGGAGCTGTTCGAACGGGCGCTCGCCCGGGCGCACGTAGAAGCCACCGGTCTGGTGCGGGTTTTCGCCGTAACGCAGATCCTGAAATTTCTCGAGGCTCAGAATCACACGACTGCCGCGTCCGAGGAACGCTGCGATCGCGGCGTCGTACGCGCTCGTCTTCTCGAAGACCTTGATCGCGCACTTCAGGCGAAACTCGCTCGTGATCGTGCCGTTTTCGAATTCGCGGAGGAACTCGTCGTACAGGGACGGATCGCAGAGCGGGAGCACGTGGTGATGGTTCTTCGCCGACGCGCGCAGCATCGACGGTCCGCCGATGTCGATCTGCTCGATCGCTTCGTCGATCGTCACGCCTTCCTTCGCGACCGTGGTCTCGAACGGATAGAGGTTCACGACGACGAGATCGACCGCGGGGATGCCGAGGCGCTCGACGTCCGCGACGTGGTCGCGGTTCGCGCGGTCGTGCAGGATCGCGCCGAACACCTTCGGCGTGAGCGTCTTCACTCTTCCGCCCAAAATCTCCGGCGCGCCGGACCATTGCGAGATCGGCGTGACGGCGATGCCGGCGTCGGTTAGGTGCTTCGCGGTGCCGCCGGTGGAGAGGATCTCGACACCCTTCGCGCTCAATGCGCGGGCGAGGTCGATGATGCCGGTCTTGTCGGAGACGGAGAGGATGGCCCGTTCAATGTTGCCCATTCAAAGTGAGGTTGCCGCCGCGCATGACGGCGGCCGAGCGGACATCGCCGCCTGCTTCCTTCCAGATGAAGTAGTAGAGGTTCACGAGGTCCGTGACCGCGCGCGAGTAAGAAACCGATGCGACGCCAAACGCGGTCGACCGGTCGTCGAAGTCCGCCGAGGTACGGCGCGTGCCGCCTCGGAAGTACTCGTCGCGCACGAGCGGATAAAACTTCGCCGATCGCGCGAAGGTCTTGTCGAGGTAGCTGGAGAGTCGGAAGTCGGTTTCGAGGCCGTAGAACACGGTCGGAAACTTCGAGAGACGGCGCTCGAAGAAGGTCTCGAAGTCGTTGTGCGATTCGGCGAGGCGCGAATCGTCGTTTGCGACATGGAACGGATTGTTCGCGTCCGCGACCAGATGCGCGAGGATGCCGAGGCGCTGCACGACGTCGTTCATCGGCTCGCCTTTGCGGATCATCCGGATCGCCAGTTGCGCTTCACGCTCGATGCCTTCGCGCAGGCGGCCCTGGCGCGAGAGGACGAAGTAGTGATGCATGTCGCTGCCTTCGTCCGATTGCGCACGGGTGAGGCCGGCTTTGTAGTCGCCTTCGAACTTCTCGATGAGCATGGAGAGGTCGGGAGGCGCGAGTGCCGCCGCTTTCATCGCGATCCGTTCGTCGGAGGCGCGAGTCCATGCGGCGGCGGTGAGGGGAAACAGGACCAGGAGGACGAATCCGAGGCGCCTCATTGTTTGGAATGGATCGTAACGTATGCACCCTGACTTTGCAGCTCATCTCGACACGCTCTTCGCCTGTCGCGCCTGCCCGAACGTCCTCGGATCACCCGTAACGGGCTTCGTGGAGAACGCGCGGATCATGCTCGTCGGCCAGGCGCCCGGCCCGCGCGAGATGGAAGAGCGACGCCCGTTCGCCTACACCGCGGGCAAGCGCTTGTTCTCATGGTTCGCTCCTTTCATCTCCGAAGAAGACTTCCGCGCGCGCGTATACGTGGGCGCCGTGATCCGCTGTTTCCCGGGACGCGATCCGAAGGCGGGCGGCGACCGCGTCCCGGACGCGACCGAGATCGCGAACTGCGCGAGTCACCTCGATCGCGAGATCGCGCTGTTGCGTCCGGCACTCATCATCGCCGTCGGGACGCTCGCGTCGAAACAGTTGCTCGGCATTGCGGAGTTGAAGGACGCGGTCGGCCGCGTGCATCACCGGGCGCGCGCGGGGCATACGTTCGAAGTGATCGTACTGCCGCATCCCTCGGGACGTTCGACGTGGACGAACAAGCCGGAGAACGCTGCGTTGCTCGCGAAATCGATGCGGTTGATCAGACGGCGGATGCGTCGGCGCTGATTTAAGCTAACCCGCGTGCAGTTCAGTTGGGATCCGCGAAAAGCCGCCGCGAATGCGAGAAAGCACGGCGTGACGTTCGAAGAGGCACTCACAGTTTTCCGCGATCCACTCGCTCGAATCCACGATGATCCGGATCATTCAATCGGCGAGTGGCGCGAGATCATCACGGGGTTTTCCGCACCGGGGAGACTGATCTTGGTATCCTTCACGGAGCGCGGTTCTGTCACCAGGATCATCAATGCGCGCGCACCTGATGCCGCTGAGCGGCGGGACTATGAAGAAGGTACCTAGCAAACGCGCCAAGGTTTCAGAAAAAAGGGTCGTTCCATCCCCGTCGGACGAGATGCGGCCACATTACGACTTCGACTACTCCAAAGCGCGACCGAACCGGTTCGCCGAGCGCTTCAACGAGGAAACCGTCGCGGTTGTGTTGGACGCTGACGTCGCGGATGTGTTCGAAACGTCCGAAGCGGTGAACACCGTGTTACGTTCCGCGATTCGCGCAATGCGCGTAGCCGGTGCAAAGAAGGCGAAGACACCGGCGAAGCGACGCGCGTCCTGACCGCACCAGCTTCCTCAATGGCGGTGCATGTAGTTGCGGTCGATGTAATCCATCTCCTCGAACGTCGTCGCTAGCGCGAGCCGTGACTCGAAGATCAGATAAACGCTTGCGGAGAAGAGCAGAAACGCGCCAACGAAGCCGAGGACCATCGGGATCCAGCCGATGTCGACATGCAGCAGCGACACGACTCCGATCGCCACGCTCGTGGCGATGAAGAAGCTGATGCCGAGATAGAGACGTCCCATCGCCTTCTGCAACAGCCGCGCGCGGCGCGTGTTGATCTCGAGCTGCTTGAACAGATGCTGCCTGCGACGTTCCGTCCCCTCGTCCTCGCCCTTGCCGAGCGCCTGCAGCTCTTCGGCGCGCTCGCGCACGCGGTCCACGCAGCGGATCGAGCGGCTGGACGTCGTGATGAGAAGCGAGCTGGACGCGAGGATCAGCACGGCAGGCGTGATCATCGCGCCGAGGACGTCCAGGACCGACGCGAGCTCGCGCGTCGATGCGAGATCAGGCCACATCGGCGAACGCCGCCCGGGTGAGGTTGTCGTTCCCCGTCTCGGTCACCACGATGTTGTCCTCGATGCGGATGCCGCCGTATTTGCGGAACGCGTCGACCTTCGTCCAATCGACGTACTTCGCGTTTTCACTCTGCCGCAGCTCGCCGAGAAGCGAGTCGATGAAGTAGAGCCCGGGCTCGATCGTGAAGCACATCCCCGGCTCGACGACGCGCGTCAGGCGCAGCCACGGATGCCCTTCCGGCTTCGGGATCGTCTTGCCGGTGCGATCGGCCATGAAGCCGCCGACGTCGTGCACCTGCAGGCCGAGGTAGTGACCGACGCCGTGCGGGAGGAACGTCGAGCTGATACGGCGGTCGACGACGGCGTCCGCGTCGATGTCGCGCACGAACCCGAACCGCACCAGCAGCTCCGCGATCTTGCGATGCGCGAGCAGGTGCACGTCGATGTAGTTCGTGTGCGGCTGACACGCCGCGACGAGCTGCAGCTGTGCCTCGTCCATCGCGTCGATGAGCTGCTGGAACTCGTCGGGCTGGCGAGCGTAGGTGCGCGTGATGTCGGACGCGTAGCCGTTGAACGACCCGCCGGCGTCGATGAGGAACGAGTGGAGCCTGCTCTCGTCGACGCGGTCGCGGGTGTGATGGTAGTAGTGGAGGATCGACGCGTTTTCGTTGAGCGCGATGATGTTCCCGTACGGCACTTCCTGCTCGGTGGAATCCGCGCCGCGCAGATAGGCGAGATGGATCTCGTACTCCGAGGCGCCTTCGCGGAAGGCGCGCTCCGCGGCGCGGTGGCCGCGTGCGCCGCGCACGTTCGCGCGGCGAAGGCACTCGATCTCGTATTCGGTCTTCTGAGCGCGGTCGAAGTGGAGGCTATTCATCACTGCCTCCGGATTCGGAGTCAGGTCGCCCCACGAGGCGAAGCGCGGGTCCCATTCGCCGAGGAACGCGATGCGTCCCGCCGGTATGTGCTGCTTCGCGTCGTCGGGATCCCCGATCATCACGATTTCGAACTTCTCGATCCACTTCTCGGTCGGCGTGCCGGCCACCTTGTGCCAGTAGTCGACCGGCTGGTAGTACACGAGCTTCGGCTTGTGCCCCGGCGTGTAGATGACGAAGCAGTTCGGGTTGTCGACCACCGGCGCCCACATCTTGAAGTGCGGGTTGACCTTGAAGGCGTAGGGCATGTCGTCGACGAACTGGTAGTGCAGCGCGCCGGAGAAGATCGCGGCGTGATCGAACTTCGATTCCTCCAGCGCGCGATCGTGCCGGAGCTTGTTCATCGCGACGTGAGCGGTGTAGAGGGTGAACAGCGCGTCGTCCATGGCGGGGGAGGATATAACGAAGCGCGCGACGCATGGGTCGCTGGCGCAACGCCTCGGTCACGAACGAGAGGTCAAATCCGAGACCTACGCGCGGAAGGCGACCGAGGAAGGCTCAGGGTGGCTTCGCTGTTCCGCGCGGCGGCGCGCGTGAGCGGTTGCGCAGGTTCCTGTGGTCGGGTGGACCGTGGAGAACTTCCGCGCCGCGGCGATGTCCGAGCTGCGGCGCGCGACAGCACGTACCGCGAGGCGCTGTGGCGGAGCGAGGGGCGCAGTTCAACGAGACGCGCGACACCGAATTCGAGCACGCCAACCTCTTCCTGGCCGCGTCGCGACAGCTCGAGTCGATGAATACCGAGAAGACGTTCTTCGTATGCGACCGGTACACGATCGGTCTGAAGATGCCGCTCTGCGCGCTCGGCCGGACTAATGAACATCCGCGCGCGGTCGAGTGAAGTAACCCTGTGGGGGCGGTAGAGGATCGCGATTCGCTGTCACAGCGACATGGATAACAGCCGACTTGGTTTTGGTGTCATTCGCAATATCTTGGAATTCCCGCATGTTACGATAGAACCTCAGCGACACTCTCGCCCAATATCCGTCAGCGGGGTGTTGGACGTCAAGGGTGCGTGGGGCTGAATAACTCAGCCAGGACGCTAACCGCACCACCGTTCGCTTAGGTCTATACTCTTTGCGCGCGGTTCGCGCCGGTGAGCGGCGAACCGTTGGCCCCACAAAACGAAACGCCAAAAATCTGTTGTTGCTGCTCATGAGCTATCGACATGTCAACTAAGGCGACGAAGACGACAAAGCCGCGCAAAGGCAAGGCCTCGACGACAGCCAATGTCTCCGCCGGGGCGCTGGCGAAGTATCCGAGACACTCGATCCTCAAGGCGCTTCGCATTCCACGCGCCTTGCTGGACCAAAACGCGGGCAAGCCCGCAACCGATCGCGAGGCGGCAGACTTCATTAAGGTGGCTTTCGCCGGACCGTTTAAGGTGGAACTCAGCTCCGCCTTGAAGTATGGCTTTCTCGAACGCCCTGAGGCGGGCACGGTGCAGCTGACTGACCTCGGAAGGCGCGTGCTGCGCCCTCAGCTGCCATCGGACGCATTAGACGGCATGCGTCAGGCGGTCATGAACGCACCTCAATTTTCTGACGTGTATCTTCACTATCGCGGTGAGAACCTGCCCGAGCCGCAGTTCTTCCAGAACGCTATCGTCGACAAGTTTCGGATTCCACCGGAAAAGGTGCCCGAGTTTACGTCGTTGTTTCTCGAAACACTGGCACAAGCACAACTAATCGAAGATCACGCTGGGAAGCAGCGACTTCTTGACGTGGCTCAAGACAGCGGGGGCGCCGAGAAGATCGACACGCTCAAGAAGCTCGGGAAGGAAGTCAAGGTCACTTCAGGCGACACCTGCTTCATGATCATGCCCTTCGCAAGCCCAATCGGTGGCTATTATGCCTTGGTTTATGACCCGGCCATTCGAAAGGCGGGACTTACGCCGATGCGCGCAGACAACGAGATATTTGCGACCGGCAAAATAATCGACCAGATTTGGTCAGGCATAAACGCAGCGCGCGTGCTCGTCGCGGAGCTTACTACCCGCAATGCGAACGTATTCTACGAGCTCGGCCTCGCTCACGCTCTCAGGAAACCGGTGGTTCTCGTGTCGTCGAACGAAGCTGATGTTCCGTTCGATCTTCACCATATCAGAGTCATCTACTACGACGTGAATGATCCGTTTTGGGGTGAAAAGCTTATCGCGAAGATAGCGGAGAATATCCTGTCCGCACTTAAGAACCCCGAAGAAGCGATTTTCAACCCGCGCTTGGAGGTGCAGGGCTAACTCTGAGTCTCCGGTGCGCCGACCGCGCCGCGAGTGTCCCGAGTTGGTTACCCTTTCGAATGCGGTCGGCGCCGGTGAGCGTCGGGTCGTTGGCTGTCATGAAGGCGATCTACATCGAAACCTATGGCGGCCCGGAGGTCTTGCAGTTTGGGGAGCGCCCCCGACCCGTCCCGAAGCCGGATCAGGTTCTCATTGAAGTGCATGCGGCTTCGGTGAATCCTCGGGACTGGCTGCTGCGCGAAGGGCGCTACGTCTTCCGACACCTGGCGGGCGGGTTCCCGCTGGTCCTGGGGAGTGATGTTTCCGGCGTCGTCGTCGAGGTCGGGTCGAGGGTGAAGCGTTTCAAGCCCGGCGACCGGGTTTTTGGCATGCAGACGCCCTTGGGCAGAATGGGCGGCTATGCGGAATACACGGCGATTTCTGAGCGCGCACTCGCCAGAAAGCCAGACGGGGTGAGTCACGAAGAGGCAGCTGCGGCGCCTTGCGCGGCGCTCACTGCATTCCGTGCCTTGGTCGAGACTGGCCGCATTGGACCCGGATCGCACGTTCTCATCGTCGGCGCCTCGGGGGGCGTGGGCTCCTATGCCATGCAGATCGCCAAGATCTTTGGTGCCACGGTCACTGCAGTGACCAGCACAAGCAATGTGGGGCTGGTTCAGTCGCTTGGTGCGGACAAAGTCATCGACTACAAGGTCGAGCGCTTTACCGATGTTGTTCAGGGGCAAGACATTGTGTTCGACACGATTGGCAAAGAAAGCCTGGCTTCCTGCCGTTCCGTTCTTGCTCCCGGTGGGCGCTACGTAACCACGATTCCGAGTGGCCGTACGGCAGCGGAGTCGGTGATGTCGCGATTGTCGCGCCTCTCGAGCGGTGGGCGGAGACCCAGTGCCCACGTGGTCTTGGTTCAGGCAAATGGCCAGCAGCTCGAACGGATTGCGACGCTCATGGAGCAGCGGCAGATTCGCAGCGTCATCGACACCGTGTACTCCTTGCATGACGCAAGGAAGGCGCACGAAAAGAGTCGCAGTTGGCGAACGCGCGGGAAACTCGTTCTGTCGGTGCGGACCGATCGCGGCGCGCCTCTGAACTTCGAAGGGTAAAGTACGCGCTCGACGACGCGCGCGCGCGAAAAAGAAAAGCGCGCCGACCGCCTTGCGAATATCGACGCGCCCTGTGTCGCCAGCGAACTACTGACTGCGCAATTGGCGATTAGTGCGAGAGTAATACCAGAAGCGGTTGGCGGTTGGCGGTTGGCGGTTGGCGGGAGGCCGCCGCCTCCACGCGTCCGTTGCGGAAGACGGCGTGATGCCAGCCGGAGACACTCGCTGTCATCCTGAGCCGGCGAAGCGCGGCGAAGGACCCCTGATTGATGCGCGGGTGTCGCGAACCGCCGGGGGTCCTTCGCCGTCTTCGCGGCTTCAGGATGACAGAGCTTCGACACAAGTTTTAGGGGAAGCTGTATTCAGCACTCAGCACTCAGCACTCAGATCACTTCTTCCCCTTCCGCACGATCTTGAACTCCACCGTCAACTCGTGCGCGACCTCTTTGGGTTGCCCGTTCTCGTCGACGTACGGATGGAAGCGCCACTGGCGGATCTTGCTGACCGTCTCGCGCGTGAACTCCTCGCGTTCCGGCGGCGTCAAGACGATCACCTCTTTCACGCGGCCGTCCTTGCCGATGATGTAGCGGACGACGAGCACGTCCTCCCACATCCGTTTCCACGCGAACTCGGGATACGCGGGGTATTCCTGCGAGATCGCGCCCATGGGTAACGGGTCGTCTCGCTTGATCTCGATCACCGCCGGCGGAGGCACGACCTTGACTCCGCCGGTGACGCCGCCGAGTTGACCGTCCGTGTCACCGCCTTCGATCCCGCCTTCCACGCCGCCGACTTTGCCGCCTTCGGTCGCGACCGGCGGCTCGGGCATCTCGACGTACGGCACTTCCTCCACGACCTCGGGGATCAAGTCGGGGATCACCGTCGGCGCGACGAGCGGCATCTTCACCGGCACCGCGCGCGCCGTCGGAGTGACCGGCCGACGCACAGCGGGCGGCGGAGGAGGCGGAGGGGGCGGCGTGGAGATGATCTGGTACGCCGCGTACGTCTTCGGCGAGTAAGTCGGAAACGTAACCTGCCAGAGCGTGCTGGCCATGATCGATCCCGCCGCAAGCACGTGGAGCGCGAGCGAAAGCGGGAGCAGCTCGTACAAAAGCCGGCGGCTGCGCGGAGCCACCCTTTCCGGGATCACGGTCTCGAACATGAACGATGTCTACGCGAGCGATTGTGCCACGGCCGCGAGTTGTTCCGCGATCTCGTCCTTGGACGCGCGCGGTGCGGTCGCGGAGTCGAAGCGGACGAGCACAGGATCGAAGATGCCGCGCTGGAACAGCGCCGCGCGGACGTTGATGAAGCGCTCGCGAAGTGCCGGAGTCACGTCACCGCTCTCGAGCTCCTCCGCGACGGCGATGGCCATTTCTTTCAGGCGATCCAGTGGGATCGCGGTCGGCAGCTTTTCGTCGTCGTTGTCGTGATCGTCGTAGCTCATCGATTCCTCTCGATCCCCAGCTTCGCGTACATCGCTTCGTCTTCCGGCTCGACGCGCAGGAACTTCGCGATGCCGCGCGCCGCGATCTCGTTGTCGTCCGCTTTCAACAGGCCGAGCGCCGACAGGTCGTCCTCCACGCCGACGATATCGTAGCCCGCCCAGATCGCGAATCCCCGCTCCTCGGTCGGTCCGGCGGAGCCGACGCGGGTGAGTTTCTTGATGTAGCGCGCCATTTCATTTGCGATGCATCAACCGATACAACGCCGCTGTCGCGAATCCCCACACCGCGTTCACGACCAATCCCGTCACGAGAAGCTTCGAATTGCCGCCCACCGCAATTCCTTTCAGCGGCGCGACGACGAGGCCGGCGACGAGCGTCGGTGCGATCGCGCCAATCACGACGGCCAGGATCCAGTACTTCGTGCCGCGGACGCGCTCGAGGATCAGTCCGAGGAGGATTCCCCAGACGCCGCCCCAGAAGGAGAGGGAGATCACGGAGGGGACGCCGAATGGCTTCGTCGGCGTCATCGCGTACGGCATGCGGTCGATGAAGCCGATCGCGTGCATGACCCAGAGCGCGGGCTGATGCGCGATCGGAACGGCGAGCGTGCCGGCGATGAACCATTTCAGCCACTTCATGTCATCCTCCTGTCGATGCCGTTGGAGTTGATCGTCTTCGTCGGAATCCAGGGTGCGGGAAAGTCGACATACTACCGCGCGCACCTCGCGGCAACGCACGTGCATGTGAGCAAAGACCTGATGCCGAATGCGCGGAACCGGGACGCGAAACAGACCGAGATGATCACGCAGGCGCTGGCGGCGGGACGCTCCGTGGTGGTCGACAACACCAGCCCCACGCCCATCGTGCGCGCGCCGCTGATCGCGCTCGGGAAAGCGCTCGGCGCGCGTGTCGTCGCGTACTCCTTCGAGACGCCGGTGAAAGAGGCGGCCGCGCGGAACCGCCTGCGCGAAGGGAAAGCGCGTGTGCCCGACTCGGCGGTCTTCATCACGGCCAGGAAGCTCGTGCCGCCGTCGCTCGAGGAAGGATTCGATGAAGTGCGCGTGATCGCGCCAGTACCGGAAACCGCATGACGCCAAAGCAACTCCTGAAGAAAGTCTTTCCGCCGATGCTCGCCACTCTCGCGGAGAGTCCGCCTCACGACGACGCGAATTGGACCTACGAGCTGAAATACGATGGCTTCCGCGCGATTATCGCGATCACCGCGGATGGCATCGCGATGCTCAGCCGCAACGAGCTCGATCTCGCGCCGCGCTTCCCGCGCACGTACGAAGCGCTGAAGAAGGTCAAGGCGAAGGAGCTCGTCGTTGACGGCGAGGTCGTCGTCCTCGACCAGCAGGGCGCGCCGCGTTTCCAGCTCCTGCAGCAGGGCGGCGACGAACGGCTGATCCTCTTCGATATCCTCTGGCTGGACGGCAAGGATCTCCGTCGTCTCCCGTACCTCGATCGGCGCAAACTGCTCGAGAAGACTTTCAAGAAACCACCGGCAGGGATCACGGTCGCGCAGATCCTCTCGATGACTGGCGGGGAAGCGCTCGATCTCGCGGCGAAGGGCGGATGGGAAGGGGTGATCGCGAAGCGCAAGACGTCGGTCTACGAGCCGCGCCGCTCGAAGGAGTGGCTGAAGATCAAGACCGTCAACGAACAGGAATTCGTGATCGTGGGATGGCAGCCGTCGAGCGCAACGGACCGCGACATCGGCTCGCTTCATCTCGCCGTGAACGAAAACGGCGAGCTGCGTTATGCAGGGAAGGTCGGCACCGGGTTCTCCGTAAAGCTGCGCACGACGTTGCACGATGAACTGGCGAAGGACGTCGTGGCGAAGTCGCCGGTGAAAGACGCGCCGCGCGACAAGCACGCGATCTGGACGAAGCCGCGCCTCGTCGCGCAGGTGGCATTCGGGGAATGGACGAGCGATCACCGTCTGCGCCATCCGTCGTTCCTCGGGTTGCGCGATGACAAGCGCGTGGAGGAAGTTGTGCGAGAAAAGGCGTCGCCCAGTTCATCCCGCGGGCAGCGCTCGGGCCAGACGCCTCGTGAGGGCACCGGAGATCCCGCGTCTACGCGCGGGATAAACTCGGAAAAGTCGAGCAAGGTCACCTTCACGAACCCCGACCGCCTCCTCTATCCGAAGGACGGCATCACGAAGAAAGACGTTGCCGCCTATTTCGAGGCGATGGCCGAGCCGATGCTGCGCGCACTGAAGGATCGTCCGCTCGCGCTCGAGCACTGGAACCAGGGCATCACCAAACCGGCCTGGTTCCACCAGAGCATCGGCAAGGAAGGGCCGTCGTGGCTGAAGGTCGTGGAGACGCCGACCCGCACGACGAAGAGCGGCGTCGCGAAGCATCTCGTCGTCGACAGCGTCGACGCGCTTCGCTGGCTCGCGCAGATGTCGGCGTTGACGATTCACATGTGGTCATCGCGCGCGGAGAGTCTCGAGGAGCCGGACTGGATCCTGTTCGATCTCGATCCCGCGAAAGGGAAGGGAATCGAGCAGGCCGTCGAAGCCGCGATCGTGATGCGCAAGCTCCTCGAGAACCTCGAGCTTCCCGGCGTGCCGAAGACCTCGGGCAAGCGCGGTATCCACGTCTTCGTCCCTCTGGTCTCGGGATCCACACACGAACAGGTGGCGGAGTTTGCGTGCTCGATCGCCGCGGCCGTCGCGGCGAAAGTCCCCGGCATCACTGTCGAGCGCGCGCTGGCGAACCGCCGCGGGCGCCTCTACCTCGATTGCATGCAAAACGGCTACGGGAAAACCGTCGTCGCGCCGTACTCCCTGCGCGCCATCGACGGCGCGCCCGTCTCCGCGCCGCTGCAGTGGAGCGAGATCACGAAAAAGCTCGATCCGTTGAAGTTCAATCTCCGGACGATGCCGAATCGTTTAGCGAAGGTCGGCGATCTTTTTGCGGACGTCTTCAAGAACCGCGTCAAGCTACCGAAGTTGAAATGACGACGTCACGGAACGGGTGAGCGATAAATCCCCGATCCGTACGCGGCGGCGTAGATCCGCGTTCCCGCTCCGTTCAGGGCGATGTCGGCCACGGTGACGCCGGTCAGGCCGCTCGCCGTGTACGTTTTGCCGGCGTTCGTCGAAACGAAAATGCCGCCGTTGAGCGTGCCGAATTGGTGCCTTCCGACGAACAGGCGCGTCGGCGTTTGCGGATCCATCAGCAGAGACACTCCGAGTCCCGGGGACGACAACGGCGGGATCCAGCTCGCGCCCATGTTCGCCGATCCATACACGCCCTTTCCTTCGGTCAGTGCGTAGACGTAGCTATCATTGGGCCGCACGGCGGAATCGACGGCGTGCCATGGCAGGTTCGCGGTCTTCGTCCACGTCACGCCGTTGTTGGTGGAACGGAAGAACGGCGGTTTGTACGGCTGCGGGTGATCGAAGATCTCGGTGCCGGCGTAGATCGCGCCACTCAACGGATCGCGCGCGAGCGTCCAGACGATGAGGCCTGTCTGGCCTGGGCCGAACGGATGGAACTGCATGAGCCCGCCGCTGAGGTTGGAGCGGAAGATGCCGCTCGGCACCGCGTGCGTGTCCCATCCGAGGCCGACGAAGAGAGTTCCTCCCGTGACCAGCAGCGAGCGGACGGACTTCGCAAACGTCTTGATCACCGTCCAGTTGGCCCCGTTGTCTCGTGAGAGGTACAGCCTCGGCCCGACGCCTGCGTAAACGAGGTTCGGCTGGCCCTTGACGAAGAGCAGAGCGCCGACGTTGCCGACCACCGGTTTGGTCCACGTCTGGCCGTTGTTCTTCGTCATGTACAGCGCGTTGAACCCGCCCGCGTACCACGCGTTGCCGTTCGTCGGATCGATGACGATGTGCGAGATGCAGGCGTCGGCCATCGGCCGAATGACCGTTCCCCAGCTGAAGCCGTTCGCCGAGTGCGGTGCGAGTGTGACCACCGGAATGTTGAATGGGCAAGTCGCGGCCTGGGCGACGGCTGCGCAGAGAACGAACACGATGACGACGATCAGCCTGTGCATACGAATCTCCTCAGCCGATAGTGACACGACGGGCGAAAACGTTTCTCTATCGCGAGGGGATCAGGGTCGGGTGTTTCTGTACATCGACGTTGATCAGGCGGCCGAAGCGATCGAAGGTGAAGTACGCGTAGACGTATTTGCGGGGCAGACCTCCGCGTCCGAGGAGGACCAGGACGAGCGAGGTCTCGGGCCCGACCCACTCGCGTACGGTCCGCCACTGCTCCTTCTCGATGACCGTTCGTACCATGACGATCGACGAGCCCTGGGGCAACTTCGTGTCGAGCCAGCGCTCGAGCCAGGACTCCGGCAGGTTCGCGATGTTGATCGCGAGAAGCGCCACGACGGCGAGCGCGAGCACCGCGCCGCCGGCCAACCGCCATCTTGCACGTTCATCGCTCATCGTTCACGATCATAAAGTGCTGAGTGCTGAGTGCTGCGTGCTGAGTCCCGCCCACCCGGCGGGCGTCGAAACACTCAGCACTCAGCACCCAGCACTCAGCACTCGTCGGATGCGGTCATGAAGTCTCACACGAAACATCTCACCTTTCACACCCGCGAGCGAATGGAGTTCGTGAACATCACGTCGGAGGTCGAGGCCGAGGTGCGGGCCAGCGGCGTGAAAGAAGGGCTGTGCCTCGTGAACGCGATGCACATCACCGCCAGCGTGTTCATCAACGACGACGAGCGCGGCTTGCACGAGGATTACAAGAAATGGCTGGAATGGCTCGCGCCGTACGATCCCAGTCCACAGCGCTACCACCACAACCGCACCGGCGAGGACAACGGCGACGCGCACCACAAGCGCCAGGTGATGGGGCGGGAGGTGGTGGTGGCGATCACCAACGGGAAGCTCGACTGCGGTCCGTGGGAGCAGATTTTCTACGGCGAGTTCGACGGGCGGCGAGACAAGCGGGTGATGGTGAAGATCATCGGGGAGTAGCGTTTCAGACGGGAAGATCGGCGTAAAGCATGGAGAAATCGAGGGCGGGGCCGGTGGCGAGTTTCACGTTGCCTTCACGCATTTCGAAGTACTCCCAGGTGCCGGAGGGCGTGCGGCGGAAGACCTCGATGCGCGGCTCCTGGCTGACGAGGACGTATTCCTGAAGCGAAGGAATGCGCTGATAGTGCATCCACTTGTTTCCGCGATCGCCTTTCTCCGTCGTCACGGAAAGGACTTCGACGATGAGCACCGGGTTCGTGATCGTGGTGCGCGCTGCGTCCTCGGGATCGTATTCGATGGGTCCACAAACCATCGAAACGTCGGGGTATGTGGCTCGGCCAGTCGCAGCGATGCGGACCCGCATATCGGATTGGAACACGGTGCAGCCGTCAGGGCGCGTGCCGCGCAGCGCAAACCCGACATTCATTGCGAGCGCGCTGTGCCGAGACGTTCCGCCGGACATCGCCAGAATCTCGCCGGCATCGAATTCGTGCTTGATCTCGCTGTCACGCTCGAGCGTGAGGTACTCCGCGAACGTGTAGTCGTGATGCGATTGCGGCAGCGAGGCTGTCATCACGGCTTAGGATAACGCACGCTGCAGCCATTCGAGATCTTCCTGACTCCACACCACAGTAGAATCCGCCCCGCACATGCGCGCAGTCATCACCGGAGCTTCGAGCGGCATCGGCCTCGCGCTCGCTCGTGAGCTCGCGAAGCGCGGCTACGAATTGGCGCTGCTCGCGCGGCGCACGGAGCTGCTCGAGCAACTTGCGCGTGAGCTTTCGCGTGCCGTAGCAATCGGGTGCGACGTCACGGACGCGGCCTCGGTGCGCGAAGCTGTACGTCGCGGCGAAGCGGAGCTCGGCGGACCGTTCGATCTCGCCGTTGCCAACGCGGGAGTCAGCATCCCGATCCACGCGCAACAGTTCAAGCTCGAAGAAGCCGAGCAGATCATCCGCGTGAACGTCCTCGGCATGATGTATCTCTTCGATGCCGTGATCCCGTCGATGGTCGAGCGTCGCGGCGGACGCTTCGTCGGCGTCGCTTCGATCGCGGGTCTGCGCGGGCTTCCTTCCTCCGGCGTCTACTCCGCGAGCAAGGCGGCGATGCAGGCGTTCCTCGAAGCCTCGCGCATCGAGCTCGTGCCGCACGGTGTCGGCGTGACGATCGTCAATCCGGGATTTGTGGCGACGCCGATGACGGAGAAGAACCGCTTCCGCATGCCGTTCCTGATGCAACCGGAGCGGTCGGCCACGATCATCGCGGACGGCATCGAGCGCGGCAAACGCGTGGTCGAGTTCCCGTTGCCGATGTCGCTGCTGATGCGCATGATGCGCTACGTTCCCGACGCGCTGTATGAGCGGATGATGGTGCCGGCCGGCCGCCGCAAAATGGATCGTTAAGTTTATCCCGCGCGTAGACGCGGGATCTCCGGTGCCCCCTCGACGCTCATGGCTCGTGATCTGCCGGTGTACGAAGAGATCCCGCGTCTTCGCGCGGGATAAACTGTGAGACTCGAAGAAAGCGAAGCCGATGAAGCCAACCGCCATGGTCCGCCTCTGGTCTCTCCAGAACGTTTTTCTGCTCTGGCTCGTCCGTCCGCGGATCGTGGAGCTGTCGGCGGATCGCTGCGTCGTGCGCATCCCGCTGAACTTCATCACCCGCCGCCGCGACATCAAGGCGATGTACCTCGGCACGCTCTGCATGGGCGCCGACGTCGCGGCAGGGCTGATCGCGTTTCAACTCGTCGCCGAGAAGAAAGCTCGCGTGAGCTTCATCTTCAAGGACATCAAGGGCGAGTTCCTCAAGCGCGCCGAGGGGGCGGTGGTGTTCACGAACAACGACGGGCCGGTCGTGCAGGAGCTCGTGCGCCGGGCGATGGAGACCGGCGAGCGTCAGGAAGCGACGGTCCACGTAGTCGCCACCGTGCCGGAGAAATACGGCGACGAGGCGGTCGCCAGGTTCGAGCTCACGTTGTCCATCAAAAAGCGATAGGCCGGCACGGCCGGCTGCGCTGGTTGGCCAAGCCTTGGGCACGTGCAGTCGCTCCGAGGCTGACCGCTTGCCGCAGGCTCCTAGGTCATTGCGCGGGAGAACCGCTCCCTCAGGCGACAGGCGTGCCGAAGGCTTGGCCGATCAGCGCTGCCGGCCGTGCCGGCTGAGCTCGTCGTAGATCGTGTCGATCCACCGATCGGCCTTGATGAATCCCGTGCCCCACGAATCCCACGCGGCCAGAACCTTCTCGCTCTTCAACTGCTCCGCCGTCTTCCCCGCGGCGACGCCGGCCTGCACCGCGGCCAGTGTGTCCTTGAGCATCGTCCCGAAATTGCGCAGACCGGCCTTGTCGGAGAGCGGGCCGTGACCCGGGATGATCTTCGCGTCGTCCGGTACGGCCGACACGACGTGATCGATGTTCGCGATCAGCCCCTTCACGCTGCCGCCGTTCTCGCGGTCGACGAAGGGAAAGTTGCCGTTGAAGAAGTCGTCGCCCATGTGCACGACGTTCGATTTCGTGAACCAGATCACTGCGTCGCCGTCGGTGTGGCCGTGCGGCATGTGCACTGCGCGGACGTCCTCGCCGTTGAGGTGAATGGTGACGGTGTTGTTGAAGGTCAGCACCGGCAGCGCGGCGGCGGGGGAGGGAGGCGTGGTCGTGCCGAGACGCGACGTGGGGATGGAAAGGCGCTTGCGGACGTTCTCGTGCGCGACGATCGGCGCGGACTTACCGAAGTGCTCGTTTCCGCCGGTGTGATCGCCGTGGTAGTGGGTGTTGATGATGAAGCGCACCGGCTTGTCGGTGATCGTCTTCAGCGCGGCCTCGATCTTCGGCGCGAGCGGCGCGTACTGATCGTCGATCATCACGATCCCGTCGTCGCCGACGGAGACGCCGATGTTGCCGCCGGCGCCGACGATCATGTACACCGAGCCGGCGACCTTGGTCGCCTTCACCTCGACTTTGCTGAAGTCGCGCTGGGCGAATGCAGTCGTGGCGAGCAACAGGAGGAGAGCGAGGTACAGTCTGCGCATGGCGGCGGATTATAAGAGGCAGTTGGCGGGATCATGAACATATCCCCGACACTACACGCCGCAATCGAAGCGTCGCGCGCGAAGGTCCGCGTCGGCTATCCGTGGTGGCTTCGACTGTTCCTCATGCGCGATGTCGTGGCCATCACCCTCGGCCACCGCATCTATTTTCGAAAACGGCTGGAGAGCGAGACGTTCGAGCGCATTCTCCTCCACGAGCTCGTGCACGTCCGCCAGGTCGACCGCCTCGGACTCTTCGTTTTTCTCTGGCGCTACTTCGGCGAATTCGCGCGAAACTGGATCCGCCTGCGATCCATTGCGGCAGCGTACGCGGCCATTTCCTACGAGATCGAGGCGCGCGCGGCCGAAGAGACTGATTCCCGAAACGGCCTATAATCCAAGGATTCAGGACCCCATGATCCAGTTCCACTCCCTCGAGACGCCTCAGCTCGAGCGCTTTCTGGAGCGGCACAAAGCCGGTCTGTCGCTCAAGGATGACGTCGATCTCGACCTCGTGCTGCGTCAGATCCTCCAGAAGGCCTATGAGTTCGTGCCGTCGGAGTCGGGATCGATCCTGCTCGACGATCCCTTCCGCAAGGTCGCGTCGCGGCGAGAGAACGAGCTGGTCTTCATCGCGACCTTCGGCGACGCGAGCCACAACCTCGTCGGACGGCGGCTTTCCGCGAAACACGGGATCGTCGGGCGCGTGTACCAGAGTGGAACGCCGCATCTCTCCGCCGACGCCCAGAGCGATCAGTATTTCTACAACAACATCGACGAGCAGATCGGGTTCACGACGCATTCGATCGTGGCCGTGCCGATCTACATCGGCAAGCACGTCTGCGGCGTCCTCGAGCTGATCAACCGGCTGGACGGCAAGACCTTCACCCGCCGCGACATGACCCTGCTCGAGATCTTCGCCGGCTACACGTCCTTCACGCTGCAGAACGCGCTCGACGCCAAGCGTGCCCACGAGCTGGCGAAGAAGGACGATCTCACGGGTCTGTACAACGACCGCTGGTTCCACGTGCGCCTCACCGAGACGCTCGACGCCGCGCGCGAGAGCGGGAAGGAAGCGACCCTGCTCTTCCTCGACCTCGATCGCTTCAAAGTCATCAACGACTGCCACGGACATCTCGCGGGCAGTCAGGTGTTGCGGGAGGTGGGGTTCCTGCTCAAGCGCATCGTGCAGCACCCCGATTCAACGGTGGCGCGCTACGGCGGCGACGAGTTCGTGATGGTGCTGCCGGAGACGTCCGCAGAAGAGGCGCTGCGCATCTGTGAGGAAATCCGCAGCGCCGTGGAATCGACCGTGTTTCTCTCGCGCGAATGGGGTTTCTCCATGCCGCCATTGCACCTGTCGGGCATTCTCTCCGCGTCGATCGGTATCGCCCGCTACATCCCCGACCCGAACAGCACCGTCCCCTCCGAGATCGAAAGGAGCGAGCTTCTCCGCCGCGCCGACGCCGCCATGTATCGCGCGAAGTCGCTCGGCAAGAACCAGGCGGTGGTCTGGGACGAAACGCTGCTCTCGTCCTCGGGGAAGGGGCTGTCGGATTCAGGAGTCCTCAGTCCCGAGTCCTGAGTGCAACGAGGTCTGAGCACTCGGTCCTTTTTCTTCTGCTATCTTCGACGGTGGTGTGTTCCCAACCATTTGAGGAGGTATCACCTTGGGCAAAATCACGGCTGAGTACATCTGGATCGACGGACAGAAACCGACCGCCAAACTTCGTTCGAAGACGAAGATCCTCGATCACCCCGTCAAGAAACTCGACGACATCCCGGAGTGGGGTTACGACGGGTCGAGCACGGCTCAGGCGAGCGGACACTTTTCCGATCTGCTTCTTTTTCCCGTGAAATCCGTCCCCGATCCGCTTCATCGCGAGAACGACATCCTCGTCCTCTGCGAGGTGCTGAATCCCGACCGTTCGGTGCACTGGAGCAATACCCGCGCGGCATTGCGCGAGGTGGCCGAGAAGTACAAAGACCACGAACCGTGGTTCGGAATCGAGCAGGAATACACGCTCTTCGAAGGGAACCGCCCGATGGGCTGGCCCGATCACGGATTCCCCGCGCCGCAGGGCGGCTACTACTGCGGCGTCGGCAGCGACGAGGTGTTCGGCCGCGATATCGTCGAGGCCCACGCCGACGCGTGCATCCGCGCCGGAATCCACATCGTCGGAACGAACGCGGAGGTCATGCCCGCGCAGTGGGAGTTCCAGATCGGCGCCCTCGGACCGCTGGACATCGCGGACGAGATGTGGCTCGCGCGCTGGCTCCTATACCGCATCGGCGAGGAGTTCGAGGTCAGCGCGACGCTCTATCCGAAGCCGGTCAAGGGCGACTGGAACGGCGCCGGCGCACACACGAACTTCTCCACCGCCGCGACGCGCCAGCCGGGCGGCATGAAGGTGATCGAAGAGGCGATGGTGAAGCTCGAGAAGCGGCACGATGAGCACATCAAAGTCTACGGCGCGCACAACGAGGAGCGTCTCACCGGTCTGCATGAGACCGCGCCGATCCATCAGTTCCGCTACGGCGTGAGCGACCGCGGAGCCTCGGTCCGTATCCCCATGGCCACCGCCAACGTCGGCTACGGCTACTTCGAGGACCGCCGCCCCGCGGCGAACATGGACCCCTACCAGGTCTGTAGGATCCTCATCGACACGGTGTGCGGGGAGTAATGCTTTGAAGGAGCGCCGGCGTCCTCGCCGGCTGGTGTGGCGGCGTCCCGCGCCGCCACCCTGGGCGGCGGGGACGCCGCCCGGCCAGCCGGCGGGACGCCAGCGTTCCGATTTCTATTGTCCCGCGCGGCTCATCTGCGGAATCCCCAGCCAGAACCCCGCCGGATACATCACATACCCCTGCAGGTCCTTCTCCATCACCGCCACGTTGATCTGGTGATACAGCGACACGTAAGGCAGGTCCTCCTGGACGATGCGCTGGATCTCGCTGTAGATCTCGCGGCGCTTGCTACGGTCGAAGGTCGCGCGTCCCTGCGCGATCAGGTCGTCCACTTTCGGGTTGTTGTAGTACCCGCGGTTCTGTCCCTCGGGCGGGATGTTCTTCGAGTGGAAGATCACGTAATAGAAGTCGGGATCGGCGATGCCGTTGCGGCTGAGCGAATACAACTGGAACTTCCCCTTCGCCACGTCGTCCAGGAACGTCCCGAACTCGCTGGTCTGGATGTCGACCTTGATCCCCACCTGCTGCAGCATCTGCTGGATCATCTGCGCGCGCAGGTTCGCTTCCGTGTCCGTGGACGTCTTGAACGAGAGCGCGAAACGCGGTTGCGGGCCGTCGCCGTCAGGGTCGCGATATCCGGCCTGATCGAGGAGCTGCTTCGCGCGGTTCGGGTCGTACGGATACGCCGGCAGATTCGACGCGCGCGCCCAGTGTCCCTCGGCGAACATCGTGTCCGTCGGGACGCCATAGCCGCGCAGCAGGTCCTTCACGATGCGCTCGCGGTCGATCGCGTGCGCGATCGCCTGCCGCACTTCGCGCTTCGCGAGCTGCGGGTCTTTCAGATTGAAGGCGACGTACTGCCACACCGAGCCCGGTTTCTTGATCACTTGATGCTTCGGGCTGTTCATGAACTCGTCGACGTTCTCGAACGGGATCTGGTTGATCTCCAGATTCACGGTCCCGCGGCGCAACTCGAGCACGAGCGTCGTCGCGTCGGGGATCACCCGAACGGTCAAGTTCTTGATCTTCGGCACGCCGTGGTGCCAGTGCTCCGACGCTTCGAGTTGCACGCTCTCGTCGGTCTTGAAGTCCACGACGCGGTACGGGCCGACGCTGATCGGCCGCGTCTTCGAAGTATTCGGATCCGAGCCCTGCGGCATGATGCCGAGGGTGAGGTTGTCGAAGAGACCGCCGTTGGGCTCCTTGAGATGGAACACCACCGTCTGCGGATCAGGCGCTTCGATGCGGTCGACGGACGAGTAGCCGGACTTCTTCGTGCTGATGAAGCTCTCGGACATCAGCGTCTCGTACGTCCACTTCACGTCCTGCGCTGTGACGGGACGGCCGTCCTGAAACTTCGCGTTTGGATTCAGCTTGAAGATCACCGTGCGGTCGTCCGGCGTCTCCCAGCCGGTGGCCACGTCGGGCGCGTAGTCCATCTCCGGCGTGACCCGCACGAGGCCGCGGCAGCAGAGATCGAAGATGCGGCCGGAGGCGTTGTCCTGGCCGACGCGCGGATCGATGTTCGTGGGGCTGCTCTTCAACCCGATCACGAGGCGGTCCGCGTCGCCGCGCGCGTCGCCGTTCTTTTTCTCACCGCCGCCGCACGCGACGAGCAGCGCACCTGTTGAGACTAACGTCCAGGCGATCGCGACCGAGGTCCAGTGGCGAATCTTCATCGTGTTACTCCTCCGATTCCCTACGTTCGTGCTTGTATCATGCCCGGCCATGTTGTTTAGAAGATTGGCCTTCGTCGGCGCACTCGCGTTTGCAGCTTCGGCGCTCGCGCAGCAGAAAGTCATCGTCCTCGGGTTCGACGGCGTCGACGCGCGCTACACCGAGCAATGGATGAACGAAGGGAAGCTGCCGAACCTGGCGAAGCTCCGCGCCAACGGCACGTTCCGACCGCTCCTCCCCACGACTCCCGCGCAGACGCCGGTGTCGTGGTCGACGTTCAGCACCGGCATCGATCCCGGACGCACCGGCATCTTCGATTTCCTCCGCCGCGATCCGAAGACGTACCTCCCGGTCTTCGCTGCCTTCGATGAGACGACCGAGCCGTTCCTCTTCGGCAAATCGAACGCGTTGTTCCTCGGACTCGGAGCGTTGCTGCTCTTCGCGATCGTCGCGGCGATTCTGCTTCTGCGCGGACGCCGCGTCGGCGGCTTCGTCCTTCTCGCGCTCGGCCTTGGCCTCGGCGCAGGTGTATTCGCCGGGGTGAAGAAGTACATCCCCGAAACGCGGCCCGGCGTCGTCAACCGCCGGCAGGGGATTCCGTTCTGGGAAGTCGCTGCGAAGAGCGGAAAGAAAGCGACCATCGTCCACGTGCCGGTCACGTTCCCCGCAACTGATTTCCATGAAGGGCACATGCTCTCCGGCCTCGGCGTCCCCGACATCTCCGCGCGCGTCGGCAAGCCGTTCTACTTCACGTCCGAGCTCGACTTCCAGCGTGGCGGCACGAATGAGTTCTCGATCGAGGTCGTGCAGCTCGAGGACAACAGAGGCGTGATCCAAACGAAGCTGCAGGGCCCGCCGAACAAGCTGTTCAAAGAGCCGCCGTACATCTCGATTCCGATGACGATCACCGTCGCGGACGACCGCAACTCGATCGACATCGAAGTCAGCGGAAAGAAACACACGCTGCGCGCGGGCGAGTGGACGGGCTGGGTTGATTTCGTGTTCCCGTTCAATCCACTCATCAAAGTCCGCGGCGTCAGCCGGTTCCACCTGCTGAGCGTGCAGCCGGAGATCAAGCTGTACTTGTCGCCGATCAACTTCAATCCGCGCTCGCTGCCGCCGGGCTTCAAGATCTCGTCGCCGGACGACTGGGCGCCGCAACTCGCGAAGGAGCATGGGCTGTACAAGACCATCGGCTGGCAGATCGATACTTGGGCGATCTCCGAGGGGTTTGCGACGGAGCGGATCTTCTGGGACGACATGGAGTGGACCGTCGCGCAATCGAGGAAGATGTTCGCCTCGTTCGTCCAACGCGACGACGACCTGATCGTGCAGTGCTTCGAGTTCCCCGACCGGGTCGGCCACGTGTTCTGGCGCATCGTCGATCCGAAACATCCCGCGTACGACGCGAAGCTCGCGGCGGAGTGGGGAGACGCGCTGCTGAAGGCGTATCAGCTGATGGACGCGATCGTCGGCGACGCGATGGCCGCGGCGGAGAAGAAGAACGCGCTGCTGCTCGTCGCGTCGGACCACGGGTTCGCGTCGTTCCGCCGCTCCGTGCATTACAACACCTGGCTGGTCATGAACGGCTACATGACGCTCAAGACGGGCGTCGAGGTGAAGGACCGTAACGTCGAGATGCTGTTCGATCAGGGACAATTCTGGGAGAACGTCGACTGGTCGAAGACGCGCGCGTACGCGATGGGCCTCGGCGAGGTGTACGTGAACCTCAAAGGCCGCGAGGCACAGGGCGTCGTGGAGCCGGGCGCCGAGTACGACGTGTTGAAGGCGGAGCTGAAGCAGCGGCTCGTCGCGATGGTCGACCCCGAAACGCTCGAGCACCCCGTGCGCCGCGTCGTCTCGCGCGAGGAGGCGTACAAGAAGTTCGACCCGAACATGATCCCCGACCTCTTCGTGATGAACAACGACGGCTACCGCGTCTCCTGGCAAACGTCCCTCGGCGGCGTGCCGAAGAAGGTATTCGAGGACAACAAAGCCGTCTGGAGCGGCGACCACTGCTCCGTCGACCCCGAGATCGTCAAAGGCATCTTCTTCGTCAACCGCAAGCTGACGACGGAACGCGCGCCGTACATCGGCGATGTCTACCCGACCGTGCTCGGCGCGCTCGGGGTGAAGGCGCCGTATGAGATTGATGGGGTCGCGCTTAGCTATTAGCTGTTGGCTCTTAGCTCTTAGGAGAACGCGCGTGGCAGAGTCTTTTCGTGATTTGATCGCGTGGCAGAAGGGGATGGCGCTCGTCGTTGACGTTTATCGAGCGACCGCATCGTTCCCGTCTAGCGAACGATTCCGACTCATCGATCAACTCTGTCGTGCTGTGATTGCCATTCCAAGTGACATCGCCGAGGGAAAGGGTCGTTTGTCGAAGAAGGAGTTCATTCAGATGCTCGCCCGGGCACGCGGATCGTCCTACGAAGTGCAGACGCAACTCGAGGCGTCGAACAAGCTGGGATATCTTGACGACACCGTGTTCGAGACGCTCCTCGAGAAGGCAAGCGAAGTCTCCCGCCTGCTTAATGGCCTGATCAAGAACCTACAGAAGCAAATCGCCGCGGACGATCTCCGTCCTCCTAAGACCTAAGAGCTAAGACCTAAGAGCCACACTTGGATTACAAGAGACTATTGACCCAGGTCGAGCGCACCCTCGAGCAGATCGACACCAGCGACTCGCCGACGACCACCGTCGCGCAGATCGGCGACACCATTGCCGCGAACTTCCGCGAGGAGCTCGGGATCACCGGCGGTCGCGTGTACGAGTGCCGCGACGACTCGTACGAGCTCGTCGGACGCTTCGGGCAGCAGCACGAGGGTGAGCTGCACATCGAAGTTCCCAAGGATTACAAACCGATCGAGCTCGTGCTCGAGAACGGGATCGTGGTCATGGACCCGACCGATCCCGGCTTCGATCCCGTCCTCGAAGGGAAGCTCGGCGCCCAGCGGTTCTGCGCGATCTCCGTCGGCGACGAGAACTACATCATGTCCTTCAACGTCTCGCCGTCGCTGAGCCGCGAGGACATCCTCTTCTCGCTGAACCTCATCCGCTACACCATCAACCAGAAGATCCGCTCGCAGCGGTTCGAGTCGCTGATCGTCGAGGCGCAGCGCATCCAGCAGTCGATCCTGCCCCAGCGCATCCCGCAGTACGCCGGCTACGACATCTGGGGACGCACCATGCCCGCGGAGATCGTGAGCGGCGACTTCTACGATTTCATCCCCGTCTCCGACAACATCCTCGGCCTCGCCATCGCCGACGGCTCCGGTCACGGTCTTCCGGCCGCACTGGTCGTGCGCGACGTCTACATGGGCCTGCGCA
Source organism: Thermoanaerobaculia bacterium (assembly GCA_035999335.1). Classification (GTDB taxonomy): domain Bacteria; phylum Acidobacteriota; class Thermoanaerobaculia; order Gp7-AA8; family Gp7-AA8; genus QHVT01. The sequence continues at coordinate 145,508 of DASYGV010000086.1, read as the reverse complement.
TGGCCACGGACCGTGATTTCAAGATCATCCGCACGCTCGAGAAGCTCAATCACATCCTCCACCGCGGACGCCTGACCACGAAGTTCGTCTCGCTCTTCTACGGCGAGCTGGAGACAGGCGGGATCCTGATCTACTGCAACGCGGGCCACAACCCGCCGTTCGTCCTGCGCGGGCACAAAGTCGAGTTCCTTCGCAACGGCGGTCCTGTGCTCGGCCCGACGCCCGACGCGACGTACACGCGCGGTTACGCGAAGCTCGAGCCGGGCGACCTGCTCTGCATGTACACCGACGGCATCATCGAGGCTCACGACCCAGGCGATCGCGAGTTCGGCACCGATCGCCTCGTGCGCGTCGTGAAGGCGAACCGCAACCGCACCGCGCAGGAGATCGGACAAGAGGTGCTCACGCGCGTGGCGAAGTGGGGAAGGGAGGGCGAGGACGACCGTACGATCGTGATCGTCCGCGCGGTGGAGATCTGACATGCCCGACGTCCTCTACTTCAACGGCCGCTTCACCACGACCGACGAGCGCGTCCTCGGCGTCGAAGACCGCGGCTTCCAGTTCGGCGACGCGGTGTACGAGATCTTCAAATTCCTGGGCAGGCGGCCGATCTTTCTCCTCGACCATTACCGCCGCATGGAGGGCGGCCTGCGGCAGATCGAGATCCCGAACAAGTGGTCCGAGGCGAAGTTCACCAAAGTGATGAATGAGCTGCTCGGGCGCACTTCGTTCGACGACGGCATCGTCTACATCCAGGTCTCGCGCGGCGAAGCCACGCGCGCACACTTCTGGCCTGACGACAGCGAGCCGACGATCGTCGCGTACTCGCGCGCGTTCCGCTTTCCTGACGCGTCGAAGAAAGAGCGCGGCATCAAGGTCATCACCACCCCCGATCACCGCTGGCATTTCTGCAACGTGAAGTCGGTGAACCTCCTCGGCAACGCGATCGCGAAGAAGACCGCGCAGCGCGCGGGCGCCGACGAGGCGATCCTGATGGCGGACGGCTTCGTGCGCGAAGGCGCGAGCTCGAGCTTTTTCGCCGTGAAGAACGGCGGCATCGTGACGCATCCGCTCGACGAGCACATTCTCCCCGGCGTCGTCCGCGACCGCGTGATTCGTCTTGCCCTCGGCGCGAAGATCCGCGTCGACGAGCGTCCCTTACGCGAGGCCGAGCTGTTCGAGCTCGACGAGGCTTTCATCACGAGCACGACGCAAGGCGTCATGCCCGTGACCGAGATCGACGGCCACATCATCGGCAACCACCGCCGCGGCGAGATCACGACGGAGCTGCAGACGCGCTTCGATCAGCTAGAGCGCATGTAGCGCCGGCCGCTGGCCGGCCGGTCCACCGGCTGCCAGCCGGTACCCTTTCGCACCGCCGAGCCGGCGGAGGACCGGCCGGCGGGCCGCCGGCGCTACTTCGCAGGCGTGTAGACCCCGAACGACAGTCCCGCCGGATCGAGCAGAATCGCCAGCGAGTCCCCGTCGGGCAACTGTTGTTTCGGGAATAGCACCTGCGCGCCACGCGCCGTCGCCTTCGCGATCACGTCGTCGATGTCCTCGACCTCGATGAACAACTGTACGAGGTTGTGCCCCTCGGGCGGCGAAGGCCACACGCCGCCGTCGATGCCGCGATCGTCTCCGGTCTCGATCTGCCGGAATCCGAGCTTGTTGTCCGTGCGCACGCGCCAGCCGAAGACGCTCGAATAAAACGACGCCACCGCCTCGGGGTCACGCGCGACGATCTGCCATTGCACGACCGGGTTGCCCATCGAATACCTCCCATCGGTCGGCAGCGGCCATGCGCAGCGCGCCGAAGCGCATAAGCCGCTGCAGCGACACGTTCACTTCATCGATCGGGATGCCGAGGACCGTGGCCAGCCAGCGCGAGTCGGCGCGGAAGAGATCCGTCCCGACGATCTGCGCCAGCGCAACATCGTTGGCCTCCGCGCAATGCATCTCGATCTCGTGCGGCTCGAGACGCAGCGCCCCGCCGAGGTGGCGGATTGCGCGCGTGGTCATGCGGCGCCGCCCGCGGAGGAGCTGCGAGAGCGACGAATGGTCGACCGAAAGCGCACGCGCGAACGCGCGGAGCGAGTAGCGGATTCCGGGAGCGCCGTCGTCGCAGCTCCTGGTCGAGAATGTCGCGGAAGCTCACCGACGCATCGTAATGACTGACGTCGATGCGATCCAGAGGAGCGGCGCATGAAGTGGGGCAAAGCCCTTCAGCGCGACCTCAGTGCGAGCGGTGCATGAAGTGGGGCAGCCGCACGCCGAGGTTCTCGAGGCCCGTCTCGAGGAACCAGATCCCGCATCCTGCCGCGGCGGCGAGGCCGAGCAGAAGCGCGCGATCAGCATTCGCGGCTGCATTCCAGACTTCGATCGCCAGCGCCACCAGGATTGCCAGAGCGCTGAACGCGTACAACGCGCCGAGAACGGCCAGCACAACATTCCCGCTTCGCGAGCGGACAATTACCCGTGCCATTCCTGCCTCCCTGACTCTCTGAAAGGACAATAAGTTTACGCGCGTTCCCGCGTTTTCATGCATACATATTTCGGACCGTCGCGCCATAACCGCGTCGGAAGAGTTAACTCTGCGCCCCCAGCGATTGTATCTTGCGCATTCCGTGGACGTTCATGCTCTGATCGCCGAGGCCGAGAGCGCGCTGCTCGAAGGGGACTATGACCGCGCGCAGCGCGCAGCCGAACAGGTCGTCGAGCGGCGGTACTCGTATGGATTCGACCTGCTCGCGCGCGTCCATGCCTATCGCAACAACCTCCCGCGCGCGATCGCCGTGCTGCAGGAAGGCGTCGCGAAAGCGCCGCGCGCGTGGCAGCTCTGGAATCTTCTCGGCGAGTATCGCTCCGAGCACGGCGATCCCGACGGAGCGCTCGCAGCGTACGACGCCGCGCTCGCGATCGAGGGCGTCGATGCGGACGAGGTGCACATCAACGCGGCGATCGCGCACGACCGCGCCGGACGCGCCGAGGATGCTCTGATGCGGCTGCACGAAGTGCGCGGCGCGAGCGACGACTGCGCGATCGCCGCCGCGCGGGTACGCGCGGAGATCCTCAACGCGATGGAGCGTCCGGACGCCGCGGCGGCGGCCGCGAACGCCGGATTGGCGCGCGTCACCGACGACAGCGCGGCCGCGGACGTCGCACCCCTGTTCGCCGCGCTGGCGAAAGCGGAGTGGATGAAGGGCGATCAAGAGTCCGCGCTTCATCACGCATGGGATGCGGTCGGCATGGACGCGGCTGACGAATGCGCGCTCTGGCTGATCCGCGAGATCGAAGGCGAGTACTCCACATCCGCGAAGTACTTCCGCATCCTCATTCACGGCCGCGACGAAGGCTTCGACGCCGACGGCTTCTGGCGCAAGTACGACGTCGTCGCCGACGACGAGGATGAGGCCCTGCGGTTCATCCTGCGCGTAGAGCCCGAGCACATCCGATCCTCGCTGCGCATCGATGAAGCGGACGTGATCGACGCGGCGTCCGATCAGCCGAAGGGCGTCTACTGGTGTACGGGCTACGCGTTCTATCGGGAGGCGCACGAGTGAAGTTGGCCGTCCGCGAGGCCCAGTCGCTCCTCGACGCGCTCGCGGTGCTCTACCCCGACTCGACGAAGACCACTTTGCGCCAGATGCTGCAGGCGGGCCGCGTACGCGTGAACGGCGAGGTGGAGAAGAACGCGCGGCGCGAGCTGGACGCGGGCGAGCTCGTCGAGGTCGGGCAGAAAGCGGTGCAGCCCGCCCTGCCGCCCGGGCTCGCGATCCTGCACGAGGACGACGACGTGATCGTCGTCCTGAAAGCTCACGGACTGCTGACGGTGGCGACGGAGCGCGAACGCGAGACGACCGCGCAGGCGTATCTGAATGGGTATCTGAAGGAGAAGGGCGGCGAACGGATCCACGTCGTGCACCGCATCGACCGCGAGACCTCGGGGGTGCTCGTGTTCGCGAAGAACTTCGCCGCGCGCGAGGCGCTCAAGGAGAAGTTCGCGGTGCACGAAGTCGAGCGCGTGTACGTCGCGATCATCGAAGGAGAGCTGGACCCGCCGCGCGGCACGATCCGTTCGCACTTGCGCGAGCGGCGCGATCTGCGGATGGAAAGCGTCGATGCCCATCCCGATGCCAAGCTTGCTGTGACCCACTACCGCACGATCGAAACGAACGGACGATTTTCGATGCTGGAGATCCGGCTGGAGACGGGGCGGAAGAATCAGATCCGCACGCATCTCGCGGAAGCGGGACATCCCGTCGTCGGCGACCGCATGTACGGAAGCACGGTGAACCCGCTCGGCCGCCTCGGACTGCACGCGAAGCTCCTCGGCTTCGATCACCCGACGACGGGGACGCGGTTGGTGTTCACGGCACCCGTGCCTAGAAGTTTTACAACCCTGAGCGAGCGAAAGCGAGTCGAAGGGTCAACTTAGCCCACACGGCGCACAGGCCACAGGCATCGTGGGGGCTAAGCTGACCCTTCGACTCGCTTCGCTCGCTCAGGGTTAAGGGGACGTTACGTGAAGCTCACCGCGAGGTTCGAGCCCTCGTCCTTGTAGATCGTGTCGACGAACCGGATCACGTTCGACTTCAGCGTCATGAACAGCGACGACACGCGGATACCGCCGCCGAAGAAGCGCACGCCGCGCAGCAGGTCACCGTCGGTGACACCGCTTGCGCAGAAGAGGATGTCGTCACCCGATGCCAGCTCGGACGTGTCGTAGACCTTGGTGTCGTCCTTGAAGCCCATCTGCTTCAGACGGTCTTCCTGCCACTTTTCCAGAGGCTTGAGCCTTCCCTGCATGGAGCCACTGAGGCAGCGCATTGCCGCGGCGGTGAGGACGCCTTCCGGCGCGCCGCCGATGCCCATCGCCGCGTGCACGCCCGTGCCGCGGACGGCGGCGGCGATGCCGGCGGAGAGATCGCCGTCGGTGATCAGCTTGATGCGCGCGCCCGCCTCGCGAATCTGCGCGATGAGGTCGTGATGGCGCTCGCGGTCGAGGACCACGATCGTCAGTTCGTCGACGTCGCGCTGGAACGCCTCGGCCATCCGATTGAGGTTCTCTTCGACCGAGGCGTTGAGGCTCACGGCCCCCGAGGCCGTCGGGCCGACGACGATCTTGTCCATGTAGATGTCGGGTGCGTTGAGCAGGCCGCCTTTTTCCGAGGCGGCGATGACCGCGATCGAGTTCGCAGCGCCGGTCGCACAGAGGTTCGTTCCTTCGAGCGGATCGACGGCGATGTCGACTTCCGGATAGATCTCGCCCTCGGTCCAGCCGCGGCCGAGCGGCTCGCCGACGTACAACATCGGTGCCTTGTCGCGCTCTCCCTCGCCGATCACCACCGAGCCGCGCATCTTGAGCCGGTTCAGCTCCTCGCGCATGGCCTCGACCGCGACCTGATCCGAGTACTTCCGCTTGCCGTAACCCATCGTGCGCGCCGCGGCGATGGCCGCCTTCTCTGCCGCGCGCAGAAAACCGATTTCGAGACTCGATTCCATGACGCTCCGTTCACTCGGGAATTTGCGCCGCACACTCTAACAGAACGAAGTCGTGCGGCGCGCCGGCCTGTCAGGATGACAGCGCGCGAATGATCCGCAAAGCCGCATCGGCGATGCGTCCATCCTCGTCGCAACTCGGATCGTAGGACGCGATCACGAGTCCCTCGATCGTGAACCGCTCGCGCGCGCGCTCGATCACGCGGAGGATGTCCTCCGGCGACAGCCCGCCTTCGCACGCGAACGGGTTCGCGCGTCCGTAACGCGAGTCGATGACGTCGAGATCCACGTGGACGAGCATCCGCGTCGCGTCGATGCCGTCGAAATCCGGCTCCAGCCGCACGCCGTCGCGGAGCAACGCCTCGCGCTCGCCGGGACTCCAATCGCGCGCTCCGACATGAATCACGAACCGCGGATCGATCGGCCGGAAGTTCGGGATCTTGTTCGCCGGACCGTGCCAGCAGCGGCCCGTCGCGACCGCGAGGCACATGCCGTCGAGGAAGCCTGTGTCCGTCGTCTCGGGGGTGTTGTAGTCGCCGTGCGCGTCGAACCAGAGGATCGCCAGATCGTCGACGTCCAGTCCCGCGGCCGCGCCGATCGACGCGCCGCAGTGGCCGGAGAGGATCACCGGAAACTCGTCCGTCTCCATCACGCGCGCCGCAAGCGCGCTGTACAGATCGAAGGACGTACCGATCTCCGAGCGCCACGCCCTAGCAGGGACGATCTCCTCGGCCTCGACGCCGAGAAGTTCGACGAGACGCAAAGGGCCCGCGCCCATGCGCAGGCCCCTGTGTCCCGAATCGTAGGGGAGGGTGAAAACCTTCACTTCACTTGCTCGCGCGCGCCGCTTCCGCCGCGGCACTCAACTCCTGCTCCTGCTTGTTCGACATCGGCGGGTTGTACGCCGCGATGCCGGTGACGGCCTGGCCGATGACGAGGTTGTGGATGTCGTGCGTCCCCTCGTACGTCTTCACCGACTCGAGGTTCATCATGTGGCGAATGACCGGATATTCATCCGAGACTCCGTTCGCGCCGAGGATGTCGCGGGCGACACGAGCGATCTCGAGTGCGATGTCGCAATTGTTCATCTTCGCCATCGACACGTGCTGCGGCTTGAGCTTGCCCTGATCCTTCAGACGTCCGCATTGCAGCGCGAGGAGCTGTCCCTTCGTGATCTCGCGGATCATCCAGGCGAGCTTGTTCTGAACGAGCTGGTGCGACGCGATCGGCTGTCCGCCGAACTGAATGCGCGACTTCGCGTATTCGGTCGCCGTGTGGAAGACGCCCATGGCCGCGCCGAGGACGCCCCAGGCGATGCCGTAGCGCGCCTGCGTGAGGCACGAGAGCGGGTACTTGAGACCGTTGGTCTCCGGCAGCACGTTCTCGAGCGGGATGCGGCAGTCTTCGAAGAAGAGCTGCGAGGTCACGGACGCGCGCAGCGAAAACTTGCCCATGTGGTTCGCTGTGTGGAGTCCGGGCGTTCCCTTCTCGACGAGGAACCCGCGGATCGTCCCCTCGGCCTTCGCCCAGACGACGGCCACGTCGGCGACCGACCCGTTCGTGATCCACGCCTTCGCGCCGTTGAGGACCCACGAGTTGCCGTCCTTGCGCGCGTTCGTGCGCATGCCGGCGGGGTTCGAGCCGAAGTCGGGCTCGGTCAAACCGAAGCAGCCGATGGCCTGACCCGCGGCGAGCCTCGGAATCCAGTGATCCCGCTGCTCCTTCGAGCCGTAGGCGTTGATCGGGAACATGACCAGTCCCGACTGCACGCTCGCGAACGAGCGCAGGCCCGAGTCGCCGCGCTCGAGCTCCTGCATGATCAAGCCGTACGCGACGTGGTTCAGACCGGGAAGGTCGTAATCCTTGATCGTCGCGCCGAACAGCCCCATCTCGGCCATCTTCGGGATGAGGTGGTGGGGAAACTTCTCCTCGCGATTCGCTTCCTCGATGATGGGAATGACTTCCTCATCGACGAAATCGCGAACGGTCTGCCGAACCATCAGCTCTTCTTCGGAGAAGAGCGAATCGATCTCCAGATAATCAACGCCGGGAAAACTGGCCACTGGTGAGCTCCTTCGTGAAAGTGGCGGCCATTCTAATGTAGGAAATGGCGCCGGCGCGCCATGCCTACTCTCCATAAGGCCGTACAATGATCTTCTCCAAACAGCCGAGGTACCGATGCCCACGACCATCGAGTCGGGTTCCATCGTTTCCCACTACCGCATCATCGCGCCTCTCGGCGCGGGCGGGATGGGCGAGGTCTACAAGGCACACGACCACACCCTCGAGCGCGCGGTCGCGCTGAAGATCCTCCCGCCTCATCTCGTCCGCAACGACGAGCGCGTGCGCCGTTTCGTGCAGGAGGCGAAGTCGGCCTCGTCGCTCAACCACCCGCACATCGTGACCATTCACGAGATCGGCGAAGCGCACGTGTCATCCGCGGACGGCACCGAGATCGACAGCGAGAAGCCGATCCACTACATCGCCATGGAGCTGATCGACGGCGTCACGTTGCGGAAGAAGATCCACGACCAGGAAGTCGATCTCCGTACGCTCTTGTCGTATCTCGCGCAGGCTGCGGAAGGACTCGCGAAGGCGCACGCCGCCGGCATCGTGCATCGCGATCTCAAGCCCGACAACATCATGATCACGCGCGACGGCTTCGCGAAGGTCCTCGACTTCGGGCTTGCGAAACTGATGGTGAAGAAATCAGCGGCGGAGTCGCAGGAGACCGCGGTCCGTCACGAGGAGACGCGCGAAGGCGCGATCCTCGGCACGGTCGCATACATGTCGCCCGAGCAGGTGTCGGGGAAGACAGCCGATCATCGCTCCGACATTTTCTCCTTCGGAACGATTCTGTATGAGGCGTGCACGCGGCAGCGTCCGTTCGAGGCGGACTCCGACGTCGACGTGATGCACAAGATCCGGCACGACAAGCCCGTGCCGGTGGATGAGCTCAATCCGAGCGTGCCGGGTGAACTACGGAGAATGATCCGTCGTTGTCTGGCCAAGGAGCCGGAGAGGCGGTTCCAGTCGATGAAGGACGTGGCGCTGGAGTTGACGGAAGTCGTCGAGGAGTTCGAGCAGCTCTCCGTGACGCGCAGTTCCGGATCGATCTCCGGTCCGATCGCTCCGCGGCGCGCAAGGAAAGGTTTCCGCATCGCCGTCGTGGCATTTGCGCTGCTCGCCCTCGGCGCGATCGGCTTCGGCGGAATGAAATGGATCCAGGCGCGGAGCTCGCCCGCGGCGCGAGTCGCGTTCTCGTCGATGAGGATCCAGGCTCTGACGTCCTCGGGAAACGTCTACATGGCCGCGATCTCTGCGGACGGCAAGTACCTCGCGCACGTGACTCGCGATGAGAGCGGCGACTTCACGATGTGGGTGCGGCAGATCGCGACCGGTACGGACGTGCAGATCTTGGGACCCGTGTCGGCCGGTTTCACGGGCGTGGTGTTTTCTCCCGATGGGAACTACCTCTACTACGGGCACCGCGATCGAGCAGAGGGATTCGGGACGGCCTGGCTCAATCAGGTCCCGGCGCTGGGCGGAACGCCGCGCAAGCTGATCTTCGACGTGGACACGGCGATTGTGTTCTCGCCGGACGGAAAGCAGATCGCATTCGGGCGCGGCGCGCCCGCGCGGGGCGAGAATCATCTGATCGTGGCCAACGCCGACGGCACCGGCGAGCGCAAGGTGACGACGTTCAAACGCTTCGAGTCGCCGCGGCGGCCGGCATGGTCACCCGACGGCAGGAAGATCGTGACACCGGTGGGCGACCTGGCGCCGGTGTATCGCATGTGGCTCCGCGAGACCGATCTTGCTTCCGGAAAGGATCGAAAAATCGGTGTCCCCTGGTTCAGCATCAGCGACCTTCACTGGATGCCGGACGGCGACTCCATCGCCATGACCGCCGCCGACAGCGAAAGCGGGCGCTCGCAACTGTGGCTGCAGCCGTATCCCGATGGTGCGCCGGTGCGACTGACGAACGATGCCAATGACTATTACGCCGCGTCCGCGACGAGCGACGGACGCGCGATCGCCACCTTGCAGCAGCAGTGGAGCACGGAGCTCGTTGCCATCAAGGCCGGAGATTTTTCGAGCGGAAAGCCGCTCACCCGGGTGTCGAATCAACAGGTCACGACAGTGTCGGTGGCTCGAACCGGCGCGGCCGCCTGCGGCTTTCGCATCACGGGGAATGCGCTCAACGTCGGTATCGTCGACACGCCCGGCGCGCCTCTCCGGCCGCTGACGTCGAACGGCCGCAGTTTTGATCCGTCGATCTCCGCGGACGGACGTACGGTCGTGTACACGTCCGAACAGGGCGGCAACGGCGTTCACATTTTCGCGATTGACGCCGACGGCTCGCGGCCGCGGCAGGTGACGCACGGCAGCGGCGAGCATAGTGCGAGCGTTTCCGGCGACGGGAGGCTCGTCACCTACGTCACCTCGGACAATTCGTTGTGGATTACGAACGTCGATGGCGGCACGCCGCGCCGGCTGAGCGATGGCTTGTACGACAGACGACCCGCATTGTCCGCCGATGGCCAGACGGTCGTGTTCAGCGGATGGTCCCAGAACCATGCCGCCGAGGAGGTACCGCACCTCAAGGTTTTGCCGGTGGCCGGCGGCGCACCGCTGCTCGATGTCCCCGACAACTTTGCGTTGTTTTATCGCTTTCACCCGAACGGCGAGGCTCTTCTGTTCAGCCGAAATCCGCGCGGAGTGTCGAACGTCTGGATGATGCCTCTCAGGGGCGGCGAGCCGGTGCAATTGACGAGATTCGAGAAGGGTCGGATCTGGTCGTTCGATTCGATGCCGGACGGCAGGCTGGCTCTCATCCGTGCGCACTCACGCACGGACCTCGTGCTCATCACCGACTTCCGGCGGTAACGTAAATCTGCTCCACCCTCGTCAGCATCACCGACAGCGTCCGCTGATCGCGATTCTTCGCCGACACCTTCGCCGGCACGAAGCTGCGCTCGGGTGTGAACGTGATCAGCACCGCCCCGCGCGGAATCGGAAGCACCACCTCGGTCGACGCCCTTCGCCGCACGGTCACGAACACCGCCCGCCCGTGCACATCGACGCAAACGCGATTCGCGTCGAGCGGATACTCCGGGGGCGCGCGCAACACGATGCGTACGCGATCCGCGCCGAGGTTGGGGAGCTCGATCGTGCCGCGTGCGCCGATCCAGCGCCACGACTGACCGTCGCGCGTGCGCTCCGGCGCGAAGACGCCGTCGACGACGCGGAACCGCTGCGACGGCGGCAGCGGGACGACACTCACCGCGCCGTAGTGCTGGCGTGTGAGCTTGCGATACGCATCCGTGTCCGGCCAGCGGAACGTGACGCCCTCGGCCTCCGCGCGCTCGCCGTCGGCGTACAACACCATCGGCACGTCCGGGCGTCCGCCGTACGCGGCCAGTCCTTCGTCGATCCGCATCCGCTTCCACTCGCGCAGAAGAAAATCGGCGTGCGGACGCAGCGGGAGGTCGTACAGGACGATCGCGTTTCGCGGGACCTTCGCGCGAATCCACTCCGCGGCGACCACCGGCGGCGATGCGCTGGTCGCCCGCGCGCGCAGGACAGGCATCGCGTACCAATACGATCCGAGCGCGTACGCGACCGCGACGATCACGCCGACGATCGGCGCACGTGTGAATGCGATCGCGACGAGGATCGCGACGAACGGCAGCGCGGGAATCATGTAGCGCACGGCGTCGGCCGGATCCATCGTCGTGATCGCGAACCCGAGGTAGACGATTGCACCGGCGGCGAGGGGGACGATCTTCCGGTTGCGCCGAAGCAGCGCGGTCGTCGCTCCCGCGGCCGCGAGCGCGAGCAGAGGAATCGAAAGCCACTTCGGTCCCCACGGATGCGCGACGAAACGCAGCGCGATCTGTGCGAGCGAATGTCCGCTGCGCGACAGATTGGCGTCATGCGCTGCGTAGTACGCGGCCTGTCCCGACATCCACTTCCAGAACGGCGCCGGTCCGCCGGTCGCGATCACCAGCGGGACGAGCCAGGCCAGGCACGCGCCACTGAACGTCGCGACGGCGGCGATGCGATCGCGCCAGGTCCGCAACTGCAGCACCGCGACGGCGAACATCGGAACGACCGCGATGGCGAACTGCGGGCGCCACCCGACTGTCGCCGCGCACGCGATTGCGATCGCGTACGGATTCCCTCGCGCGCACGCGAGCGCCGCGAGACCGAACAGCGCGAGAGCGCCGGCATCCGATTGCGGCAGCACTCCGGAGATCAGAAGAGCGGGACAGGTGTACAGCAGGATGGCTGCAAAGCCGGCGTCAGCATGAATCTCGCGGAACGCGAGAAACCACGCGATGAGGCCCAACAGCGTCGCGATCACACTCGTTACGACCAGCGCATGAAACGGATCGAGAAAGAGAGCCGGCAATTTGACGAACGCGATGTACAGCGGCACGCCGGGCGGGGGAGGGTGATGGAGAAGCGGCTGGAAACGCTCGACGCCGAGGGCGTAGAAGCACTCGTCGTACTCCCAGATCGTCCTCGGAATCGAGCTGAGATGCAGCGCGGCCGTCACCAACGCAGCCACGGCCAGTGCGACTTTGGAGCGTGTCAAGCCGCTCTATAATCGCCCCGATGTCAATGGGATACGTTCGCGCGCTGCGCGTGCTGCATCGCGCGTACTCGAGCTATCCCGTCAACCACCGGGTCCACGTCCTCATCCGCTTCGTGACCTGCCCGTTCCTGCGCACGATCGACGACGTCCCCGCGGGCGCGCGCGTCCTCGAGATCGGCTCCGGCCATGCGCTCTACGCGCGGCTGCTCGCGGAAGAGCGCGCCCGCGAAGTCGTCGCCGTCGATCCCGACCTGCGCAAGAGCTTCCTCCCGTCGCCTTCGCCGAAGGTGAAGAAGGTCGCCGGCTACGACGACTGCATCCGCGGCGCGTTCGACGCCATCGTGATGCAGGACGTCGCGTACCGCATCGCCGTTTCCGAGCAGCGCGCGCTGTTCGCGCGCGTCTTCGAGCGTCTCGTCCCCGGTGGCGTGCTGGTGCTGAAGGAGCTCGATCCCGCGCGGCGCTGGAAGATGCGCTGGGCGCGCGCGCAGGAGTGGCTCTCGGACACGTTCCTCGGCATCACGGAAGGCGAGGGCTTCGTCTATCAGTCGCGCGAAGAGGTGGAAGCGATGCTTCGCGAGCTCGGGTTCACCTCGTTTCGCGCGCGGCGGGTCGACCGCGGGTATCCCCATGCACACATCGTTTACACTGCGGTGAAGCCAGAATGACTCCCTCGGTCTCGCTCGTCATCCCGATGTACAACGAGGAGCTGAACATCGAGCACGCGGTCGCCGCGTCGCGCGAATCGCTCGCGAAGTACGCCGGCGATTACGAGATCATCATCGTCGACGACGCCTCCACCGACGCGTCGCCGCGCATCGTGGCGCGCCTCGCGTCCGAGGACCCGCACATCCGCGTTTTGCGTCACGAGAAGAACCGCAAGCTCGGCGGCACGCTGCGCACCGGTTTCGCCGCGGCGTCCAAAGACCTGGTCTTCTACATGGACGCCGACATCCCGTTCGATCCCGACGTCCTCGGCCGCGCGATGCGCGCGATGGAGCTCACCGGCGCGGACATGATCGCGGCCTACCGCCACGACCGCACGATGGAAGGCTTCAAGCGCGGCCTCTATACGCTCGTGTACAACAACCTGATCGGCGTGTTGTTCGGCTGGCCGCACCGCGACATCAATTTCTCGTTCAAGCTGATGAAGCGGGGCGTGCTCCAGGCGATCGAGCTGAAGTCCGAGGGCTCGCTGATCGACGCGGAGCTGATCGTGAAGGCCAAGAACCGCGGCTTCACGATCCAACAGATCGGCATCGACTACTTCCCGCGCACGCGAGGGACCTCGCACCTCGGATCGTTCTCGGTGGTGCTCAAGATCCTACGCGAGCTGGTGAAGTTGTATCCGGAGATGCGCAGGCGCGCGCCGGCCGGCGAGGGCGCCGGCGGTGCGGCCGGCGAGGCGCCGGCCCCCCGATTCAAATGAGCTCCGCTCGATTGATCGTCACGGCCGACGACGTCGGTCTCGATCTCGGCATGACCGAAGGTGCGATCCGCGCGCATCGCGAGGGGATTGTCACGGCGTGCAGCATCGTTGCGAACGGCGTGGCATTCGACGACGCCGTGGAGCGCTTGCGCGACGTGCCGTCGCTCGAAGTCGGCGTGCATCTCGCGCTCGTCGAAGAACGTTCGCTGACCGGCCTGCGCATGCCGCGCAAGTACACGACGTTCATGCCGCTCTATCTCGCGCGCGTTCTCACGCTCGCCGCGATCGAGCGCGAGCTGCGCGCGCAGATCGAGCGCGTCCTCGGCACGGGACTGCGGGTGACGCACCTCAACGGCCACCAGCATCTGCACCTGCTGCCGCGCATCTTCCGCGTCGTCTCGCGGCTCGCGCGCGAGTACGCGGTCCCGTACGTGCGCATCGTCGATGACCGCGGCGTCACCGCGCGCTCAGCGTCGATGTCGGTCCTCAACGTCCTCGGACGCAGGGCGCACAACCACACATTCACGAACGATCACACGATTGGTGTCAGCGTTGCCGGACATCTCGAGGATGTCGTCCCGCTCCTCGACAACGTCAGCGGCTTGACCGAGCTCGTGACCCACCCCGGGGTAGGGGTTCGCCGATACTCGGATTGGGGCTACGCGTGGGAGCGCGAGACGCGCGCGTTGTGTGACCCCGGATTGCGCGAGGAGCTCGCTCGACGTGACATCAAGCTCACAAGTCCATTAGGGATGGAAGGCTATAATCCGCCCCTCTCTGAGAGGAGCCTCGACGAATGACGAAGAGAATCGCCGTCGTACCGGGCGACGGCATCGGCCCGGAAGTGATCGCCGCGGGCATGCGCGTGCTCGAGCACATCAATGCGTCCCGCAGCCTCGGGCTGACGTTCACGCACTTCGGCTGGAACGCCGACGAGTACCTGCGCACCGGCATCTCCATGCCCGAGGGGGCGATGGACGACATCCGCGTGAACTACGACGCCGTCTACCTCGGCGCGTTCGGCGATCCGCGCGTGCCGGACATGAAGCACGCGGCCGACATCCTCCTCGGCATGCGCTTCCAGCTCGACCTCTTCGTCAACTACCGCCCGGTGAAGCTGCTCGACGACAGCCTCTCGCCGCTGAAGAGCAAGGGGACGAAAGAGATCGACTTCGTGATCTTCCGCGAGAACACGGAAGGCGCGTACGTCGGCATGGGCGGCAACTTCAAGAAGGGGACGCAGGACGAGATCGCGGTGCAGGAGGACGTCTCCACGCGCCGCGGCGTCGAGCGGATCATCCGCTACGCGTTCGAGTTCGCGAAGAAGAACGGGCGCAAGTCGGTGTGCATGTCGGACAAGAACAACGTCATGCGTTTCGGCGGCGATCTGTGGGTGCGGGCGTTCGAGGACGTGGGGAAGGGGTATCCCGAGATCGAGCACTTCCACATGTTCGTCGACGCGCTGACGATGCAGATGGTGCGCGCACCGGAGATGTTCGACGTGATCGTGACGAACAACATGTTCGGCGACATCGTCACCGACCTCGGTGCGGCGCTGCAGGGAGGCCTCGGCGTCGCCGCGTCGGGCAACATCCATCCGGGACGCGTGTCGCTGTTCGAGCCGATCCACGGAAGCGCGCCGAAGTACGCGGGGAAGGACGTCGCGAACCCTCTCGGCGCGATCCTCACCGCCGCGATGATGCTGGAGTACCTCGGGCTCGCGCCGGAAGCCGCGCTGATCGAGCGCGCGGTGACGGAGACGATCCAGGCCGGCGAAACGACGCACGATCTGGGAGGAAGCCTCGGGACGCGGGCGGCGGGCGAAGCGGTGGTGAAGCGGCTCTGAGCGTTCCGCATTTGGATTGCGTCCGTCATTCCGCGTATCCTTCCTGACATCCGTACAACAGGAGATCGCCATGACGTGCAAGCGCGTCCTTCGGACCATCGCTGTGGTGTTGTTTCTGCTCACCGTTCGCTCAGCATCCGCCGGCTATCTGCAGTTTCTGCTGAGCAGTGAGCTCGCGAAGAACCACGGCCCCGTAGCTCCGCACACGTCGTTCAACGGCGTCTGTTCCGGCGACGCGGACGGCGATTGTCTGGACGACGCCGTCGAGAATGAGCTCATTCAGAAAGTGAATCCCAGCTATTTCCTCGACGAAGACGAAAGCTGCTCGCGCATGTACGTATACGCGCAGGTCCGGCCGGTGGGACACGGCGTCGATGTCTGGCGCGTCGACGGACGCGTTAAGCGAGTGAACGTCACGTATTTCTATTTGTATGAGGAGGACTGTCAGAGCTACGTCGGCTTCGCCGGTCATAATGGCGACAGCGAACACGTCCGCTTTTTCCTCTCCAGTCTGGACCTGAAGACCTGGACGCTCGACCACGGGATCTATTGGCGGCACTCTGGGAACAAGGACGTCACTGGAATCCACATCAACAACATCGCCACAGACATCAAGGGCGTCGTCGGTCAGGCGGTCAACGTCCCGCCCATCGTCGCGTCGGACCAGAACGGTCATGGTTCGTGGGAGGGTTTTTCCGCATATTCATCCGCATGCTCTTTCTCCGGATCCGATATTCGCGATTGTTTCGACAAGGACCAGGCTCGATATTCGAGGTCCTCCCGGCCGGCCATTCTCCACAACATCGGCGGGCCGAGCCTTGGACGTCAGCGTGGACCGGAACGATGGCGGACCGGAACTCCGCACCTGACCGTCTCCGGCTCGGAGGTGTACACCCTCCGGAACACCGTTCGCGAGTATTGGATGCCGAGGCGCGATTTCTGCGGCTGGCGATGCCTGCCCGGCATTCCGTGCTCATCCTGCACGGGTAGCCTGGAAGGAAAACTCGACCAGGAAGAGTTCAGCCGCCAGTCCCGGCCCGTCACGCCGGAGGAAAACGGAGCACCGTATCAGTATCAATGCAAGTTCACTCGGGACGGCGGGCCGGAAGTCGACAACTTCGGGACCTGGACGTATCGCGGTCAGAATCCGCAGGGGCACCTGCTCTATACCGTCGTCGACAAAGCGGCAACGCACTACTATCGACTGTGGTATTCGAAGCAGATCGGACCCAAGTCCGAACGGTGGATCCTCGAATGGGTCGCGCCAAACAACTGGCAGGGACAGGCGCTGGGGCGCTGCGACTTCTTCGACGTGAGCCTCGCCGGCAGTCTCGTCGAGTTCAGCGGTCCCACGGGTGCGTGTAGCAACGGTGTCAAGCAGACCTGCTACGGACCGGCCGGCCCGCCTTGATTACAGTGCCTCGATCGTTCGCTCGAGCTGCTTCTGATGCTCGACCGTGTGCACGCGAATCCCTTGAATGAACGCCTTCCAGTCGATGCGTTCGAACCAGTGCGTCGGCTTCGAATCCACCTTCACGACGATCTCGATGACCGCTTTCGCTTCCAGCGGCACATCGTCGGAAGCGGATTCCATCAATCGCAGGAACTGGCGATGGATGTCGCCGAGTTGCGTGCGTAGTTCGCTCCACTCGGGACGCTCGTCCCTGTGCAAGTCGGCAGGGATGGCGACCCCGCCCGGGCTGACACCCTCGAGAAGACTCGCGAACTGCTCGATGGCGGGACCATGACTCAACACGAGATGATCGAGGATCTCGTGCGGGGACCACTTGCCAGCGGTCGGAGCCGACTTCCTCCTTTCGTCCGGCACGTCATCGAATGCGCGTTCGACGGCGGCGAACGCGTCTGCCAATTGCTGACGCAATTTGTCCGCGGGCGCGTTCGTCCCTTTCTTTGCGAGGTAGTCCATCGCACGCTGTTGCTCGGGAAGAAGGATCTCGCTCATGACGATTGCTCCTGAGGCGAAGCGTATACTACCGTCTTCCAAAACCGCACGAACCGCGAGCACGGAGGAAGACAATGCTTCGTAAATTCACCATCACGCTGATCGCCGTCGTCATCGTCGTCGGGTTGCCGCTGCAGGCGGCTGAGTGGACCGGTTGGATCACCGACGAGCACTGCGGCGCCAAGGGAGCGTCGTCGGGCCACAAGAGCTGCGCGCTCAAGTGCGCCGAGGATGGCGCCGCGCTCGTGTTCTACAACCCGGCGGACGAGAAGGTCTACAAGCTGAGCGACCAGGCCGCCGCCAAGGCGCACCTCGGCGAGAAGGTGAAAGTGGTCGGAACTCTCGAGGAAGAGACCATCACGGTCGAATCGATCACGGCTGAGAAAAAGTCGGAGTGATCCGGGACCGGCGCACGCGTGCGCCGGTCCTCTTCCATCTCAGAACAGCCAGCTCACGCCGATTGCGTAACGCGTGAGCGGATCGAAATCGATCCCTTCCGAGCGGAGCAAGCGGGTCGCTTCGGCCCGCAGCGCGGTGCGCGGTGTCAGTCGCACGCGAACGCCCGCGCCGGCTTGTGCGCTCGTGCGGTCGTCGACGCCGAATCCTTCATGCACGCAGCACAGCGTCGGAGACGGATCGTCGGGCGCATTGACGTACCGCACGCCGGCACGCACATACGGTGCAATCGGCCGATCGACCAGGAAGTGGCGCGTGACCGATAGATCGACGGGCATCACGCGATACTCGCGAAATTCCGTCCCCGGAAAGACTTGTCCCGGCGTGCCGTCGGGCCCTGGAAGATAGAAATAGCGAGTGTACGGCGACCGGTGGGTCTGCGAAGCGACGGTCATTTCGACGTCCCATTGTGGTGCCGGTGCATAAGCGACTCCGACGGCGATGCCGGCGTGGGCGTCTTGCACTCGCTGACCGGCGAACTCGTTCGCTTCGGTTGAAATCCCGGCAGCAAGAATGCTGATGCGCCAGCGGTCGTCTAAGACGTCGTCGGCCCACACCGAACTGCAGCAAAGGAGAAGAGCAGTGAGAAAAAGGATTCGTCTCATGATTGGTTGTCTGCACATGAGACGCGCAGCGTCGACGGAGGTTCCTCAGCTCACGTGTTGACCTTCCTGTACACATCGGTGTTCAGATATTTCAGTCCGGAGTCGGCCATCAGCGTGACGACTTTTGCTTGTGGTCCCAACCGCTCCGCGACCTGAATCGCGGCGACGACGTTCGCACCGGAAGACGTCCCGGCGAATAGACCCTCCTCGCGCGCAAGGCGCCTCGCCATCTCTTTCGCGTCTTCTGTCTTGACGGAAACGATCTCGTCCACGAGCGTCGGATCCCAAAGCGGGGGCGTGTAGCCGATGCCCACGCCCTCGATCTTGTGAGGCCCCGCCTGACCGCCGAGTAACACCGACGATTCCCCCGGCTCGACGACGACTATCCTCACACTCGGCTTGTATCGCTTCAGTACGGTCGCGACTCCGCGCGAAGAAGCCGCGGTACCGACGCAATGAACGAAGGCGTCGACCTGTCCGTTGGTCTGGCTCCAGATCTCCTCGGCCAGCGGATAGTAGCCGGCGATGCTGTCGTGGTTGTTGAGCTGATCCGTCCAGTACGTGTTCGGTTCGCGGCTCAACTCACGTGCGGCCTCGATCATGTCGAGGATCAACTTCTTCGTGGTCAGACCGCCTTCGCTCGGGACGAGTGTGAGTTCCGCGCCGAGCGCCGCCATTTGATTGAGCTTTTCCGGACTGAACGCATCCGAGCTGACGATCTTGATCCGATACCCTTTTGCGGCGCATACCAAAGCCAGCGATGCACCCGTGCTCCCGCCCGTGTACTCGACGACGGTGTCACCGGGCTTCAGCCGCCCGTCCTCCTCCGCACGCGAGATCACGGCATGGGCCATCCGGTCTTTGACGCTGCCGGTCGGGTTCTCCCACTCGAGCTTTACGAAGATGTCCGCGCAGTTGGTCGGTACGACCTTGCGCAGGCGGACCATCGAAGTGTTGCCGATTGCGTCGAGAACGTTCATGGGTCAATCGCTACCTTGCCCGCTGCCCGCTTGACGACGTTCGCGGAGTTTCTGCCAGACTGCCGCGGCGCCGATCGACATCGCGGTGTTGACGGAAACAGCGAACATTGCAGTGAGCGGCACGGCGACCGCTGCAGTCGTTCCCTCGGAGACGTCGATTCGACCGGGTCCGATTTGCCACGCAATCCACCAACAAACCGTTGCATCGTACAAGGCGACGATCAGTCCGGCCGCCGCCGCGGACGCAAGAGTGCCTCGACGCGCCGCAAAGACGCCAATCGCGCAAAAGGTCGACAAGCAACCGATGCCGAAGAATTCGTATGCAAATCCAGTAGCCTTCGAGATGAGAGCACCGCCGACGTCAAACACCGTGACCGCGACGCACCCCGCCACGATCACCTTCATGAGATACGCCGTCAGCAGACGAGGCATTGCGCGGCACGCGACGTTCGCCGCGCCTACACCTCGCGCATCACGCTGATCTCCGGCGGGGCGGCGAGCAGGGGTGTGATCGTCTGCATGAGCGTCTGTACGTGCGGGGTGGTCATGTGGGCGTCGAGATCGGAGCGGGAGCTCCAGCGCTCGACCGCCATGAACACGCCGTCGTCGCCGCGGAGGATGGAGTAGGAGATGCAGCCGGCCTCGCTGCGCGTCGCCTCGGCGTTCTCTCGGAGCGCGCGCTCCATTTCCTCTTCATTGCCGGGTTTGGCTTTCGCGCGGGCGATGACGGTGATTTCGCTCATTGTGTCCTCGGGGAACGATGGGTCACTCTCCGGGGAGAGTGACCCATGCGATGGAGAGCTACCAGTTCACGGACACGAAGCCGAGGGCGCGGCGGGACATCAGGTCGCCGCCGAACGATTCAAAATGCTCGTTGTCGATCGCGTTGCTGATGTCGGCACCGATGCCGAGGAAGTCGTTGATCTTGAAGTTCGCGCTGACGTTCACGACCTCGTAGTCCGGAATGTGGCCGACGAAGACGCCCGCGGCCCAGTCGAATTCCTCGACCCAGCGGTACGTGGCCTTCGCGTCGAACCGGTCGCTGCGCCAGCCGACGCCGAGATTAAACTTGTTCTCAGGGGCATTGGGCAGAAGCCGGTCGCCGACCTGAGAGCTCTTCACGTCGAAGTCGAAGCGCGAGTAATTGAAATCGATCAGCCAGTTGTTCGTCACGTAGTAATTGAGCGCGATCTCGCCGCCCTTCGTGTCCACCTCGCCGGCGTTCGTGTACGAGAACACCAGGGCGGGCGCGCCGTTGACGGTCGTCAGGCCGACGCGATTCGTGGCCAGCGCGGCAGCGAGGAATCCCGTGAGACCCGGCACGAACGGAGCGGGCACAGTCGCTGGAATCTGATAAGCCGCAAATGCCGGATTCACGCCCGGCAGCAGGTCCGTGACGAAGTCACTGAGATTGCTCTGATACACATCGACGGTGACGAACAGCTTCCCGGCGTAAATGCCGGCATAGCCGATCTCGTGGCTCTTGACCTGCTCCACGACGAGCCCGTTGTTGCCGCGGGCGAGGAGCGGGAGCGAGTTGAAGCCGAGTTGCGTCAGCAGCGGCGCGAGCGGCGCGGATGCCGGATTCGCCGCCGCCGCCGCCGCGAGGTTGACGGGAGCGCCCGCAGGCGCGGAGAGGAAGAGCTCTGAGTAATTCGGTCGCTGGAAGGCTTCGTTGTAGCTATAGCGCAGCGTGTGGTTCGTGCTCGGCGAGAAGACGATCGCGGCCTTCGGCGAGAACTGCGACTCGTGCAGCGTCGAGTCGTCCCAACGCGCCGCGCCGACGATTTTCAGGTTGCCAGTGACGTCGATTTCGAGCTGCCCGAACGCTGACTGCTGGGTCTCTTCTTTCGCTTCGGACATCAGCGTCTGAACGCCGGCGGCGTTGGCGGTGTCGACTTCCTGCTTGTTCCAGGAGACGCCGCCGATCACGCGCGTCTTGCCGCCCATGAAGTCCCAGTTGGTCATCACTTCGCCGTGGATGTTGTGCGAGTCCTCGAACAGACGCGCATTCGAAGCGAGGGCGACCTGGTTCTCCGCTTTGCGGGCGTCGTAGTATCCGCCGATGTTCCAGCGGGCCATGTTGTAGTTCAGGCGGAACCACGGGCGCTCCACGTCGGTGACCTGCACGCGGCCGATGCCGGTCTGGAACACCGGGCCCTCGATCGTCGAGTATCCGCCTTCCGCGGTGAGCACGTTCGTATTCGCGAAGTGCTTGTCGAGGCGCAAGCCGCCGAAGCGGATGTTCACTTCATCCATCTGCAGCGGGACCGCCTCGCGGCGGAGGCAATTGGTTGCCGCCGCTGATGCGCACGGCGTCGTGTATTCGACCGTCGCGTTGCGCGAGCGCGCGAAATCGCCGCTCTGCTGATAGCCGCCGACGAGGCGGTAATAGAACTCGCTGGTCCCGAGGCCGCCTGCATGACGGATGTCGCCGCGGCGGGTATCGAGATCGCCGCCGGAGAGAAGGAGCCGTCCGCCCGGGCTGAGCTTCGGCTGCTTAGTGGTCATGTTCAGGACGCCGCTGAACGCGTTCGCGCCGTAAAGAGCGGATCCGGGACCGCGGACGAGCTCCACGCTGGCCAGCTCGTCGAGCGGGTAGGACAGCGCGGCCCATTCCTGCGAGCCGAGGAACGCGACCGCGGGATCGCGGCCGTCGACGAGCGTCAGGATGCGGCGGTTGAGAGAGCTGTTGAAGCCGCGGGCGTTGAAGTTCGTGTCATAAAGACCGCTGGCCGTGTAGTCGACGCCGGGCGCCGACTCGACGAGGCGCGGCGCCTGTCCGGATGGAGCCACCGCCGCGATTTCCTCGGGCGCGATGACCGTGACCGCGGACGGCGCTTCCACGACGCGCTCCACGCGCCGCGACGCCGAATAGACGGTGATCGTCTCGGCGACGCTCAGGTTCCAGTCGACCTGCTTGTCGACGCGCGTCGTCGCGCCGCCGGTGACGACGACGTTGCTCTCGGTGGTCACGTTTTCGCCGGCAACAAACTGCAGCGAATAGGTGCCCGCCGGGAGCGCGAAACGGAAGTCGCCGTTGGCGTCGGAAAGCTGGACTTCTCCGGTCTCGACGACCTGGACGATGACGCCGCCGATGCCGGCGCCGTTGGTGCGGCTGATCCGGCCGGCGATGTGGCCATCCGCGGCGAAAAGGTTCACCGCGAATAGAGAGATGAGGACTCCGAGGAACAGGGAACGGACGGTCTGGCGTGACGCCATGGAAGCTTCCTCCTCAGAACAACAGTGGACTCGAGTAGTCGGGACGGAGTGAAGGTAGCGCGGCCCCGAAGCGGCGTCAACGTATTTCGAGATACGTCCTGCGCAATGTGGCGGGAAATTTCTCGATTGCGTAACGGAGCATGGTGCGCGGCATGCGCGCGGCGTGTTTCCGCAGGAACCTCTCCTCGGCTTCTCGATCCCGATTCCCGACCTCGCGGAGCATCCAGCCGGCCGCTTTGTGAATGAGGTCGTGGCGGTCGTCGAGCAGGAGCGCGGCGATGGCCAGCGCGTCGCGGAAATCGCCTCGGCGGATGAAGTGCTGCGTCGCGATCATCGCAATCCGCCGTTCCCACAATGAGCTCGATTTGGCGAGAGCGTACAGAGGGGCGCGGTCGCGATCGCGCAGATGCGCGCCGACGATCTGCGGCGCGGAGCAGTCGACCAGATCCCAGTTATTGATGCGTTCCGTCTTGCGCAGATAGAGGTCGTAAATGGCAGCGCGATCGGTATCGTCGCCGCGCTCATAGCGTCGGACGAGAATCAGCAACGCGACGATCCGCTCCTCGTGCCATGGAGAGTCGAGAAGGGTCTCAATGTCTTGCAATGAAAGCGTTTCGTGTTTTCGCACGAACGTTCGTAATACAGGAACGCGAATGCCGAGAAAGCGATCGCCTTCGCCATATTGGCCGGGGGCGGTTTTGAAGAAGGATTGTGCGACTTTGGCGTGTTCGGGGTTGGCGGCGGTACGGAGGTCTTTGCGGACGGATGCGAGTTGCAACTTCTTCACGCCTGTCCCATCGCCCACAGCACGACCATCGCGATCGTCAGGATCGTCATCACCAGCAGCGTGATCTTCACCCACGACCAGGGCGCGGTGCCGTGGCATTTGCCGGTGACGCCGTTCACGAGGAAGCGGTAGGGCTTGCCGTGGTAGTCGTAGGCGGCGACCCAGATCGGGAGGAGGCAGTTTTTGTACGCGAGGGCGGAGAAGACGGTGTGCACGACGAGGTTGCGCTGCGTGTCGCCGGGGACGCGCCGCGAGCACATGTAGCGAAGCTCGTCGCGCATCCGGTCCTTCGCGCTCTCGAGCGCCTCCGGCAAGTCGACCGCGTTCTCTTCGGCGAGGAATCCCGAAAGGTACGACGGCTGGTAAGGCGTGAGCTCGGCGGTGGGAAACGGCTCGATCCCGCGGGTGAGCGACGAGTCGATGCCGCGCGATGCTGGGATGGGCACGTCGTCGAAGAAATGCTCCAGCGATCCGGAGGCGGGCTCCCATCGGATGCGGCGTTCGCGCCGCCGTTGTCCTCCGGAATTCACGTCGACGTAGTAGTAGTAACCCGCTTCGGCGGTCCAACTCGAATGCGTTGCGGCATCGAAGGTCCAGAAGGGGATGTACGCGCCCTGGATGACGTTCATCCGCGCGGAGCGTTTGAGGTCATTGGGACGGAGCCACAGCTTGTGCAGCCAGGCGCGGAACGATTGCAGCGCCGACTCGCGAGTGATGCGGAACGGCAGGAGTCCCTCGGGACGCGCGATGGTCTTGTCCGGCGGCGCTTCGACGACCGCGTTCGTGCCGCAGAACGCGCACGCGCTCGCGGCCACGTGAGGATCGAGTGTCGTGTGCGCGCCGCAGCGCTTGCAGGCGATGACCTTGCGCTCCGCGCCCCATCCGAGGTTGCGCGGCGCGCGGAGACCGGCATCGACGGATTTCTCGTCGACGGTACCGCCGGCCGGTGCGACGTCTTTCGACATGCCGCACCACGGGCACTTGAGCGCGGTGATGCCTGGCTCCCACGCGAGGTCCGCACCGCAGCCTTCGCAGGGGAACTTGCGGACCTTGGACTGGATGGCTTCTGCAGACATCTTGCGAGTTGCGGGTTACGAGTTGCGAGCGCGAAACGCCAAGAGGCGCTCGCAACTCGCAACTCGCAACGTCGAACTACTTCGGTGGTGGCGGTGGTGGCGGCATCGCGCTTCCGCCGCCGAGGCCCAGCTCCGAATACGTGTCGAGCGACGCCCAGCCGCTGGCGCCAGGGCGCCAGGCCTGTGTCGAAGCGGCGACCTGTCCGCTTTGGACCATCGTCTTCAGCGCGTCATCCGTGTAGGGGCCGTACGTCTTGCCGTCGATCGCGATCGACCAGCGTGGCGCGTTCGCCGCACCACCCGGAGGAGGCGGAGGCGCGGACGCGCCCTGCGGCGGCGGAGGCGCGTTGAACGCTCCACTCATCGCTTGACCCATCGCCACGCCCGCGCCGAGGCCGACGCCCGCGCCGGCGATACCGCCTTCGTTCGCCGCCGCGATCTTGATCGAGTCCGCGGCCTGCATCTGCGTGTACTGACTCATGCGGTCGCCGAGGACGCCGAGCTTCGTGCGCTGGTCGATCGCGGCTTCCACTTCCTCGGGGAGCGAGACGTTGTCGATGTTGAAGCGCGCGAGCTCGAGCCCGAATGTGGTGAACGACGGCGCGAGCTCCTTTTGCGCGAGAGTCGACAGCTCGCGGTAGCTGGACGCGAGATCCAGCGCCGCGATCTTCGACTCCGCGATGATGTCGGACAGATGGCTGATGATCGTCGAGCGGAGCTGCACGAGGATGTCTTCGGTGGTCGTGAGACCCTGCGTGCCGACGACGGTTTTGAAGAACTCCTTCGCGTCGGCGATGCGGATCGCGTATGTTCCGAACGCCCGCATGCGGATCATCCCGAACTCGGCGTCGCGCATCATCACCGGGTTCGACGTGCCCCACTTCAGATCCGTGAACAGCCGCGTGTTGAAGAAGTAGACCTCGGCCTTGAACGGCGAGTCGAAGCCGTACTTCCAGCTCCGCAGCGTCGTCATGATGGGCATGTTCTGCGTGGAGAGCTCGTAGCGGCCGGGCTTGAAGAGGTCCGCCACCTGCCCTTCGTTGATGAAGATGGCGACCTGGTTCTCGCGCACGGTGAGCTGCGCGCCCATCTTGATCTCCTGCTCGTGCACCGGGAACCGGTAGACCAGGGTGTTGTTGCTGTCATCGAGCCACTCGATGATCTGGATGAACTCGTTCTTGATTGCGTCCCAAAGTCCCATGGCTGTATGTGACCTCCGTGTGACGAGCAATAGTACGTGGAAATCGACCTGTAGTTTATCCCGCGCGTAGACGCGGGATCTCCGGTGCCCTCGCGACGATCCGTGCCATGGCAGCAGTCTCTGCCGGGATGACCGGAGATCCCGCGTCTACGCGCGGGATAAACTGAATGAATCTTGTATCCTTTCCCCCGCCCATGGAAATCGGTGCAGAGTGGCTGGTCGAGGCTGGCGGGTGTGATGCGGACTCGTTGCGGGACGTCGAAGTCCTCGGCGGCCTCTTCGCCAGCGTCATCGGCGAGCTGAACCTGCAGCCGCTGCACGCGCCCGCGTGGCACGTCTTTCCGGGGCACGCCGGCGTCACCGGCTTCGTGATGCTCACGGAGTCGCACCTCGCGTGTCACACCTATCCCGAGCACGGGATCGCCACCATCAATCTCTATTGCTGTCGCCCGCGTCCCGACTGGCCGTGGGAGGAGCGTCTGGCCGCGCTCCTCGGCGCGCGGGACGTGCGCGTGCGCAAGGTGGAGCGCGGACGGTGACGACGGCGAACTGCCCGTCCTGCGGTGCGCAGATCGAGTTTGCGATCGGATCGTCCGAGGTCGTGGTGTGCTCGTCCTGCCGCTCGATCGTGGCGCGCACCGATCGCGGTATCGAAGACCACGGCAAGGTCGCGGCGCTCATCGACACCGGCTCGCCGCTGCGCGTCGGCGCAAGCGGGAAGTACCGCCGCCAGTCCTTCCGGATCACCGGAAGAACGCAGCTCCGCCATCAGGCCGGCGGCGTGTGGGACGAGTGGTACGCGGCGCTCGATGACGGACGTTGGGCGTGGCTGGCCGAGGCGCAGGGGAGGTTCTACGTCACGTTCAAGGTTGCGCAGGAGGCGCCTCCGTTCGACGCGTTGCGCGTCGGCGACCGCGTGCTCGACAGCCTCGTCGTCGCCGAGATCGGCGAAGCCGCGCTGATCTCCGCCGAAGGCGAACTGCCCTGGACGCCGAACGCCGGCGCGCGCTACGAGTACGCGGACCTCAGCGGGGCCGAACGGAAGTTCGCGACCATCGACTACAGCGAAGAGCCCGCGGTCGTTTTCAAGGGAGAGGAAGTCCCGCTCGACGCGCTGCAGATCGAGGGCGGCGAGGCGCGGCGTGAAGCGCGCGCGAAGCTGACCACCCTCAACTGCTCGCAGTGCGGCGGCGCGCTCGAGCTGCGCGCGCCCGATCGGGCGGAGCGCATCTGGTGTCCGTACTGCGGCGCGGGTCACGACATCGCGGACGGGAAGCTGCAGTTCTTCCAGAAGCTGAAGCCGTCGAAGACGCAACCGGTGATCCCTCTCGGTTCCACTGGCACCATCGACGGCGACGCATACGTCGTCGCGGGTTTCATGGAGCGCGCGGTGCGCTTCGACCGCGATTACTTCTGGACCGAATATCTCCTCTACAACCGCGAGAAGAGTTATCGCTGGCTCGTGCACAGCGACGATCACTGGAGCTTCGTGACGCCGCTGCGTCCGGGCGACGTCGACGACGTGAGTCCGCGCGGCGCGGCGAAGACGGTGAAGTACGACGGCCGCACGTACAAAGTCTTCCAGACCGCGCTCGCGCGCGTGACGCACGTCCTCGGAGAGTTCTACTGGAAGGTGGCGGTGGGGGAGCAGGTCGACACGGTCGACTACGTTGCCCCGCCGTTCGGGATCTCGAAGGAGCTGACGCGCGAAGGCGCGCAGGAGATCAGCTACTCGCACGCGCGTTACATGGAGCCTCGCGAGGTCGAGCAGGCGTTCGGCATCGAGAAGCTCGTCCGCCCCTCGGGAGTCGGACCGATCCAGCCGTATTCGGGCGCGCGACTCGGCCTCGCGTGGCTGGCGATGCTGGCGCTGCTGTTCGTGGCGGCGGTTTTCATTTCGATGACGCGGCCCCAGCGCCTGCTCGTCGATCAGATGTTCGATCTCGGCGCTGTCGCCGCGCCCGACTGGAACGTCGAGGCCGCGCGCGTGTTTTTCACGCAACCGTTCGAGCTCACGGGCAGACACAACGTCGAAGTGCGCGCGAGCTCGCCTCTCCAAAACAACTGGCTCCATCTCGGCGTCGACCTCGTCGATGAGAGCGACGGGCGGTTGAAGTCGTTCGAGATCCCGCTGGAGTACTACAGCGGAGTGGATGGCGGCGAGAGCTGGAGTGAAGGAAAGCACACGCGGAGGATGTTCCTCTCCGCTCCGAAGAAGGGACCGCACGTGCTGCGCGTCGAAGCGCACTGGGAAGGCGGAAAGAGTCCGCCCTCGCAGGTGCACATCCGTGTGCGCGAAGGCGTGTTCCGCGGACTGCATTTCGTGCTGGCGCTGATCGCGATCAGCATCATTCCGTTCTTTGCGGTGATCCGGCAGGCGGTGTTCGAATCGCGTCGTTGGGCGGAGAGCTCGTTCTCGCCGGCCGGCGCCGCGCACTCGGAAGACGAAGACGAGGAAGAGGAGTAGCAAATGGCGAGAGCGCTCTACGTTCTGGTCGGGCTGCTGATCATCGGCGGGTACGCGTACGCGGGCGTGCGCGGCCTGGAGATGTCGCGGGCGAAGACGCGAATCGCGCCCGGGGGCGTGCGCGGCGCGCACACGGGTGTGTTCTGGTACGGCGGATATCGAGGAGGCAAGTGATGGATCTCGTTCCAGCTCTGCGGACGTTTCTCAGCACGGTGGGCTACACGGTTTTCGGCGTGATCGTCTTCGCCGTGGCGTATTGGGCGATGGTGAAGATCTCGCCGTTCTCGATCACCAAGGAGATCGAGGCCGACCACAACACGGCGCTCGCGATCCTGATGGCCTCGGTGATCCTCGGCCTGGCGATCATCATCGCGGCGGCGCTGCACGGGTAACGTGAAGTAGTGATGAGTGATGAGTGATGAGTGCTGAACGGCGCTCTGCCACTCATCACTCATCACTCATCACTCATCACTGTGAACCGCACTCCCATCCTCTTCCTCAACGTCCTCGTGATCGCCGCCTGCGGCCTGATCTACGAGTTGCTTGCGGGGACGGTGGCGAGTTATGTCCTCGGCGATTCGGTCACGCAGTTCTCGCTCATCATCGGGTTGTATCTGTCGGCGTTGGGCGTGGGCGCTTGGCTGTCGCGATTTCTCGAGCGCGATCTCGCGGCGCGGTTCGTCGACGTCGAGCTCGCGGTCGCGCTGATCGGCGGGCTCTCCGCGCCGATGCTCTTCCTCGGCTTCTCGCGGCTGGAGTGGTTCCGGCTTTTTCTCTTCCTCGTCGTCTTCGCGATCGGCGTGCTGGTCGGGCTCGAGCTCCCGATCCTGATGCGCATCCTCAAAGAGCATCTCGACTTCAAGGAGCTCGTGTCGCGCGTGCTGAGCTTCGACTACATCGGCTCGCTCTTCGCGGCGGTGCTCTTCCCGATGTTCTTCATGCCGCGCCTCGGACTGGTGCGGACGTCGATCGTCTTCGGACTGCTCAACGCCGTGGTAGGGCTGTACGGCACGTGGCTCCTGCGTCCATTGCTGCGCGGCGTGATGGTTCTGCGTATACGCGCCCTATTGGTCCTATCCGTCCTATTGGTCGCATTCGTCCAATCCGACAAGCTCACCTCTCTCGCCGAAGACGAGCTGTACGCCGACGACATCGTGTATTCGACGAGCTCTCCGTATCAGCGCATCCTCGTCACGAACAACGCCGCGGGGTTCCAGCTCTTCCTGAACGGGAACCTGCAGTTCAGCTCCGCGGACGAATACCGCTATCACGAGGCGCTCGTGCATCCGGCGATGTCGGCAGCGCGATCGCCGCGGCGCGTGCTGGTCCTTGGCGGCGGAGACGGGCTCGCGTTGCGAGAGGTGCTGAAGTATCGCGCCGTCGAGCACGTGACGCTGGTCGATCTCGATCCGAAGATGACCGCGCTGTCGGAACGCTTCCTGCCGCTCGGCGCGCTGAACGGTCACGCGTTCCGCGATCCGCGCGTGCGCGTCGTGAACCAGGACGCGATGATCTGGATCGAGGGCGTGCGGGACACGTTTGACGTCGCGATCGTCGATTTCCCCGACCCGAGCTCGTTCTCCCTCGGCAAGCTCTACTCGACGCGCTTTTATCGCCTGTTGCGCGCGCGTCTCGCGCCGGACGGCGCGGTGTCCGTGCAGTCGACGTCGCCGTTGTACGCGCGGCGCTCGTACTGGTGCATCGTGCGGACGATGGAAGCCGCGGGATGGCACGTGCGTCCGTATCACACGACCGTGCCGTCGTTCGGCGTGTGGGGCTTCGCGCTCGCGGCGCCGCGGCCGTTCGACGCGCCGTCGCGCGTCACCGTGCCGTCGCGTTTTCTCGACGAGTCGACGCTCGCGGCGATGTTCGTCTTTCCGCGCGACATGTTGCCGGTGCCCGTCGAGATCAACCGCCTCGATAACCAGATGCTCGTGCGGTATTACGAAGACGAGTGGCGCAAGTGGAGCTGAGCCGCCGCGACGTGCTGACGGCGTTCCTCGGCGCGCCGTTCGCGGCGCTGGCATGTCGCGAGCGCGAGATCGCGCTGCCGCCGGGCGAGTTGGTCGGCGCTTCGGATCGCATCGGACATCGCCTGCGCGGCGGCGTGATTCCGCAACCGTCGCGGTGGGAGACGCACGACGTCGTCATCGCCGGTGGCGGCATCGCCGGACTCGCCGCTGCGTGGCATCTCCACCACGCGGGCGTTCGCGACGTCGTGCTCTTCGAGCTCGAGCCCGCACTGGGAGGCACTTCGCGCAGCGGTACGTCGTACCCGTGGGGCGCTCACTACATCGTCGCGCCATCGCCCGAGAATCGCGTGCTGATCCGGTTGCTCGATGAAATGGGCGTGCTCGAGAACGGCGAGATCGCCGAGCAGTTCCTCTGCCGCGATCCTCAGGAGCGCGTGTTCTATCGCGGGCGCTGGTACGAGGGTCTCTACCTGAACGCGGGCGCGTCGCACGAAGACCTGCGCCAGCTGCGTGCGTTCGAGGCCGAGATCGCGCGATGGTCGGCGTGGCGCGATGCGCGCGGACGCCGCGCGTTCGACATCCCGGTCGCGCTCTGTTCGGACGACGCGGAGGTGACGGCGCTCGATCGCATCTCCATGAACGAATGGATGGACGCGCGCGGCTTCACCTCACCGCGATTGCGCTGGCTCGTCGAATACGCGACGCGCGACGACTACGGCGCGCTCCTCGGCGACACGAGCGCCTGGGCGGCGGTCTTCTACTTCGCCTCACGCGAGCAGCGTGCTTTCATCACCTGGCCAGAAGGGAACGGGCGCGTGGTCGCGCATCTCGCCCAATTCGCACAATCGCGCACGGGTTGGCTCGTCACGAACATCGCTCCGAACGGCGACGTGATCGCGGTGCATGGCGACGAGGCAGTGGGTGTGCACGCCAGACAGGTGATCTTCGCGGGACCGCAGTTCGTTGCGCGGCACGCGATTCCGACACGCGAGACGTCGAATGACTTCACCTACGGCTCGTGGATGGTGGCGAATCTCGCGTTGCGCGATCGTCCGGTGTCGCACGGATTTCCGCTCGCGTGGGACAACGTCCTCTACGACAGCCCCTCCCTCGGCTACGTCGTCTCGACGCACCAGCGCGGCATCGACCGCGGACCGACGGTGCTGACGTATTACTACGCGCTCTGCGGCAGCGACGTGCGCCGCGAGCGCGAGCGGCTCCTCGCCGCGGGCCGCGACGCATGGGCGGAGGTCGCGCTCGCGGACCTGTCGCGCGCGCATCCCGACATCCGCGCGCTCACCGAACGCGTCGACGTCATGCGCTGGGGCCACGCGATGATCCGCCCGCGCCCTGGCTTCATCTGGAGCGACGCGCGCCGCCGCGCGTCCGAACCGCACGGCGCAATTCACTTCGCAAACACGGACCTCAGCGGAGTCGCGCTGTTCGAGGAAGCGCTCCACCACGGCGTGCGCGCCGCGGAAGAAGTTCTCCTAGCCCCCGGCTTCAGCCTCGGCTTCAGCCGGGGGTGACGCGGAGAGCCATCACCGGAGGTAAGATGAGCGTGTGCCGTCAGTTGAGCACGTACGAAGCGCAGCAATCGCGTTCCGTGTTTAGCGATTTCAAGCGGTACGTCTAATCGGCTCATGACGGAGTTGGGCGGCGCAGGCGCAATCAAGGATTCCATGACACATCGACTGGCCTGTTCGCTCTTCGTTACTCTTGTCATTGCCTCGCCAATCGCGGCGGACTGTCCAGGCTCGTCGATCCCTCACGAAGCCATCTTGGCGCTCGGTGACGCATCGACGGTCGCTGCGCTTGATGCCGCGTTCAACCGGATTTGGGCGATGAATCCCGGGATCGTTGCGCTTTATCGACACCAACGCTTGTCCTTGAATCCGACATGGCGCGAAGAGTTGAGATACCTTCGGTCGCTTCCTCGTACACGAATCGAGTTGCAACGTATCTACGAACTCACGTATGCGCGTGATGTCTGCGAGCATCGCGCGGTCTCCGAAACCATATATGACATGTTTGACACCGCTGCCCGTCTCGTTCAACGTCATGGACGCTACCACCGTGAATTCATCGAACTGTGTCTGCTCACCGACGGCGAACTTGGAGAGGTGGCGTGGCCGGCGTTCGACTGGTTGCTTGAAGAGGATTCGGCACGGACAATCAGCACACTACGCTCCTTGCCTCCGAAGACTCGCGCCAATATCTGTGACGGTAGGGATCCTCGGCAAATGACCGACGAAGAGGCTGTAACGGTTTGCGAAGCCGGGTTGTAGCGCCGTCCACGTGGCCATTGGACGGCGGAATGAACGGCCTCATACGTCTTTCACGAGCGCAGTGGGTGATCGTCGGAAGCTTCTTCGGAGTGATCTTTCCACTCGTACTCCTATTGACCTTCATGCCGACGGTCATGGATTGGCATTCGTCAAGACAATCGCGCCGGCACTTGAACGGGATCTCGGCTCCATGCAGAAGTGGGCGCGCATCCAGCGTTTCCGGGCAGCAAGTTGCTCTTCATCGTGAACGTCGTCCCGGGCGGGATCTTTGATCGTGCAGGCATACGCCCAGGTGATATTCCACGGAATGTTCACCACGCGGAAGCCGGCCGCTGGAGGGCAGGAATCCGCCATCTCGCGTTCGCCGCCGGTCATCGGCGATATCCCCAACTGCACTGGCTTGCTCCAGTTCGAACGTCGGACTGTGCGACTTGTTCAACGTGTGATGGAACGGGTCGCCCATTGATCGCTGGTAAGCCCGCGCCCGCGAACGTGCAGTGCGAGTGCGGCGGCATGGGGTGGCTTCCGGCCGTCGCCGTCTAACTGAGCGGTTGCACCCGACGCGAACCGCTGCCTTCATGCGTCGCAAGGTTTACACTTCTTCCGCGCGGTTCGCGCGGATGAACCGCAGGAACGTTGGGCGCGCATGCACGACAGTCGTCTCATCTTCACGCTGAAAGACACTCCGTACTTCGTCCGCCATGAGAGCGTGTCGTCGGACAGCCTCTCCGCGATTCCTCCTGATACCCAGGCGTTGAGTCTCGAAGGCTCTAACGTTGGGGATGACGAACTCGCCGCGCTTCCGCAGCTGATGGTGCTGCGATGCCTCGACCTGGATAGCACGTCGATCACAGATCGTTCCCTCCTGAAGGTTGCGGCTCTGCCCGCGCTCGAGGAGCTGTGGCTGGAAGACACCGCCGTCACGGACGCTGGCCTGCGAGCCCTTGCTGGTGCTGTGAGTCTGCGATTTGTGTCACTCGCGTATACAGCTGTCACCGAGTCTGGTGTTCACGCGCTAAGCAAGGCGATTCCTGGTGTGGTGGTGATCGTCTAGCGAGTGCGCGCTCAACTAAGCGGTTGCACCGGACGCGAACCGCTGCTTTACTGTGTTCCAAGAGCCACGGTCTCGGCGCGCGGTTCGCGCCGGTGAACCGCGGGACGTTAGGCCACAGTCGCGACGGCTCAACACCTTTTGTTGGAGGTTTGGCATGGCAACCGATCACGGACGAACGAGATTTGAACACGCTGAGCCCATTCTGCGCGTGTCCGATATGGGTGCCAGCGTTCTCTACTACACTCGAGTCCTTGGGTTCGTGAACGCGGAATGGGGCTCAGACGACTTCACTTCGGTGTCACGCGACGGCGCCTCCATTTATCTCTGCCGAGGTGCTCAGGGACAGCCGGGGACGTGGGCGTGGATCGGAGTCGAGGACGTAGACGACCTTTATCGGGAGTATCTGCAGTCGGGCGCCCGCGTCCGGCAGCCGCCGCGCAATTATCCGTGGGCGCTGGAAATCCACGTTGAAGATCCGGACGGGCACATCTTGCGTTTCGGTTCAGATCCGCTCACGGATCGGCCGTTCGATCATTGGGCTGATTGAGTCCATGCGTGTCGGACCTCGACCCACCGGAGGAATGACGATGCCTAGACATCACATTTTCGCGATGAAGTTTGCAAGGGTCTATCCGCTCTATGTTCAGAAAGCGGAAAACAAGAATCGTACGAAAGAAGAAGTCGACCGAATCATTTGCTGGTTGACTGGCTATGACCGAGCGGGATTACAGCAGCAAATCGAACAGGAAAACGATCTCGAGACCTTTTTTGCGCAAGCACCAGCCATTCATCCAAATAGTTCTCTGATCAAAGGCGTAGTGTGTGGTATTCGCGTGGAAAAAATCGAAGATCCGCTGATGCAAAAACTACGCTATTTAGACAAGTTGATCGATGAGCTCGCAAAAGGAAAAGCGATCGAGAAGATTCTCCGGCAATGAGTCGTTTAGGATCTAAAGAATGTATCAGCTCGCCATTAGCCGCAGACTGGCCTATCTCTTCGGCGTGCTCACGCCGCTCGCCGAGATCGTTCGTCGTTGGGGCACCTGGTGGGTCAATCCTCCCGCGTTCCTCGACGACTTCCTCATAGGAGGGTTCTTGGTCGCTGGCGCATGGGTGACGCGAAAGACCTCCAGCAGCGGCCCTCGGTCCGTGCTCGCCGCGGCATGGGGTTTCGCCTGCGGCATGGCGTATAGCAGCATTTCGTACCATTGGTACGCCATGCGTACTGGCCAGTCGGACCCTGCTCCAATTCCCACAACGTGGGTCTTTGCGATCAAGGTCTTCGGCGGACTAGTCTTCCTCGTAGCACTCATCTTGACCTTGACGCATCGTGACACTGGACCAACCGTGAGCTCATGAGGTGAACGATGACAACCGCCGATGCTGATCTGCTGAAGGCCGCCTCCGAGGGCAACCTGGACGCCGTTTCGCGGGCTCTCGAGGCGGGAGCGAACGTGGACGTCAAGGACGAATACAACAATACGTCCTTGAACGGGGCGGCGCTGTTCGGCCACTTGGAGGTCGTGAAGCGTCTGCTCGAGGCGGGTGCCGACATCGAGAACAAAGGCAGCGGCGGCGGGCTCACGCCGCTCGCGAACGCGGCCAGCCACGGCCATTTCGACCTCGCGCAATTCCTCGTCGATCGCGGGGCTCGGGTGACGGACGACCTGCTCTCGGTGCTCCAGACCAAGGTCAACATCTTCGCGGAGAACGCGGAACGCGGCATGGTCACCGAGGAAGGAGTTGCCGCCTGGAAACAGGCACAGGAGTTCTTCGTCACGCAGCGGCTGAGACAGGACCTGCCGGAGGCTATTCCCCTCCTGTCGTCGAGCGATGAGGCGGTGCGCAAGAACGCCGTCAGAGGCATGGCCGAAGCGGGAAAGCGAGGGATCGATCTGGCCTCGGCGGCTACAGCGCTTGCCGCTCTACTCTCCGAGAGCGACCCCGACGTCCGCGCGCTCGCGAGCGGAGCCCTCACTTACCAGCACGGCCGCACCGGTGATTGGCCGGGCGTCCAGACTCTGCTTGCCTCCGGAGACATGCGTGTACGCGCAGCCGCCTGCGAAGCCCTCATCAGCGTCGAGCGCGCCGAGGCCTCGCTCACGAGCTCGCTGGGGACGCTCCTTCAGGACGCCGAGGCCGAGGTGCGCAAGATTGCGGCGATCGCCGTGGCGACCCTGCCGCGGAAAGGCGTCGATGCCACCTCCCTGGTCCCGCGGATGATCGAGTTGCTCACCGACGCCGAGCCCACCGTCCGCCGCAGCGCCGCCTTCGCCTTCTCGCTCTGGAGCAAGCACGGCCTCAGAGACTACTGTGCGCCCGCCCTGCCCGTGCTCCGCTCGGTCACGGAACGCGACGACAACGACGCCGTGCGGCATTTTGCGGCACAGGTGCTTGCCGCGTCGGAAGACGAAGACTCGGTCAGCGATCGGAGATAGCTCCTCCAAGTGCGCTACTCTTTCGCGTGCGGTTGGCGCGGCTGAGCGCCAGGCCGTTGGGCGACGAGCAAGATGACGCCTCCAGCGATGAAGTTCTGGGAACTGCTCTCGGCCTTCCGCTCAGAAGGTCGCAATCTTGAAAGCGTGCTCTCGCACCCGCGGTGGTCTGACCCATACGCAAAGTGGCTACAGGAAGGAGCGCGTCTTGTCTCCGAGCAGCGGCGCGACGTTCTGGATTCCCCAGTCCCCACCGAACTGTCTCGTGCTGTTGCTGCCAAGTCCGCAATGACATTTCGCCTCTTTCGCGACGGCTATCTCCGAGGTTCGCACAGCAACGGTGTGCCGGTCGAGGAATTGACCGCGCTCGAGGTTCACGATCGCTTCGGTGGTTCTGCCATCGAAGAAGTGCTGGAGAAGGGATCGCTACGAGTTCGTGAGCTCGAGTGAAAGGAGCCAGTCACATGAACCTCAAGATCCTCGTGGCGGTAGTCATTCTCACGCAGGGTTGTGCGACTGTGCACAACGGGCGTCATCAGGAGATCAGCGTCGTCACCGATCCCGCCGGCGCCACCGTGGACGTTCGCTGCGGGAAGGTGCAGCCGGCGGCGGTGACGCCGACGACGGTTCGTCTACCGCGCCGCGTCGAGACGTGTTCGCTCATTCTGACGCGGCCCGGCTATCAGTCCGAGACTGTGGTGTTCGATTCGAGTCCGAGCGCCTGGTTTTGGGGAAACTTCGGCGCCCCGATCGTCGGCGGAGTGAGTGGTGCGACCCGGCACTCGGATCAGGCGTTCATCGATTTCCTTCTCGGTGCACTGATCGGTGGAGTCGGGTTCGGCGTCGACGCCATGAGTGGCGCGATGTGGCAGTTGGAGCCCGCCAACGTAGAACGCAAGCTGACGCCGAAGTGAGATGGTCGTTTGGGGGCCAGAATGGAAAACGAATTCCCAGGTGCCGTTCCTGAAATCCCTGTCAATGACGTCGATCTGGCTGCGGCGTATTACAAGAACCAACTGGGCTTCAGCATCGATTGGGGTGGTGAGGACGGTGGGATCGCAGGAATCTCGAAGGGAAGCTGCAGAATGTTCCTGACAAACCGCGTTTTTCGAGCACCTTACGGGAATGCAGCGCCCGTATTGATCTGGCTCAACCTCGATAGCAAGCAAGAAGTAGACGACTTGTACGAGGCGTGGAGTAACTCCCAGGCGCGAATCGTTTCTCGTCCCGAGTCCAAGCCGTGGAAGTTGCATGAGTTCACGGTCGCAGATCTGGATGGCAACCTGTTTCGCGTTTTCTACGATTTTTCGCGGGAACCCCGCGGAGCGTAGCCCGCGGTTGTCAGGCGGTCGGCGCAACATTGCTACGCTTCGCGATCCGGCCGGCTAACGCAGCGGTTACCCCGGACGCGAAAGAGCTTTTCTCCGCGAAGCCTCTGTGTGCTCGGTGGCTCTGTGGTGAGTTCCTATGTCCCTCGCGGGATGAAGAGACCGATTCACCACCGGGACACAGAGGACACAGAGGCTTCGCGGAGAAAACCTCACTTCACGTCGTGAATCCTGGCACCCCTCATGACTCAGGATTCAGCACTCAGGACTTCCAACTCCTCCACCACCCCGCCCCGCACGCGGATCCTGACCGTCCGGTCGTACGCGTCCCGCACCCAGATCCGCGCGGCGGGATCGGTCGAGTCGAGGGAGTCGACGCGCGTCATCAACTCCTCGGGGGACTCGACGACCTCGCAGCCGCCGTCGTCCGAGATGATGCGGATGGGGAATTCGGGCGCCATGCATTAACCTATACAACTCTCGTCACGATATTCAAAACCATGAGGAGTTCCCATGTCCGGCCATAGCAAATGGAGCACGATCAAGCACAAGAAAGGTGCGGCCGACGCCAAGCGCGGCAAGGTCTTCACGCGCATCCTCAAGGAAATGACCGTCGCCGCGCGCCTCGGCGGCGGTGATCCCGCCGGCAATCCCCGCCTTCGCTCGGCCGTGGCCGAGGCCAAGGCCGCCAACATGCCGAAGGACAACATCGACCGCGCCATCAAGCGCGGCACCGGCGAGCTCGAAGGCGCGATCTACGAGGAGATCACGTACGAGGGCTACGGTCCGGGCGGCGTGGCCATCATCGTCGAGGCCCTCACCGACAACACCAACCGCACCACCCCCGAGATCCGGCACATGTTCGAGAAGCATGGCGGGAACTTCGGCACCCCGGGGTCGGTGAAGTTCCAGTTCGAGAAGAAGGGCTACTTCGCCATCGACAAGAAGACGGTGAGCGAGGACAAGCTGATGGAGGTCGCGCTCGACGCGGGTGCGGACGATCTGCAGACCGACGATCCGGAGATCTTCGAGGTCTACACATCGCCGTCGAGCTTCGAGGCCGTGCGGCAGGCACTCGAGGCGAACAAGATCGAAACCGTCGAGGCCAAGCTGGACATGATCCCGTCGACGTACGTTTCCGTCGACGAGCAGAAGTCGAAGCAGATCATGAAGCTCCTGGAGAGCCTCGATGACCACGACGACACGCAGAACGTCTGGTCGAACTTCGACATCCCCGCCGAGATGATGGAAACGGCATGATGCTGGGCGCAGGGCGCAGGGGACAGGGCGCAGAAGCGTTTTCTCCTGCGCCCTGCGCCTTGCCCTCCGCGCTCTGATCATGATCGTCTACTCGATCGTCGACTACGAAGCGTTCGCGTCCGAGCTCGCACGGCTCGCGGGCGCACCGATGGGGACGATCGCG
Source organism: Thermoanaerobaculia bacterium (assembly GCA_035999335.1). GTDB lineage: Bacteria > Acidobacteriota > Thermoanaerobaculia > Gp7-AA8 > Gp7-AA8 > QHVT01. The sequence goes on along the minus strand of DASYGV010000086.1, from coordinate 106,869 downwards.
CGGGACCTCTTTCCCGACGGCGAACATTACCTGCGCGTCGAAGACGAGGTGAACGACCACGATGCGGTGCTGGTCGGCGGGACGTGCGATCACGAGGGAACGCTCGAGCTCTACGACCTCGCCTGCGCGCTCGTGGAGTCCGGCGTGTCGACGCTGACGCTGGTCGTGCCGTACTTCGGCTACTCGACGATGGAGCGCGCGGTGATGCAAGGCGAGTCGGTGATGGCGAAGAACCGCGCGCGCCTGCTCTCGTCGATTCCGCGCGCGAAACTCGGCAATCAGATCCTGCTGCTCGATCTGCACAGCGAAGGCATCGCGCACTATTTCGAAGGAACGATCCGTCCGTTTCACGTGTACGCGAAGCCGGTGATCCAGCAGCTCGCGCGCGACCTCGCGGGCGAGCGTTTCATTCTCGGCTCGACGGACGCGGGCCGCGCGAAGTGGGTGGTCTCCCTCGCGAACGACCTCGGCGTTCCCGCGGCGTTCGCGTACAAGCGTCGCCTCAGCGCGGAGACGACCGAGGTGACGGCGGTGAGCACGGCGCTGTCGGGCGAGACGGTCGTGATCTACGACGACATGATCCGCACCGGCAGCTCGCTCATCAACGCCGCTCGCGCGTATCGCGACGCCGGCGCGGGGAAGATGTTCGCGATCGCGACGCATGGCGTGTTCCCCGAGGGGGCTCTCGAGCGGATCAAGGCGTCCGGATTGTTCGAGGCGATCGGCGTCACGAACAGCCATCGCAATGCGAGAGGGCTCGATGTGCGTGGCGTGGTGGTGCGCTCCGTCGTGCCGCTGTTTTTGGACTACCTGGACCGTCGCCGTCCCACTTGACTGACCGCCACAACCGCCAGCATCGCCAACCCCGCTCCCGTGAAGAACGCCGCTCGCGCCGAGACCTCCTGGTAGATCACCCCGAACAGTGCGGTTCCCGCGAGCACGCACACTCCGTTCGCGAGGTAGTAGATCCCGAAACTGCGTCCGCGCGATTCGGCGGGGACGAGGTCCGCGATCCACGCGCGCTCCGCGCCCTCGGTGAGCGTGAACGGGATCGCGTAGAGGACGAACAGGACCACGAACGCGATGAGTGAGCCCGCGAACGGGAAGAGGATGTAGATCAGCGCGTAGACGGACCAGCCCGCGACGAGGAGCCGGCGGCGATCGACGCGATCGGAGTACGCACCGGCGAGCGTGGAGAAGAGCGACCGGATCACGTGATGCGCGGCCCAGAGCAGGGGAAGCATCGCCGTGGAAACGCCGGCGGCGTGCGCCTGCAGGAGAAGAAACGCGTCGCTGGAGTTGGCGAGGGAGAACAGCGCGATCGCGAAGATCGCGCTTCGGAAGGTCGTGGGGAGTTGCGAGTTGCGGGTTGCGGATTGTGAGCCTTCCGTGGGCTCGAGCGGTTTTTCCTCTTTGAGGAGGAACGCGAGCATCACGACAGCGATCGCGCCGGGGATGACAGCGAAGTAGAACGTCGCGCGGAGTGAGAATCCGAGTCCCTGCAAAAGAAGTACGGCAAGCAAAGGTCCGACGATCGCACCGGTGTGATCGAGCGCGCGATGAAAGCCGTACGCGCGTCCGCGTTGGCCCGCCGGAGTAACGTCGGAGATCATCGCGTCGCGCGGCGCGGAGCGGATGCCTTTGCCGGCGCGGTCGACCAGTCGCGCGGTGAGGACGAGCGGCCACATCGTCGCCGCGGCGATGAGAGCGCGCGCGCCCGCGGCCAGCGCATAGCCGGAGAGGATCATCGGCTTGCGCCGCTTCGCGCGGTCGGACCACGCGCCGGAGAAGTATTTGAGGATCGACGCGAAGGAGTCCGCGACGCCTTCGATGAGCCCGATGACCATCGGCGTCGCGCCGAGGGTCGTGGTGAGGAAAACGGGGAGGAGCGGGTAGATCAACTCGCTCGCCGCGTCGTTCAGCAACGCCGCGACGCCGAGGAGGATGACTTGCGGTTTCAACTTCACGGAGGCGCATTCTAAGCGGCGGACTCCGACATATAGAATGCGCCCGCCAAAAACTGAAGGAGTCAACATGGAGATCAAGAAGGTGGGCGTGCTCGGCTGCGGCCTCATGGGCTCGGGCATCGCTCAGGTGGCCGCCCAGGCGGGATACGACGTCGTCGTCCGCGAGGTCGAGCAGAAGTTCCTCGACAAGGGCCTGGCCGGGATCCGGAAGTCGCTGTCGAAGTTCGTGGAGAAGGGAAAGATGCAGCAGGCGGACATGGACGCCTGCATGGGGCGCCTGAAAGGGACGACGAGTCTCGACGACTTCGCCGATTGCGACATCGTGATCGAGGCGATCATCGAGAACGCGCAGCTCAAGAAGGACACCTACGCGGAGCTCGACAAGCTCGTGAAGCCGTCGGCGATCTTCGCTTCGAACACGTCGTCGCTGACGATCACCGAGCTGTCGATGGCGACCGCGCGGCCGAAGCAGTTCGTCGGCATGCACTTCTTCAACCCCGTTCCGCTGATGAAGCTCGTCGAGGTCGTGCGTACGATCCTCACGACGGACGAAACGTTCGATACCGCGTTCGCGTTCGCAAAATCGCTGGGCAAGGAAGCGGTGTCGTGCCGCGACAACTCCGGCTTCATCGTGAACCGCCTGCTCGTGCCGTACATCCTCGACGCGATCCGCGCATACGAGGAAGGCGTCGGCTCGATCGAGGACATCGACAAGGCGATGATGCTCGGCTGCGGCTATCCGATGGGACCGTTCCAGCTCCTCGACTTCGTCGGTCTCGACACGACGTACTACATCACTCACGTGATGTACGAGGAGTATCAGGAGAAACGCTTCGCCGCCCCGCCGCTCCTCCGCAAGATGGTCCTCGCGGGACGCCTCGGCCGCAACAAGACCGGCACGGGGTTCTATGACTATTCGGGCGAGAAGCCCGTGCCGTTCGATCGGGTGAAATGATGGACAACGTTCGCACAGAAAACAAAGACAACCTCCTCATCATCACCATCGACCGCCCCAAGGTCCTCAACGCGCTCAATGCGCAGACGGTCGAGGAGATCGGGCAGGCATTTGCGGCTGCGCGCGACGACGAATCGGTGCGTTGCGTCATCCTCACCGGCAGCGGCGAGAAGGCGTTCGTCGCGGGCGCGGACATAAACGAGCTCGCGCAGATGACGCCGATCACCGGCAAGGCGGTAGCGGAGAAAGGGCAGCGCGTGTTCCGCTCGATCGAGCGCTTCCCGAAGCCCGTGATCGCGGCGATCAACGGCTTCGCCCTTGGCGGCGGCTGCGAGCTCGCGCTCGCGTGTCACATCCGCATCGCCTCGGAGAGAGCACAGCTCGGACTCCCCGAGGTCACGCTGGGGATCATTCCCGGCTACGGCGGGACGCAGCGGATGGCGCGTCTGCTCGGGAAAGGAAAAGCGCTCGAGCTGATCCTCACCGGCGACCGCGTCGACGCCGTGGAAGCGGAGCGCATCGGCCTGGTGAATAAAGTCGTTCCCGCCGATCAGCTCATGAACACGGCCGAAGCGATGGGCCGGACCATCGCGAAACGTGGCCCGCTCGCGGTACGCGCTGCGATCGAAGCGGTGATGAGCGGCAGCGAGATGCCGATGGAAGAAGGGCAGTTCCTCGAGGCGACGCTGTTCGCCCTTCTCGCGTCGACGGAGGACATGAAGGAAGGGATGGCCGCGTTCCTGGAGAAGCGTGTGGCAAACTTCAGCGGCAGGTAAATGTTGTAAAAACGATCGCTGGAACCATGCAGGTATTTCTCTCCTGTTCGCTTTCGTCGGAAGACGCGGACGTCGTCGAGTTGATCAGGACCGTCTGCCAGGGGTTGGGTTTGCAGTGCGTGACGGTCGATACGGCGGCAGCCGCAGCCCCACCCGCCGAGGCGCGACAGCTCATGCGTCACAGCGATGGAGTGATAGCCATTGCCACATGCCGCGATCGTCTGTCGGAAACAGAGTTTGCGATGCCGGCGTCGGTGCGCGAAGAGATGGCAATGGCGTTTGCCATGCACGCCCCGCTTCTTCCGCTGGTGGAGGCAGGTGTCCGCACAGACGGGATGTTCCGTAACTTCGCGACGTCACTCACCTTCGACCGGCGCCGCCTCACGACGAACGAAGCGATCGGAAAGATTATCCGTGCGATCTCTTCGTTCAAGGCCATCCTGGAGAGCAAGCGGCAGCTGGATCAACGGCGCCAACGGACCGGCGGACGGTTCGAGGTCATTCCCGTCGTGCTGGCGATTGCCGGAAACACGCTCGATCTCAGGCTGAGAATCGAGCTCCCCGAGCGGTCACCGCGCCTGATGCGTCAATGGGCACGACTCCAACATCACCGACGGCATAGTGTCCGCTGAACAGCGATGATCGCCGCGTTCAGGGGAAGTAGGCGTTACGGGCGGCGGGCGCGAGCCCGCCCCACATCGAGCACCTGCGCCATCGATTGGAGCGCACTCGCCAGGCCCTGCGCGAATCGTCCATCACGGAAGGCCGGCTTCAGCTTGTTGTCGATGATGTTCCTCGCTTCATCATTCGTGAGGACCTCCTCCAGCCCGAGGCCGACTTCGATTCGCATGCGCCGGTCGTCGACGAAGACGAAGATCACGATGCCATCATCGCGGTTGGCGTCGCCCACCTTCCACGCGCTCGCGAGACGGAGCGTGTACGCCTCGAGGGTCTCCGACGGCGGAACCGCGCGATCGATGTAGACGATTGCCTTCGCCAGCTCGTATTTCTCGATGGCTGAAAGCATGCGCTCCAGCTCCTTCACCTCCGACGATTTCAGGATTCCCACGTTGTCCGTCAGGAGGCGCGTCGGCGCTGGCGGATCTTCAGCCCCGGCGGAAGAGGCAAAGAGAACGAGCAGAAACGCGAAGGGAGCGAGGCGTTGCATGCGTTCAGGATACGCGTCCGCGGGATGACCATGGCGCGCAGCCCTGTTGCACGGCTAAACTGCGCGCTCCCGATGCCTGACAACCTCGAGCACCTGATCCACGACTGGAACGTCGACGGCGAACAGGCCAACCGGCCGTCGCGGCGGATCGAGTTCGACGACGAGACCCTGCGCGACGGACTCCAGTCGCCCTCCGTCACCGATCCGTCCATCGAGGACAAGCTGCGCATCCTTCACTACATGCACGCCATCGGCATCGACAACGCCGACATCGGCCTGCCCGGCGCAGGGCCGCACGTGCAGAAGACGGTGGAGCGCCTCGCGCGCGAGATCGTCGAGCAGAAACTCTCCGTCTATCCCAGCGCCGCCGGGCGCACGCACGAGAACGACATCCGGCCGATCATCGACATCTCCCAGCGCGTCGGCATCGCCATCGAGGCCGATCTCTTCATCGGCTCGTCGCCCATCCGCCAATTCGCCGAAGAGTGGGACCTCGACTGGATCATCGAGCAGTCGGCGAAGGCCGTCCGCTTCGCCGTGAGCAACGGCATCCCGGTCATGTACGTCACCGAGGACACGACGCGCGCGAAGCCGGAAGACATCGAGAAGCTCTACACCGCGGCCATCGACGCTGGCGCCGCGCGGATCTGCATCGCCGACACCGTCGGCCACGCGACGCCATGGGGCGCGCGCAACGTCGTCCGCTTCGTGCGCGCGCTCGTCGACCGCATCAACCCCGAAGTCAAGGTCGACTGGCATGGCCACGAAGACCGCGGCATGGGCGTGATCAACTGCATCGCCGCGATCGAGGCGGGCGCGGACCGCGTACATGGGTCAGCCGCGGGCATCGGCGAGCGCGTCGGCAACACGCCGATGGACATCCTCATGGTCAACCTCAAGCTCATGGGATGGATCGACAACGACCTCACCGCGTTGCCGGATTACGTGAAGCACGTGTCGCGCGTGACGAACGTCCCGCTCGACGACCGGTATCCCGTGTTCGGACGCGACGCGTTCCGCACCGGCACGGGCGTTCACGCCGCCGCGATCATCAAAGCGAGGAAGAAGGGAAGCGACTGGCTCGCCGACCGCGTTTACTCCGGAGTTCCCGCGGGAATGTTCGGTCTCCAGCAGATCATCGAAGTCGGCCCGATGTGCGGCCTGTCCAATGTGATCTACTGGCTCGACGCACACGGATACCCGCAGGAAGAGTCGCTGGCGACGGAGATCTTTCAGCTCGCGAAGTCGGCGACTCGGGTTTTGACGGACGAAGAACTGCACAATTGCGTACAAAAGTGGCAGGAGACAACTCAGCACTCAGCACTCAGCACTCAGAACTGATCCTTGGGCCCGAGTGGCGAAATGGCAGACGCAGCAGACTCAAAATCTGCCGAGGTAAACCCTCATGTCGGTTCGAGTCCGACCTCGGGCACCACATCGTGACATCCACATTCCATCGCTGGAACGTAAAATAACCATCATGCGCCGTCTCTCTGCCGTCCTGTCTCTCGTCGTGTCGTTGTCCGCATTTGCAGCCTCGGAATCCGCGCCGCGCGAGATCGAGCGGATCGGGCCGCGCGGACGCGCCGTCATCGTCAGTCCTGTGAAGGACTTGACCGATTTCGACCGCGCGCAGCTCGCACAGGCGGGACTCGTCGTCCAGCACGCCCTGACCGGCGGACGGTACCTCGCTCGCCTGGCCGCGAACGCGGACGTCACCACCGACGCGCGCATCCGTTCGATCGAGCCGCTGACGGCCGAGAAGAAGCTCCATCCGACCGCGCTCCGCGCCGCCGCCTCCGGAAAGCCGTTCGTGACCGTCAACGTCATCTTCCACCGCGACGTCGATTTCGAGCAGGCACGCGCAGCGATCCTCGCGGCCGGCGGTGCGATGGACGTGTTCGCCCTCGACTTTCTCCCGGCGCAGCGGATCGAGGCGAAAGTTCCGTCGTTCTCTCTGGCCGCGCTCGCGGCGGATGACGCGGTCCTGGCGATCGTTGGACCGCGCAAGTACAAGATCGCGTCCGACAACGCCGCCTCCGCGGCCCTTTCGAAAGCCGATGTAGTTCAGGCCGCACCGTACGGCCTCACCGGCGACGGCGTCACGGTCTCGCTGTTCGAGCTCGGCGCCGCGCAAGCGAGTCACGTGGAGTTCGGCGGACGCATGCTCGTTCCGGCGAGCACCGCCGGCGGCACCGGGGGCGACCGCCGCCACGCGACACACGTTGCCGGCACCATCGGCGCCGCGGGCGTCAACCCGGGGGCGAAGGGGATGGCGCCGAAGGTCAAAATTCAGCAGTTCTGCGTGCAGTACGACAGCAACAGCTGCACCGGTGAGTGGCTGGATCTGAAGCAGGACAACCTCGCGCCCCTCGGCGTCTCCATCGACAACAACTCGTGGGGCTACGTGTGGGGCTGGTGGGACGGCGATCTTCCCGTCTGGAGCCAGACCGACATTTACTGGGGCGCGTACGATCTGATTCTCGCGTCGCCGATCGACAAGATCGCGAACGAGAAGGACATTCTTTTCGTCCACTCCGCCGGCAACGACGGTACGCCTCCGTCCGCGATCTCCAGCGATCCATGGAAGGCCCACCATCACGTCGACAACGATTTCGAGGAGATCAAGGGGCAGGCGCACTGCGTTTCCCAGAATGGCAGCGGCACGGATTGCCCGGCTCATTGCACGGCGACGACCAATCGTTGCGAGCTGACGCTCCATCACTCGATCACGCCGTTCGACACCCTCGGCACGACCGCCGCGGCGAAGAACGTCATCGCCGTTGGTGCGGTCAATTCGAGCCGTGAGATCGTCGGCTTCAGCTCGCGCGGCCCCGCGAAGGACGGACGCGTGAAGCCGGACGTCGTTGCGCGTGGCGCAGGTGTGTTCTCGTCCGTTCCGACGGACTCGTACGGCAACAGCAGCGGTACGTCGATGGCCGCGCCGGCCGTCACCGGCATGGCGGCGCTCATCACCGAGCAGTGGAAGCGCACCAACTTAACGAAGCCTTCCGCGTCGACGGTGAAGGCGCTGATCGTCGCCGGCACCGAGGATCTCGGCAATCCGGGTCCCGACTACACGTACGGCTTCGGTCTCGTCAACGTGAAGAATTCGGTCGATCTCATTCTCGCGGACCAGGGGAAGAAGGAGCGCATCCGGACTCTGACCTTCGCCGCGGGCCAGGGGCAGCAGCACGAGATGGCCGTCGTCGTCAGCGCGACGCAGAACCTCCGCGTCGTCCTCAATTGGTCCGACCCCGCGATCCCGTACCTCGGCGGCGACGATGTTGCCGATGAGGCGCTGATCAACAACCTCGACCTGCGTGTGATCGATCCTTCCGGCGCCACGGTGCTCCCGTGGAAGTTGGACAAGGCAGACTTCCAGGCGAACGCCACGAAAGGCGTGAACAACGTCGACAACGTAGAGATGGTAGAGATCGCGAATGCGGCGCCGGGCGTCTATCGCGTCATCGCGACCGGCACGAGCGTCCTGCAGGGACCGCAGAACGCGGTGTTCGTCGCAAACGCGCGCACGGCGCGTCCGTGCCTGGACGTGCAGGAAGTGAGCGGCAACAACACCGCCGCGACCGCGTACGGCAACCTTGTCGCGGGGCAGCTCGTCGCCGCGGGCCTCTGCTCGGCGAGCGACATCGACTTCTACAAGTTCAACGTGACCAAGACCGGCCCGGTCAGCGTCACGATCACGACCGGCGACACGGCGCTCCGCGCGACACTCACCGGCACCGGCATCTCGCGCACGCAAGTCATCGCCGCCAACTCGACGGCGACGCTGAACGCGGACGCGAACACCGTCCCGAATGCAGTGACGCTGAAGATCGAGGGCGAGGGAGCGATCGGGGTCGAGCCGCAGTACACATTCGTGCCGGCATTCTCCGAGACTCACCAGCCCAGACGCCGCACGGTCCGTCCGTAACATGGAGCGCTGGCGTCCTCGCCGGCTGTCGTGGCGGCGTCCCGCGCCGCCACCCCCGGGGTGGGCGGCGGGAGTGCTTGCCCTCTTTCTCTTCACGAGCATCGCCCACGCTGACGTCATCCTCCACGTTCCGCGCGCGCTGACCGACGCCGATCGCGCGGAGCTCGCCGCTCGCGGACTCACGATCCGCCACGCGCTCCCGGGAGGCCGTTACCTCGCACGCGGATTCGCCACCGACGCACAGATCGAGCCTCTCACCGCCGAAAAGAAGATCCACCCTTCAGCCTGGAGAGAAGCCGCCAACGCCCGAGGACTGGCGGAGCTCAACGTGATCTTCCATCGCGACGTCCCCTTCGACGAGGCGCGCGCGGCGATTCTCGCCGCGGGCGGCTCGATGGACATCTTCGCTTCGCGCTTTATCCCCTCGCGACGCATCGAGGCGAGAGTCCCGCCGACCGCGCTCGAGGCGCTCGCATCCGATGAGCGCGTGCTCGCCGTCGCCGGTCCGCGCCGCTTCAGGATCGCCACCGAAAACGCCACCACCGCGACGCTGTCGCACGTGAAGGACGTCCACGCCGCGCACCGACTCACCGGAGCCGGAGTCGCGGTCTCGCTCTTCGAGCTCGCGGAGGCGCAGACCTCGCACGTCGAGTTCGGCGGACGCCTGCAGCTCGCGCCAACGACGATCGGCGGCACGCTCGGCGACCGCAGACATGCGACGCACGTCGCCGGAACGATCGGCGCGTCGGGCGTACGCGCGGACGCCCGAGGGATGGCACCCGGAGTGACGATTCATCAGTTCTGCGTGCGCGATCATCCGAGCAACGCGTGCGAAGGGAACTGGCTCACACTCAAAGACGAGCGGCTCGCGCCTCTCGGCGTCATCGTCGACAACAACTCCTGGGGCTGGATCCTCGGCTGGCAGGACGGCGCGCAGCCGGTGTGGAACGCGGGCGACGCGTACTGGGGCGCGTACGACCTGCTCTACTCCGCGCCGCTCGACGAGATCTCGAACGAGCGCGGCATCCTCTTCGTCCACTCCGCCGGAAACGACGGCTCGCTGCCGCCGTCGCTGCGCCTCGATCCGTGGCAGATGCATTACCACGTCGACGACAACGGCGATGAGATCCCAGGACAAAGGTTCTGCGTGTCGCGCAACGGCAGCGGCAGCGATTGCGTGTCGTTCTGCAACGCCGGGTGCGAAGTGACTCCGCATCATCCGCAGACGCCGTTCGACACGATCGGCGCCACCGCGTCGGCGAAGAACGTGATCTCCGTCGGCGCGATCGACTCGAGCTTCAATCCCGCGTCGTTCAGCTCGCGTGGTCCCGCGAAGGACGGGCGCGTGAAGCCGGAAGTCGTCGCGCGCGGCGTCGGCGTTCTGTCGAGCATCCCGAGCAACGGTTATGGGACGTCGAGCGGCACGTCTATGTCCGCGCCCGCCGTGACGGGCATCGCCGCTCTGCTCGCCGAGCAATGGCACCGCTCACATCCCGGCACGAATCCCACTCCCGCGCAGTTGAAGGCGTTGCTCATCGCCGGTACCGACGATCTCGGCAATCCCGGTCCCGACTACACGTACGGCTTCGGCCTCGTGAACGCCAAGGCGTCGGTCGATCTGATCCTGAACGATCGCATCCGGACGCTGTCGCTCGCGCAGGGAGCGACACACGAGAGTCTTGTCGTCGTCGATCAACCGCAGAACGTGCGCGTCGTCCTGAACTGGCCCGATCCCGCGATCCCGTTCCTCGGCGGCGACGACGTCGCGGCGAAGTCGCTGATCAACGATCTCGATCTGAAGATCATCGACCCCGCGGGCAACACGATTCTCCCGTGGACGCTGAACAAGGACCAAGTGAGCGCGAACGCGACGCGCGGCGTGAATGGGGTCGATGTCACCGAGATGGTGGAGATCGCGAACGCCACGCCGGGCGTGTATCGCGTGATCGCCACTGGCACGAACGTGATGGAAGGTCCGCAGACTGCGGTGCTCGTGACGAACGTGCGTTACGCGCGGCCGTGCACCGATGTGCAGGAAAGGGATGGCGCGTACGGCAATCTCGTGTCCGGACAACTCGTCGCCGCCGGTCTCTGCGCGCCAGGCGACGTCGATCTCTACAAGTTCGACGTGACGGCCAGCGGCACGGTGACCGTCACGATCACGACCGGCGACACGCCACTGCGCGCGACGCTCCTTGGGACGCAGGCCATCCCCGCGTTTTCGTCGGCGACGTTGACCGCAAATGTCGAGCCGGGGCCGATGACGCTGAAGATCGAGGCCGCGGGCGCGCTCGGCGTCGAGCCACAGTATTCGTTCACGCCCACGTTCCCGGAGACGCACAAGCCGAAGCGGCGATCCGCGCGGTGATATGGAGTGCGGCGGCCAAGGCCGCCGCTTTCGAATGCGTGGCAGGAACGGAACGGCAGCGCTCTTGCCGCGTTGTTCGAAAGCGGCGGCCCTGCCGCCGCACTCCACAGATACAATCTCGCCCCTATGGCCTACAACACCCTCAACGTCGAGCACTCCGACGACGTTCTCACCGTCAGCCTCAACCGTCCCGAAGTCCACAACGCGTTCAACGACGAGCTGATCGCCGAGGCCATCGACCTTTTCTCGAACATCGATCCTGACGTCGTGCGCGTCGTCGTGCTCCAAGGCACGGGCAAGAACTTCTGCGCGGGCGCGGACCTCAACTGGATGTCGCGGATGGTCTCGTACACGCGCGAGGAGAACGTACGCGACTCCGCGCTCCTCGCGAAGATGTACGCGCTCATCAATGAATGTCCGCTGCCGGTCGTCGGGCGCATCCACGGCGCGGCCATCGGCGGAGGCGTGGGACTCGTCGCCGTCTGCGACGTCGCGATCGCGCTGACGAATTCGCAGTTCGGTTTGTCGGAAGTGAAGCTCGGCATTCTGCCGGCGGTCATCTCGCCGTACGTGATCTCGAAGATCGGCGAGACGCACGCGCGTGCGCTCTTCCTCACCGGCGAGCGCTTCGACGCCGACCGCGCGCTGCGCATCGGACTCGTGCATCGCGCCGTCGAGAGCGAGGCCGAGCTCGACGCCGCGATCTACGAGACCGTCACGCAGCTCAAAACCTCGGGACCGGAAGCCGTGCGCGAGTGCAAAAAGTTGATCGCGCACGTCGCGTCGCACGATCTCGCCGACGCCATCCCATACACCATCGACGCCATCGTCACGCGGCGCGTGTCGGAGGAGGGGCAGGAAGGGATGAAGGCGTTTTTGAACAAAGGGCTGGCGACGTGGGTCACATCGAAAAACTAATAGTCCCCAACCGCGGCGAGATCGCGGTGCGCATCGCCCGCACATGCCGCGAGATGAACATCGTCTCCGTGCTCGCACACGCGCAAGACGACGACATCCGCTTCACCCGCCGATTCTTCGACAAGACCATTTGCCTCGGACCCGGCGACGCGCGCGACACGTACCTGAACGTCGGGAAGGTGATCGACGCCGCGCGCGCGTCCGGCGCGGATGCGTTGCATCCCGGCTACGGATTTCTGTCCGAGCGAGCGGAGCTCTCAGCGGCGTGCGAGGACGCGGGGATCGCGTTCGTCGGACCGAAGGCGTCGTCGATCGCGGCGATGGGCTCGAAGGCGCAGGCTCGCCGGCTCATGCAGTCCCTCGGCGTCCCGGTCGTTCCGGGTTACGACGGCGAGGATCAGTCGCGCGAGACGCTGGCAGCCGAGGCCGAACGCATCGGCTTCCCGTTGATCGTGAAGGCGTCCGCGGGCGGGGGCGGGAAGGGGATGAAGATCGTCCGCACACGCGACGAACTTCAGCCTGCGATCGAGTCCGCGGCGCGCGAGGCGACGAAGGCCTTTGGCGACGACCGCCTGCTGCTCGAGCGCTACATCGAAGAGCCGCGCCACGTCGAGTTTCAGATCTTCGGCGACGGCCGGGGGAACATCGTCCATCTATTCGAGCGCGACTGCTCGATCCAGCGGCGCCATCAGAAAGTGATCGAAGAAACTCCCGCGCCGCGGTACTCCGAGGAGTTACGGCAGCGGATGGCGGCGGCGGCGATCGCGGCGGCTCGCGGCGTCGACTATCGCAATGCCGGCACCGTCGAGTTCATCGTCACGCCGGAAGGCGAGTTCTACTTCCTCGAGATGAACACGCGTTTGCAGGTCGAGCATCCGGTGACGGAGCTGGTCACCGGCGTCGATCTCGTGCGGGCGCAGATCGACGTCGCGTCGGGAAAAGCGATGCCGTGGACGCAGGATCAGTTGCGCCAGCGCGGCCACGCGATTCAGGTGCGCGTTTATGCCGAAGATCCCGATGATCGCTTTCTCCCGCAGAGCGGCACGATCGCAGCGTATCGCGAGCCCGGCGGTCCGGGCGTGCGGGTCGATGCGGGCGTGATGCGCGGCAGCGAGATCGGCGTGAAGTTCGATCCGATGCTCGCGAAGCTGATCTGCTTCTCGGAAGATCGCGACGCCGCGATCGAGCGCGTGCAGCGCGCGCTGCGCGATTACGTGATCCTCGGCACGAAGACGAACCTCTCGTGGCTGCGCCGCGTCATCGTTCATCCCGCGTTTCGCGACGGCCGCGTGAGCACGCGTTTCATCGCCGATCACACAGAGGATCTCGCACCGCGCAAATCGGAGGTCGCATCGCAAATCGCAGCCGCCATCGCCGCGGCGCCGCGCAAACGCTCTCGCGAGGGCGCCTCCGTGTGGAACGCCCTCGGCAATTGGGGACGATAGCGAAATGCCGAAGGCGGATGAGGGATTGTTCTCGCCTAAAGTGCGTTCCTCTACCTTTCGATAGAGAAGAAAATCCACCCTTGCGCCGATGTTCACCGCCGCGGCGCGGCGCTATCTTGAATCGCGACCACGGTGTGCAGATCGCGGGAATGAGAGGCCCTCCTTTCCGCGGAGCTCACCGAGATGCACCGCGCCGAGAGAGAGCGGAGTAGAGGTGGCGGCACGTAGGGCGAGTTCCCGGCTCGCCCTACGTCAGTCCTTTTTCCTGCGCGTAGTTCGCGAGCTGCACGCGTCCCTTCAGCCCGAGCTTCTCGTAAACGCTGTGCAGGTGCGTCTTCACCGTTCCCTCGCTGATGAAGAGCTTCTCGCCGATCTCGCGGTTGCCGAGCCCCGAGGCGACCATGCGGACGATGTCGATCTCACGCGGCGTCAGGACCTCGCGCACCTTCTGCCGCGATTGCTCGTGACGGAGCATCTTCTCCAGCGCCCGTCCGATCGCTTCCTTCTCCAGCCACGTTGCGCCCGTGGCCACTTTCCGGATGCAGGCCACGAGCAGCGACGGCGCCATCTCCTTCAGCACCACGCCCTTCGCGCCCATGCGCATCGCTTCCATGACCTCGTCGTCGCTGATGTTGCCGGCCAGAAGCACGGTCGCCGGTGATGCGGGCATCTCGCTCAGCCGCCGCAGCACCTCCATCCCGTTGAGCCGCGGCATCTGCAAATCGACGATCAGCACGTCCGGCGCGTGTCGCGTCACCGCGTCCAGCGCACTCTCGCCGTCCGCGCATTCGGCGACGACCTCGAGCTCGTCCTCGTCGGCGATGAACTGCATCAACCCGCGCCGTACGACGGGATGATCGTCCGCGATGATGATCCGGATCGGCATGCTCACACTCCTGCTTCGCGCAGCGGCATCCGGATCTCCAGCGTCGTGCCGCCGTCGGACGAATCGATGATCATCGATCCCCCGAGCGAGTTTACGCGCTCCTTCAGCGTGGCCGGACCGATGTTCGAGGCCATGAGCGAGGAGAGATCGTAGCGGCCGTGGAAGGGGAATCCCTTGCCGTCGTCGGCGATGTCGATCTGCACGGTTGTGTCGGTGACGTCCACCGCCACCGCGACGCGTTTTGCGGCCGCGTGCTTCGCCGCGTTTGCGACCGCCTCGTTCACGATCGCGTAGATCTCGTAACGCGTACCGATCGGCAGCAAGTGCACCACCGGTGCGACCTCGTTCTCGACCTCCAGTCCCCACTGCTCGCGAAACCGTTTGGCGAGAGTGGTGAGGCGCTCGCCGAGGATGTCGTCGTCGCGTCTGGCGCGCTCGGGACGGAGCTCCTCGATGAACCAGCGCAGCTCCTTTTGCGCCGACGCGATGACCTGCTCGATCTGACCGAGACGTCCCTCCGCCTCGTCGGGATTCCGCAGCATGAGCCGTGGCAGCGTGCGGAGTTGCAATGCAACGCCGGTGAGCGATTGCAGCACGGAATCGTGCAGGTCGCGCGCGACGCGCACGCGCTCCTCCGCTACAGCTCCCCGCTGGAGCTGTTGCGCCGCGTGAAAGTGATCGAGACGGCCCGCGACCACCGCGCCGGCGATGCGCGCGAGGTTCACTTCCTCGAGCAGCGGCGACGGTCCGTCGAGAAGGAGCATGCTCCCGCGCACGAAATCGCCTTTCAGCGACGTGGTGATGACCGCGTCGATTCCGTACCGCGCGACGATTTCCGCACCGAGACCATGCCGGTTCTCTTTGCCGGAGTGCGGACGCGCAACGGAGTCCTCGGAATCGAGTCGCGCGGCGGGGTAGGCGGCGCTGCTGAAGTACGTGCCGCCGTCGCGCTCGAGCAGGAGGTCTGCGATTTCGCGCGGTTGCGGTTCGAGGAGCTCGCGGTCGCCGCCGGTGTAGAGATACGCCACGCGCTCGGAGAGATATTGATAGGCGATGAGCACGCGCCGCGCGCCGAAGATCGACGCGGCCTCGGACAGGAGCTGCGAGAGCAGCGACTCGTAGTCCCTGCGGGACGATCGCGGCCATCCGGCGATCCGCTGCAAGTCGTGCTGGATGCGCTCCTGATAGCTCGCGAGGTAAATCAGCATCGACGCGAGGACCAACAGATATGTGACCCGGATGACGAAGCGATTCAGCTCGAGCTCCGCGGTGAAGGCGGCCGTGGCGCCGGAAGCGATGAAGACCACCACCGCGATCGCCGCGGTGAGGATCGTCCCGCGGCGGCCGAAACGCAGCATCGCGCAGAGGATGCTGAAGACAAAGAACGTGAAGAACGGGCTGGTTGGCCCATAGGTCAGCGCGTTGAGCGTCCCGAAGAACGCGAGGTCGACCACGTGGCTGAGGATCTGGCCGCGCCGCGTGGAACTGGAAGCGGTCACGCTGTGCACGAGGGCGATGAGCGCGTAGGCGCTGTACGCGGCCAGCAGCGAATAGGTGAGTGCGGGCAACCGCCCCGGCTCGTGCGGATCGAAGTAGATCGCGCCGAACGACGCGACGGCGAGGACAAATCGACCGATCGCGACGAGCCGCTCCGCGCGGCTCTGCGGGAATCGACGGCTGGACATGGCTGTGTGCGCCTTACAATGTAACCCTCTCTCGAGGACACGTGGACGCCGAGCTGCAAACGGCACTCTTTGATTTCCAGCGTTACCTGCTGGACC
This sequence comes from Thermoanaerobaculia bacterium, assembly GCA_035999335.1. Taxonomy (GTDB): domain Bacteria; phylum Acidobacteriota; class Thermoanaerobaculia; order Gp7-AA8; family Gp7-AA8; genus QHVT01. The sequence goes on along the minus strand of DASYGV010000086.1, from coordinate 90,671 downwards.
AGATTCCGCCGCTGACCGCAAGCGACGCCGTCGAGACGTTGATGGCGCAGCCGCCGGAGTTGCTGATCCGGCAGATCCACGCCTGGACGATCGAGCAGTCGCGGCATCAATCCGCGGCGCAGTCGGACTTTCTGTTCCATGCGCTGAAGAAGGTCCATCTCTTCAGCGTTCTGAAGCTCATCGACGGCAGCGTGCTCGAGGCCTATCTCGATCGCGTAGTTCCACTCGCGCTGCAGGTCTGTCCCGCGGACGAGCGGGACGCGCTTCGCACGAGTGTTGCCAGCATGCGCGAGGCGATGATCCTCGGCGCGAGCACGTCGCCGGTCGTGCAGATTTCGCGCGACGGCGGCGGCGCGGCGGAAACGGCTCCGAAGACGAGCGCCGTGTCCGACGTCGTCACGCGCAGTGCCCGGCGGCTATCGCTCGTCATCGAGCGGCTTGCGAAGCATCTTCCGTTCGGCGCCGCGTCGCCCGAGCCGCAAGCGCAACGGCAGCCCGCGGCGACGGCGCAACTCGTCAGCATGGCCGCGGCGAGTGCAACGTCCGAGGCCGAGCTGCACGAGTACGTGCGCGAGCTGAAGGCTTACACCGGCGGCGAGAGCGATCCCGCGAAGCTCTTCCGCGTCCTCGCCTCGGACGTACCGCAGTGGGAAGTGGCGATGCCTCCGGACGCGAAGCAGCCCGCCGCGATCGAGGCGATGCACAAGATCATCACGCTCACCTCGAGCAGCCTCGAAAGCTCGCAGCGTTTCCGCGAACTGATGACCGAGGCCGTCGAGCAGTTCAACAGCGGCGCGCTCGGGCCGGCGGTGTCGATGCTCGCACTCGCGGCGCGCGTGGTCGTGGAGAAGAAGCTCGATCCGATCGCCGTCGAGCGCATTCGCACCGCCGCGGTCGAGTCGATCAGCTCCGAGCGGCTGAGGAAGTATTCGGAGAACAAGACCAAGCACGCGTTGCTCCGCAGTGCGCTCAATCATTTTCCGACGCTCACGAAGGCCAGCCTGTTCGAGCAACTGCGCGGCGAGGAGCGTCCCGAGCGCCGCCGTTCGCTCCTCGGCCTCCTCGAAGCGTACGGACGCGAGGCGCGCGCCGCCGCGGTCGCGGAGCTCGAGGCGGAGCTGAACCGGCCGCAGGCCGAGATCGACACGTATTACCTCCGCAACGTCATCTATCTGTTGCATCGCATCCCGCGCGAGGCGGACGAAGAGTCGGAGAAGGAGCTGGAGCTGCTGACGCGCGCCACCGCGCGCGGGCAGAACATCTACGTCATCAAGGAAGCGATCATCCCGGTCGGGCACATGAAGTCCGAGGCCCCGGCGAAGCTGCTGACCATGCGTCTGGCCGAAGTCGAGGCGATGCTCGTCCGGAAGGACATCTCGCTCTACCCGATGGACGAGATGCAGAAAGTGATCGACCGCATCACCAGCGCGCTGGGACGCATCGCGACACCCGCGGCGCTGCTGACGATCGCGCGGCACGGGATGAAGCCGAATCCACTGCTGGGCGACACGCGCGCGCGGCTCCTTGCGTTGTCGCAGCACGATCTTTCGTTCGACGAGCAGACCGTCGACATCCTCGTGAATGCGATCCGTGAAGACCTGCCGACGAAGATCCTCGGACGCGTGATGCCGTCGCGCAATCCGCCGCCGCTGCGGCTGATCGAGGCGCTGTCGAGCACGCGGTCGGAGAAGGTCGAAACCCTCTTCACCGACATTGCGGAGAAGTTCGCGGACTACGACGTCGGACGCGCGGCCAAGGCGGCGCTGTACAACCTCACCGGTGCAGCGGCCGCGGCGGCGCGTCAGACACCGACGGCCGCGACGCTCACCGGCGATCTCGATTTCTTCGGGCTGCCGTCGCTGCTGCAGTCGCTCGCGGATCAGCAGGCGACGGGCATCGTCACGCTGACGGGCCGGCACTCCGGACAGACCACGGGGAAGCTCTTGTTCATCAACGGCAAGTTCGCCGATGCGCAGGTATCGCACCTGCGCGGTGTGGAAGCGCTGTATCAACTCCTCGAGCGGCCCGTGACGGGCGTCTTCGCGTTCGTGCCGAATCCCACAGTGAAACCGAAGGGCGACGTGCACGAGGTGATGGGAATCCTCTTCGAAGGCATCCGCCGCCACGACGAATATCGCCAGTTGATGCTGTTCGTCCCCGACGACCTCACGCTCCGCGCGACGACGACGAAGCCGACGCCGGACCCGGAGGAGCACGACCCGTCGATCATCCGCGAGATCTGGGTGAAAGCATCATCCGGAGCGCCGCTCGCGGATTGGGAGACGCAAGTTGCGGCCGACGGCTATCGCATCCGCCGCCTCGTCGCGCGCTGGCTCGAAGAAGGCGCGCTGCAACCGGCGGGGTAAAGGTTGTCATCCTGAGCCGCGTAGACGGCGAAGGACCCCCTGCGGTTGGCGACACTCGCGCAATGAATGAGGGGGTCCTTCGCCGCGCTTCGCCGGCTCAGGATGACAGAGACCTCATCCCTTCCACCAAGCCGTCAACTCGTCGGCGGTTCCGTTGAACCGCTCGCGATCTACGTTGACCGTGATGCCGTCGACCGTGCCGGTCTCCGTGTATTGCCAGAGCGTCCACGTCTTCCACACCTGCTGCGGGATCGGCGACGGGGCAGGCGCGCTGGTGTACTGCGCGAGCCACAGCGGGCATTTCGCGAGCGCGGGCTCTGGCGTGGATGCGATGTCGGGGAACAGGAGCGATTTTCCGCCGTACACCACAGGCGGACGCCCGGTGGCTTGCTCGACCGCGGCGATCCAGTCGAGCATCTCCGCGAGCGTCATCTGCGTGCCGCTGGGGTTGGTCTCGAAGTCGATGGCGCAGAGGGTTTGCTTGTCGGGCTTGACGGTGTCGAGGAAGAACTGCGCCTGATCCTTGCCGGACTCGTCGCCCGTGCCGAAGTGATACGCGCCCCACAGGAAGCCGGCCGCGGGCACGTCTTTCTTTGCAGTGGCGAACGTCGGATCGACGTACGACTTTCCCTGCGTCGCTTTGTGGATCACGCCCAGGATGCCCGCGGCGCGGACCTTTGCCCAGTCGGGGGATCCGTCGAAGTGGCTGACGTCGATGACCGCGTCGATCATGTCTACCTCCCCAGTGATTCCGGTGCACGCACCTTGCCGGCGATGCCGCACAGGATCAGCAGCGTAACGATGTATGGGACCGCGAGAAGCAGATGATACGGCACGCCGCGCGCCGACGCCTGCACAGCGTACTGCAGCGCTGCGGCGAGACCAAAGATCGCTGTACCGAGGATCGCGCCTTTCAGCTTCCAGCGACCGAAGATCACGATCGACAGCGCGATGAAGCCGCGGCCCGCGGTCATGTTCTCCGCGAAGCCGCTCGACAAGGCGAGCGTGAGGTACGCGCCCGCGGTGCCGGCGAGCAGAGCCTCGATCGCCAGTGCGGCGGCGCGATGGCGTGCGACGTGCGGCGCGATGACGTCGGGATTCTCGCCGCAGGCTCGGAGGCGCAACCCGAACGACGTGTTCCAGAGGACGATCGCGAGCACGATCGGGAAAACGATCCACGCGAGCGGCACCACGACGTCGGTGCCGATGCGCGGGACCGACTGCACGAAGATCTCGCTACGCTGCAGCTCGCGGTAGACGAAGCTCGTCGCGCCGACGGCGAGGAGGTTGATCGCGGTGCCGGTGACGATCTGGTCCGCCTTCAGCGTGATGACGAAGAAGCCGAAGACGATCGCGACGATCAACGCGCCCGCGATGCCGCCGAGGAAGCCGAGGGCGACGCTGTTCGTGAGTTGCGCGGCGAGGACGGCGGTCATCGCGGCGACGAGCATCATCCCTTCGATGCCGAGGTTGATCATGCCGCTGCGTTGCACGACGAGCTCGCCCTGCACCGCGAGGAGCAGCGGCGTCGCGGCGAGGATCGCCAGCGGGATCGAATCCCCTATCAATCTAACGACGAGATCGAGCATATTCGAACCCAATGAGCACGAGAATCACGACAGCCTGGCCCAACGTCGCAACCGCCGCGGAGATGTTCGCGGTGCGTTGCAGCTCGCCCGCGCCGGTGACGAGCGCGCCGAAAAAGAACGCCGAGCCGATCGTTGCGAGCGGATGGAGTTGCGCCAGCAGTGCCACTGCGATGCCGGAGTAGCCGTAGCCGGCGGCGAAGCGCTCGAACAGTCGATTCGTGACGCCGAGGAGCTCGATGCCCCCTGCGAGTCCGGCGGCGGCGCCGGAAATTGCCATCGCCCGCACGAGCTGCGCCCGCACGTTCACACCCGCCCACTTCGCCGCGGAAGAGTTGAAGCCGGTCGCGCGGAGACGCAGTCCTTCGTTCGTTCGATACAGCAGCCACCACGCGCCGACACTCGCAAGAACGGCGAGAAGGATGCCCATATGCAGTCCGCTGAACAGGCCGCCGAGTCGCGGCAGCGTCGCAAGCGCGACATCGGTTTGCGGATACATCGCGGTGCGTTCGCGCAATGGGCCATTCACGCACCACCCGAGGAGATGGATGGCAATGAAGTTGAGAAGGATCGTCGTCAGTACCTCGGGCGCATTGCGCCAGAGACGCATCAGCGATGCGATCGACGCCCACGCGGCGCCGGCGAGCATCGCCGCGAGAAGCGATGGGACGAGTCCGAAACGCGACGCGAGCAGCGCGGCGAGCGCGCCGACGATGAACTGTCCCTCGCCGCCGATGTTCCACACGCCAGCGCGGAAGGCGATGACGACGCTCAGTCCCGTGAGGAGCAGCGGCACGGACTTGAGGAGCGTGCCCTGCAGCGCGAACGTGCTTCCGACCGAGCCGGTGATGAGGATGCTGAGGAGCTCGCGAGGGGAGTGGCCGAACGCGGCGCCGGAGAGGGCGAGGAGAAGGATGGTGAACAGGACCGCGGCAGCCCCGCGGAGCGCCGGCTTCCAGCCGGCCGCTACGCCGGCATCTTGCCGGCGGTTGTCGCGAGAACCGGGCCGCCTGGAAGGCGGCGGAGCGGCCGGCTGGAAGCCGGCGCTCCGCGGGGCCTTCACGCCACACCTGCCATCAGGTTGGCCACGCGCGACGACGCCTCCTCGGGCGTCATACGCGCCGAGAGTTTTCCGCGGTAGATCACCTGCATCGCGTCCGCGAGCTCGAACGCTTCGTCGAGATCGGAGGTGATCAGGAGGATCGCCGCGCCCGCGGCAGCGGCGACGCGCAGGCGCTCGTGAACGAAGCTCGTGGCCTCGATGTCGAGGCCGCGCGTCGGCTCGGCGGCGATGATGATTTGCGGACGGCGATCGAGCTCGCGCGCGAGGACGACTTTCTGCTGATTGCCGCCGGAGAGATCGCCCGCGAGCTGCCGCGGACCGAGCGCGCGGATCGAGTAGAGCTCGATCATCCGTTCGGCGTCGCGCACGCCGCGGAGGGCGAGGTTCTCCGCGATCGTCATCTGCGCGATCACGCCGTCCCGCGTGCGGTCCTCGGGGATTTGTCCGGCGTGCGGGAAGCGCGCGCGCAATTCCTCCGCGAGCTCGGACTGGCCGTTGCCGGCGACGCCGACGATCGCGAGGATCTCGTGGTGGTGAATCTGGACGTTGCCGTGACTCAGCGCGAGAGTGCCCCTCACCCTGACCCTCTCCCCGTGCGCGGGGAGAGGCGGCTGGGGGGTCATCGCGCGCGCGAGCGATTCCGCCGTCGCCTCTCGCGTTTCCATCACGACCTTTCCCGTGCGCATCACGACGATGCGTTCGGCAATCGCGAGCACCTCGGGCAGCTTGTGGCTGATGAACACGATCGCGGTGCCGCTCGCTGCGAGGGTGCGCATCACGCGGAACAACTCCTCCGATTCGTGCGGCGTGAGGACGGACGTCGGCTCATCGAGGATCAGCGTCGACGGTTTCGTCGCGATCGCTTTGATCAGCTCCAGCTTCGACTTTTCGCCGACGGAGAGATCCGCGACGCGGCGGGAGACCTCGTGCAGCTCGATGCCGCTCGACTCGATCATCCGCACCGCTTCGCGTTCGAGCGTCTTTCGCGTTGCGAAGCGGAAACGCCGTTCGATCAGCGCGAGGTTCTCGGCGATCGTCAGCTCGGGAACGAGCAGGAAGTGCTGGTGCACGAAGCCGATGTCATCCTGAGCGGAGCGAAGGACCTCCCCCGCATCCGGAGAAAGTTCCCCCGCGGCGATGCGCATCAGCGTCGTCTTGCCGGCGCCGTTCTCGCCGATGACGGCGAGGATCTCGCCGCGCTCGATGGTCAGCGAGACGTCGTCGACCGCGCGACTAACGTTAGAGTGCGTCCCGAAAGACTTCGTGATGCGCGAGAGGCGCACGTCAGAATCCGGTCGGTACTTTCAGACGGCCGGCCTTGATCTCCTGCTCGAGCCGCGCGACTTCCGCGACCGTTTCCGGCGAGATCTGTGACTTCAGCGCTTCGTTCCACTCCAGCGTCACCACGCCTTCGTTCATGCCGAAGTACTGGATCTCCGGTTTGAACTGGCCGTCGCGAACGGTGCGCACCATCTTCAGGATTGCGCCAGGGACGTCGAGCACAGCGTTCGCGACGATCACATCCGGCGCGAGGTCGGTTTGATTCTTGTTCGACCCGAAGCAGCGCACCTTTCGCTCGCTGCACGCCTGGAACACGCCGCGTCCCGCTTCATTTGCCTGATGGAGGATGAAGTCCGCGCCGGCGTTGATGAGTGAAAGCGTGGCCAGCCTCGCCGCGGCGAGGTCGTCGAAGTTGCCGGTGTAGATCTCGCGTACGTCGAAGTTCGGATTCACCGACTGTGCGCCGGCCTTGAACGCGAGAAACGTCGAAGCGATCGACGGGAAGTTGATGCCGCCCACGAGGCCGGCCTTGCCGGTCTTCGACTCGCGCGCGGCGATCACGCCGAGGAGGTAGGTCGCTTCCTCGAGCTCGAAGCGCATCGGCGCTACGTTTGGCGCGATGGTCGTGCCCGAGGTGGTGATGAAGATCGTCTTCGGATACTCCGCGCCCGCGGCCTTCGCGGGATCCTGATATTCGAAGCCGTGGCCGAACGCGACGTCGAAGCCCTTCGCGCCATACGCGCGGAAGCCCTCGAGATTCTCCGCGGGCGACTTCGTCTCCTGATTCGAGACCTCTGCGCCGAGCTCCGACTTGGCGCGCTGCAGACCCTCGTAGGCGATGGCGTTCCATCCGCCGTCGTGGATCGAGCCGGGAGTGAGCAGTCCCACGCGCAGCGGCTTCGCGGCGGGAGCAGTGTTCGTCGTGGGCGGCGGCGCCTCGCGTTGCTGGCAGAAGGTGAAGGCGAACAGAGTGATCGCAAGAAGAGCCCGTTTCATCGTGCGCGGATTTTACGGGTTGCCAGTTGGCGGTGGCCAGTGGTACACGGAGCAGGGCACAGGGGACAGGGCGCAGGGCGCAGAAGAGCCGTCAGCTTCTGCGCCCTGCGCCCTGCGCCCTGCGCCCTGAAGGAGGGAGCGACAAATGGACGACATCGATCGCGGCAATGAGGCCGACTACGACGAGGACGACGAGCAGATCGAGCAGATGATCATCGAGAACGGCATCCTGCTGCACAGCCTGGCGGCGCTGCTGGTTCGCAAGGGAGTGTTGACCCAGGAAGAGATCGATTCGGAGATGGACCGTCTCTACGACCAGATGGAGAATTTCGAGCAGCAATAGGCCTGTTTCGACCGGGCAAGTCATTTCACGAGTTGGAGAGCCCATGAAATTGCGCATGTTTGTGACGGCAGCCGCCTTGGTCTGCCTCGCGGCGATCGCCATCGCCGATCTCTCCCCCGCGTTCATCGAGTGGGGACAGGGACCGTACCAGTTCCTGATGACCAAAGAAGAAGCAGCGAGCTGGAAGACGCTCAAGTCCGACGCGGACGCGAAGGCATTCGTCGACCTCTTCTGGGCCCGCCGCGATCCGACGCCGGGGACACCCGCGAACGAGTACCGCTCGCAGATCGAAGAACGGATCCAGGCCGCCGATAAAACATTCGCCGAAGGCAAGATGAAAGGCTCGATGACGGATCGCGGCAAGATCCTGCTCGTGTACGGCCCACCGCAGCGCATCGTGCAGCCTCGCACTGCCGACGTCCCGAGCATGAACCCGGATGAGCCCGGAAGCATGGGCCAGCCGATGCCCGACCGGCTGGCGCTCACGTGGGTCTACGATGCCGCCGTCGCCAAGGAGCTTTTCCATGTGGCGCGTGCGCAGATTCAATTCGTGCCGGTAGGTCAGTCCACGTACAAGCTCGGCCGCAACGCGGTCGATCTCAAAGAGTCGCAGGCGCGCGCGATCGCGAAGTCGATCACCCAGCCGGACCTGAAGGTCGCGCCGACGTTCACGGCCGCCGCGGCTCCAACGCCGCCGCCCGTCGCCGAGGCGCCGCCCGTCGTCCAGACGGAGCTGACCACCGCGACATTCAAGACCGCGGTCGCGGACCAGAAGAACGCGAAGAATCCGTACGACAAGAAGGCTTACGTCGCCTGGGGCGAGTACGTGACCTCCTTTGGACAGACCTTCGTTCCCGTCGGCCTCTACGTCCCGAAAGCCTCGGGCATCAGCGGCGACGTGACCTTCTTCGGCGTCGTCGAAGATGCGACGGGCAAGAACGTCCTCGCGTTCGAGCAGCCGGTCACGCTGGCTGCGTCGAAGGACGACTTTTACATCGACAAATCGCTCACGCTTCCCGCGGGCAAGCATCGCGGGGTCTTCGGTCTCGCGAAGAACGGCGCGGTCGTCGCGCTCACGGCGGCGGACATGGAGCTCGCGGGCGCGCTCGACAAGGACGCCACCGCGATCTCACAGCTCATCCTCTCGAACAACATCTTTCCGCTGACCGAGTCGCAGTTGCCCGACGATCCGTTCGCCTTCGGCGGTGTGCGGGTCGTGCCGAAGGCGGACCGCGCCTTCCGTGCATCGGATGAGCTCTGGTACTTCTTCGAGCTGCGCAACCCCGGGCTCGCCGAGCCGGCGCTTCCCGAGGGAACGGTGGCGGTGAACACCGCCGACGTACCGCGCTTGCCGAAGCTGCAGGTGAAGCTCGACGTCGCCGGCACGGACAACACCGGCAAGGCCGTGAAGATGGCGGCGCCGCCGCGCGAAACGGACGCGATCGAGATGAAGGGCGTTCCCGGCCACTACGGCGTCGGCAATGCCATTCCGCTGGAGTCGTTCAAGCCGGGCGACTACACCTTCACCGTGAAGGTGATCGACACGATCAAGAAGACGTCGTACACGCTTTCCGAAAAATTCAAGGTTGTCGAGTAAGCTTTAGTCTCGGTTCGATATGCCGTTCGCCAACATTCAGGAAGCCGCCGAGCTCTATCGCCGCGGGGAGCTGGTCATCATCGTCGATGACGAAGACCGCGAGAACGAGGGAGATCTCTGCATCGCGGCGGAGCGGGTCACGCCCGAGACGATCAACTTCATGGCGAAGTTCGGGCGGGGACTGATCTGTCTCGCGCTCACCGAGGAGCGGTGCAAAGAGCTCGACCTCCCGCTGATGGTCGAGAACAACACCACGAACTTCGGCACGGCATTCACGGTGTCGATCGAGGCGCGAGGCCGAGTGACCACCGGCATCTCCGCGTTCGATCGCTCCGAGACCGTGCGCGTCGCGATCGATCCGAAGACGCGGCCGCACGACCTCGCGCGTCCGGGGCATGTGTTCCCGTTGCGCGCGAAGAAGGGCGGAGTGCTCAAGCGCGCGGGGCAGACCGAGGCCTCGGTCGATCTCGCGCTCATCGCGGGCATGACGCCCGCGGCGGTCATCTGCGAGATCATGAACGAGGACGGCACGATGGCGCGCCTGCCGGACTTGCGCGAGTTCGCCGTCCGTCACGGCCTGAAGATCATCTCCGTCGCCGACATCATCAAATACAGGATGCACAACGAGAAGCACGTGCACTGCCTCGCGGCGCCCGTGCTTCCGACCGAGCACGGCGAGTTCCGCGTGCACGCCTACCAGAGCGACATCACCGGTGAAGAGCACGTCGCGCTGGTGAAGGGCGAGATCTCCGAGGACGATGAAGTGCTCGTGCGCGTGCACTCGTCGTGTCTCACCGGCGACGTCTTCCATTCCAGCCGCTGTGACTGCGGCGATCAGCTCGAGCGCGCGTTCGCGCTGATCGAACAGGAAGGGAAGGGGATCATCCTCTATCTTCTGCAGGAAGGCCGCGGCATCGGTTTGATCAACAAGCTGCGCGCGTACGAGCTGCAGGACGCCGGCGCGGACACGATCGAGGCGAACGCGAAGCTCGGCTTCGCCCCCGACATTCGCGACTACGGCACCGGCTCGCAGATCCTCCGCGACCTCGGCGTCCGCAAGATCCGCCTGATGACCAACAACCCGGCCAAGTTCGTGGCGATCGAAGGCTTCGGCCTCCAGATCGTCGAGCGCGTCCCGCTCGAGATCGCGCCGTCGCAGACGACGCGGAAGTATCTCGAGGCGAAGAAGACGAAGCTGGGGCACATCCTCGAGCTGGTCTGAGTTTCGAGTTCCGAGTTGCGAGGGCACTCGCAACCCGCAACTCGCAACTGTATGATCCGCGCCCATGCCGCATACCGGTCCCATCCTCGAAGGAAGAGGCAACACCGACTACGAGCGCTACGTGCGCGTCCCCGAGTTGCTCGAGTTGCAGAAACCGGTCGAGCTGCTCTCCAATCCTGAAGAACGGCTGTTCCAGGTCATGCACCAGACCGCCGAGCTTTGGCTGCATCACATCGACTACGAGATCGACCGCACCGTCGTGCATCTCGAGAGCGACGAGCCCGAGCTCGCTGCCGACCTCCTCCACCGCTCGCGGCTGATCATCGACCTTCTGCGCGAGCAGATCATCATCCTGGAGACCATGGCTCCGGTCGACTACCACGTCTTGCGCACCACGTCTCTGGGACGCGGCAGCGGCCAGGAGTCGCCGGGCTTTCGCCGACTGCTCGATGTTGGCAAGCGCGTCTGGCCGCATTTCGAGGCGCTGCTCCGAAAACGATCGGTCACCGTGCTCGAGCTGGAACGCAATCCGAAGGAGCACTACCCGCTCTTCCGGCTCCTGCAGGCGATGATGGACTACGACGAGGCATTCATGAAGTGGCGATTCACGCACATGCGTCTTGCATTTCGGATCATCGGCGACCGTGTTCATTCGCTGAAGGGGGTGCCGGCAGCCCAGCTCGAGGCCGGAACACGCGAGCCGTTGTTTCCGGAGTTGTGGTCCGCGATCAGCGATCTGACCGCGGAATGGAAGCCGACTTATTGACCCGACGAGAAAGATTTCACACGCGATGGTTTCTTTCGGCGTGGAAAAGGTGTCGAATGGCATCAGACGAGAGGATCGCGAACCGGCATCGGCAGGGCCGGAGAAGCGTTTTTTTCAGATGGATGTTTTCGGCTAAAACTTTCGGTTTCAGGTACTAACTAGAAGGTTGACGGTAATGCGACCCATCTGTATATTCGCTGGCCATTGCCTGACGCGGGCCGGGATGCAGCCTGACAGCGCCCCCTGCACAGTTCTGCGATCACTCATCTGGGAGTTCGGAATCACATGAAAAAGAAGCTGTGCCTAATCGCGGCACTTTCTCTTTCCCTATTGTCTCTCGTCGGTTGTCAGAAGGTGCAGGCTCGCATAGAGATTCGCAACGCGAACGACGCGTACGCGAAGGAAGACTATGCGACGGCCCTCCAGCACTACAAGAAAGCGCGCGAGATCGACTCGGAGAGCTTTCCTGACCTCGACCGGATGATCGGGTACTCGCTAATCGGTCTGTACGTACCGGAAGACAAGTCGCCGGCGAACGTGAAGAACGCCGACGCCGCGATCGTGGAGCTGCGCAGTTATCTGCGGAAGCGCCCCGACGATCGCATCGCCCGCGAGGCGCTCATCAATCTCTACCTCAACGCCGATCGCATCACCGAGGCGATCAACTACTTCCGAGACTGGCTCAAGGACCATCCGGCCGACATCGAAGCCGTCCGGTCCATCGCCACGCTCTACGCGAAGCAGGGCGACTTCAACGAGTCGCTGAACTGGTACGAGAAGATCACCCTCCTCGACTCCAAGAATCCCGAGGCGTTCTACACGTTCGGCGTGGTCTGCTACGAGAAGATCGCCAAGAACCCGCCGCAGGAAATCCCCGAGCGCCTCGCGATCATCGAGAGGGGCAAGGCTGCGCTGCTGCGCGCGACGCGCATGCGCGCCGATTACTTCGAGGCGATGGTTTACCTCAGCCTCCTCTACCGTCAGCAGGCGCCGCTCGAGAGCGATCCTGTCAAACAACAGCAGCTCGTCGCCGAGGCAGATCGCATCCGCAACGAAGCGATTGCGATCGTGAAGAAGAAGAAGGCCGAAGCCGCTGCCGCGGCCGCCGGCAAGAAGAGCTAACACACGGGACACACATCATGTTCGAAACCACAGTCGTCGAATCAAGAAAGCAGAAAGTCGGGATCCAGAAGTACCTGACGCTCCCGGTGTCGCTGGGGCTGCACGTGGTGGTCGGCGTCGGCGCGCTCTTCGGCTCGCTGTGGAACGTCGACTTCCCCGAGAACTCGCCGGCCCAGGTCGCGCAGTACTCGGTGGCCGCCGCTCCGCCGCCACCCCCACCCCCCCCGCCGCCGCCGCCCAGAGCCGCGACGGTGAAGCCGGTCGAAGTGAGGCCGGTCGAGGTTCCGCAGGACATCCAGAACATGGCGCCCACCGTCGTTCCCGACACTGTGAAGCCGGTTGAATCGGCGTCCACGGACGTCGGAGTCGAGGGTGGCGTCGAAGGCGGTGTCGAGGGCGGTGTCCTCGGCGGTGTGGTTGGCGGAGTCGTCGGCGGCATCGTCACCGAAGCGCCTCCGCCGGCACAAACGGCGCCGCTGCGAGTCGGTGGCGACGTCAAGGCGCCTGTGGTCATCAGCCGCGTCGAGCCGCACTATCCCGAGGTGGCGCGCAAGGCCCGCGTGGCCGGCATCGTCATCGTCGAGTGCATCATCGACAAGAACGGCAACGTCCGCGACGTCCGCGTCCTCAAGCCGCTTCCGTTCGGCCTCGATCAGGCCGCTGCAGATGCGGTTCAGAAGTGGAAGTTCCGTCCGGGTACGCTCAACGGGCAGCCGGTGGACGTCATCTTCAACCTTACCGTCAACTTCAAATTGAACTAAAAGATAGGCGGTGCCGGTTGGCCGGCGTCGCACGAGGAGGATGAGTCATGGATTTGGCACACATGTTTAAAGAGATGACGGTCGCCGGCTTTATCGTCATCGGCATCATGGCGGTAATGTCGATCTACTCGCTGTGGGTCATGGTCGAGCGGTACCTCACCTTTTCGAAGGCGAAGAACCAGTCGCTGAAACTGCTCGGCGCGCTCTCGAACCTGCTGACCAAGGGCGACTATGCCCAGGCCATCGAAGTCACCAAGAAGTACAAGCAGAGCCACCTGGCGAAGGTCATCGCCGCCGGTCTGCTCGAGTTCGAGGCCTCGCGCCGCGACAAGCGCATCACGGACATGGAGCTCGCCGTCGAGGCCGCGCGCCAGGGCATGGACCGCACGGCCATGATCACGGTAGCGGAGTTGAAGGAAAACCTCGGCGTTCTCGCGACCATCGGTGCAACCGCGCCATTCGTCGGACTGTTCGGAACGGTCATCGGCATCATCAACGCCTTCACCGGCATGGCCAAGGGCGGCGGCGGTATCGCCTCGGTCTCCGCCGGTATCGCCGAAGCGCTGTTCACGACTGCCGGCGGCCTCCTCGTGGCCATCCCCGCGGTATGGGCTTACAACTATTTCCAGAACCGCGTCGACCGCTTCACCGTCGAGATGTCCAATTCCGGTTCGGAGATGGCGATCTACTTCATGAAGGAAGTGGGTGTCGGCGATGAAAAAGCTGCCGGGTAGCTCGCTCCAGAAACTGAGCCACGCGGCGCTGACTTCGGATATCAACGTCACGCCGCTGGTCGACGTCTGCCTGGTGCTTCTGATCATCTTCATGGTCGTCACGCCAATGCTGCAGAAGGGCGTGCCCGTGAACCTTCCGGTCACGGAAGATCCGGAGAAGACGCCGGACACCGAGAAGCAGCTTCAGATCTCGGTGAAGGCGGACGGCTCGGTCTATCTTGGACCGAACGTCGTCCGCAAGGACCAGGTCGAATCGTCGCTCAAGGAGATCTTCGAGCGTACGCCGGATCGTGAGATCGCGGTCAAGGGCGACCGCCAAGTGAAATACGGCGACGTGCTCGACGTGCTCAAGGCCTGCCGCGAAGTTGGCTTCAACGATGTCGGGCTGATCTCGCAGCCGAAGAAATCCCCGGGAGAGGGAGCATAGTCCCATGCAAGTAGGTGGCAGTGGTTCGATGCGGTCGGAGATCAACGTCACACCGTTGGTGGACGTTGTTCTCGTGCTCCTGATCATCTTCATGGTCCTCACGCCGGTCATTCAGATGGGCTATCTCGTGAAGGTTCCGCCCAAAGCGCCGCCCGGCATCCCGCCGTCCGCGGTGCAGGACCAGATCGTCCTGCGTCTCATCGCGGGTCCGCGTGTGCTGATCAACAAGGAAGAGATGACGATGGAGCAGTTCCCCAACCGGATCCGCGAGATCCTTCGCGGGAACTCTTCCAAGATGGTGTTCTTCTCGGGCGGACGCGATGTCGACTACGAGGCGACGATGAAGTTCCTCGATCTCGCCCGCGCCAGCGGCGCGAAGAACATCGGCATCATCGTCGAAGACCCGATGGCGGGCGGCGCGGCCGCGGCGATCGGGCAGTAACGGAGACGGGCTGAAGCCCGTCCTACGTGACAGCGGCGGCTTCGGCCGCCGTTTTCTTTTTGCCGAACCGATTCCGCAGCACGGAATCGAGCGAGAAGCGCCCGCCGCCGGTGAGCACGAGCGCGCAGCAGATCGCGAACATCGCGAGCGGGGTCTCGATCCCGCGAATGACCGCGAAAGCCTTGATAGCATTCGGCGGGACCTCGAACAACGCATCGGGAAGCTGGACCACGAAGGCCGCCACGAACATCGTGCCGGCCAGGAGGAGCGCATCGAGACGGGTGAGCAATCCGAGGAGGAGCAGGACGGAGCCGATGACCTCGACGTACGCCGCGAGGTGTCCGAGGAACAGCGGAATGCCGTAGCCCTCGGCCAATCCGGCGGCGAACGCGGTGGAGCCTCCCTCGCCGGCGATCTTCGACCAGCCGTGGGGAAGGAAGATCAATCCCGCGACGACGCGCAACAGCAGCGCGGCGACGTCGGCGGCGATCCTGTTCATGCGGCCTCCTTCAAGCAGCGCGTGGCCGCGCTCGACCGCGTTGTGGCACCGCTTGCATTGTTCGTTTGTTTCTATGTTGCCACACTCATCGTTTTGTCGTGGCTTCGTTTTCCGTTCGTCCATTGGATGGCACTCCTCTCCGTCGGCGTCGCCACCGCGGCAACCGTCGCGATCTGGGATCGCGGACGTTGGCCGCTCGGCCTCTTCGTCTCGCCACGTCTCGCCGTGCCGGAGTTTCTCTACGGCACCGCGTTCGGAGTCGTCCTGATCAGCATGTGCGCGGCCCTAGTCATCCTCTCGACGGACCTTTCGCACGAGCGCGGCGCTGGATTCCCGTGGCTCGAGATCTTCATGGTCTTTCTCCCGGCGGCGGTCCACGAGGAGTTGTTGTTCCGCGGCTATGCATTCCAGAAACTCCATCGCTGGCACCGCGGCTTCGCACTGTTGTTCGTCGCCCTCGTCTTCGCGGCGCTTCACGCGGGCAACGCGGCCGTGTCGTGGATCGGCCTCACGAACGTGTTCCTCGGCGGCGTTCTGCTTGGGCTCGCGTACGAGAAGTACGGGCGTCTGTGGCTCCCGATCGGGCTGCATCTCGCGTGGAACGTGATGTCCGGTCCGATCCTCGGACACGAGGTCAGCGGCTACGACGCGATGGCCACGGTCTTCGTCGAGCGCGGCCAAGGCCCGTGGTGGTTGACCGGAGGGGAGTTCGGCATCGAAGGGAGCATCTGGATGACGGTGGCCGAGGTCGCCGGCATCCTGTGGCTGCGGCGTTGGGAGCCGGCGGAGTCGCAAAGTCTCAAAGTCGCAAAGTCGCAAAGGCCGTCGGACCCGCCCTCTTTGCGACTTTGAGACTTTGCGACTTTGCGACTCTTCAGCCCGAATATCATCCCCCCGCGCCGCGTTTGGAGACGCGGCAAAAGGAGCACTACAAACGTGAAAGACATCGTGATCGTCGACGGCGCGCGGACGCCGATGGCGGAGTACAACGGACACTTCAATGACATCAGCGCGATCGACCTCGCCGTCGTCGCCGCGAAGGGCGCGCTCGAGCGCAGCGGGTTCGCTCCCGAGGAGATGGACCACGTCATCGTCGGCAACGCCCTGCAGACTTCGGGCGACGCGATCTACGGCGCGCGCCACGTCGGCCTCAAGGCCGGCGTCCCGAAACACGTTCCCGCGCTCACGGTGAATCGCCTCTGCGGCTCCGGAATCCAGTCGATCGTCAGCGCGGCGGAGCAGATCCATCTCGATGAAGCGACGACGATCCTGGCCGGCGGCATGGAGAACATGTCCCAGGCGCCGTTCGTCATCCGCGGCGCGCGCAAGGGTCTCAAACTCGGCGCCGGCAACATGGAAGACTCGCTGATGGTCGCGCTGCTCGACACGTACGCGGGCCTCTACATGGCTCAGACCTCGGACAATCTCGCGCGCAAGTACGAGATCTCGCGCGAGGAGCAGGACGAGTTCGCGCTGCGCAGTCAGAAGTGTGCGAGCACGGCCGTCGGGAACGGCCGCCTTCAGGACGAGATCGTCGGCGTTCCGGTCGGCCGCAAGGGAGAAGTGATCACCGCGGACGACCACATTCGTCCCGACACGACCATGGAAGGCCTGGCGAAGCTGAAGCCCGCGTTCGCGAAGGACGGATTCGTCACGGCCGGCAACGCGTCCGGCATCGTCGACGGCGCGGCGATGCTCGTCATCACGACCGCGGAGAAGGCGAAGGAGAAGGGCAGACAGCCCCTCGGACGCATCGTCTCGTGGGGCATCGCCGGATGCGATCCGGAGATCATGGGCATCGGTCCGGTCCCGGCGACGCAGATCGCGCTGAAGAAGGCGGGGCTGAAGCTCGAGGACATCGACCTCGTCGAGATCAACGAGGCCTTCGCGGGACAGATCCTCGCTGTCGCGAAGGAGCTCGGCCTGGACATGGCGAAGCTGAACGTGAACGGCGGCGCGATCGCGCTCGGCCATCCGCTCGGCGCCACCGGTACGCGTCTCGTGCTCACGCTGCTTTACGAGCTGCGCCGCCGCAAGCTCCGCTACGGCCTCGCCACGGCGTGCATCGGCGGGGGACAGGGAATCGCGATGATCGTGGAGAGCCTCGCGTCGTGATCCTTTCGCTGATTCTCGCCGCCGTGGTCTCCGCGCGCACGGTGACGCTCGACCTCAAGGACGCCGAGCCTCGCGTCGTGCTTCGGGAGATGCAGAAGCAGTGCGGGATCAAAAACCTGATCCTCGATCCGGACGTGGACAAGTCCAAAACCGCGGCGACGTTCTACTTCCGCGAAGTGCCGTGCGAGACCGCCTTCCGCGTGGTGTTGCGGACGTACGGTCTCGGCACGCAGGTCCAGGTGCTGCCCTGATGTTGCGAACGTTGTCGCGCCGCACGCTCGTCAAGATCGCGATCTTCGTGCTGCTCGCGGCAGCCGTCGTGGCGATCTATTTCTCGCCTGCGCGCGAGCACATCACGCGCGAAAACGTGCGCCTGTTCGTCGAGCATTTGCGCGGCGTCTGGTACGGCCCGGCGATCTTCATCGGCGCGTTCGTGCTCGCGTGCGTGTTCGCCTTGCCGGCGTCGCTGTTCATCCTGGCGGCGGGCTTCATCTGGGGATGGCTCCTCGGCAGCGTCTACTCGATCGTCGGCGGCATCCTCGGCGCGCTCGCGTCGTTCTACCTCGGGCGTTTCGTGGGGGAGGGGATGCTCGAGAAATTCGGCCGCGTCGGCCGCGCGGTCGCGAAGCAGGTCGATCACGCGAGCTTCGGCTCGCTCCTCGCGCTCCGCTTCATCCCCGGCATTCCGTTCGCGGTCCTCAACTACGGCGCGGGTGTCGCGGGCGTGCGCGTGCGCGACTTCTTCTTGTCGACGTTCGTCGGCGTGATCCCGTCGATCTTCGTCTTCGCTTACTCCGCGGACGCGCTGTTCAATGGCTCGATGACCGAGGGGGACGCCGCGAAGCGGCTGCTGATCGTGTGCGCGCTCATGCTCGCGATTACGCTTCTCCCGCTGGCCGTCAAGCGATTCACGAAACGCGAAGCGCCCGTCGTCGAATAAGCGGCCACCCTCGTCGATCTCGTGCCCGAAGAGAAAGATCAACTTTCCTACCTCTTTCAGGAAGAAAACGGGGTCCGAGACGAAGCCATCGATCTCTTCGATGAAAAGATCGATCCCTTTGACGAAGAGAAAGATCTCTTTGACGAAGATAAAGATCTCTTGCCCGAAGAGAAAGATCTCTTGATCGAAGGGAAAGATCTCTTGATCGAAGGGAAAGATCTCTTGGTCGAAGGGAAAGATCTCTTGGTCGAAGGGAAGGCTCTCTTGGTCGAAGAGAAAGATCTCTTGATCGAAGGGAAGGATCTCTTTGATCGAAGAGAAAGCTTTCTTGGTCGAAGAGAAAGCTCTCTTGGTCGAAGAGATCAATCGCTTTCTCGACCCGGCCGATCGCATCTGCGGAGCTAAATCTGGCTCGGTTGCAGCCAATTTCGGTTCCGTGGCGCCGGGTTTGGCTTCGTCGAGGCGGAGGAACGTGGCTTGGAACTACGCGGCCCGCGTAAGCTGCCGTTGTGAACCCAATACGATGGCTTATGGGCTGGATCGAGGCAATCCGATTCGTGTGGTCATCGACACGGAAAGATTCAGACGGAAAGATCAACGGATTCCTGTACAAAGCCGATGACCCCGCACGCGCCGACTACCTAGAGGGACCGAAGTTCGGTCGACGGGTGTTTCTCTCATTTCCTCGTGAGTCGTTCGAGAGAGCGAGCGCCTTCGAAGAAGCGTTTCGCGCGGCTGGCCTCGAACCGTGGCGTTACACCCCCAACGACGAGTCCGAGGAGCACACGTACAACAGAGACACCGACGTCATCGATCAAATCCGAGGCTTCCAGCGCGATTTTCCAGGAGCCAGTGAGCGAATCGAGGCCACTATTCGTCGATGTTCAGCAGTGCTGTTCTTGATCTCATCGAATAGCCTGCGGAGCGCAATCTGCCAGGCAGAGGCGTTCATCGCATCCGTCATTCACAATTACGGCGATCCACAGCACGCGTCGGTGTATGTCCTCTTGGAGGAACCGGTGGAGCCGCCAGTCTGGCTCGAGAAATACTGGCGACGCGTAGTTGAACCCGGCATTGAGCCGGCAATCGCCGCTCTGATTGCGTCAGAAATCGACGCCGCCGCCATCAAATTGCAGTTGATCGAAGAACAGAGGGCCAGGGTCTATCGATGAACGCGCTGATGCTCGCGATCACGCTGCTGCCGCTGGTGGTCAAGCGATTCACCAAGCGCACCGTGCCTGTCGAGTAGGCACAAAGGCGCGCCGGCTTCCAGCCGGCCGCTCCGCCGGCATCCCTGCCGGCCGCCTGGAAGGCGGCGTAGCGGCCGGCTGGAAGCCCGGCGCTCCGCTGCACCGATTCCTGTGCACATTTCCCTGTGCTAAACTGCCTGACCCGCGCGTTGGCCCGCGCGGGTTCGTGCCATGATCGAAATTCAGATCCATCCGAGCGACATCCGCCGGCGTGTGCGGTACTTTTTTCTGGACCGCCGCCGGGTGGTTGTGGGACTGATCGTCCTGTCGTTCGTGCTCGCGGGTTTGATCGGATCGATGGCCGCCGCGCCGACGGTCATCCGCCGCGTTTACAAGACGAACTACCTCTACCAGCAGCGCCAGGAGCGCGGCATCCAGCGCGAGCGATTGCGCGAGAACGTCGTCCAGATGACTTCCCTCGAGCGCAGCCTGGAAGAGCATCGCATCCGCGTCGAGAAGCTCATCACCGTCTACGGTCTCGACCGCACCCTCGGCCAGGGCGGTTTCTCCACGCCCAACCGCATCGCCGACGTGCCGCTCGACGATGCCCGCCGCCGCGAAATCTCGCTGAAGAACGCGATGCGCCGGCTGCAGCAGCAGCTCGACGTCCTGGCCGCCTACGAGGCCGCGAACCGCGAGCTCGTCCGGCACACGCCGTCGATCCTGCCGGTTCCCGACGATCGCTTCGTCCTGACCTCGCCGTTCGGCAATCGGGTCTCGCCGTTCACGCGCGCGACCGACTTTCACAAGGGACTCGACCTCTCCGCGCCGACCGGCACCGCGGTCTACGCGACGGCCGACGGCGTGGTCACGTTCGCGGGACGCTATCCGATCCGGCAGAGCGTCGCCTGGTGGCGCTTCGGCAACGTCGTCACGATCAAGCACGCGGACCGCTTCGTCACGATCTACGCGCACTGCGACACGGTTCGAGTCAGAGCTGGCCAGAGAGTGCAGCAGGGCGAGGTGATCGCCACGGTGGGCAACACCGGCTGGAGCACGAACGCTCACCTGCACTACGAGATCCGCAGCGATCTCGAACAGCCCGGGACGTACGTCCCGATCGATCCGCGCATCTACATCCTCAATTATCAGTGGAGCAACGAAGCCCTGCTGCTCATGCGCGCGCGCACGAGCAAGGACTACAGGAACTTCGAACCGCTGCCGTCGGCCTTCGTGGGCGCTGCGAGTGGTGGGAGTGTTATGGGTGGGAAGAGGAGGTCGTGATGAGTGCAGCCGCAGATCAGGCAAATTTCCCGACGATGATCATCCCGCGCGGGACCGAGATTCGGGTCAACGCGCACGGACAACTCTCCATCAAAACCCCAGGAAATCTCGTCATCCAGAACTCGGGGATTTACTCCGAGATCGAGTCGACCAACGGCTCGATCCGCATCGAGGAGAACGTCACGGTCGAAGCGGTGAGCATCCGCGCCGGCCAAGCGTGCTTCATCCAGGGCACGCTCACCGCGTGGAAGGTCCACGCCAAGCGCATCGCTCTCGAGGACCGCGCCCGCGCGTTCATCATGCTCCAGGAGTCAGAGCACCTCGAGCTCGCGAAGAGCGCGCGTCTCGTCGGCAACTTCGCCAACGAGAAAGAGCTGTTCTTCATGATGGGCAAGTTCAGTCCGCAGCTCAAGGAGCTCCCGGGCGCGGTGGACATGGGCGGCACGCAGCCGGGCCTGCAGCGTGAGATCACGGCCGACCGTCCGACGACGATGAAGATCCCGGCCATGACCGCGCCAACCGCGCAAGCGCCGAGTGATGAGGAGCATCTCCGCCTCGCGCAGTCGCTGCTCGAGCGCGAGGTCGCGCGTCCCGACCTCTCGGGCGCCGAAGCCGACGCGCTCCGCGAAGTGCTGTTCGGACTCCGCGAGCGCAATATCCAGCGCGTCGGTCTGATCTGGCGCGATGCGTTCGCCGAGGTGAAGTCGCGCAGCGACAACCTGCAGCAGGCGTACGAGCATCTGGAGCAGGGACTCAAGTAGTAAGGGGGGCGGGCATCCTGCCCGCCCGCGCGCGGGCAAGATGCCCGCGCCCCAGTAGAAGCCGACATGCGCAGACCCGCGTGGCTCGTCATTCTCACGATCGCCGCTCTCAAGTTTGCGTTCACTCTCTACGCTTCCGGCTTCTACCACTACTTCCGCGATGAGCTGTACTTCATCGCCTGTGGACGGCATCTCGACTGGGGATACGTCGATCATCCGCCGCTCGTAGCGATCTACGCGTGGATAGGCGAGCAGCTCGGCGGCTCGTTGCGCGGGTTCCGTTTTCTCGCGACGCTTTCGGGCACGCTGCGCGTCATTCTCACCGGCGTCATCACGGCGCGGCTTGGCGGCGGCCGCGCGGCGCAGGCTCTCGCTTGCACGGCGGTTTTGCTTGCGCCGATTTACCTCGGCCTCGACTCGATCCTGAGCATGAATACGTTCGAGCATCTCTTCTGGCTCGCGTGTCTGCTCGTCGTGATCGAGATCGCGAACGGCGCGAGCGAGAAATGGTGGATCGCGTTCGGCGTGTTCGCCGGCCTCGGATTGCAGAACAAGCACTCGATGGTCTTCCTCGGCGCGGCGCTCGCGATCGCGATGCTCTTCACGCCGATGCGCCGCTCGCTCGCGCGGCCGTGGATCTGGATCGGCGGCGCAATCGCGCTCCTGATCTTCCTGCCGAATCTGATCTGGCAGATCCAGCGCGACTTCCCGACGCTCGAGCTGCTGCGCAACGTGAAAGAAACCGGGAAGAACGTCGTCCTCGCACCGGGTGCGTTCATGGTCCAGCAAACGATGATGCTCAACCCGTTCCTCGCGCCGCTCTGGATCGCGGGGCTGGTCTGGCTGTTCCGCAAACGCGAGTATCGCGTGCTCGCCTGGACGTACGTCGTCGTGCTCGCGCTCTTCATCCGCCTCGAGGGGAAGGATTACTACGTCGCGCCGATCTATCCGGTGCTGCTTGCTGCCGGCGCGGTGTGGTTCGCGTCGCTACGCCGCGTTGTGTACGCCGGCGTCTTCGTGCTCGTCGTCGCCGGCGGATTGATCTCGCTCCCGCTCGCGACGCCGATACTCCCGCCGCCGCGCTACCGCGCGTATCAACGCGCGCTCGGCATCAAGCCGCAGGCGACCGAGGTCTCGCACACCTCGGAGTTGCCGCAACTGTTCGCGGACCAGTTCGGATGGGAAGAGACGGTCGCGAAGGTCGCTCGCCACTACCACTCGCTTCCGCCGGCAGAGCGCGCGAAGACTGCGATCTTCTGCGGCAATTACGGCGAGGCGGGGGCGATCGATTTCTACGGACCGAAGTATGGTCTGCCGCCGGCGATCAGCGGTCATCAGAACTACTTCTTCTGGGGACCGCGCGGCTACACCGGCGAGTCCGTAATCCTGCTCGACGACGATCCCGATCCCGACGAGGAGTTATGGACTTCGCTGGTGAAGGTGGACGAGCGGGATCACCCGTACGCAATGCCGTGGGAGAACTCGCCGATCTTCCACGGACGCGGATTGAAGACGCCGCTGCCGGAGCTGTGGCCGAAGGTCAAGCACTGGCGGTGATCACGATCATTCCATCTCGCGCAAGCGCCGCGCGGCAGCGGCGGGATCGATGATCTCGACAAACGTGCCCGTGTTCAGCTCGAATCCTGCAATCGCGGCCATGCGAGGGATGAGATCGACGTAAAAATGCGCGGCAGTCGCGCGCGGAAAGTTCATCAACATCCAGTTGAAGGCGCTCGTGATTTTTTGCGTGGATGCCGACGCCGCGCGCAGGAGCAATGCGAGCTCGCGCAACTCGTGCTCATCGAGTGCGCTGATCTCATGCACGTGCCGCTTCGGCACGATCCACTGCTGATACGCGAACGCGGAGGCGAAGGGCGCGAGCCAGAGGAAGGAGTCGGTCTCGCGAATGAGGGAATGGGGCGACTCACACAATGGACACCCTCTCGCGAACCCCTCCAGCTCCCGCTCGATCCGCGGCGGCACAAATGGCAGCGGCACGACCTGCGAGTGGACGTGCGGGATCGACGCGCCCGCTCGCGTCCCTTCGTTCTTGAAAATCGACACGTACACCGCATCGGCATGCGCGCGGTAGCGATCGGCGTACATGCGCACGACATCCTCCGCGTGCTCGATCGTCGCGAACGACTCCTCGTGACGAGGCGACTCGACGATGACTTCCGCGCCGTCGATGGGCGGGTATTTGTTCGGAAAGACGCGCACGCGCCAGAGGTCGCCGATTTGCGCGAGCTCCGGCGGCGTGTCGCTCTCGTGGCCAGGGCAGAAGGGGCAGCGCTCTTGCGATTCGTCGCCGAATGCGCGCGGCCGGGCGGCGCGATTCGACGCGAAAAGGACGCGCTCGCCAGTCAAAGGATTCGTGCGAAACACGAGGGAATCGTACAATCAGGCATGCCCGAACCCATTTCCGAGGCGGTCGCGCCGGTCGCGACGATGCCCTCCACGACTCTCACGAAGGGTCAAAAGCGCGTCGTGATCCTGCTCGCGCTGCTCTTCGCGCTCTTCCCGCTCGTCTTCATCGGCGACTTGAACCTGCGCGGAGTGCACCTCTCCGACCTCGACGCCGCTGCCTTTTTCTTCTCCCTTGGCGTATTGCCCGGCGCAATCGCGGTCATCTATCACCTGTTGCTGGCGAACTCGCGCCGCGCTCAGGGA
The DNA here is from genome assembly GCA_035999335.1 of Thermoanaerobaculia bacterium. Taxonomy (GTDB): domain Bacteria; phylum Acidobacteriota; class Thermoanaerobaculia; order Gp7-AA8; family Gp7-AA8; genus QHVT01. Next base: position 66,506 of record DASYGV010000086.1, on the reverse strand, counting down.
CGCGAGGTGCTCGAGCGTTACTACGCGCTCCGCAACGCGCGCGAGTCCGCTCGCGTGCAGGACACGGCGATGAACTTGGAAGGGCAGGACAACAGTCCGGTCGGCGCGATCGCGGCATCGCTCTTTCTCACCGGCATCTTCCTGCTCATCGCCGTCTTCGCGGGTTACGAAGCGAGCTCGGTGCGCGGCCCCGTCGCGAACGGCGTGCAGGGGATGATGTACGCGGGCCTCGGCGCGTACGTCGCGGTGCTGTACTACATGGTCGCCCGGCTGTACGCGAACGCGCTGTCGTCGCGCTTCCTCGTTACGAGCGCGCTGCGGACCGCGTCGGCCGTGGCGCTCGGCTGGGTGCTGGGCATCGTCGGTATCACCGCGTTCGCCGGCGAGCCGGCCGCGGGAGCCGCCGGATCGTCGAGTCAGGCGCTGGCGGGCAACGCCGTCCTGTTTCTCGTCGGTCTGTTTCACAACATGGCCATCGACTCGCTGCGCGCCCGCGCCAGGAAACTGTTCGGCGCTGCCGCAATGGACGCGGACGAAGTCCCGCTCACTGCCGTCGAAGGGATCGACGACACGACCGCGGAGCTGCTGACGGAACACGGCGTCGCGACGATCCAGCACCTCGCCACGAGCGAGCCCGGCGATCTGTGCGACCGTACGATCCTGCCGCTCGATCGCGTCGTCGACTGGATCGATCAGGCGCTGCTCATTCGGTATGTGAAGGCCGCCATCCCGTTCTCGCGCGGACTCGGCATCCGCGCCGCGACGGATCTCGCGCTCGTACACATGCGTGGCGATTCCGCGCTGCTCAACAGTCTTTCGGAGAAAAGCGGAATCCCTCCCGCTGCGATCGATCACATCGCGCGCGAGCTGCGCGACAACTACATGGTCGCGCTGATCTACGAGATCGAGCAGGGGACGCCGTTCCCGGCCTCGACGCGCGCAGCGACGGCGGCGTCGCCGGTCGTCGGCGAATCGACGATTCCGATTCTGAAAGCACCGACCGCGTCACCGGTCTCGCTCCAGACGTGAGGCGAGCTTGAAACTCTGCACGATGCCGAAGGTCGCGAAGACGAGCAGCAGGAGCGACATCCACTCGACGATGCGCAGCCCGTACGGCGCGATTGCGTCCCATCCGTTGCTGGTCAGGATGTGCGAAAGGATGGGTAAGACGATCAGCGCGAGCACGAACTCGCCGCGTCCGAGGGAGTCGTACTTGCGCTCGCGCCAGGTCGCCTCGATCTGCGTGCGGATGTAGCCGTTGAGCATCACCGCGAGCACGCCTGCCATCGCGATCTCGATGCGCACGCGACTGCCGAGCAGCCAGCCGATCACGACAAGCGAGTCGCTGAGGCGATCGCAGAAGTGATCGAGGAAGTCGCCGTAGCGCGAGCTCTTCTCCTGCACGCGCGCCACGATGCCGTCGAAAGCGTCAGCGAGCCCGCCGACCGCGATGAACACGAGCGCGACGAGGAACCGCCGCTCAAACAGCAGCCACGCCGCGAAGACGTTGAGGATAAGCGCGAGGATCGTGATCGCGTTCGGCGAGAGCGGACACCGCCGCGCCGCGGGGGCGAACCATCGGTGCAAGCGCTCGCGCCATGGATGCATCGCGCTCAGTAAATCACGACTTCATCCCCCACGTTCGCCATCGCGTACAACGTCGAGATGTCGTCGTTGTGGAGGCGCACGCACCCGTGCGACACATTCTGGCCAAGTTGCCCGACTTGCTGCGTGCCGTGCAGCGCGTAGCCGTCGCCGAGGTTGAGGCGGTGCGTGCCGAGGACGTCCGGGAACTGGCGGGCGCGCGTGCCGACCGGCGGGATCACGACCGCGCCGCCGCGGACGATCACCTGTCCGCCTTCCACCGGCATGCCGTTCGAGTACACCTCGTTGCCGCTCACGGAGAGGTCGGCGAGACGTTGTCCGTGATTCAGGCGCACTACCTCCAGGCCTTCCTTCTGCGCCTGCTCGATGTAGTGCCAGTCCGGCGGCACCCACATCGGGTTCTCTTCCTTCGACTGGATGCGGAAGCGGCCGATCGGCGTGCGGAACACCATCGTCCGTCCCTGCGCGTGTAATGTCTCGTTCTTGCCGGTCGAGCAGACGGCTTCGAACACGAGCTGGCCGTTGTTGTGCGCGTAGACCTTGTTCTCGGTGGTCGAGACCGTGATCACGAACGTGCTGTCCTGCAGGTCTTCGATTGTCTTCTGCGCGGACGCGACCTCAGACTGCAGGTGCGTCATCTGCGTCGACGACTGGGACATCGTCTTCTGCAGTTGTGCGAGCTGCTGCTCGATCTGCTGCTGGATCATGCGGTCGATCGTCTGAACTCGATGGAGCTTGCGCGCGTCGGAGACGGTGATCGCCTCCGCCGCGACGGCGTATCCGAGGATCCCCAGCGCCAGTACCAGCAGCGCCCACGATCCCATCAGTCCAACCCACCTCGGCATGTCGTCTCCTAAAAGATGTACACCTGTGTTTTCGTGTGAATGCGCGGCCAGATCGCGCGCAGCACGTCCTCCGACACCATGTACGAGCCGGGCTTCGCGCCCTGCAGCGGACTTCCCTGGCCCGGCGGCGAGTGGATGGCGTATCCGTTCGGCAGGAAGATCACGTACGCCCCGAGGCCGTTCGGAATCGTCGGACGCTCTGCGGGGATCGGCTCGTTCCTCAACACGTACATCCACTCCGGAACGCGCCAATGGTGGTCGACGATCTTGGCCTCGACGGGGAACGCGCCTTTGAGCGGAATGAACGTCCACTGCTTCGACGAACCGGTGATCGTGCGCGCTTCGCCGATCACGACGTCCGCTTCGCGCAGCATCGTGCCGCCGTAGTAGAGGCGGAGCTTGCGCGCCTTCGTGTCGATCGACAGGTAGAAGTCCTCGGTCTTCAGGCTCGCGACGAACTTCGAGCGCCCTTCGAGCTCGTGTTGGAGTTGTTCGCGGCCGAGGTCCATCTCAGCCAGCTCTTCTTTTACTTTCCTCACATCCGCGGGCGTGCGTGCCTCGTCGGCGATGACCTCTGCGAATCGCGTGGAGACCTGTTGGCGGTGGTAGCGCGCGTAGAGCACGCCTGCGATTCCGAGGAGGAGGAGGACGAGATTCAACCAGAGTGGGGGTCGTGGGAACGACCGCCGCTCCGGCGCTCCGGGCCTGTTGCTATCGCGCCGTTCGGGCATTGCTGGAAAGGGCTATCGCGAGGGACGTGCCAAGGTCTTTCAGTTTATCCCGCGCGAAGACGCGGGATCTCCGGTGGCACCGCGCGGATCGCGCCTGTGGCTCGCATCTGCCGGTATCACCAGAGATCCCGCGTCTACGCGCGGGATAAACTGATCACCCGCGCCAAGGCCAGCACCGCGAGTGCGGCGCCGAAGGTGCAGACGATCGTCGCGCCGGTGGGCAAGTCGTACTGGAACGAGAGGAGCACACCCGCCGCGCTCACCAGCGCGCCCACCGTCCATCCGAACGCAAGTCGCGTTCCCACGCGCCGCGCGAACAACATCGCCGCGACCGACGGCACGATCAGGTACGAGAACACCAGCAGTACGCCGGCGATCGCGACCGAAGACGTCACCACGAATCCGAACGAGGTGTAGAAGAGAAAGTCCCACAGACGCACGCGGGGGATCTCCTCGCCGAGGGAGATGGCCAGGAACTTCTTGCGGAAGATCCAGTGGAACAGTCCGACGCCCGCGTACAACGCGGCGGTCGTGAGAACCGTTTTCCATGACACGGTCAGGATGTTCCCGACGAGCATGTCCTTCAGATGTTCCGTCCCCTCGGGGGCCTTGGACATCGCGAGAATCGCGGCCGCCGCGGAGACGGCGTAGACGATTCCGATGATCGCCTCCTGCGGGATGCGCGTGTGCGCGTGATGCGGCTGGCGCGTGATCGCGAAGATCGCCGCGCCCGCAATCGTGAAGCCGAGCGACCAGAAGTAGGTCACCGGATCGTGCAGATCGTGTCCGGCGAGATACGCAATCGTCGTCCCGAGCGCGGCGATTTGCGCGAGCGATAGGTCGACGAAGATGACCCCTCGCTCGACCACGTGCAGGCCGAGGTATGCGTGAATGCCGGTCAGGATCAGACCGGCGACGAACGGCACGGCGAGAAACGCGAGAAGGTCCATCTATTTCTTCAATGCCGCGACGAGCGCGGCGATGTTGGTGTCGAAGAGTTGGAAGTAGTCGTTGGTGCCCGTCTTCGCTCCGCCGACAGACGGGTAGAGCACGATCAACTGTGCGCCGGTGCGGTCCGCGACGGACTTCGGGGTCTTGTGATCGAAGTACGGCTCCATGACGATCACCTTCACCTTCTGCTCCTTCATCGTCGAGATGAGCTGAAACAGATGCGACGGCGACGGCGGGACGCCGGGCTTCGGCTCGATGTAGCTGACGACATTGAGGCCGTAGCGGCGCATGAAGTTCGGCCAGGAGTTGTGGTACGTGACGATCTTCGCGCCTTTGAACGGCGCGAGCATCGCCGTCCAGCGCTTGTTCGCGTCGTTCATCCTCTGTTTGAAATCGTTCAGCCGCTTCTGAAAGTACGCGGCGTTCGCGGGCTGCAACTGCTCGAGCCTTTTCTCGACCTGGATGCCGATGCGCACGGCGTTCGCGGGATCGAGCCAGTAGTGCGGATTGCCCATCGGGTGGACGTCGCCCATCGAGCGGTTCACCGGTCCCGTCGGGCGATCGAGGATCTCGACGCCTCTCGAAACGTCGAGATAGCCCGCCGAGCCGGGACGGATGTTCGCGTTGCGGCTCTGGTCGATGAGCGGCGGAAGCCAGCCGATCTCGAGATCGAGTCCGACGACTTCGAGCAGATCGGCGCTCTTGAGCAGCAAAAGAAAACTCGGCTTCGGCTCGACGAAGTGCGGGTCCTGATAGCCGCGGGCGATGGATGTGACGTCGACGAATTCGCCGCCGACCTCGCGCGTGATCGACGCGAGGTCCGCGGTGGTGGTGACGACATTGAGCTTGCCGTGCGCGGCGAAGGCGTTGCCGGCGAGCAGGGTGAGTGCGAGTGCGAGGAATGTTCGTTTCATGACTTAGAAGACATGCGCGCCGTGCGCGCCGATCGCGAATTGCAGTTGGAAGAGGATCTCGTCGAACGTCGGTCCGTTGCCGAACTTCGTGCGGCGGTACTGGCCGCGGAGCTGGCTGAACTCGGAGGGCCAGAAGGTGATCGTGCCGGAGATGCCGTGGTCGCGGAAGCGGTCGTCCTCGAAGAATCGGTCGGCTCGATCGACGCGCGCGCCGACGAACCATCGCCGCGCAACCTGGTAGTCGGCGGACGCGTAGTAGCCGTACAGCGTGCGGTCGAAGTCGGAGCGCTCGTTCGCGAGTGCTTCCACGCGCGCGACGAAGGAGTTGTAGATCGCGCGCGACAGCGGCTTCCAGCGATACGTCACATCGACTCCGGCGAGCCGATTGTGTCCTTCGCTCTCGGGCAGTGTTCCGCGCGCCCAGCTCGTGCCGACTTCGACGTTGCTGTTCTCGCCGAGGTCCCGGAAGAACTTCAGGTGCGTGTTGTAGAGAAGGTCGTTGTTCGACGCGCGGCCGAACGTCCCTTCCGCGTCGCCGCTGTACACCTCGCCGGTCGCTTCGACGAACGCGCCGAACGGATTGTCGATCGACTTGCTGACGGAGAGGCCGACGTCGGCCAGGCCTTCCTCGCCGAGGAAGCGCGTGAGCATCATCGGCTGATCGATCCAGGGACGCGTGTGCGTGTGCCAGAGGTTCGCCTTGCCGAACGTCGCCTTCGACTTGCCGGCTTTCGCGGTGAGCCCCCACGGCAGCGTCACGAATTGTGCGTAGCCCTCTTCGACGTCGACTTCCTCCGGCGTGACGGCGATGAAGAAGCGGCCCTTCGCGTACGGATCGATGAAGGCCTCGTACGCGACCTCCACTTCGTCGAGGGCAATCGGCGCGCGCTCCTCGAAATTGTCGCCGGCGTGAGAGATGAACGTGCCGACGACGGAGATGTCGGGATTGAGCGCCTTCGCGGCTGCGGGTGCCGCTGGTACTTCCGAGGTCGTGACTTCGACCGCCGTGAGATCCGTTACGGCAACTTCGCTCGATACGCCCTTCAGCGCGTCGAGCTCCAGGCGGATCGCGTTCGCCTGCCGGAGCAGCTCATCGAGCTTTGTTTCGAGGCGGGTGATGCGCTCGTCTTCCTGCGCGGCCGCTGGCAAGACGGCGAAAAGGATGACGAGAAATGCGGAAAACCATGGACCTGTCCGGGCCATCGGAAAATCCTCCATTCGGTGATTCGGGCGGCGGAGCGCGCGGAATCAACGCGAACGGGGCGGGGCGCGGCCGGCCGTCGTGACGAGCACGGCCGATGCGACGGGCGTGTGCGTGCGGACGGCGACGAGTCCGAGGAGGACCAGCGCCGCGGCGAAAAGGGGTGTGGCGAGTGTGGTTCGGTCGGCACCAAATGCGCAGACGGAACAGGCAAGGGGCGGTGCCCCGCCACCCTCGGGAATAAGGGAATGGTTATGGAGGGTGAGCTGTGCTGCGAGCAGCACGGCGAACACCACGATAGCGGCCACCCGAAGGCGATGCATCGACACTGAGCAACGCATGATACAGCCTCCGCTATGCCGCTTCGCTGTGTGGAATTTGTGTCGACAAGCTCGACTTTGAGATCCATCGTGAGGAGATCTTCCAGATGCCAGAAACAAAAGCAGTGCAGCAGATCACGGACACCGATTTCGAGCAGATTCTGAACGGCGGGAAACCCGTCTTCATCGATTTCTGGGCGCCGTGGTGCGGCCCCTGCCGCATCGTCGGTCCGATCATCGAGGAGCTCGCTCCGTCGTACGATGGGAAGGCCGTGATCGGGAAGCTGAACGTCGATGACAACCCGATGGTGGCCCAGCGCTTCGGCGTCACTTCGATTCCGACGATGATGATGTTCAAGGACGGCAAGCTCGTCGACCGCATGGTCGGCGCCGCGCCCAAAGGCGCGCTGCAACAGTTCATCGACCGCAACCTGTAATCTTCGCGTAGGGGCGCGGGCATCCTGTCCGCGCTCTCAGAGCGGGCTGGAAGCCCGCTCCCCTTTCTTTACGGAGCGAGCCCGTAATCCCCGCGACATAGCGACTCCACCCCGTCGCGAGTGACGACGAACGTGTCCTCGATCCTCACCCCGATCTCCCGGTCGGGGAAATACAACCCCGGCTCGATCGTGAGGACGTCTCCCTCCTCGATGGCATCGCTCTGCGTCAACGAGAACGAAGGCTTCTCGTGGATGTCGAGGCCGACGCCGTGTCCGAGGCCGTGCACGTAGCCTTCGAACGACTTCGGATTCGAGCGCTGCGTCGAGTATCCGAGCGACTCGAAAAAATCACACACGAGTGCGTGATAGGACGACGCGAGCGTGCCGGGCCGCATCGCATTGCGTGCGCGCGTGAACGCCTCGAGCACTTGTCCGTGCACGCGCGCCAGTTCGTCCGGGATCGGGCCGATGCAGAACGTGCGCGTGAGATCGAAGAAATAGCCGCTGCTCTTGTCGGCGGGGAAGATGTCGATCACCAGTGGCACGGACAACCGCAGCTGCGCACTCGCTTCGCCGCGGGAATGCGGCACGCCGGCGTCGCGACCCTGCGAGAGGATCGTCTCGTGGTCCTCGATCATGCCGAGGCGCGCGATCTCCTGTGAGACGAACGCCTTCAGATCGCCGAGCGTCATCGAGCGTCCGCGCTCCGCTTCGCGCAGCAGCGCGCGGACGCCGTCGACCACGAGTTCCGTGCGCGCACCGACGGAGCGGATCGCGTCGACCTCCCACGGCTCCTTCCTCTTGCGCGCGAGCTGGATCAGGTCTTCGCCGTTCGAGCGATGCACGCGCCATCCGCGCCGCGCGAGCGAGTCCGCGATGCCGAGGTAGAGCTGGATCGGGACATTTCCGAAGAACGCGATCGACTCGCTAGCGCCGAGCGCGTGGAGCATGTTTGCGTAGAGCTCTTCGTAGTCGTCGGGACTGCTGCTGTACTCGTGAGCGAGGTGAACCTCAAGCCCCGTCGCCAGCGCTTCTTCGCGCTCCATCGGATACGTGACGAGGATGGGAGCGCGATCGAGCAGCTTGACCGCGTAACCGCGTGTGATTTTCGCGCCGCGGGAGAGCCAGCGAAACGACGCGTGCATCGCCTCATGCATCGGGACGATCACGGTGTCGATCGCGCGCTCGCGCATCAGGCGATCGAGATCGCTCAGCATGCGAAACGTGTCGCCCCCGCCATCGAAGTGGCGTGGGCACGCGGATGCGTCGGGCAAAAGCTCCGGGGCGAGGGCGACACCGCCGGGAGGATACTACTTCTGAGGGTTGCGAGTTGCGGGTTGCGAGTTGCGAAGGGCCCGCCGAACGGAAATGCCTCGGAACCCGCAACTCGCAACTCGCAACCGTGTAGAGGCTGCATGAATGTTGCTCTCTCCGAAACAGTATCGCCGATGAGCAGCGTGAAATTCATGTCGTACAACATCCAGGGACACGCGGCGGCGAGGCGTCTCGATTTCCTGCCGAAGCTAGCGGAAGTGATCGCTTCCGTGAATCCCGACGTCGTGGGCCTTCAGGAAGTTCACTGCCGCACGCGCGTCGGGCCCGTCGACCAGGCCGAGGTCCTCGGATCGCTGACGGGCCTGAACGTCTCCTTCGGCCGGAGCTGCGGGATGGACGGCGGTGACTACGGAAACGCCGTGCTCACGCGCGGCACGATCAAGTCCACGTTCACGCATCCGTTGCCGGGATCGGGAGAGCCGCGCTCGCTGCTGCAGGCAGACATTTCTCTCAACGGCGACAGCGTTACCTTCTTTGTCACGCATCTGGCCGCGTGGGGACGCCTCCTGCGCGTGGCGCGCATGAACCAAGTCGCCGAGCTCGGCGACATCACTGCGCGCGGATCCTTGCCGCATGTGCTCGTCGGCGACTTCAACGTCCCGCCCGGCGCGGAAGAGATCCGTACGCTGCTCTCCCACGGTCACCTCCACGTGATCGGCGATCCGCGCGAGACGACGTTCCCGATGACGCGCCAGCGCCTCGACTACATCTTCGCCGACCCGCGATGGGAAACGCTCGGCACGGACGTCGTGCGGCGCGGTCCGTCCGACCATTGGCCCATCGTGGCTGAGTTGAAACTGCGATGAGACAACCACGAAGTGCCGGGTGCTGGGTGCTGGGTGCTGAGTGGGTCGGGTGGGACTCAGCACTCAGCACTCAGTACTCAGCACTCGTTGTCCCGATACCGATGTGGGTTTTTGCGCTGATGGTCCTGGCGATCATCGCGCTGGTGTTGATCCTCTGGTCCGTGAAGCGCCGCCGCCGTCCGCACCTGAAGCTCGAGCCGGCGGCTCTGGAGGATCTCATTCCTTCGATCGCCGGGGTGACGCAGGGGACATGCGTGCAAGGCAATCGCGTGGAGCTCCTGCATGACGGCGCCCTCTGGGACAGCCTTTTCGACGACGTGACCGCGGGGAAGGAGACGATCAACTGCGAGGCCTTCCTGAGCAAGGAAGGGGAGCTCACACGCCGCCTCGCCGGCGTGCTCAGCGCGAAGGCGCGCGAGGGCGTACAGGTTCGGTTGATGCTCGATGCGAGCGGGGGCAAGAACTTCGGCAAGGAGGGGTTGCGGGAGATGACCGACGCTGGCGTGCATGTCCGCAATTACCACCCCTTCCGTGTCTCCAACCTTGGACTGCTGAACAATCGCGATCACCGCAAGATCGCCGTCATTGACGGCCGCATCGGATACGTCGGCGGCCATTGCTTCACCGACGAATGGCTCGGCGAGGCGCAGGACAAGCAGCACTTCCGCGACATCACCGCGCGCGTGGAAGGGCCGGTCGTCGCGCAGTTGCAGTCGGCGTTTGCGGAGAACTGGATGGAGGAGACGGGCGAGGTGCCGGGCGGCTCGAATTTCTTTCCGCATCTCGAGAAGGCGGGGGAGTCCGCCGCGCACGTGGTGTGGTTGTCCCCGTCGGGAAGTCCGTCGACGCTCAAGATCCTGCACTACATTCTGATCCAGGCCGCGCAGGAGCGGATCACGGTGCAGAACCCGTACTTTCTCCCGGATCCCGACGCCCGGAAAGCGTTGCTCGAAGCGGTGAAGCGCGGCGTCGAGGTGCGGGTCATGCTTCCGTCGGCTCACGCGAGCGACGCGCCGCTCACGCAGCACGCGAGTCACCATCACTTCGGGACTCTGCTGAAGGGCGGCGTGAAGATCTTCGAGTACAACCGCACGCTGTTGCACCAGAAGGTCATGACCATCGACGGGACCTGCGCGTCCGTCGGCTCGACGAACTTCGACGACCGTTCGTTCGAGATCAACGACGAGGTGTCGCTGGTGGTCTATGACGAGACGATCGCGCGCGAGTTGGAGGAGACGTTTGAGAAGGACATGGAGCATGCGACGCCGGTGGATCTCGAGGAGTGGAAGCGCCGGCCGTTCTTGCACAAGCTTCGCGACTTCGCGTCGTTCGCCTTCAACGAACAGCTGTAGCCGGCACGGCCGGCTGCGCTGGTTGGCCTAGCCTTGGGCACGTGCGGTCGCTCCGAGGCAAACTTTCTGCCGTGCCGGCTAGATCACCACTTCCCGGAACACTTCCAGGAAGCGCTGCATCTCCTCGCGCGTGCCGAGGGTGACCCGCAGGTACTGCGGCATCGCGGGAAAGCGCCTGCCGATGCGCACACCGCGGTCGCGAAACGCGTCGATCACCGGCCGCACTTCTTTGCGCACATCGACCATGAAGAAGTTCGCCTCGCTCGGAAGCGTGGGAAAGCCAAGGCCCTCCAGCTCGCCGAAGAGCCACGCGCGGGTCTCGCGGTTCTTCTTCTTCGAGGCCACCGCGTGCTCGCTGTCGAGCAGCGAGGCTCGCGCTGCGACGCAGGCCATGAGGTTCATCGCGTTGTATGCCTGGTGCGCGAGCATCTTGTCGACGAGGGGCTTCTGCGCGATTGCGTAGCCGCAGCGCAGTCCGGCCATCGCGTAGATCTTAGAGAACGTCCGCGCGACGACGAGGTTCTGTTTCTTCGCAACGAGCGGGATCACGCTCTCGTAGTCGCCGCTCTCGACGTAGTGGTGATAGGCCTCGTCCACGAGGACGATCGTCTCGGTCGGGACGGCGTCGAGAAATGCGCGCACGGCGGCTTTCGGCGTGATCGTGGCGGTGGGATTGTTTGGATTGCAGAGGTAAACGAGCGATGCACCGCGCGCCGCCTCGGCCATCTTCTCGAGGTCGTGTGCGTGTTTCGCATCGAGCGGGACGCGCACGATCTCGTTGCCGCGCGCGTGCGACCAGAGCGACTCGAACGTCGGCACGGCGGTGACGAGTTTCTTTCCGCCAGGGAGGAACGCCGCCGCCGCGAGCCGCAGCACGTCGCTCGATCCGTTCGCGAGTAGCACTTCGCTCGTCGTGACGCCGTGCATGTGCGCAACCGCCTCGCCGAGCGCAACCTCGGCGTCGTCGGGATAGCGAAACGACTCCGCCATCGCATCGCGCATCGCCTGCAGCGCGGCAGGGGAGGGGCCGTAGGGGTTTTCGTTGGAGTTGAGAAGGATCGGCGCCGCCGTGGCGGTCTTCGCCAGGACTTGCGGAAACGTCGCGACCGCGGCTCCCGCGCCGAGGAATTTCGTGAACGCTCGGCGCGAGACGGTCATGCTTCGAAGATCTCGGTGAGCGACATCTTCCAGCCGGGCACGACGTCGTCGAGTTCGAGGACGTTGTCCGCGATCTTCGTCAGAACGTCGGTTCCCGACGAACGGTGGACGTACACGATGCGCTTTTCGAGATCGACCACGACGACCGCACGCGTTCCGGCGCGCAGGTACTGAGAGGTCTTGAAGCTCACTTCGGAAGCGAGATCGGAAGGGGACATCACTTCGACCGCGAGATCGGGAGCGCCCGGAAAGAAAGCCTCCGTCTTGATGAAGCGCTCCGCGGAGACGTATGCGGCATCCGGCGAGCGAAGCGTATCGGGATGTCTCGTCAGCAGAAACCCGCAATCGGCGCCGAAGACGGCACCGAGTCGATGCTTGGTGACGTGAGCGAGGAGACTCGCGGCGATGAGGACGGCGATCCGGCTGTGCTCCGATCCCGAAGGTGACATCTTCCTCAACTCCCCCTGCACGAGCTCGTATCGGGAGCCGTCATCCGGAAGCCGGAGAAGCTCCTCGGCGGTGAAGAGTCTCGTGTCGAGGGTCATGGAGATATCGTACGCCATCGAGCGCTCCGGGCGCGTCTTGTGCTACGGTTCGCCGTCGTCGCATGCAGCCGAACGAGCAGCAAAGTAGACGCTATCTGGCAACGCTGTACCTCGGTGCTCTGGGCGTCGTGTACGGCGACATCGGAACGAGCCCGCTGTACGCGTTCCGCGAGTGCTTCGCTCCCGAGCACCATCTCCTGCCGACGCCGGCGAACATCCTCGGCGTCCTGTCGCTGATCTTCTGGTCCCTCGTTCTCATCATCTCCGTCGAGTACCTGATCTTCGTCATGCGCGCGGACAACCGCGGCGAGGGCGGCATCATCGCCCTCATGGCGCTCGTGAGGCCGAAAGGCACACCTTCCACCCGGCGGGCGGTGCTCCTGACCCTCGGCCTCTTCGGCGCGGCGCTGATCTACGGCGACGGCATGATCACGCCTGCCATCTCCGTGCTCTCGGCAATCGAAGGTCTCGAGCTCGTGACGCCGGTCTTCTCGGAGTACGTCGTCTGGATCACCATCGCCATCATCATCGGCCTGTTCAGCCTGCAGAAGCATGGCACCGCGAAAGTCGGCACCGTCTTCGGTCCGATCATGATCCTCTGGTTCAGCACGATGGCGGTTCTCGGTGTGATGCAGATCGTCAAGGAGCCGGCAGTGCTGCAGGCCATCCTGCCGACGCACGCGATCAGCTTCTTTCTCCGCAACAACCTCGCGGGCTTCCTCGTTCTCGGCTCCGTCTTCCTGGTCATTACCGGCGGCGAAGCGCTGTACGCGGACATGGGTCACTTCGGCCTCAAGCCGATCCGGCGAGTGTGGTTTGCGGTCGTCTTTCCTGCGCTGCTGCTGAATTACTTCGGCCAGGGCGCGTTTCTGCTGCACTCGCCGGAGGCGGTGAAGAACCCGTTCTTCCTCATGGCGCCGAAGGCGATCCTGATCCCGCTGGTCATCCTCGCAACCAGCGCCACCGTCATCGCGTCGCAAGCGGTGATCTCCGGTGCATTCTCGCTGACGCGTCAGGCGGTGCAGCTCGGATACCTTCCCCGCATCCGCATCCGCCACACGTCCGCGCGCGAGATCGGACAGATCTACATCCCGTCAGTGAACTGGATGCTGATGTTCGCGGCAATCGGACTCGTGCTCGCCTTCCAGCGCTCCGGCGAGCTCGCGGCCGCGTACGGTGTTGCCGTGACCGCGACGATGGCCATCACCACGACGCACATCGCCGTGTTCGCCTTCGATCGTTGGAAGTGGCCGTTCATCGGCGCGGTCGCGTTCGCGACATTCTTCCTCTGTTTCGACCTCTCGTTCTTCGGCGCGAACATCGTGAAGGTCTGGGATGGAGGCTGGTTCCCGCTGGTGATCGGCCTCCTGATTTTCACAGCCATGTCGACCTGGCGCCTCGGCCGGATGATCCTCAGCGGCAGGCTCGCCGAGCAGGGGATGACCGTCGAAGATTTCCTGCGCGAGCTCGCGAACAACCGCATCCCGCGCGTGCCCGGTACCGCGATCTTCATGTCCCGCAGTCCCGAAGGCGTGCCAACCACGTTGCTGCACAACATCAAGCACAACAAGATCGTGCACAAGACCGTCGTGCTGCTCACCGTCGAGACCGAAGACCGGCCGCACCTCGAGAAGAAAGAACGCTACGAGTGGGCCGAGCTCGGACACGGCGTGTATCGCCTCACGATCCATTTCGGGTTCATGGAAGATCCCGACATCCCGAGCGCCCTCGAGCGCGTCGGCACGCAGCATGTCTCGTTCAACCCGATGGCCACGAGCTACTTCCTCGGACGAGAGACGCTGATTCCGACGAAGCACCCGGGCATGGCCATCTGGCGCGAGTATCTGTTCGCCTGGATGATGCGCAATTCGTCCAGCGCCTCGCAGTTCTTCAGCCTTCCCCCGAATCAGGTCATCGAGCTGGGCGCGCAGGTGGAGTTGTGAAGCGGTGTGGACCGGAGCTTGAATGCGATGTGACCGCCTTGTGAAAGGCGATCTCAGCGATCTGCCGCGCCGGAAAGCCGTGATACCCTGCGCTTTTGTTGAGGCTGAGCGTCCCGGCCCGAGCCTTGCGAAGTAGTGATCGCCGGGTGGGAAACCCACCCGGGCAGAAAGTGATGGAGACTGGATGGGCTCAAAAGTATTTGTTGGAAACCTGGACTACAACACGCGAAAGGAAGAAGTTCAGGGACTCTTCGCTCAGGTAGGGGAAATTCGTGACGTCTTCCTGCCGACCGACCGCGAGACCGGGCGGCCCCGCGGCTTTGCATTCGTCGAGTTTGTGAACGACGAGGATGCGGCCAAGGCAATCGAGAAGTTCAACGGCTATCAACTCGGCGGGCGCGCGCTGCGCGTGAATGCGGCCGAGGACCGGCCGCGCGGTTCGGGCGGCGGCGGTGGTGGTCGCGGCTTCGGCGGCGGCGGCCGAGGATTCGGCGGCGGCGGCCGTGGCGGTGAAGGCGGCGGCTACGGCGGCGGCGAAGGCGGCGGCTACGGCGGCGGTGGCGGTGGCGGCGACGACTACAGCGGCGGTTGGGGTGGCGGCGGCGCACCGGGCAAAGCCAAGGGCAGCCGGCGCAACATCCGCGGCAAGAAACGCAGCCTCTGACGCGAAGCGGTGTCCGAGCAGGTCATTCCCGATTCACCCAGTGACAACTACTGGGAACACTGTCCCGACTTCCGCGCGCTCTGCAAACGCAAACTCTCTCCCAAGGCATTTGCGTGGGCGGAGCCGCAGTTGTCGGCGATGGGCGAGCAGGCGGCGAAGATCGTCGCACCCCTTGCGGCGATCGCCGATCGCGAGCAGCCGCGCCTCGTGACGCACGACGCGCGCGGCGAGCGCATCAGCCGCGTCGACTACCACCCCGCCTACCGCGAGATGGAGCGCATCGCCTACGGCTCGAACATGATCGGGATGAAGTACCAGACCCACGAGCACTCGCGGGAATCGCACTTCATCGGCTTCGCAATCGGCTACATGTTCGCGATGGCGGAGTGCGGCCTCTATTGCCCGCTCTGCATGACCGACGGCGTCGCGCGCGTGCTCACGCGTCACGGCACGCACGAGCAGGTCATGCGCGTCGTGCCGCACCTGACGTCGAACGATCCGCGCACGCTCTGGACCGGCGGGATGTTCCTCACCGAGCGCGCCGGCGGCTCGGATGTGGGCGCAAACCAGACCGTCGCGCGAAAAGACGCCGACGGCAATTGGCGTCTGACGGGCCACAAGTGGTTTTGCTCGAACGTCGACGCGCAGGCGGTGCTCGTCACCGCGCGTGTGAACGGCGAGGGGACGAAAGGGTTGCGCACATTTCTCGTCGAGACTCGCGACGAGGATGGCTCGATCATCAAAGGATTCACGATCGAGCGTCTCAAGGCGAAGCTCGGCGTCCGTTCGATGGCAACGGGCGAGGTGACGCTCACGGACGTACGCGCCGAGGAGGTCGGCGGCTTCGCTGCCATGACCGATATGCTCAACCTCTCGCGTCTCTACAACGCGGTCGCGTCAGTAGCGCTCATCTCGCGCGCGGTGCTCGAGTCGCGGTACTACATCGAGCGGCGTCACGCGTTCGGGCGTCCGGTGATCGAGTTCCCGCTCGCACAGGAGACGTTCTTCGACATCGAGGCCGAGCACGTCGGGGCGATGCTGCTGACGTTCGAAGCGGTTGACGCTCTCGGACGCGCCGATGCGGGCGACGAGGACGCAGCGAAACTGCTGCGTATCCTCACGCCGATCGTGAAGGCGGTGTCCGGGAAGCTCGCGGTGCCGTGCGTCTCCGAGGCGATGGAGCTGATGGGCGGCAACGGGTACATCGAAGAAGGCGTGATGCCGCGTCTCCTGCGCGACGCGCAGGTGCTCCCGATCTGGGAAGGGACGACGAACATTCTCGTGCTCGACGCGCTGCGCGTCATGCACAAGGACGAGACCCAGGAGCTCCTGCTGTCGCGCATCCGCAAGCAGTTCCCGCGCGAGGCCGACGCGCTCGCGTATACGTTTGCGTCGCTCGACGAGCACGACGCGCGCGGCTGGATCGACCGCCTCGCGCGCCTCCTGGAACTGACGCTGCTGGTGGAGGCGGGACACGGAGAGTACGCGGATCGGTTGAAGGACCGGCCGCTAGGGATGCTCCCCGGCGCGCGGTCGTTCTAATAGGACGAATAGGACTCATAGGACTCATAGGACCTATTCGTCATATGTGTCCTATTCGTCCTATCCCGTGATCGTCTCCTCCCCGAACTCCACCTGCAAAGTCGCTCTCGCGCTGCTCGCCCGCTCGAGCAACCACCTTCCGGCCGCGAGCACGTACAACCGCTGCGACCAGAATTCCTGCATCGCGCCATACGCGTCGCCGATTTTCGCGGGCGCCTGCGTGGTCGTCATCAACTCGTGCAACTGACGGGCGCCGCTGACGAATGCGTTCAACCGCCAGCGCAACTGCGGATGTCCTTCGCCGGAGACCCATGCGAACGAGCCCGGTGCGCGCTGCCTCTCGATCATCGCCAGCGCGCTGCGCGCGGGGATCGCGGCCGTTTGCTCGTGCAGCCACGCGCGCCACGCGTTCGCGTATGTCTCGCGCCGCGCTTCGAACGTGCGCCGCTCGGGGAACGTGCTCGAGTATGGCATCGCCATCGCCAGCGGTTCCGCCCACGAGTCGATGCCCACATCCGTTGCCAACGCCGCGGCGAGCCCGTCGCGATCGAGCACCAGCTGCACGCGCGCGGAGCCTTTGCGTCCGATCGCTTCGTGAAACTCGCTGACGTCCGGGACGCACACGTCCCACATCGCCGCGAGGTCGAGCATCCGCGTGAGGTCTCCCTCGGAGAACGCACCGCGCTCGAGCGTGATGAGCAGATGCAGCCCGTAGTCGAAGTCGAGCGACGACGGCGTCTCCAGGAACTCCTTCATCTGCGCCTTCAGATCGACGGTCCACTCGAAGTCGTTCTGCGGGACATTCTTCTCGTCGTACTTGCGCGTGCCGCGCGAGGTGATGAGCTGGAAGCCATCGAGCGACGTACGCGTCGTCTGCCGGAACACGCTCTCGTCGTTCGTTTTCAGCGTCCACTTGCCGAGGCCGAGGCTGAATCCGAACGAGGAGCTGCGGGTGAGGGTCGCCTCGTTGAGGTACTTCACGAGCTCGCGCGACGCCGTGTCCGTACGCAACGCCTCGGCGATCTTCGCAAAGTCGCCATCGAGGACGAGCGCGTAGTCGTCGGCGAGCCGCGAGTCGTCGAGGAGCACGAACTCCGCGATCGACTCGTTCTCATCGATGCGTGCGTATTCGTATGCGAAGCCGGTCGCTGCCTTCCACGTCAGCGCGTCCGAGAGTCGTTTGCGAATCTGGTTGCGCACCTTCTCGAGCTGCTCAGGAGCCTTCTCGAAGATTGCGTTGAGCACGTCGTCGATGCCGGACATCGCTGTGACGTCGACGCCATACGAGACCTCGAGCGCGTACGTGTGATTGCGCGACGCCGCCTTCTTCACCGCGAAGTGGAAGTGGCCCTCGGACGTCCGCGAGATGCCGACGGAGAATTGATCGGTCACCTTTACCGAGGCGGTCGTCTCGAATCCGCTCTTGAGCTTCACGGCGATCGGGAGCCGTTCGCCGAGGATCTCGGGAAGCTTCGTCGCGAGCACGTCCGACCACGAGAAGCTCACGGCGGCGGTGAGCGCGCCGCCCAGCTCCATCGTCAACGATTCGCCGGGCTTCAGTTGTTTGACGTCGTCGAGATCGAGGAGTGTGCGCGGCGACGCGAGGTCGCTCGTGAGCGCGTTCCACGCGTTGTCGGTCGCGCCGTGAATTCGGGAATCGCTCAACTCGACGTCGCGCGTGGCGCCGAGGGACGCGGGTGCGAACGCGATCCTGCCGTCGGTCTTCGCGCTGAGCGTGTACTTCAGAAACGCGACGTTCGCGTCTTTGTTCACGACGCGCACCGCGAAGTCCGCCGACGGCGTGAAGGTGAGTCCGGAGATCTTCAAAGGCGACGTGATTTTCGTCTGCAGGAGCGAGTCGCCGACCTGCGAAAGGGAACGATCGAGCAGCGCGTGGCGAAGCACGTCGAGGTCCACCGTGAATCGGGGCATGGCCCGCGAGGTTAGCCCAGAAACGCGCGCCGGGCAGACCTCTTGATGGAAAGATCGCATGGCGGAACGGCCGCGAACCCGACTGCCTTTACAATCGTCCCACTCACATGGACACGTCCCGTTCCCTGCGGCGCAGGGCATTCGTTGCCGTCGCGCTCACGATTGGTTTCTACACGCTCGCCATCAGCATCGCCCTCGGTCTGCTGTTCCTCGTCTATGTACAGATCATGTGGGCCGACGACATCAATGCTCGCGCGATCTTCTTCTGTCTCATCGGCGGGTTGGTGATTCTCTGGTCGATCCTGCCGCGCTTCGAGCGCTTCGTCGCGCCGGGGCCGGAGCTGAATGAGCATGAGCATCCCGAGCTCTTCGCGATGCTGCGCGAAGTCGCGCTCGCGACGAAGCAGGAGATGCCGCGCGAGGTTTATCTCATCCCCGACGTGAATGCGTACGTGTCGTATCGCGGGTCGTTCGGCAGCACGCGCATCATGGGCCTGGGCCTGACGCTAATGCAGACCGTCACGGTGCCGCAGTTGCGGGCCATCGTCGCGCACGAGTTCGGGCACTACTGCAACGACGATCTGAAGTTCGCGGGCTGGATCTACCGGACGCGCGTCGCGATCGAGAAGACCGTGCAACGGCTCTCGTCGCTCGACTTCTATTTCCTCGTCCTCTATGGACCCTTCCGGTTGTACGGGAAGCTGTTCGTGCGCGTGACGCAGGCGATCTCGCGCGCGCAGGAGCTCGCAGCCGATCGCCTCGCGGCGAACGTCGCAGGTGCGGAACCGATGGTCGCCGCGCTCGTCGCCACGCAGCGCGCCGGGTATGTGTACATGGGCTACTACCAGAGCGAGGTCGTGCCGGTTCTGAGCTGGGGCTACCGGCCTCCGTTCGCGGCCGGGTTCGCGCGTTTCCTGGACGCGCCGCCGGTCATGAAGTTCGTGACCGAGCAGTTGGCCAGCGATCTCGAATCGGAGGAGGCCGACGTCGACGACACGCATCCGCCGCTGCGCGTGCGTGCCGCGGAGCTGGGCGTCTCGCCGCGCGACGTCGATCTGTCGCCGGACGCGCCGCGCGCGGTGTCGCTGTTGTGCAATCTCGAGCTGCTCGAGGTGCAACTCGTCACCGGCTTCTTCAACGAGCCGTCTCGCGCCGCCGCGCTGAACGACGTTTCCTGGGAAGAAACGGGGACGCGGGTGTTTCTGCCGGGGTGGAAGGAGAATGCGGGACAACACGCGGACGCCTTGCGCGACGTCACCGCCGCGCGTTTGGGCGATGCCTTGCCGATCATCGAGAAGCGCGTGCAGGCGGAAAGCGACGAAGAGCGGACGTTCGTCGCCGCCCAGGCCGTCGGCGCCGCGTTCGCTTCACGCCTTCACGACCTCGGCTGGATGTGCGATGCCATGCCGGGCAAGCCGGTCGCGTTCACGCGAGACGGCCGGACGATCGAGCCGTTCGAAGTCGTGCAGCGCCTCCACCGCGGCGATCTCGATGCCAGCGCGTGGCGCGCGGAATGCGAAACAGCGGGTTTGGCGGACGTGCCGTTGAGCTAAAAGAGCCGCAATCCCTTTGCCTGCATCTCCGCGAGTAGATCGAGGAACTGCGCGCGCCTGATCTCTCGCGCGCCGAGCGCCTCCATGTGCGGCGTCATCACCTGGCAGTCGAGGAAGATCGAGCCGCGCGTGCGGAGATGGTCGACGAGGAACAGCAGCGCGAGCTTCGACGCGTCGGGCCGCAGGTAAAACATCGACTCGCCGGTGAAGACGCCGCCGGCATCGACGCCGTACAGGCCGCCGACCAGCGTGTCGGCCTCCCACACCTCGACGCTATGCGCGTCGCCCGCCGCGTGCAGACGCGTGTACGCGGTGACGATGCTCGGTTCGATCCACGTCCCGTCCTGCTCCGGGCGAACCGCTTTCGCGCAGGCCGCGATCACGCTCCGGAAATCGCGATCGATCGTGAACGTGAAGCGCGCGCGCTTCGATGCCTTCTGCAGTGAGCGCGCGACATGCAACTCGTCGAAGAAGATGACCGCGCGTCTCCGCGGCGAGAACCACGGCAACGGCAATCCATCGTGCGGCCAGGGAAAGATCCCCTTGCGATACGCCTCGCGCAGCGTGTCGATGCGCAAGTCTTCGCCCATGGCGACGACGTCGCTGGGGGCGTAACGCGGATCGGGAAACGTGGACACGGCTTATTCCAATGGCCTTATTTGACGCTCTCGATTGAAGCGTGCCTCGAGAGCCTTCTCCCCTCTGTGAGAGAAGGTGCCGAAGGCGGATGAGGGGTTGTTCTCGCCTAAAGTAAAGTTCATGCGGCCTACTCGCCGCCGGATCTCTCGGCGATCTGGCGGCAGACCGGCAGCTCCATCCGCATCTGCGCGCACGCTGCCGCCGCAAGCGCGAGCACGTCGAACCTGCCGCCGCGGCTCACGTCGGGGTCGTCCGTCGTGGCGGGCTGGATCGAAAGCTCCGTCACCGCCGCCAGCAGCGGCACGTAGACGTGCGTGCGCGCCGATTCCAGCACGATCGCCCGCGCGTCGTCCGGGCCGCCCCCCTTGACCAGCCGCGGATCGGCCATCGTGTACCCCCAGCCATCCACGCCGCCGGCCTGCACGCGCAGGTCGCCGAATGCACTGTTCGCTCTCGGCGCCGCATGCACGATCTTCGCGCCGAGCGGCTTCACCCCTTCGGCCGTGAACTCCACTTCGATTGCGAGCAGTGGAATCCGGATCGGAGTCTGGCCGGCGGGAACGGCCACGGCGCTGGTGCTCGCAGTCGCGTTTGCCTCGGCGGCGAGCCGTTCCTCCTCGGTGGGAGCGATCGGCTTCGTCGCACAGTACGGAAGCAGTAGCGCGGCAAGGATTGCAATCAGCTTTTTCTCGAACATGACGTCCTCCGTCTCACGGGCATTCGGGGTCGGTCATACACTCCCCGGCGAGGCACTTGCGATAGCGCCAGTTCAGCCGGCGCAGGCATGCCGCGCCGAACACCGAGCTCTGATTGTTCTCGTTCGGCCCCATGATGCACGGCCGCTCCGGCCCGTGGCTGTTGCCGGGATCGATTCGCCAGATTTCCTTGATGGTCGTTTCGTACGTCAGTTGCGTGCAATACGACGGCGGATATCCGAGAGCCTGTGCGTCAGCCTGGCATGCTGCCAGCGAGGCGTAGATGTTCGGCGCACACGCCTGCGGTTTGTAGTTCGTATTGCAGCAGTACTCGTCCTGCAGTCGGTACATCGAGTGGGAGTTCTCGTGGACGATCGTCTTTTCGCTGTCGATCTTCGATGACATGCGAGGGATGTTGGTGCAATTGCGCACGTCCGACTGGTGCAGAAACGCCACCGCATCCGCGATCACGTGCAGGTTGGCGTAATTCGCAGGGTTTTCGAACTGGCAGTACGCCGGGTATTTTCCTTCCTGGCCCGAGTACCAGAAGTTGTGCAGCCCGCGCCAGAAGCGGAGCGGCTCGTAGCGGAAGTAGAAGTCGATCACCTCGTCGAGCTGGCTGCGAAAGAGCGCCACGTCGATGTCGGCGGGGATGAACACCGTGTCGAGCTTGCTCTTCGTGTCGCCCTTCAGCCGGATCGGGATCGGATCGTCCGGCCACGGATAGTCGCCGGCCGCAAACGAATAAGTCTCCCGCGTCGAGACCGCGCCCCTGTGCACCGCGGTCGCGGTGTACGTGATGAGCGAGCTCGCGGGAAACGCAACCGGCATCATGTACGTGCAGGTGATGATGGTCGTCGAGCCCTTCGGATCGCAGGTCTTGACGATCGTCTTCGCTTCGACGGGGATCTGCATGTGCGTCGAGTCGGGTCCGCCGGAGAGAAGGAAACGCTCGTACGACAGGATGATGCGATCGGCCACCGCCGTGGCCTCGAAGGTCACGGCCTGCGTGTTGCTCGGGTGCATCGGCCAGTGTCGGGCGATGACGGAGCCGGAACTGTCCGCGACCGCCGTCGTCGAGATGATGAGCAGGATTCCCAACCAAACCATGCGCATGCGGCAGCTACCTCCTCCAACAGGGTAGCGCGCTTTCAAATCCCGCTTCCTCGTCCAAGCGTTCGGATCGCTCTCGCACGAGATTGTGATGCATGAACGCTCGATGGAGACAACTCCTCTGCTTGTGTCTGATCGTTGCGTCTCTGCCGCTTTCGGCGGCCGCGACGCAACGAGGTGCATTACGCGTGCGGTTCATCCGCGGTGCGGAGAAAGGGCCGATCACGATTCGCGTCTTGCGATCCGGTGAACGCGAGGCGATCGCGGTGAAGACCGTCCCTCGCACCGAAAGCGCGGTGGCGTTCGATGCGCTGGAGATCGGCCGATACGAGCTGCTCGTCGAAGGCGATGAGCCGCTGAAGCGGCTCGCGACATTCGCGTTGGTCAAGCCCGGGAAAACGGAAACGAGGATCGAGCTTCCGAGCGGGATGGTCTTCGGCCGGTTCACCCTCGGCGGACACCCCTTCCAGACCGAGATCAAGCTGACTCATTCCGTCGAATCGTGGTCGACGACGTTGACGACTGATGACGACGGCGTCTACGCCAGCGTCGTCTGGCGCCGCGGCGAATTCGACGTCGCGGTGAGCGGACGCGGAATCGAGACGACGAACGTCGGCACGATGACCATCCCGGAAGGGCCCATGCCGCGCGTCGACTTCGACGTGCCCGATCGGCAGTTGGCGGGTCGTGTCACGAGGGCGGACGGTGCGCCGGTCGGCGGCGTGGTCGTAGCCCTCGAGACGACGGCGCCGGGCTTTCGAGGGGTCACGCGCAGGACCACCGACGGGAACGGGGAGTTCCTCTACTTCGGCGTGCGCGCGGGATCGCAATCGCTGCGCGTCGTGTCTGCAAAAGGTCATTTACTCCCTGACCCGGTGACGTTCGACCTCGGCGCCGCCGACACGCATCGCGACGTCGCCGTAGTCCTGAAAGAAGGTCTGCGTCGCCGCATCGCGGTCGTCGATCACCACGAGGTCCCGATCGCGGGCACGACGATCGTCTGCGTCGCGAACGGCGAAATTCGATCCACGGCGACGACGGATGCGAAAGGAACGGCCGACCTGGCCACGCCGCTCGGCGAGGCATCGACTCTCTACGTGCTTCCGCACGAAGGCTCCCTCGCCGTCCACCGAATCGACAGCGGGCGCCGAGACCCGTCGGTCCGAATCCGAGTTCCTCCCGGAACCGCGGCGATCGACCTTCTCGCGAAGGTGACGGACGGCAAGGCGATGCCGGAGGTCGCGTTTCTGATGAGGTTCAACGGCGACATCATCCCTCCCGGAGTCGTGCGTGAAATGCAGCGGCATCAGGGCGTGCGTCTGCTGACCGATGAACGGGGAGTGGCGCGCCTTCCGAACGTCCCTCCCGGCTACTACGAATTCTGGCCGGTTCGGAGTGACGACGAGATCGTGGCGCTGGTGCAGACGGCTGGAGCCCTCGATGCTCCGATCGGTCTCAACGCGCGAGTCGGCGAGAACCGCGTCACGGTGCGCTTCGAGAAACGTCACTGACAACTCATTCACGGCGGTGGTCGGAAACCATACAACTGGAGGTGTGTCCAATGAAACGTATCGCTCGTTCTCTCCTCGTTCTCACAGTCCTTCTCGTCGTCGCGCAGCCGACGTTCGCCTGTATCGTCTGCAACTGGGACGGCAACTGCATCTATGGAGGGCCCGGCCCCAGGTGCAAGTGGACGATCGGCAGCAACGGCTGTGTAGACGGTCCGCACTGCGGCGGCGGAAGTTTCACCGAGCCGCTCGCAGCCGAGTACCGCATCGCGTCCGTCGAGATCTCCCACGAATCGGACATGAAGGTCGCGGCAGCCACGAAGCAGCAACCCACCACAGCCCCGGCGGCCGTTGCCGAGGCGCGCATCGACCGCATTCCCGAATAGTCGACCGATCCGACCGGCCGTCACTCGGGCGTGCTTCGGCACGCCCGAGCTTTTGTCAGCCGCGGCGGAATTGACCCGGCGTGGTGCCGGTGCGTTGCTTGAACAGCCTGCAGAAATGCGCGTGATCGTAGAATCCGCATTGGGCGGCGATATCCGACGACGACAGAGTCGTCTCGCGCAGCAGCGTTTCGGCGCGCTCGAGACGGAGGTTGCGCAGATACTCCATCGGAGTCGCACCCAGCTCCGCGCTGAATTGCTCGTGCAGCCGGCGAACGGAAACGTTCGCCGCATCGGCCAGTTCGGCAAGGGTGATCGGATCGGCAAGATATTCGCGGGCGTAGCGCGTGGCCTGTGTGACCGCGAAGCTTTCGGGCCGGGCGTTCGTCGTCAGCCGCGCGGCTCTCGCCACGATCTCGTACACTGCGCCCAGCAACGCCAGCGGCGAAGCCTCATCGAAGTGTTCGATCTCCTCGAGCAGCCGCTCCGTGGCTCCTTCGAATCGATCGCAGGCGATCGGAGAAGGAGACTGCGGCATGTACGGCGCGAGATGGCGGTAGACGTCGTGCGAGAGCTCGATCTGCAGCGACTGCGTGCCCGGGGCGAAGACGTCGCTGTGCGTCGAGCCTTCGCACCAGAACGTGATCTGTCCTTTCTGGATCAAATCGATCCGCTCGTCCGTGGTCTCGGTGACGCAGCCTTCGAGCATCAGCGCAACGCGTGCGCTCTCGTGCGAGTGCATCGGGAGCTCCCCCGCGGTATGGATCACGTGAAAGACCGAAAGCTCGCCCGTCGCGGCCGCCGTGGGCCGGATCTCGCCCCAGAACTGTCCCGAACGCATCCGGCGGTTTTCGTTGATCATTTCCGCCACTATGCCTCCATGGATCGACGGAAGAGCGTCCGTTCATCCGAACGTCACCGATTCGTAGCCGTACGGATGGATCCCCGATGAAGTTCTACAAGCTGCTCTCGCGCAACGACGCCACCAGCGCGATCTGGGTGTACGAGATTCTGTACGAGCGGGGCGAGATCATCGCACCGTACCCTCACGACCGACCGGAGCTCGTGGCCGTTCTCTGCGGCGAAGTGTCCATGACCTTCGACGGGACGCGGCACCACTTCACGAAAGGCGACGTCGTGTTCGTCGTCTCCGGCATCACCCATCGCAACGTGGAGATCAAGCGGCCGGCGAGGATCTTCCGATGCACGGTCATGGACGCTCTCTTCGCGCGCGCCGAATTCGATGCTCCGGTCACCGTGGTGCGGTCGGAGTTGCTGGAGGGCGCGCTGTCGCGGCTCGTGAGCGAGGCGCGCCAGAGTGATCGCGGGATGCCGCTCGCGCTCGAGGCCGCGGCCCTGGCCGTGCTCGCCGCGGCGCGCCGCCGCGGGCTCGCGCGCGAGCCGGCAACGGAGCGCGAATCGAGAATGGAGGACGCGATCCGTCTCGTGCGCGACACGAGCTACACGCTCGCCGAGATCGCCGATCGCACTGGCTTCTCCGACCAGGCCCATCTCTCTCGCGCGTTCCGCCGCGGGCTCGGCATCACGCCGACGGAGTACCGCCGCAGGCACACGTTTGCGGTCTAGGAGTGCGGCGGCAAAGCCGCCGCTCTGGTATGTCGAGGCGCAGGCTCCGGGGGAGGGCCCCCCGCCCTACCAGAGCGGTGGCTCGACGCCACCGCACTCCTAGAACTGCAGCTTCAGTTCCTTCTCGTCCGCGTCGACCACCACGTTCCCGCCGAGGGCCAGCCTGCCGAACAGGATCGCGTCCACCAGCGGCTCCTTGATCTTCTGCGAGATCAGCCGCGCCATCGGGCGCGCGCCGAACGACTTGTCGTAGCCGTGCTTCGCCAGCCATTCGCGGCCGCCGTCGCGCAGTTCCAGCGTCACGTTCTTCGGCGCGAGCTGCGTCCGCAGCTCGGCGATGAACTTGTCGACGACCTGCAGGGTCACGTCGAACGACAGCGGCTGGAACGCGATCCAGGCGTCGAGGCGATTGCGGAACTCCGGTGCGAACGTCCGCTCGATGATGCCGCGTCCCTGGCCGCTGGCCGCGTTCGGCATGAAGCCCGGCGCGGCATCCGTCATCTCGCGGCCACCCGCGTTCGTGGTCATGATCAGCACCACGTTGCGGAAATCGGCCTTCTTGCCGTTGTTGTCCGTGAGCGTTGCGTGATCCATCACCTGCAGCAGGATCGAGAAGAGGTTGGGGTGCGCTTTCTCGATCTCATCGAGCACGAGCACGGCGTACGGCGTCTTCTGGATCGCGTCGGTCAGGAGTCCGCCCTGATCGAAGCCGACGTAGCCCGGAGGCGCGCCGATGAGCCGTGACACCGTGTGCGGCTCCATGTACTCGCTCATGTCGAAGCGGATGAACTCCACGCCGAGGGATTGGGCGAGCTGCTTTGCGAGCTCGGTCTTGCCGACGCCGGTCGGACCGCTAAAGAGAAACGACCCGATCGGCTTCTCGGGACTGCCGAGACCGGAGCGCGAGAGCTTGATCGCGCTGACGATCTGCTGGATCGCGTGGTCCTGGCCGAAGATCACCCGGCGCAAGTCCGCGTCGAGATGCTGCAGCCGATCCCGTTCGCTGACCGCAACGGTGCGCGGCGGGATCTTCGCGATGCGCGCGACGACCGTCTCCACGTCCGCGATGTCGATCGTCTGCGTCTCCGTCGACTCCGGAGTGCGATGCATGCGCGTACGCGCGCCCGCTTCATCGAGCACGTCGATGGCCTTGTCCGGCAGATGACGGTCGTGGATGTACTTTGCCGACAGCTCCGCCGCGAGACGGATGGCCTCGGGAGTAAACGTCACGTGGTGATGCTCCTCGTAGTATTTCTTCAGGCCCGTGAGGATCTCGATCGTCTCCTCGACCGTCGGCTCGCCGATCTCGATCTTCTGGAAGCGGCGCGCGAGCGCGCGGTCGCGCTCGAAGGACTGCTTGTATTCGCCGTACGTCGTCGAGCCGATCACGCGGAGCTTGCCCGAGGCAATCGCGGGCTTGAGCATGTTCGACGCGTCCATCGTGCCGCCGCTCACCGCGCCCGCGCCGACGATCGTGTGGATCTCGTCGATGAAGAGGATCGCGTCCTTCTTCTCCACCAGCGCGGCGATGACCGCCTTCAGCCGCTGCTCGAACTCGCCGCGGTACTTCGTCCCCGCAAGCACGGAGCCCATGTCCAGCGACCACACTTCCACGCCCTTGAGCACGTGCGGCACGTCGCCCTCGTGAATCTTGAGCGCCAGCCCCTCGGCGATCGCGGTCTTCCCGACGCCGGGCTCTCCGACGAACAGCGGATTGTTCTTGCGCCGGCGACAGAGGATCTGGATCGTGCGCTCGAGCTCCGGAATGCGTCCGATGACCGGATCGATCTCGCCCTTCGCGGCGCGGTCGAGGAGGTTGACGGCGAAGTTCTTCAGCGGATCGCGGGACGGCGTGCTCCCTTCGTCGTCGGTGAGGATGCCCGCCGGCTCGTGCGCCGGCCCGTCTTTCGGGATGCCGTGCGAGAGGTAGCTGAGGACGTCGAGCTTGGTGATGTTCTGGCTGCGCAGCAGATAGACCGCGTGCGACTTCTCGGCCTGGAAGATGGCCGCGAGCATCTGGCCGGTGTCGACTTCCTTGCGTCCCGAGCTTTGCGCGTGCAGTTGCGCGTACTGGATCACGCGCTGCAGCATCGTCGTGAGGGTCGGCTGGATGTCCTCTTCCTCGACCTGTTCGTACGTCTTCTGGATGAAGTCGTCGAGCTGCTTCTTGAGCTCCTCGACGTCGCCTCCGCAGGCGCGGATGACGTCCACTACCTCGCGATCGTGCAGCAGCGCGAAGAGGAGGTGCTCGAGCGTGACGTATTCGTTCCGGCGGCGAACCGCCTCGTTGACGGCGAACTCGAAGGATGCCTGTAGGGCTTTGGCGATCATGCCTGTTCCATAGTAACCAACAGCGGGAATTCCTGTTCCCGCGCGAGCGCGGTCGTCTTGTCGACCTTCGTCTCGGCGATCTCGTACGTGTAAATGCCGGCCACGCCGATGCCGCGCAGGTGGACGTTGAGCATCACCTGCATGGCCTGCTCCTCGGGCATGTTGAATACCGACTCGAGCACCCAGACCACGAACTCCATGGTCGTGAAGTCGTCGTTGTGGAGGAGGACTTTGAAGAGCGGAGGTTCTTCGACTTTATCCCTGGTTTCCGCGACGGCGGCTTCTTCGAAGTCAGTATTCGGCGGCAGCATGCGCGGGGTGTGAAACGCGGGAAGCGGGCACGAAATTCATGTGTGGAGTGCGGCGGCAAGGCCGCCGCTTTCCAATGCGTGCCGAAGCCAGGCGCGTCTCGATCCTGCCGCGCGTTCGAAAGCGGCGGCCTTGCCGCCGCACTCCACACGCTATCCTTCCCCCGGTGGCTGTCCGGGAGAGAGTCCTTCACACGTACGAGCACGTCCGGCCGTGGGTGCCGGCCGTCTTTTTCATCGGCGGGTTCGCGTGGGACGCGCTGACGC
Source organism: Thermoanaerobaculia bacterium (assembly GCA_035999335.1). Lineage (GTDB taxonomy): Bacteria > Acidobacteriota > Thermoanaerobaculia > Gp7-AA8 > Gp7-AA8 > QHVT01. The sequence goes on along the minus strand of DASYGV010000086.1, from coordinate 37,841 downwards.
TCGGGCAGAAGATCAAGTCCGTCGATCTCTTCATCCTGCTCGCGTATCTCTCCGGCGCGGCCGCGATCCTCGTCGCCCTCGGACGCGGCGTGCAGTTCCGCGGCTCGCAGTACCTCAACTCCGTGCTCCAGTTCTTCTTCGGCGGCATCTTCAGCGCGCTGTTCATCTTCTACTTCCTCAGCTCGAGCGACCTTCCCGGCTACCTGGTCGTCCTCGGGCTCGCGGCGCTGCTGATCGGCAATGAGTTCCTGCAGAGCCGCTTCAGCGAGCTCACTCTGTCGTGGGTGCTGTTCACGATGAGCGCGACGATGTTCTTCAACTTCGCGCTCGCGCACCTGTTCCGCAGCATCTCTACGTTCTGGTTCTACCTCGGCACGCTGATCGCCGTGCTGCTCGTGCTCGCGCTGCGTCGCGTGTCGCGGCACGAGTCGGCGTCGATCGTGCCGTCGATCGTGATTGCCGCGTTGCTGCTCGTCCTGCACGCGCTCAACTTCATCCCGCCCGTGCCGCTGGTGAAGAAAGAGATGCTGATCGCGCACGACATGCACAAGCGCGACGGTGGTTACGAAGCTCTCGTCGAGTCTCCGGGCAGGCGTTTCTGGCGCTCGTCGTCGCCGGTCTTTCATCGCGTCGGCGGAGAGCGCGTCTACTGCTTCACCTCGGTCTTCGTGCCGAACGGCATCCGTACGACGATCCGCCATCGCTGGCTGCTCTACGACGCAAAAGCGGGGGAGTGGCGCACGACGAGTGTCATCCCGTTCACGATCAGCGGCGGACGCTCCGGCGGCTATCGCGGACTGACGTACAAGCAGAACGTCGTGCCGGGCGAATGGCGCGTGATCGCGGAGTCGGAGAGCGGCGCCAAGTTGGGGATCATCGATTTCGAGATCGTGAACGGCGAGGCGGCGATGGTGCGGAAGGTTGTTTTTTAGTTATAGCGCCAGCAATGATCCCGCGGGAAGCTCCTCCGGCTCCGCGCCGCGCCGGAAGATCCGCGCCGGTCTCAGTCCGACCAGCGTCACGGAATCGTCGACGACGCGCAGCATCGTCCCTTCCCGGAGGCCGACGACGGGCGTGTCGTTCTCCTCGAGAAACTCGCGGATGCGCTCTTCCCGCGTTTCGCCTCTGTGCGTGCTGTTCGGGTCGGGATCGAGATAGTGCGGGTTGATCTGGAACGGGACGAGCGACAGCGCGTCGAACGACGGGGGATAGACGATCGGCATGTCGTTCGACGTCTTGATCGTCGGCATGGCCATGTTCGTTCCCGCGCTGGAGCCGATGTACGGGATGCCGTCCTGCAGCACGCGGTTGCGGATCGCGTTCAGCAGATCGAGCTCATAGAACATCTTCAGCAGGCGGAAGGTATTGCCCCCGCCGACGAAGATCGCTTCCGCGGCGTCGATCTCCGCGCGGCCGCGGACTTGCACGACGGTGAATCCCATTTGTCCGAGGCGCTCGCGGACCTTTTCGGTGTAGGCGTCGTGGTTCTGCAATGCGAACGGCACGAATGCGACCGTGCGGATTCCCTCGAGCACGCGGCGGATCTCCGGCTCGGCGTGATCGAGATAGCCGTAGCCATGGACGTTGGAACTGGAGATGAGCAGCAGACGCATTGCGTGGATCACTCCTTCGCGAGCCACCAGTCGTAGGGACCGGGACGCCACAGGAACAATCCCAGCCCTTTCCCGGTGCGCACGTTCTTCACCCGCTTGTCGACGGCCCACTTGTATCCGACCTGCACCATGAACAGGTAGGGCTGATCGGACGCGATGATGTCGTGAAGGTGGTGATAGATCTCCGTCCGCCGCGTACGTTCGAACGTCGTCCGGCCGCGATCGAGGAGCCGGTCGACCTCGGCGTTCTTGTAATGCACGATATTGAGCCCGGCGGGCGGCGTCTGGCTCGAATGAAACAGGGAGTACGGATCGGGATCGGGGTCGATGCTCCAGGACATCATCGCGGACTGATAGTTCCCTTTGAGAATGCGATCGAAAAACGCGGCGCCGTCGAGCGTCGCGATCTCCATCTTCACACCGATGCTCTTCAGAGCGTCCTGATAGATTTGCGATTGATCGGCGGAGGGCTTGTTGCCGGCACTGACGAGCATCGTGAACTCGAACGGTTTCCCGTCGCGGTCGAGTGTGCCGTCCTGGTCGGAATCCTTCCAGCCTGCGGATGCAAGCAGCGCCGCCGCGCCCTGGAGATTGAATTCGACCGGAAGCACCTCGGCGTTGTACGCCCAACTATCGGGGGTGAACGGTCCCGACAGCGCCCGGGCCTCGCCGTGATAAAGGCGATCGATGACGGTCTGCCGGTCGAAGGCCATCGCCAATCCGCGGCGCACGCTGGCGTCTTTGAACAGCGGGTCCTTGATGTTCCAGGGTGCACAGTTGAACGACAGCGGATAGATGTTGTGGAACTCGAACCGGTCTTTGACTGTGTCCTTTTCCCGCGCCCACGTGTCGTTGTTCACTCGGGCGACGTGGACGTCGCCGCGCTTGAGTGCATTCCAGGCGACGTTGTCGTCGGCGATGACGCGGAACAGGACCGAGTCGATGTAGGGCTTGTCGCGCCAGTAGTTCTCGTTCCGCTTCAGAGAGATCGTCTTGCCGGTCTCGCGGCGTTCCAGCACGTAAGGGCCGTTGCCGATGACCGCCTTGTTCTTCTGGAAATCGCCTTTGCCGTACACGTGCTTCGGCATGACGCCGATGTTGAACGCGATGAGCTGCGTCACGCGCGGCTCTTTGAAGACCACGCGCGCGGTCTTTTCGTCGATGGCTTTCGTCTGCTCGCGATCCAACCCGTCGAACCAAGCGGCGAACTGGACCGACTGCTCGTCGATGATTTTCTCGAGCGTGAAGATGACGTCGGCGGCGGTGACGGGTGCGCCGTCGCTGAATTTCGCGCGCGGATCGATGTGCAGAACGTACGCCTTGCCGCCGTCCTCGATCTCCCACTTCGCGACCGTGCCGGGAATCGGCTCGAGGTTCGCGTCGAAGTCGATCATCGGATCGTAGAGGTACTGCAGCACCTGCCGCTCGTCTTCGGTGCTGTGCAGGACGAAGTTCAGCGAGTCGACGTCCGTTTCCAGCCGGCGCACGAGACGTCCGCCGGCGACCGGTCCAGTCTCGACGACCTGGGTGGTCGTCGCCGGTGCCGGAGGGGCGGGAGTCTCACGGCCTTTGCAGGCCCCGAGGACGAACCAGGCAACGACCAGGCACCACGCAAGTTTGCGCATGACGGGCGCATTCTATGGGAGTGTTCAGCGCTGCGCGAGGAAGGCGCGAAGGACGGCCTGTTCGTCGTCTTTCTTGATCCGCGTGAAAAGCTTCGTGCCGAGCTTGTGAATCGTTTCCGGCTTGTCGAACGGCAACTTCGCATGCATCGTCCCGCCGGGGAAATGGCAAGGCTGGCAGCGCTTTTCGAGAATCGGCTGAACGTCGCGGACGAACTCGACCGGCGGTTGGCGGTTGGCGGTTGACGGTTGGCGGGAGGGCGTAGACGTTTCCTCGACTCCGCTCCAGAGCACCGTGAGCAGCAGCCAAAGGAAGAAGTCCAGCATCGGTGATTAAAGTAGGGCTGGAGCCGTCGGAAGTCTTGTCAGCACGGTAAACAGTTTGGAGTGCGGCAGCGGAGTACTCGGGCGATCGTAGCCTTCGCGACGAAGCAGCTGCCGCTTTCAATTGCCGCAGCGTCGAGCTGCGGCAACTCGACGTTGCCGCAATAGAGAGCGGCAGCTCAATGCACCGCGAGGGTTTCATGCGACGCGAGAGTGTCGCTGCCGCACTCCACATCACTCGCTGCCGATGACCCACTTCTCGTAAACATCTCCCGGCAACTCGCGCACGAAGCGTGACGGCTCCATCAGCACGTCCATGCCTCCGCGATCGCGGCCCATCACCGGGAACACGAGATACAACTCCTGCATCGCGCGCGTGATCGCCACGTAGAACAGACGGCGCTCTTCCTCCTCGCCCGGGATCACCAGCTCGCGCGTGCCTTCGTCGTCGATCACCGGCGCGTCCTGCGTCGCGCCTTCCAGCAGCGGCAATGCCTCGTGCACGCGATTGGGTGGAATGCGCACGATCCCGCCCGGCACGCGCAGCGCGCGCTGGGACGGGAACCGTCCATCGGCGAGCCAGATCACGAACACCGCCCGCCACTCCAGTCCCTTCGCCTGATGCACCGACGACAGCACGATCTTCTCGTCCTCGGGGCCAACCACGGCGACGTCTTCTCCGGCGATCGGGTTCGCGAGCGCCACTTCGTCGAGAAACTCCTCGACATCGCCGTAACGCAGCGCGTACTGCGAGAGCTGCTCGAGATCGTCCAGCCGCGCCTGCGCGTTCGGGAACTTCGCGCGTGCGTAGTCCGCGTAGCCGCGCTCCACGACGAGGCGGATCGTCTCCGACGGATTGCGCTTCATCGAATCGCCGGAGATCAGGCGCAGCACATCGCGCGCGCTGTCGAGCGAGGGCGCGACGCCACGCCCCGGCGGGTACGCGCCCGCGGCCGGTCCACGCAGAAACGCCTCCAGCGGATTCGGGGCCGTGCTGATCCGCGCCCAGACCTCCGCGGCGCTTTTCTCGCCGATCTTCGGATAGAGCTTCAGCATCCGCTTCCATGACAACTCGTCGCGCGGGTTCGTCACCACCTTCAGGTATGCGAGCACGTCCTTGATGTGCGCCTGCTCGAAGAAGCGGACGCCGGAGCGGATCTCGTAGGGGATGTTGCGGCGCGTGAGCTCCATCTGCAGCTCGAGCGACTGGTAGTGCGAGCGATACAACACCGCGATCTCGTCGAGCTTTTCGCCTTCGTCGCGCAGCTCGAGGATCCGCTGCGCGATGAACGACGCCTGCTCGTACACGTCGTCGACACCCACCACCGCTGGATCCGGACCATCGCCGCGAACGGCCTGCAGTTCCTTCCGGAACTGAAAACGATTCGCGGCGATCGACGCGTTCGCGAGCGTGAGGATCTGACGCGTCGAGCGGTAGTTTGTCTCCAGCTTGTAGATCGTCGTTTCGGGGAATCGCAGAGGAAACGTGAGGATGTTTTCGAACGACGCGCCGCGGAACGAGTAGATCGACTGGGCGTCGTCGCCGACGACCATCACGTTGCGGCGCACCGAGGCCATGGCGTCGATGATGTCGGCCTGGAGCTTGTTCGTGTCCTGATACTCGTCGACGAGGATGTGCCGGAAGCGGCGCTTCAGCGCGGCGGAGATCTCCTCGTGATCGTCGAGCAGCACTTTCCAGAACACGAGCAGGTCGTCGAAGTCCATTGCGTTCGCGTCGCGCTTGCGCTCCTTGTAGCGGCGGAACACGTTCACGATCTCGGCCGAGAACATGAGGAAGTGCGGGTAGTTGTTCTCGAGGTGCAGCTCGAGCGGCGTGCGTGTGTTGATGAGGAACGAGTAGACGTCGAGCAGCACGTCGCCTTTCGGGAAGCGCTTCTCCAGCGTGTTGATCCCGAGGGAAGAGATGGCGGACTCCATCATCTCCTTCGAGTCTTCGTCGTCGAGGATGGTGAAGTTCGAGCGGTATCCGAGGGCGTCGGCGTATTTGCGGAGGAGGCGATTGCCGATCGAGTGGAACGTGCCGCCCCAGATGCGCCGCGTGTCGGTGGTGACGAGCTCCTCGACGCGGCTGAGCATCTCGCGCGAGGCCTTGTTCGTGAAGGTGAGGATGAGGATGTCGCTCGGGTCGACGCCGTCTTCGATCAGGCGCGATACGCGATAGGTGAGCGCGCGCGTCTTCCCGCTGCCTGCGCCCGCGATGACGAGCATCGGCCCCTCGCCGGCCATCACTACGTCCAGCTGTTCCTGGTTGAGCTGATCCTCGTACGCGACCTTGTATTGCTTCTGCGGTTTGTCGGGACGTTTGAGGGTGTAGCGGCGGACCTTTGTGGACATGGGCGAGGGGAGCGTAGCGCATCCCCAACCCTGAGCGCAGCGAAGGGTCAATGGAGCCCTCACGCGGCTTCCGAGCTCGGTGCATGTGCGGTCGCCTTGGGACTGCGCCACGTGAGGGCTCACCTGATCCTTCGCTGCGCTCAGGGTTGGAAGCCCGATCTATCATGTCCGCCGCATGCTCTCTCCCCGCGCCGCGGCCGCGTTGGCCGTCGTCTTCTGGGGCGTCTCCTTCGTCGCCACCAAGGCGGCGCTCACGGAAGTCGCGCCGGTCACGCTGATCTTTCTCCGCTTCGCCATCGGCGCCGCGGTTTTGCTGGCGATCGTGCGCGAGCTGCCGCCGCGCGAGGCATGGCCGGCGCTCGCGCTGATGGGCTTCATCGGCGTCTTCGTGCATCAGATGCTGCAGGCATACGCCCTCACGATGACCAGCGCGACCAACTCGGGCTGGCTGATCGGCGTCACGCCCATCTGGTCCGCCGTCCTCGCCGCGATCGTGCTGCGCGAGCGCTTCGGCTTCTGGAAAGTCGTCGGACTCGCCGGCGGATTCGCGGGCGCGTTGCTCGTCGTGACGAAGGGCGACTTCAGTTCGCGCGTCCTCGGACGCCCTTCAACAACGGGCGATCTGTTGATCCTGATCAGCACCGTCAACTGGGCGGTCTACTCCGTCCTCGGCCACCGCACCATCCGCACGCTCGGCCCGCGCCGCGCGACCTCGGGCGCGATGCTCTTCGGCGCCGCGATGCTCGCGCCGTTTTTCGTCGCGCAGAAGGGATGGCGGCAGATCCCGAACCTCACCGTCACCGGCTGGTCCGCGCTGCTTTTCCTTGCCGTTTGTTGTTCCGCGCTGGGCTATCTCTTCTGGTACGGTGCGTTGGAGCGAATCGAGGTCTCACGCGTGGCGGCGCTGCTCTACGCCGAGCCGCTCGTGACCTTCGTCGCCGCCGCGCTGCTCCTCGGCGAGCGCGTGAGCGGTGTCGTCATCGCCGGGGGCATTCTCGTTCTGGTCAGCGTTCTCGTTGCGCAGTACGCACCTCGCGCCGCGCAAACTGTGGAGGAAGCATGATTCGTCGTCTGGTCGTTTTGATGATCGCCGTTCTCGCGCTGTCGTGTGAATCGAGCTCCTACGAGGAGGGCGCGCCGAAGAGCACCGCAAGCACGCGCTACACCGGTCTCGAGATCGGCCCCACGCCTGTCGGCGTGATCCCCGACGTCCTCCTGCGCGACAACGATCGCAACAAAGACATCGATCTGGTGATCGACTATCCGACGCGCGGCGGCCCGCATCCGCTGATCGTTTTCTCGCCCGGCTTCGGCGGCTCGCATCGCGGCTACGTCGGTCTCAGCTCGTATTGGGCGGCGAACAACTACGTCGTCATTCGCGTAAATCACCGCGACCGCATCGCGAACATCACCAAGGCCGAGGAAGTCTGGGTGAATGCGACTGCCGCGGATTGGAAAAATCGCGCCCGCGACATCACGCTCGTGCTCGACTCGCTCGAGTCCTTGGTGCAGCGATACCCGGAGCTGGAAGGAAAGATCGATGCGACGAAGATCGGCGTCGCCGGGCATGCGTACGGTTCGCATACGGCGATGCTCGCCGGCGGCGTGCGCACGTTTCCGGGAGGTGTGAGCTACGCCGATCCACGCGTGAAGGCGGTGATCGCCATGTCGCCGCAAGGGCCCGCGGAGTCGCGCGGACTCACGAGCGAGTCGTTTGCGGAGCTCCGCGTACCCGCGATGTTCATGACCGGCACGTTGGATCAGGGCGCCACGGAATCGGAGACGCCCGAGTGGCGGTCGGAAGGATTCAAGCTCGCGCCCGCCGGCGACAAGTGGCTGGTGACGATCGAAGGCGTGCGGACGGCCACGTTCACGGGACGCAACGACGGCCTTCTCGAAGCGATCGCGCGCGAGGAAGATCGCGACATCGGCCGCACCTACGTACCCAGCAGGCGGCCGGAGACTTCGCCGCGCACGCGCACGGAGCAGGCGTCGGTCCGTCATCAACAGATGGTCGCGGACATCCGCGGGATCGCGCTGACGTTCTTCGACACGTACGTCCGCGGTGACGCCGCCGGACGCGAGGCGCTGGAGAAGGCGGGCACGAGAACCGGCGTGGTCGTGGAGAAGAAGTAGTCAAACAGTGCTGAGTGCTGAGTGGTTTCGGCTCAGCACCCAGCACAGCGGCCTTGGGGCCGCTTGCCCGACGCCATCGCCGCGAATCGTGCCTCGCGTCAGGTCCGATCTTCACGTCGGAGAAATGCGTCCAGGTCACGAGCACTGTTGATGAACGCAATCACGTGGACCTCGTCATCGGCGACGATTTTGTAGATCAGACGAAAGTTTCCAACGATCAGCTCTCGCACCCGTTCATCGTGGCGCTCAGGGACGACGCGTCCGCGTCTCGCAAACTGGCGCAGCGAGCTCGCAGCTGCCTGAGCCTCGCGTTGCAGCACGACTGCGTATTGAGGTGAGTCGCGGGCAATGAATCGCGCGATCTCCTCGACGTCATTCCACGCGGGAGTAGTCCACCTACTCGCCAGCCCACCGTGCGATCCGTTGCTCGATCTCCTCATCCGAGACGAAGTCCCCGCGCTCCGAGGCTTCCATGCCGCGATCGATCTTCTGCTGAACGTAGATGTGATATTGGATGTCTTCGTAGGAGACTTCGTCCGGCAGGCTGTCGAGCAACCGGCGAACTTCTTCTTTCGGAACGGATCTGCCCATCGTCATGCCTCGGCGCCCATTCTAGCTGCATGGGCGCGCGCGGTTGCGTTTGGCGATGCGGCCCTCGCGTGCATTTCCGGGAGTAAGATTTCGCTCACGCTTCAGCGTCGAGCCTTCCGTAGATAATAATCTCCGTCCAGATGTCCGAAAAAATCCCGGAGCCGCTGACCTCGCTGCACACGCCGTGGACGACGACTCTCGACTGGAAGCTCACCGAGCAGCGGATCCAGAGCGAGCAGCTTCAGCTTCTCGGCTCGGCCGTGCATGTGACGGGGGAGGGCATCGCCATCCTCACGCCCGCCGTCGAGGCCGTGGGCCCGCGCATCGCCTTCGTCAACGAGAGTTTCTGCGCGATCTACGGCCGCCGCCGCGAAGACATCATCGGCCAGACGCCGGAGATCTTCGGCATCGTCGAGCGACAGTACGCAATCGTCGAATCGCTCCTGCAGCACGTATTCGAACATCGCCCTTTCCAGGCCGAGGCCACCGGGCGGCGCGCGAACGGTAGCGAGTTCGAGCTCGACCTGCAGCTCGTGCCGGTCGAGGACGGCGGACAGCTCACGCACTGGGTCGCGTTCCTGCGCGACATCACCCAAACCAAACATCAGGTCACGGCGCTGCGCCATCAGGCGATGCACGACGCGCTCACCGGGCTGCCGAATCGCACGCTGCTCTTCGAGTCGCTCGAGCAGGCGATCGACACCGCGCGCGAAAGCGGCACGATGCTCGCGCTCATGCTGATGGACCTCGATCGTTTCAAGGAAGTGAACGACACTTTCGGCCATCACTTCGGCGACGCGCTGCTCAAGCAGGTCGCGTTTCGCCTGCGGAACCAGATCCGCGGGGAAGACGTGGTCGCGCGTCTCGGCGGCGACGAGTTCGCGCTGCTCCTGCCGCGAACGCCCGACACGACCTCCGTCGCCGCGACCGCGCGCCTGCTCCTCGGCACACTCGAGCAGCCGTTCGTGATCGAAGGACAGGTCCTCGAAGTCGGCGCGAGCATCGGCATCGCTCTCTTTCCCGAGCACGGCGCCGACGCGCGGACGCTGCTCCGCCGCGCCGACGTCGCGATGTACGCCGCGAAGCAGAGGCAGAGCGGGTACAGCTTTCATCGCGAGGATGGGGAGTCGCGCTCGTCGCCGGACCAGCTCGCGCTCGTCGTAGAGCTGCGCGGCGCGGTCGAGCGCAACGAGCTGGTGGCGCACTATCAGCCGAAGCTGCACATGCGCAGCGGCCTGATGACGCGCGCCGAGGTGCTCGTGCGGTGGGAGCATCCCCAGCGAGGGCATCTCGCGCCGGGGACGTTCATCCCGCTCGCCGAGCGCACGGGCTTGATCCGCGGAGTGACGGACTGGCTGCTCGACCATGCGATCGGGCAGTGTCGCGTGTGGCAGGACGCCGGCGCGCCGATCCACATCGCCGTGAACGTCTCCGCGCGCAGTCTTCTCGATCAGGAATTGCCGAGAAAGGTGCAGAGCACGCTCGATCGGTGGGGCGTGGACCCGCGCTTCCTGAAGATCGAGATCACCGAGAGCAGCATCATGGCCGATCCCGCGCACGCGCTGGCGATCCTGGCAATGCTGCAGTCGATGGGCGTGCGGCTGTCGGTCGACGATTTCGGGACAGGCTATTCGTCGCTGACGCACCTGCGCGAGCTGCCGATCGACGAGATCAAGATCGACAAGTCGTTCGTGATCGGCATGCGCACCAGCGAGGCCGACGCCGCGATCGTCCGCACCGTGATCGACCTCGCGCACAACCTCGGCAAGCAGGTGTGCGCCGAGGGAGTGGAAGATGAGGCGACCTGGAAGCTCCTGAAGGACCTCGGCTGCGACCTCGCGCAAGGGTTCTGGATCGCGAAACCGATGGCGGCGGACGAGCTGATGGAGTGGCTGGCGGAGACGAGCTGGGGACTGGCACGGCCAGTGTCATCCTGAAGCCGCGTAGACGGCGAAGGATCTCCCGCCGAAGCGCGTTACTTCGTCTTCACCTTGATCTTGGCGCGTTCCGTCTTCTCGATCCGCTTCATTTCCGAGTCGACCTTCCGCTGGGTGCGCCACGCGCGGCGGGGCGTGGCGATTGCGGTACCGGTGAGCGAGAACGGGTCCGGCCACTGGCGCGAGGTCGTGAGTTGCGTGCCGGAGAACGGCATGACCGGATATGCGAAGCGCCAACGCTGGCCCATCGCGCCGAACTCGACGGCGCCGAGGTAGAAGCGGATGTTGCGCTCGTGCTTCGGCTCCTCGGGGATGGCCGCGACGAAGCGCTGAAGGTTCTCGCGCGAGTAGTCGGGCTTTTCCTGCGCGACGGCCGGGAACGCGGCCAGGGCGGCGAAGAGAACGAGGGTCGCAGTGCTCGTTTTCATGAACGTCTTCCTGATTCTACGACGAACCTCTCTTGCAAAAGTTCCACCGCAATGGACTACTCCACCATCCGGATCTCGCGCAGCAACTCCTCCAGGTGCTCGCGTCCTCGGCGCGACCAGACGTTGTACAGACAGTCCTGGCCGGCGATTCTCAGGTACGCGAGCTGGTTCGGACCCTGGCCGCCTTCGGGGCCGTACTCGACCTTGCTGCCGTCGCCCCACTCGTAGGCATACGGCCACTTGTCGTACGACGGATCGTCCGCCTTCACTCCCGCGCCGGCGATGCCGAAAGCGCTGCGAAGGTGTGAGAAGTCGTACGCGACCGCCCAGCCGCCGGCAAAGTTCGCGGCGCGCGCCTGCGCGCCTTTACCTGCATCGCCGAGGGTGCGGAAGGTGACGAGCGCGCAGGTGTCGCGGTTCTCCGCCTTCGACCACTGCTCGACGTAGATGGTCTGGACCGCGATGCGCGGAATCGGCGTCGAGCGCCACGGCGCGGAGCGCGGAAGCGCACTCGGAGTCGAGGTGGTGCAGCCGAGCGCTGTTGCCGAGAGTGCGAACAGCAGGATGAGGAGCCGTTTCATGGTGCGATCTTATTCACTTTGCGACTACCATCGTAAATACCATGAGTGATCCCATCATCATTGCCATCGACCGCGTCGGCCGCCTGGTCATTCCGAAAGAGATCCGCGACGAAGCCGGCATCGCGCCCGGGATGGCGCTGGAGGTGCGTTGCCGCGAGGGGCGCATCGAGATCGAGCCGCGGCGGCGGCCGATCCGGATCGTGAAGAAGGGGCGGCTGCAGGTCGCGGAGTCGGTCGAGGCCGGCGAATCGCTGACGCGTGTGGTCGTGAGCAAGACGAGGGAGCGCACCTGATGCCGGCTCTCACCGCTGCCGACGCCTCCGTGCTCGTCGCCGCCGTCGTCTCCTGGCACGAGCGCCATCGCGCCGCGGCCGGCGCGATCGAGGCCGCGCTCGCGCGCAAAGCGCTCGTCATCCCGTCGACCGCGTTGATCGACGCCTACGCGATCCTCACGCGCCTGCCCGCGCAGCACCGCCTCGCGCACGCCGACGCATTCCATCTCCTGCGCAGCAGCTTCGGCACCGCGCGCGTCGCGGGACCGCGCACGCGCGACGCGTGGTCGATGTTGCGGCGATGGTCCGTCGCTCCCGTCGGAGGCAGCGATGCATACGACGCGCAGCTGATCGAGATCGCGAAGGACGCTGGCGCGAAGACGCTGATGACGTTCCGACGAAATGAGCTGGAGCGGCTGGCGATCCCGGGCATCGAGATCGTGGAACCGGTGTGATGTTTTTTAGCCCTGAGCGAGCGGGAGCGAGTCGAAGGGCCGGGTTAGCAGCAACGCAGCGCGTGCACGAAGCGCGGTGAGCGTACAGTCGCACCAAAGATCACGCAGCGTTGGTGCTAAGTTGGCCCTTCGACTCGCGCCGCTCGCTCAGGGCTTCGAGGGATGCGGTCTAGTGCAGGAACATGGGCATGCCGAGGACTTCGGCCACCTTCGGCCGGTACTCCTGCGGATCGTAGAAACGCGCGATGTCGACGCGCTTCCGGCCTTCGCCCGTGACCGTGATCGGCACCGCGTTGTACCGGCCGTCCACCACCGCGACGAGCAACCCTGACTCGCCGCGCCGCAACAGATCGGCCGCGGCCGAGCCGAAGTTGCGCGCGACGATGAGGTCGAGCGAATCCGGCGCGCCGGAGCGCATCAGGTAGGCGAGCCTTTGGTAGATCACTTTCTCGCGTCCGAGTTTCTCGAAGTGCTCCGCGAGCATGCCGCCGATTCCGCCGAGCCTGCGCTGTCCCGCCGCGTCGGCCGGTCCGTGCTCGACGAGCACTCCCGACGTCGTGCGCGCGCCTTCGGAGATCGCGACCACGGCGTAGTTGCTCGGATTCTCGGCCTTGTCGCGCACGAGCATGTCGTACAGGAGATCGGGATCGAACGGCACCTCGGCGATGAGCGCGCGGTCGACGCCGCTGAGATACGACGCGAGCAGACAGGTCTCGCCGGAGTTGCGTCCGAACAGCTCGACCACCAGGAATCGCTCGTGCGATCCCGCGCTGGTGCGCAGATCGTTGATGAACATCACCGAGCGCGTGACCGCGGTGGAGAATCCGAGGCAGTAGTCGGTGCCGAAGACGTCGTTGTCCATCGTCTTCGGGATCGCCAGAAGCGGGACACCTTCCTCGTGAAGGCGGCGCGCGAAGGTGAGCGTGCCGTCGCCGCCGAGGGCAACGAGACCGTCGAGCTTCAGGAATTCGACGACGCGCAGCGCCGCGCGCGTGAGGTCGTAGCGGCCGCGGTCATCGGCCTCGCCGCGCTCGCTGACGAGATGCGCAGGGATGTCCTCGGCCTTGGTGATCTCCGGATTGATGCGCGAGGTGTGGAGGATCGTACCGCCCGTGCGATCGATCGCGCGCGTGAGCACTTTATTCAGCGGAAGGATCCATTCCGAGTTGTCGGCGGTCGAGTCAGGAACGATGTTCAGAAGCGACGCCCACCCGCGCCGCAGTCCGATGATCTCGCACGGCTCGTCGAGCATGCGCCAGACGAAGGCCTTGATGGCCGCGTTGAGTCCCGGGACGTCGCCGCCGCCGGTCAGGATGCCGACTCGTTTCATCGCTCGAGGCGGGACGTCGCTTTCGCCTCGCCCTCGGGGAAGAAGACCACTTTCAGCGCCTCGTGTCGATCGAAGCGGCCGAGCCCCACGTGAAAGTCCTGCAAAGAATCGAACGTCGCTTGCACGACCCACTCGACGTCGAGGCCGGAGCGAAGCATGCCGAGCATGCGCTGCCAGGTCGAGTACATCCGGCGGCCGATGATGCCGTGCAGGGTCACGCCTTTGAAGATCACATTGCGCGTGTAGTCGTCGATCGTCACCGCGTGACCCGCGGGCAGTCCGAGGAGCGAGAGCGTGGCGCCCATGCGCGCGATCTCGAGACCGAAGTTGATGGCCGCGGAGGAGCCGGACATCTCGCAGACGACGTCGACGCCGACGCCGTCGGTGATCGCGTCGATCGCTTTCTTCACCTCGCGTGGATCGGTCGTGCGGACGTTGAACGCGTGCAGGTTCTCGTAGTTCCGCGACGCGGCCCAGCGGCGCGCGGTCTCGAGCGCGTGATCGCTGACGTCGGTGACGATGACGACCGACGCTCCGCTGTGCTCTGCGATCGCCGCCGACATCGCGCCGATCGGACCGAAGCCGGTGATCGCGACGGACTTGCCCGCGAGGTCGACGACCTGCGTCGTGTGCACCGCGTTGCCGAGAGCGTCGAGGAACGCGCCCACGCGCAGCGGCACGAACGGCGGGAGTTTCACGACATTCGACGCCGGTACCTTCACGAATTCCGCGAAGCAGCCGTCCTCGTGGAGACCGTAGATCTGCGTGCGGATGCAGATGTGCCCATTGCCGGAGCGGCACTGCGGACACTCGCCGCAGATCACGTGCATCTCCGCGGAGACGTAGTCGCCGATCGCCAGCGCGCCTTCGTGCGCGCGCTCGCCGCCGGGGCCGATCTCTTCGACGAAGCCGCAGAATTCGTGACCGTAAGTGCGCGGTGGGTTCACCGAGTTCCGGATCGACGGATCCCAGTGATAGATGTGTTTGTCCGTGCCGCAGATCGCGGTCGCGGCGACGCGGATCAGCACTTCACCGGCGCCGGGCTTCGGGACGGGGACATCGCGGACTGCGGTCCCCTCGGGACCATCGAGCGGAGCGGATTTGACGACGGCAATCATGGTTATGTAGGGCGGACTTCAGCCCGCCTGCACGGGGAGGGGCGGGCTGAAGCCACGCCCTACGTCGATGCTATCACGCGGATTCTTCGGCGCTTTGCGCTCCGCGCCCGGGCCTGCGGGGGCGAAGGGCGTGCCGCAATCGGCGCAGGGCCGAGTCCGCCCACTTCTCGATCACCGGCGTCTCCTCCACGGAGAACGTCCGATGCGTGTGGATCGGGAGGTCGGCGATGAATTGGGAGATCGCCCAGACCATGGAGTCGGGGTCGCGTACATAGAGGTCCTTGTGCAGGCCGCCCTCGACGAGGTGGATCTTTTTGGGCGTCGTACAGGCGCCGAAGATCTCATGCCCCATCGAGCAAGGGATCACCTCGTCGGCCGTTCCATGCATCACGAGCAGTGGCACCTGCAGTCGCCGCACGACGCCGAGCGTGTCGAATAGATCGCCCGCGAACCAGTGCAGCGGCAGACGCGGGAAGAGCACGCGCGTGATCTTCGGGAGACTCGTGAAGGTCGACTGGAGAATCAGACCGTCGAAGGGATGCCTGCGAATCACCTGCGCCGCGACGCCGCCGCCGAGGGAGTAGCCGTAGAGGACGGAGGGGAGATTCTTTGGGCGGATCTTGTCGTGGAATCGCGAGGCCGTGACGCCGTCGGCGATGACGCCGCGATACGTCGAAACGCCGGTGCTTTGGCCGAAGCCGCGGTAGTCGAAGATGAGGACGTTGAAGCCGGAGTCGAGAAGGTGCGGGAGCACGTGCGCGCTGACCGTCAGGTTGCCGGTGTTGCCGTGGCAGAAGACGCTGCTGGCCTTTGGATGTTTCGCGCGGCAGTACCACGCGTTCAGGACTTCGCCGTCGGGCGTGTCGATCCAGTGCTCCTCGACCGAGCCCGGGGGGAGTCCGTAGTCTGTCGGATCCCACGTGGTCAGCGGTTTCGTATCGGAGACGAAGATCTGCGAGCGGCGATAGGCGCGGCGGCCGATCTCCAATGCCGCAACGGCGACTCCGCCGATGACGAACGGCAATGCACCCAAGGCCTGTTTTCTTCGGGATTGCATGATCTAAGGATACGCCTGAGCAAGAGTTTTGACGTGCTACAGTTCGCCAAAGTGCGGCACGTCGAATCACGCACCCGTGTGCGCTACAAAGAGACGGACCAGATGGGAATCGCCCATCACGCGAACTACGTCGTCTGGTTCGAGATCGGCCGCACGGACCTCTGCCGCGCCACCGGAATCCCGTACGCCGAAATCGAATCGCGTGGATTCATCCTCGTCGTGACCGAGATCAACTGCCGTTATCGCACGCCTTTCCGCTATGACGACGACGTGCTGATCCGCACGTCCGTCTCCAGCGCCGCCAGCCGCGCAATCAAATTCGCCTACGAGTTGTACGACGGCGCCGGCCAGGAACTTCGCGCGACGGGCTTCTCGTCGCACATGTGGCTCGATCGCAACACGCGCAGACCCGCGCGCGCGGACGCCGAAGTGATGAAGGCGTTCGAGGCGTTCTTGTGATGTGGAGTGCGCGGCAAGGCCGCCGCTTTAAAGACCACGGCAAGTACGTTGCGGCAGCGATCTTGCCGCGGTGTTGGAATTCGGCGGCCTCGCCGCCGCACTCCACATCACAATTTCATGAACCCACCCTTCAATGCGTGCTCCGGGCTGGCCATGAAAATCCGCTTGTTCGCCTCGTTCGAGAAGTAATAGATCTTTTCTTTGTACTCGTACATAGGCGTTGCGGCGCGGATGGAGATCTTGCTGCCGTCGATCGGGTCCATCGCGATCGGGGGGCTGAAGGGGAGCGACGCCCGTACTTTCTCGTCCTCGGGCGTGAAGACGATCGCCTTCGGCGTTTCCCACGGCATCGCCTTCGGTTTCGGCGGCGGCGCTTCGTCCTGCAACATCGGCGGTTGCTCCAGCGGCGCGGGGCGCGGCGGCACGGAATGGATCGTCGCGGCGCCGGTGGACTGCGTGCGCGTCGGCGTTGCGGCGTCGCAGCTGACGAGAACCAGAAGCGCGGGAAGCGCGCGGAGACACTTCATCTGGGATCAGTTTTGCGAAGGCCGGGCCATCGGTCAAGCTCCGCCGGCAGGAGTGAGCTCGGCCAGGACCGCCAGCACGTCGATCGCGATCGGGACCATCGCCGCGGACGCCGTCGTGCTCTCGGTGAAGGCCCACTCCGCCTGTTGCCACGCCGCGGCGTCGGCGATCTCGTTCTTCGCCTTCGCGCGGATGATCTCCGCGACGTCGTCCTCCGTCGCGAGCCCGAGGTTCACGATGCTGCTTCCGAACGGCACGCCGGTCGCGCGATGCGTTTCCAGCGCCGCGCCGCGCTGGGCCTCGTCGATCACGCCGGCGTCGACGAGCAACTGGCCGAGGAGACGCTCGTCGCGGTCCGAGGAGCAGGCGATGAGTTGTCCGTTCTCGAAGACGAATCGTTTCTCGCCGTGGTCGCTCCGCAGGTGAAGCACGCCGCTGCGCGCCTCCTCGGCGACGGCGGCGAGCGTGTTGCCGAGATCCTCTCCGGTCACGCTGCGCCAGGTAAGCTCGACGGGCGTCCGCTCGACGGCAGCCGCGGGCGCCGCCGGGACAGCGGCGATTTGCGGCTCGTCCGGTTTGCGCGCGGGCAGCATCTTCCGGATCGCGCTGGCGAGCAGACGCACCTTGCGCGACAGCTCCGCGTTCGTCGTCTTCAGCGACGTCACGCTTTGCCGCAACTCCGCCTCCGCGGACTCCGCGCGCGCGATCGCATCGCGCATCGCGGCGTTCTCTTCGAGAGTCTTCGCGAGCGCGGAATCGCTCTGACGCTCCGCGGGAGCCTTGCGCGCGGCAGCGGTTTCCTCGTGACAGATCTCGAGGAAGCCGCTCGCATCGCCGCGCAGGAGATCGGGGATGATCACGCTGCGCACGACGACGTGCGAGCCGTCGTGAAGGACGCGTTTGTTGAGAGCGCGCGCGAAGCCGTTCTGCGCGGCGGTGCCGATCAGGCGGGTGAGGCTCTCTTTCGTTTCGCCGACGTGGAGCTTCATCCAGGGCGTCGAAAGGATCTCCTCTGCGGCGTGACCGAAGAGACGCTCGGCGCCTTTGTTCCAGCCGGTGATGAGTCCCGACGCGTCGCAGAGGATCGCCGCGCTGTCGGGCACTTCGGCCATCGCCGCGAAGATCGCCTCGACCGGCGTCGACTGATGTCCGCTGTCTTCGACGATGCATTGAAACAGCGGCTGCGGACTCTCCGCGCAGCGAAGCATGTGTACGCGCGCGCTGCGGTAGTCGCCGCTCTTCCTCATCAGACGCTTCGTCATCGCATACGCGGCGCGTTTGCCGGCGCGGATTTCCGCGAGCAGTGGTGCTTCTCGCTTGCGATCGTCGGGGTGGGTGAGGAAGCGAAGCGGAAGGTTGCCGAACTCGGCGAACGAATAGCCGAGGATCGAGAGGAGGCGGCGATTTGCTTCGAGCCACTGTCCGTCGCCCGTCACGAACCCGACGCCGACGCTGGCGCGATCGAACGCGGCCTGCAGCATCTCCGGGCGGTCGAGCGGGAGCGGCGTTGCGGGCCTGGGCCGCGGCTCTTTCCTGCGGCGCCGGATCACCAGCACCGCGAGCAGGACGAGCAACGCGGGCAGCGCCCAGAGCGCGTATCGCAGCACTTCTTCGGGAGTGATCGACAAGGTCGCGAGTGTACGCAAAAAAGGCGGCGTGGGTACGCCGCCTTTGGGTTTTCGTCGTTTGGTGCCCGGGACTGGAATCGAACCAGCACCCTCTAATGAGGACAGGCTTCTGAGACCTGCGCGTCTACCAATTCCGCCACCCGGGCAAGGGGACCGCGATTGTATTGGCTGAGAGAGGAATGTCAATCGAGGGAGTGAAATTCCGCGCGATGCTTCCCACGTCCGATTGAAACGAATATCCTTCTCGACGAGACCGAGTCACGATTGTCCTCGGCCGAAAGAACCCTTGTCGACCGACATCTGGAACCTGCCGAATGCGCTGACGCTGCTCCGCATTTTTCTCGTTCCGTTCCTCGTCGTGGTCCTGCTCACGAAGTTCACGGGCCGCGAGTTCGTGGCCCTGGCGATCTTCCTGGTCGCTGCAATCACGGACTTCTTCGACGGCTGGATCGCGCGGCGCCGCAACCAGACCACGCGCCTCGGCGCGCTGCTCGATCCGATCGCGGACAAGCTGTTGATGTCCGCGGCGTTCATCTCGCTCGTGGAGATGGATCCGAAACACGTCCCTGCGTGGATGGTGGTGATCATCATCGGCCGCGAGTTCGCGGTGTCGGGCCTTCGCTCGATCGCCGCGCAGCAGGGTGTGACGATCGCGGCCTCGTCGCTGGGCAAGGGCAAGATGGTTTCGCAGGTGATCGCGATCTCGCTGCTGATCCTCGGATACGAGCTCGGACAGTTCCGCGTGATCGGCACGGTCGCGCTGTGGGCGGTGGTGCTGTTCGCGCTGGCGTCGGGCGTGGATTACTTCGCCAAATTTTCGCGGGCGATTTTGCAGGATCGGACGTAGTTACAACAGCAGTTTGTAGACGTCGTTTTTGCGGAGGCTGAATTTTTCCGCCACCGCTTTCACCGCGTCGTTTCGGCGCATGCCGGTCGCGCGGAGGCGTTCGAATTCCGCGCGGATCTCGTCAGGTGACACCTCGGCGGCGGGACGGGCGGGGGCGGCGAAGACGAGGGTGATCTCGCCGTACACGCGCTCGCGCCCGCGTAGTCGCTCGAGCACCTCGGACACGCGGCCATTCACGAGCTCCTCGTGCATCTTCGTCATCTCGCGCGCGACGGTCACTTCCGTATCGCCGAGGATCTCCAGCGCGTCTTCGAGCGATGCGATGACGCGCTCCGGCGACTCGTACATCACCGTCGTGTGCGCGAGCTCGGCGGCGCTGCGATAGAAGTCGAGGCGCTCGCTCTGGCGATGCGGTGTGAATCCGAGGAAGGTGAATGGCAGCGGTGCGATGCCGCTGGCGACGAGCGCGACGACGCCGGCAAACGGACCGGGGATCGGCTCGACAATCAGCTGGCGCTCGCGCGCGAGGCGCACGATCCGATATCCGGGATCGGAGATCACCGGCATCCCCGCATCGCTGACGAGCGCCAGCGTCTCGCCGGCCTCGATGCGCTCGATGAGAGCCGAGGCCTTCGCGTCCTCGTTGTGCTCGTGATAGCTGTCGGTCGGACGATCGATGCCGAAGTGCGTGAGGAGCTTGCGCGTATGGCGCGTGTCCTCGCACAGGATCAGGTCCGCGGACTTCAGAGCCGCGATCGCGCGCGGAGACATGTCCTGCAGGTTGCCGAGCGGCGTGCCAACGATGAGGAGCTTGCCCATCGGGGCGCATCGTAGGACGAATAGGACGAATACGACGAATAGGACGAATATTCGTCCTCTGAGTCTTATCGGTCCTATTTGTCCTATCGCAAAGCGAACCCTCTTGCCAACAAAATCGCCGCGCTCGACGCAACATTGAGCGACTCCACGCGGCTCGACATCGGAATCGCGATCCGGGTCGCGTGACTCAACAGCTCCTCCGAAACCCCCGCTCCTTCGTTCCCGAATACGAGCACCGCACCCCGAGACGGCGGATCGATCGCCTGACCTGAAGCGTCGGCGGCCAACAACGGAACACCCGATTCGATCAACTCGCGTGCGGTGACCGATGCCACCGGCACATTCAGGATGGCGCCGGCGGAGGAGCGGATCGCCTTCGGTCCGAGCGCGTCCGCGCAGCCGGGGAGGAGCAAAACGCCCGCGGCGTCGAAGGCCGCGGCGAGACGCACGATCGTCCCGACGTTCCCCGGGTCCTGCACGGCATCCAGTGCAATCGCCACGGTGTCGCGCCGCGCCAGGATGTCCTCGAAACGCGCCTGCGGACGCTCGAACAGCCCGATCACGCCCTGAGGCTGTTTCGTCTCGCTTACGAAATCGAAGACATCTTCGGTAAGATCCGCGCCGCGTTCGAGCACCGCAATCGCCTTCCAGCCGCTCGCGATGGCATCCGCCACGTGTTTCGGCCCTTCGAGGACGATCTCGGTCTCGTGCTTCCGGATTGCTTCCCGAATGCGTTTGACTAATGAATTGTGTCGACTGCTGATGATCGGCATGAGAATGCGAGGCCGATCATACTGAAGCTCATTGTCATGGCCACCGAGGCCGCGGCGGAGCAATCCGCGTGGTCCGCCATCTGGACCTTCCCCAGCATCCTCGCTTCCGCGTTCGTGATCGCGTGGGGTGCGGAGGGGGCGCAGTTCCTCATCTCGCAGGGTTTGGCGCTGGCGATCCTCGCCTGGCTGCAGACGCTCCCCGAGTTCGCGGTCGAAGCAGTGATCGCCTGGAACGCCGGCAAGGATCCGACGCAGACGCATCTCGCGATCGCGAACTTCACCGGCAGCCTGCGCCTGCTCGTCGGGCTCGGCTGGCCGATGATCTACTTCGTCGCGGCTGCGTTCGGATGGAAGCGCGCGGGAAATCGCTTCGTCACGCTCCATCTCGAGGAAGAGCACTCCATCGAAGTCTTCGGACTGCTCATGCCGATCCTCTACTTCGTGTTCATCTGGTGGAAGGGATCGCTGTCGATGTGGGACGCGTTCCCGCTCACGTTCTTCTATGTCGCGTACCTCTGGGTATTGTGGAAGATCCCGCCGAAGGAAACATCGGAAGAGTCGCTCGACGACCTCGGCACCGTGCCGCGGAAGATCCTCGCGCTCGAGCCGCGCATGCGCAACGCCGCGATCTGGGCACTCTTCCTGGTCGGCGGCATCATTCTCTTCTTCTCCGCGCATCCGTTCCTCAACTCGATGCTCGCCATCGCAACGACCCTCAACGTCTCGACGTTCGTCTTCGTGCAGTGGGTCGCGCCGTTCCTCTCCGAGTTCCCGGAGAAGCTCAGCGCGTTCTACTGGGCGCGCAAGGTGAGCTCCGCGCCGATCGCGCTGATGAACATGGTCTCGTCGAACATCAACCAGTGGAGCATCCTCTCGGCGATGATCCCGATCCTGTTCGTCATCAGTGCCGGCGAGATCCGCCCGCTGGTCTTCGACGATTTCCAGCGACACGAGATCATCCTCACCATCCTGCAAAGCTTTCTCGGATTTCTCCTGCTGCTGAACCTCAGGCTGGGGATGTTTCAGTCATTGGTCATCTTCGTCTTCTGGGTCGTGCAGTTCGCGGTGCCGTCGATCCGCGAGGAAATGATCTGGGTGTACGCGATCTGGTGTGCGTTCGAGATCGTGAAGATGATCGCGGCCCGCAAAGCCCCCCGGGCATGGACCGGGATGAGGAAAACCCTCGCGCTGCGCTTCGCCCAGCCGGTCGAAGGGTGATACAAAGGGTTCGTTCCCATGACCACGACCACGCGATCCACGATTCGCTTCGCCGACCGCGTCACCTCGATGCAGGAGTCGCCGACGCTGGCCGTGTTGAATCGCGCGACGTCGCTCATCGCGAGCGGCGTCGACATCGTCGATTTCGGGCCCGGCGAGCCGGATTTCGCCACGCCGCGGGCGGTGGGCGAGGCGGGAAAGCGCGCGATCGACAAGGGCTTCACGAAGTACACGAATGCCAGCGGAATCAAGACGCTGCGTGATGCGATCGCGGCGCGCTACAACCGGCGCTACGGCACGCAGCTCCGGCAGGAGCACGTCATCGCCGGAAACGGCGGCAAGCAGGAGCTCTTCAACGTCATGCTCGCCCTCGTGAGCGACGGCGACGAGGTCATCATCCCCGCGCCGTACTGGGTGAGCTTTCCCGATCAGGTCTCCTTCGCGGGCGGCACGCCGGTGTACGCGAAGCTCGATCCGGAGAATCTCTTCCGCCCGCGCCTCGTCGACATCGAGGCCGTGGCGACCGAGCGCACGCGCGGCGTGATCCTCAACTCGCCGTGCAATCCCACCGGCGCGGTGATCCGCGAGTCCGAACTGGAACAGATCGTCGAATGGTGCGCGGCGCGCGACGCGTTCCTCATCTTCGACGAGACGTATGAGCTGTTCGTCTACGACGGCAACCAGCACGCCTCGGCGATCCGCTGGTTCGAGCGTTATCCGGAAACGGTGATCGTCGTGAACTCGATGTCGAAGACGTTCGCGATGACCGGCTGGCGCCTCGGCTACGCGATCGCGCATCCGGATGTGATCTCGGCGCTGGGCAAGATCCAGAGCCATTCGACGTCGAACCCGAGCACGATCGCACAGCACGCGGCGCTCGAGGCGCTGAACGGCGTCGACGAGGACGTGCAGCGCATGTACGACGCCTACTGCGAGCGCCGCGCGTGGCTCGTTCCCGCGCTGAACGATCTGCCCGGCATCTGCTGCACCGACCCCGACGGCGCGTTCTACGTGTTTCCCGACGTCAGCCGCCACTTCGGCAAGAGCGGGATCACGGACTCGTCCTCGTTCGCGACCTACCTCCTCGACGAGGCGCGCGTTGCGGTCGTGCCCGGCTTCGCGTTCGGCGCCGATGAGTTCGTCCGCATCAGCTACGCGGCCTCGATGGAGCGAATTCGCGAGG
The DNA here is from genome assembly GCA_035999335.1 of Thermoanaerobaculia bacterium. Taxonomy (GTDB): domain Bacteria; phylum Acidobacteriota; class Thermoanaerobaculia; order Gp7-AA8; family Gp7-AA8; genus QHVT01. The sequence goes on along the minus strand of DASYGV010000086.1, from coordinate 14,570 downwards.
GCGTAGCGCGAATCGAGGCGGCCCTGCGGAAACTCTCGTAGGACGGGCTTCAGCCCGTCAGGAATCTCCCTCCCGCCTGGCCCGTTCCAAATCCAGATTCATCCAAAATTCGTAAGGAGCTCTCGTGAAAAAGACCATTTCGATGATTGCGTTGACGGTGATCGCCACGATCGCCGTCGGGCAGGAGAAGCCGGCGGCCGCGCCGGCGACGAGCAAGGATCCGATCGTCTGCGCCGCGGGCGATGTGGCCATCCGCCAGTCGGAGTTCGAGAACGCGCTCAAGACGCTTCCCGAACAGTACCAGCAGTACGCGATGGGCCCCGGCAAGAGGCAGTTCGCCGAGGACTATCTGCGCATGAAGATGCTCGCCGCGGCGGGCATGAAGACCGGCCTGGACAAGGACCCGGAAGTCCTCTCGCAGCTCAACCTGATGCGCGAGAACCTCGTTGCGAACGCGCAGCTTCAGAAGATCGAAGAGGGGATCAAGATCTCCGATGAGGATCTCCAGAAGGTGTACGAGACGAACAAGGGGCAGTACGAGCAGGTGAAGGCGCGCCACATCCTGATCGCGTTCAAGGGTAGCCCGGCCGCGCAGCAGGGCAAGCCCGAGCTGACCGAGGAGCAGGCGAAGGCGAAGGCCGAGGACCTGCACAAGCAGATCGCCGGCGGCGCGTCGTTCGACGAACTGGCCCAGAAGGAATCGGACGATGTCGGCTCCGGCAGCCGCGGCGGCGACCTCGGCGAGTTCGGCCGCGGCCAGATGGTTCCGGAGTTCGAGAAGGCCGCGTTCGAGGCGAAAGCCGGCGACGTCACGCCGGTCGTCCGCACACAGTTCGGCTATCACATCATCAAGGTCGACTCGCACGGCTCCACGCCGTTCGAGCAGGTCAAGGCGACCCTCGAGAAAAACGAGCGCCAGACGCGCCTGCAGGCCGAGCTGGAAAAGATGAAGACCGCCGCGAAGCCGACCTTCAATGAGGCCTACTTCGCGCCGCCTGCCGCTCCGCCCACCGCGGAAGCGCCGGCCACGCCGCCGCCCGCGAAGCAGTAAGCGGTTCCTTCACGGATCCAACCGAGGGCGGGCTAACAGCCCGCCCTTTCTTTTGCTATCGTGCGTGGCCATGGACATTCCGTCGAAGGTATCGATCTTCAACCGCACGCTGGAGATCAAGGGAAAGGCCGGGACGCTGATCGCGGTCAACGAGGACGGCGGGTATTACGAGATCGTGCTCGAGGTACAGCAGCGCAACCACACCGTCCTGCTCCCCATCGCCGAGACGGTGCTGATCTTCACCGAAGCCCTCCCAACGATTGAGGCGGACTTCGAAGTAGAGCGGTAGCGCGTAAACGCGCGTTTGTCAGAATGCAGTTACCGTTACGACTGATCCGCTTCCGACGTTCGCAATTGCATTTCGCAATTGCGGTAGCAGCGATCGGAGATGAGGCAAGCGCGTGTCCACGGCGGCGATTACGACGACGCCGATCGTGAAGCGGGCGATGTTCTGTTGCCGGGGAAGGTTTCGATCCGCAGTAACCAGCACGTCAAAACTCTCAGACGCGCGACGCAGGAGCTCCCCGTTTTTTACGGCCGACCAGCCCTCTTCCTGAACCGTTCGGATCTCAAACTCCGGGAGATCACGCCGGAGCTGCCGAGGCATGTCTTCGTCGAAGAGAACACGTCTCACGTGATCTGTGCCACCGCGGCGCGGCCCGCCTCTTCGAGGAACGCGATTGCCTGCTCGCGAGTCACGCTCGGGAAGTTGTCGAGAAACACTTCCAGGCTGTCACCGCCCTCGATGTAGTCGAGCAAAGTACGGACCGGTACGCGTGTGCCGACAAAGACCGGGTCGCCGCTATGGATCTCTGGATCCGAATGGATAATCGTATGTAGGTCTGTCATGCGCGTTCAGAAGAATACGTCCGCAACGTACGTGCCGCAAACGCGATTTTACGCCTCGTGCTTCTTCCCGAACAGAAACGCCACCCCGACTCCGATCAAATACAACACGATCATCGGAATCGCGAGCGCGGCCTGCGTGACGATGTCCGGAGTCGGCGTCACGATCGCGGCGATCACAAAGGACAGCACGATCGCGTACTTGAACTTCTGCATCAGGAACGCCGGCGTGACGATGCCGAGCCGCGCGAGGAAGAAGATCAGGATCGGCGTCTCGAAGACGAGTCCGGTCGCCATGATGATCGTGCTCGCGAACGAGAAGTAGTCGTCCACCGTGACCATCTGCTTGAACTGCTTGCCGGTCTCGACGAAGAACGAGCAGGTCGCGGGGAGCAGGAAGCGATAGCCGAAGTAGCCGCCCATGATGAAAAAGAGCGAGCCGAAGATGATGAACGGCGCGGCGAGGCGGCGCTCCTTCTTGTACAGCCCCGGCGCGATGAACAGCCAGAGCTGGAGCAGGATCACCGGCGCCGCGAGGAAGAGTCCCGCGAAGAACGCGACCTTCATGTAGAGGAAGAACGGCGCGGTCAGACGCGTGTACGCGAGCTTGTCGCCCTTCGGCAGGAAGGCGATCAGCGGCTCCTGCAGGATCGCAAAGATCGGCTCCGCGAACGCCCAGCAGGCGAGGAAGCCCACCGCCGCGGCGATGAACGAGACCAGCAGCCGCTTGCGCAGTTCCTCGAGGTGATCGAGGAACGACATCTTCGGCAGCTCGGCCTCGGGATCGGCGATCGGCTCCTCCATCGTCCGCTCGGTCACGCGTTCTCCGGGGGAGGAGTTGTGGGAGTCGTCGAGGAGAGGTCAGGCAGCGGTTCACTCGTCGACTCGTCGACTGGAAGACTCGTCGACTCGACCGCTGGCGCAGTCCTTGATATCGACTCGAAGGGCGTGGTGAGTTCTTCGAGCGTAGGCGGAGTGATCTTCTGCAACTCCTCGAGGCGCACCTCGCGCTCGATCGTGTGCTTGAGGTCGTCCGTCGCCTTGCGGAATTCGCCCAGCGCCTTGCCGAGCGTCCGGCCGATTTCCGGGATCCGGCGCGGTCCGAATACGATGAGAATGACGGCAAAGATGAGCAGGAGCTCGGGGACTCCGAGTGAACCGAACATGTTTCCAGCGGACCTCGCAACGCGGGGTGACAGCGACGTGAACACCGACGGAACGTCAGGGGCGAGGCGAATAGTCCGCCTCTATAATGGCGTTACGACCTCCACAGTGTAACGCGAGCCGCAAAAGGGGCGCGAACGACGATGGCCAAATTGCAGAAAACCCAGAAGTGGACCTTCTCCCTGACACTCGTCGTTGCGATAGCGGGCGCGACGCTGTTCGGAGGGTTCTACGGCAACCGGCTCTTCGGGGCCACTCCCGCGAACGCCGAGCTGACCAAGCGGATGAAGGAGTACACCGACCTCCTCAGCGCCGTCACCAGCTGGTCCGCCGAGGACATCGGCTCCGACAAGTTCGTGTACGCGTCGATCGACGGCATGCTCCGCGAGCTCGATCCGCACACCTCCTTCCTCGAGCCGAAGGAGTACTCGGACATGCAGGATCGCCAGAAAGGCACGTTCTACGGCCTCGGCATCCTGGTCACGAAGCGCAACGATCAGGTCACGGTCATCACGCCGCTCGAAGGCACGCCCGCCGCGCGCCTCGGCATCCGCGCCGGCGATGTGATCGCCGAGGTCGAGGGCGTGAACACGGACGACCTCTCGCTCGACGAAGTCGTCAAGCGTCTCAAGGGTCCGAAAGGCACGACGGTCCACATCAAGATCAAGCGCGTCGGGATGAAAGAGGCGATCCCTCTGACCATCACCCGCGCCGCGATCCCGACCAACTCCATCTCCAACGTGCTGATGCTCAATCCGGGCACCGGCTACATCCGCATCAAAGACTTCACTTCCACCACCGTGCGCGAGCTCGACGACGCGATCGCGAAGCTCGACCAGCAAGGCATGCAGCGCCTCGTCCTCGACCTGCGCATGAACCCGGGCGGTCTGCTCGACGCTGCCGTCGGCGTGTCCGATCACTTCCTCGACAAGGGACAGATGATCGTCTTCACGAGAGGCCGCACCGCAGACTCGATGCAGGAGTACACCGCGCCCGGCAAACACGAGAAGTTCGACAAGCCGGTGGTGGTGCTCGTGAACCGCGGCAGCGCGTCGGCGTCAGAGATCGTGGCTGGAGCCATCCAGGACCACGACCGCGGTCTCGTCGTCGGCGAGACCAGCTGGGGCAAGGGACTCGTGCAGAGCGTCTACACGCTGCAATACGGCGCGGGCCTCGCGCTCACGACGTCGAAGTACTTCACGCCGGCCGGCAGAAACATCCAGCGCGACTACACCTCGGTGTACGACTACTACATGGCCGACGAGACGGAAAATGGTCCGGAAGTCCCGCTCACGCAGCGCGAGCAGTTCAGGACCGACACCGGCCGCGTCGTCTACGGCGGCGGCGGGATCACGCCGGACCTGATCGTCAAACAGCCGCAGCTCTCGCGGACGACGCAGCTCCTCGAGGTGCGCAGCGCGATCTTCAACTACGCGGTCGAGTACGCGGCCAAGCACCCCGATCTGACGAAGGACGTCGAAGTGACGCCGGCGGTGATCGAGGAGTTCGTTCGTCACGCCGCCGCGGCGGAGATCGCGAACGAGAGCGACATCCGCGACGCGCTCACGAAACCGGAAGACCGCAAGTACATCCAGCGGGCGCTGAAGGCGGAGATCGTGGCGGCGAAGTTCGGCTTCGACGCCTCTTATCCGTTCCGCATGCAGGGCGACGCGCAGGTGGAGAAGGCGCTCGAAGCGTTCCCCGAAGCGCAGAAGCTCGCGACGATGGCGGCGGACGCCCGCTCGCGCGGTGGCGACGCGCGATCGAGCGAAGCCGGCACCCGCGCGGCACAAGCGAATCCGAAGACCCGATAAATCAGTTGGCAGTTCGCAGTTGACAGTCGGCAGGAGAGAAACCCTCCTGCCGATTCGTTTTTCGGGCCCGGCTCCTGCAAACTGCCTCCTGCAAACTGCCAACTCTTTTTGTGCTAAGGTTTCGCCGCTTTTTCGAGGGGAGATCCGGAACTACATGCCTGAGCTGGGAAAGAAGTACACCTGTTACAGCTGCCACACGAAATTCTACGACCTCGGCAAGCCTGAGCCGCTCTGTCCGAAGTGCGGAGCGAACCAGCGCGATGCCGATGAAGCGCCCGTGTACACCGCGCCGCGCGGCCGCGCGGCGCGCGTGGTCGAAGAGCCGCCCGAGGAAGAAGAGTTCACGCCCGCGGCGACGCCCGAGCCTACGGATGAGGAAGGTGAGGACACCTTCGTCGCCACGGACGAGGATCGGGAAGAAGAAGCGGACGAAGACGAAGAAGAATACTAGCGGGGTGTCGCAATGAAGAACGTCGGTCTCCTCGGATGTATCGGAGTGCTCGTTCTCGTCCTGATCGTCGGGGGCGCGTACTTCGTCAGTGTGCGCAACAACCTCGTCGCGCTCGATGAGAACGTGAATCAGGAGTGGGCGCAAGTCGAGAGCCAGTACCAGCGCCGCTTCGATCTCATCCCGAACCTCGTGCGCACCGTACAGGGTGCGGCGAACTTCGAGAAGTCGACGCTCGAGGCCGTGGTCAACGCGCGTGCGCGCGTTGGTCAGGTCGCGATGCCCGGAGGTCCTCCGGGCGCTGCGTCGGAGATCACCACGAATCCGCAGCAGATGGAACAGTTCGCGGCGGCGCAGCAGGGCCTGAGCAGCGCGCTCTCACGGCTGCTCGTCGTCGTCGAGCGCTATCCCGACCTCAAGTCGAACCAGAACTTCCTCGAGCTCCAGTCGCAACTCGAAGGAACGGAGAACCGCATCGCGGTCGCGCGCCAGCGCTACAACCAGGCCGCACAGGGCTACAACACCGCGATCCGCCGTTTTCCTGCGAGTCTCGTGGCGAGCATGAGCGGCTTCAAGGCGAAGGCTTACTTTCGGGGACAGGCCGGTAGTGACAAGGCTCCGGAAGTGAACTTCGACTTCGGCAGCACCGCCACCACGGCGACGCCGTGAAGCAGGTCCTCCTTGCGCTCCTCCTGGCCGCGGCGATTCCGGTCGCCGCGCTGGAGGTGCCTCCGCCGCCCACGCAGTGGGTGACGGACGGTGCGAACCTACTGGGCGGCACGGAAGCCGATCTGCTCAACAAAAAGCTCTCCGATTTCGAGCAGGCCACCGGCGCGCAGTTCATCGTCTACACGTTCCCCTCGCTGGAAGGGGAGTCCGTGGAGGAATTCACCATCCGCTGCGTCGAGCGGTGGAAGGTGGGACAGAAGAAGTACGACAACGGTGTCGTGCTCTTCGTGTTCGCGCAGGAGAAAGTCGTGCGCATCGAGGTCGGCTACGGCCTCGAAGGCTCGGTCACCGATGCGTTCGCGTCGCGCATCATCCGCGAGCAGATCGCGCCGCACTTTCAGCGTAACGACTACGCGGCCGGCTTGAACGCCGCGGCCGGCGCGATCATGACTAAGATCCGCACCGGCGAGGAGCCGGTGCCTCCGTTGCAGCGACGCGGGAGTGAAGGCGAGCAGAAGGACCTCAATCCGATCACGATCGTGATCATCCTCTTCGTGATCTTCTTCATCGTCGTGCCGATGCTCACGCGCCGGCGCAGCGGATGCGGCGGATGCATCTTCCCGTTCTTCCCCGGCGGCGGGATCACGTTCGGCGGCGGAGGATTCGGCGGAGGCGGTGGGTTCGGCGGAGGATTCGGCGGTGGTGGTGGGTTCTCCGGCGGCGGCGGCAGTTTTGGCGGCGGCGGAGCGACAGGAGGCTGGTGATGCGGCGCAAAGTGGAACGCCGGCGTCGCGCCGGCTGGCCAGGCGGCGTCCTCGCCGCCTCCGCAGAACGCAGGCGCGGGACGCCTGCGGGCCAGCCGGCGAGGACGCCAGCGTTCCAGCCGCATGAGAGAGGAGGCTGGTGATGCGGCAGAAGGAGTTCCTTGCGGCACTCGATCGCGCACGAATCGTCGACGCCATCGGCGCCGCGGAGAAGATGACGTCGGGTGAGATCCGCGTGCACATCCAGCCGAAGGCGTACGGCGACATCCGCCACGTGGCCGAGCGCACGTTCGAGCGGTTGGGCATGACGAAGACGGCCCAGCGCATCGGCGTGCTGCTCTTCATCGCCAGCGAGGACCAGCGTTTCGTGATCCTCGGCGACCAGGGCATCGACGCTCGCGTGCCGGTCGGGTTCTGGGACGACATCGCGTCGAAACTGCACGACCGCTTTCAGCACGGCGAGCTCACCGAAGGCATCGTCGACGCGATCCACAGCGCGGGCGAAGAGCTACGAACGTACTTCCCGAGGGCGCACGATGACGTCGACGAGCTCGCGAACGAGATCAACATCGAGCAGTGAGGGTGGCGGGCTAGAAGCCCGCACCCCCATTACCGTCGTCATCGCTCTCGGCTCCAACCTCGGCGATCGCGCGTACAACCTCCGCCGCGCGATCCATCACCTGCCGATCCGCGTCGTGCGCGTCAGCGAATTCCTCGAGACCGAGCCGGTCGACGCGCCGCCGCCGATGTTTCTCAACGCCGTCGTCACCGGCTACACGAGCCTCGCGCCTCAGGCCCTGATGAGCGAGCTCCTCGCGCTCGAGAAACGCCTCGGCCGCGCGCGACGCGGCGTCCGCAACGAGCCGCGCGTGATCGATCTCGACCTCATCGCCTACGGCGCGACCCGCATGCGCACCCCGGCGCTGACGCTGCCGCACCCGCGCGCGCACGAACGGGAGTTCGTCATGAAACCGTTGCGCAGCATCTGGAGCGTGGAGTGAGAGTCAGCGTGTGCCGAGCGAGGCGCCGCCGCCTTCGAGCGCGACGCGCGCGCGCTTGATGGGGTTCGCCTTCGTCAGGATCGGGTAGGGGTTCACCATCTCGTCGTTGTCGTTGACGGCGAAGTGCAGGTGCGGAGGTGTGGTCTTGGCGTTGCCGGTGTTGCCGACGAATCCGAGGAGATCGCCCTTGCGCACTTCCATCCCTTCGAACAGACCCGCGGCCCAGCGGTCGAGGTGTGCGTAGTAAAACGACGTCCCGTTCTCCGTCGTGAGCCAGAGACAGAGACCACCCTTCGGCTGCTCGCCGATGTAGCTGACGATGCCGTCCGCGACCGCGACGACGCCCGTGCCTTTCGCCGCGAAGATGTCGATGCCTTTGTGCCTGCGACGGCCGCCGTCGCGCGAGTCGCCCCAACTGTTGTAGAGGTCGTGCGGCAGGATCCCGACGACCGGCATCGACAGTGCGGTGCCATGCAGCGGCGCGAAAAGCGCTGTCGCGCGCGTGGCGAACTCCTTGTCGCGTTCCTTCTTCGTTTCCGCGGTCGCTGTGAGCGCCGGCTTCTTCTCGATCTGGCGGCCGTTATGGCGGTTCAGATCGGAGCGAAGCTGTGCGATGAGCTGGCTGAAGTCGTCATCCTCGGACTGCATCGGAGGGGTCGGCGTGGTTGCAACGACGACGGTGGTGGTCGAGCAGGCGGAGAGGAAAAGAAGGGCACCGAGCACGGCAGATAGCCTGCTCCCCCACCCACTGCGAACACGAGAGACGTTCATGGTCCTGTTGGGCCGTAAAAGCTCGGACCGGGCGAGTTTAAGCGGCAGCGGATCAGCTTGTAAAGAGATACGGCGGGATGTCCTCGACGCGGCGGACCGGGATCACGTCGATGTCCGCGCGGATCTCGGCCGCGTTCGACTGCGGGACCATGACCCGCCGGAAGCCGAGCGCGGCCGCTTCGCGCGCACGCAGATCGGGTTGCGAGACGCTGCGGATCTCGCCGAGGAGACCGACTTCGCCGAAGAGTGCGAGGTCGTGCGGGAGCGGGACGTTGCGTTGCGACGACAACACCGCCGCGATGACGCCGAGGTCGAGGGCCGGCTCGTCGATCTGCAGACCGCCGGCGACGTTCACGTAGATGTCGTGCTGCACGAACGTCCCCGCGCCCTTGCGCTCCAGCACGGCGAGGAGGAGCGAGACGCGGTTCGCGTCGATGCCCATGGCCATGCGGCGCGGCGATGGGAAATGCGTCGGCGAGACGAGCGCCTGTACTTCGAGGAGCAGCGGCCGCGTTCCCTCGACCGCCGCGAGAATGGCGGAACCGGGAGACTGGCTCCGCTGCGAGATCAGCGCGGCGGAAGGGTTCGGCACTTCTTCGAGTCCGTCGTCGTGCATCTCGAAGATCGCCACCTCGTTGGCGGGGCCGAAGCGGTTCTTGTACGCGCGCACGACGCGGTAGTTCTGAAACTTCTCTCCTTCGAAATAGAGCACGGTGTCGACGATGTGCTCGAGCGTCTTCGGTCCGGCGATCGTCCCTTCTTTGGTGATGTGGCCAATGAGGAAGACGGGGAGGGAAAGGCGTTTCGCCGCGGCCATGAGCACGCCCGCGGAGTCGCGGACCTGGCCGACGGAGCCGGGCATCGACTGGTTGGAGCTTGTGTGCACGGTCTGGATCGAGTCGACGATCACGGCCACCGGTTTCATCTTCTCGACCTCGCTCAGAATGCGCTCGATCGAGGTCTCGCTGTAGAGGCGGATGTTCTCGTTCATCGTGCCCAGGCGCCGCGCGCGCATCGCGATCTGCCGCGGCGACTCTTCACCGGAGACATAGAGCACCGGCCCGCCGCTCGCGAGCTCCTCGGCGACCTGCAGGAGGAGCGTCGACTTGCCGATGCCCGGCTCGCCGCCGACGAGCGTGACCGCGCCGATCACGAGTCCGCCGCCGAGAACGCGATCGAGGCTGGGGATGCGGGTGGTGATGCGCGGTGCGGTGTCGAAGTCGATCGCGTCGATCGGCATCGGACCGCCGGCGACGCTCAGCGCCGACGCGTGCGCGACGACGGCCGGCGCGTCTTCCTGCGCGTAGGAGTTCCAGGCGTTGCAGTCGGGGCAGCGTCCCAGCCACTTCGAAGCCTGGGCCCCGCATTCGGTGCAGGAGAAGACGACTGCTTTTTTTGCCACGCCGCGATTGTAGCAACCGCGGTCCGGGGCTCTACGAGATGGAGAGTTCGAGGTGGTACGCTGGATTGATCAGGAGAAAACCGATGCATGGAAGGATCTACGCCAACATCACGGAGCTGGTGGGGAACACACCGCTGGTGCGCCTCAATCGCATCGTGCCGGAGGGAAGCGCGGAAGTCGTGGTCAAGCTCGAGTCGTTCAATCCGATGTCGTCGGTGAAAGACCGCATCGGCGTTTCGATGATCGACGAGGCGGAGAAGAGCGGCGAGCTTCGCCCGGGGAGCATCATCGTCGAGGCGACGAGCGGCAATACGGGAATCGGACTCGCGTTTGTTGCGGCGGCGAGGGGATACGCGTGCGTGCTGGTGATGCCCGACACGTTGTCGCTCGAGCGCCGCAAGATCCTCGACGCCCTCGGCGCCACGCTTGTCCTCACTCCGGGCCCGAAGGGAATCACCGAATCGCAGCGCGTCGCGGAGGAGCTTGCGCTGCGGACGCCGGGTGCGTGGCTTTCCAAGCAGTTCGACAATCCGGCGAATCCGAAGATCCATCGCGAGACCACGGCGCTGGAGATCCTTCGCGACACGGACCGTCGCGTCGACGCGGTCGTCGCCGGCGTCGGCACCGGCGGCACGATCACGGGCGTCGGACAGGTGTTCAAGAAGGAGCTGCCGGAGACGCTGATCGTCGCGGTCGAGCCGATCGAGTCGCAGGTGCTGAAAGGCGGGAAGCACAATCTGCACAAGATCCAGGGGATCGGTCCGGGATTCGTGCCGGCGATCTACGACGCGAAAGTCGTCGATCGCATCGTCGATGTGAAGCTCGACGACGCGCTTGCGGTTTCGCGCAGGCTGTCGAAAGAGGAAGGGATCTTCGTCGGGATCTCAGCGGGCGCGGTTGCGTGGTCGGCGCTGCAGATCGCCGCGGAGCTCGGAAGCGGGAAGCGCGTCGTGGCGGTGCTGCCGGACTCGGGCGAGCGGTATCTCTCGACGGCTCTCTTCGAGTTCAGCGACGTGGTGAATGCGCCGATGACGACGCCGAAGATGCTCGCAGAGCAGGAGGCGGCAGCAGCGGCAGCGGCGGCGAAGCCGTGAACAAGCTGCACGATTGCCCCAACTGCGGCGCGGACCTTCGCCACGACGGCGATCTCGCGCACTGCAGGTTCTGCGGAACGCAACTCGCGCTCCCAGGTCGCGCCGCCTCGCTTCGCGAGCTCGAGATGGAACGCGATCAGATCCTCGCCCGCGAGCAGGAGAAGGAAGCGCAGATCAAGCTGGAGCGTCGTCGCGGCGTCGGCGACTTCCTCGTCCCGCCGATCGGCTGTTGCGGCATCTACTTCGGCCTCTTCGTGGTCGGCTCGTTGATCCTCGGCGCGATCGGCGCGGAAACGCAGAAGAAGTACGGCACGGCCGTGGCCGGAATTGCGATCGGCGCGGCGCTCCTCGGGGTGGTGCTCATCATCTGGCGGCGCGAAAAGCGGCGGACGGAACGGATCGTCGCTCTCGAACGCGAATGGACCACGGACCGCGGCCTTCGCGAGAAGCGGCTGCGCGAGATCGAGTCGGAGCTGGAGTTGCTCGGGGAGTGATCCACAGAACGTAGATCAGGAGGGGTGCGGGCTTCCCAGCCCGCACGCGCGGGCAGAATGCCCGCGCCCCTTCGCATGCATGCGATGATATCGACATGCCGAAGAAGACCCTCGACTCCCTCGAACGCGAGCTGCGCGACTACGCGATGGGCTACCCGGAGGCGACGGAAGATCATCCGTGGGGCCACATCGCAGTCAAGGTAAAAGGGAAAGCGTTCATCTTTCTCGGCGGCGACAAGGACGCGAAGGAGCTGAGTCTCTCGGTGAAGCTCCCGCAGTCCCGCGACATGGCCGTCGACCTCCCGTTCGCCGAGCCCACCGGCTACGGCCTCGGCAAAAGCGGATGGGTGTCGGCGAGCTTCAAGAAAGTCAGCGAAGTGCCGATGCCGCTGCTGAAGCAGTGGATCGACGAAAGCTATCGTGCGATCGCGCCGAAGAAGCTGGTGAAGACGCTTGGTTGAGCCGTAGGAGTGATATCGCAAGGGATGTGCACGCCCCCGCGACGAGAGTTTTTTGCCGCTCGGCCAATCTTGCGGCAGTAGAGAGCGGGCGAAAGCGGCCAAGGAACGCTCGGAGCGGCGTTCCGTTGACTGAGACACACTACCTTAAGGGCATCTCCGCGTCTGTCACGGGACATATGCGGATATCTCCTTTCGAGAGCATGTTACTTCGGGCCGGACTTGTCCGCAGACGTGCGAACACGTGCGAATTAGATTAGACACGCGTTAGACGCGTGATCATCGCGAGGAGTACTCACGGAATCGAGTCGTTCCGCGTTACGGTTTTCCCTGAACTCCCCGCTTCCCAGTGCCGAACTCCGGCATCTTCGCGAACGTGCGCGACCAACTTTCTGGTGAACGACGGAGTAAAATACAGAATCCGGAAACGCCGGATTCATAATAAAGCCTCGATGATTGACGTCACGACAGTTACGGAACTAACAATCGATGGAAAGCTGTCGCTCGGTGCGGGGTCATCTAGCAGAGCACTCTTCCACTTTTACGGTTCGGAACTGCGCGCTTGGTTTCATGAGCAAAGGGCGCTTAACGATGCCGTCATGGTCGGTGCGGGTACGGTGCGGATTGACGATCCGGAACTGACGGTCCGATATGCGCGAGGCCCGAACCCGCTGCGGATCGTGCCTTCGTCCGACGGTTTACTACCGCTCGGCGCCAAGGTCTTAAACGATGGCGGCGCCACGTTGATCGCGGTGGCAGGTGGAGCATCTGCGCAAGCGGTGGCCGCGCTCGCCTCGAAACCCGCGGTGGAGGTTGTTCGGTGCGGAAAAGACAGAGTCGAACTCCCCGCCCTAATAACGTTGCTCCAGGCACGCGGTGTCAAATCGTTGATGGTTGAAGGTGGGTCGAGACTGTTGCACAGCCTCTTCGAAGCGGGGCTGGTTTCGCGAATCGTTATCAAACATATCCCAGTGATTTCCGGTGCGCTCGATGCGCCGACGTATCTCAGTTCCTGCGATGGTCGATCGTCGCTCGAACTTACCCGTTGGCGGCTAACCGATTTGTTCATCAAGAGCGGCGTCGGCATATCGATCTATCTGCCGTTGGAGACGACGGTATGATCGACGGAGTGACCGATCGCCCTCAACTGTGGCGACGATTGATCGCTGAGGACGGGAAGCTCAATCTGCCGAACCTTGTGACCCTGTCGCGGGGTGGGCTTATCGCCCCGACCTTCATTCTGCTCGCGGCGGGTTATTCGCTTGCTGCTCTCGTCGTTTACAGTGTGGCTGCGGCCACGGATCTATTCGACGGCTGGTTGGCCAGGCGAGGTGGTACGGCTTCTGAGTTCGGCGCCCAACTCGACGGCGCGATCGACAACCTGTTTTCACTCGCCATCTTGGGCTTCCTATTGTCCGCCTACCCTGGGCTGGCCCAGCGGCACGGCGTCGCCATGGTCGTGCTCTTCGCCGCTCCCATCGTGTATCTAGCCGCCTCGTGGCTGCTCACGCGCCGCTTTTTGATGTTTCACTTCTGGTCCGCCAAGGCTGGTGCGACGCTGTTGTTCTGCTTATGGCCGCTTATCGCCCTGAGCGGATGGGAAGGCTGGATCCCGCTTGCCTCATTGTTAGTGGGCGTCAGCCGGCTGGAGCAGTTGGGCTTCATCCTCCGTGGAGGGCTGAACCTCAATGCTCCGCACGGTCTGGCGCGAATCGACGAAGTTTCGAAGGCACAGCGTGATTGAATCTCCGCCGACGATAGCTTGGGGCTCGCCCGAGCCGAGAGTTCGAGGTCCCGTTGTCGCTGGCATCCACGCTGGCACGGCGCGCAATGCAATCGGCGTTCATGCTGCATCACTTGGGGTCTATCAGGCGCTAGCCGTGGCCACAGGAGTGCTCTCGGGCCACCACAGGCCCAACTTGGCTGGTACTGATCCGACCGCGAGAATCGGCCCTTTCCCGCAGTGGTTTGATCCGAACAGAATCGTCACTCTCGATCCTTGGGGCCATCGGGTCGCCGAGGTCTTTGAGAAAGAGCGGCGCGCCGGATTGGATATCCGTCCTACCATCGCCGTGGCGGAGGGACACCTGCAAATGGCTGAAATCACCCAAGCCGTGAGCTTCGGCCGCCTGCGCCCCGATGGACACTTCCTGACTCGGTTGGGTGATGTCCTGGTCACGAAGATCGCTATCGAGCCAGTCTGGTGGCTGCCCGGCGTGGCTGCACGCCTCGACCTAACCGAGCTTGAGCTTCGCGAGGCGTTGTTCAACTGCACCGATGGCATGTTCCCAGCTCTTAAGACAGACATGAAGCGCAAGGCGTTCCTGCCGCCCATCGGCGGGACAAGCGCTTATGTTTTTGGTGAAAGTGCACTTCTCACCGACCACCGCACCAAAATCTCGTGTCGAATTCACGACGAATGCAGCGGATCAGACGTGTTTGGCTCCGTCCTGTGCACTTGTCGGCCGTACTTGGCCTTCGCTGTTGAGGAAGCAGTGCGCTCGGCCCAGACCGGTGGAGTCGGCGTGGTGGTTTACAACCGCAAGGAAGGCAGGGCCTTGGGCGAGGTCGTTAAACTGCTGGTATATAACGCC